>NZ_ANMO01000001.1 GCF_000338295.1 Rhodopirellula europaea 6C
CTAGCTTCTAGCTTCTAGCTTCTAGCTTCTAGCTTCTAGCTTCTAGCTCGTGCTCGTGCTCGTGCTCGTGCTCGTGCTCGTGCTCGTGCTCGTGCTCGTGCTCGTGCTCGTGCTCGTGCAGCCCTTCATCCTCCGAGGGCGTGCGGTTTTGATACCGCTTGTTGGCGTTTTCCCCATGTCGCACCTCTTCCGAAACGAAGTTTGGGATGAGGTACGGGCGAACATTGAAAAAGTGAAATTGACAATTGTAAATCGCAAAGTGACTTGCAACCTGCCGAGCGGGCATCTGTAGCAGGACAGGTCTGGCTCTGATCACCAGGCCGAGCATCGAACGCAACCAAGGCAAAGCCCACCCCTCCGATTTTACAATTTGAAATTGTCAATTTAACTTTTTCAATCAACCCCCCTGCCTCTTGCTCCCTGAGCCCCTGAGCCCCTTTCCACTACCTCTTACCCACCTTCTGCGATCGTCCTAAGTGACCCGGTAGTTGGTGCGTGATGAGAAGAAAATTTTGATTGCCGACAAG
This sequence comes from Rhodopirellula europaea 6C, assembly GCF_000338295.1. Taxonomy (GTDB): domain Bacteria; phylum Planctomycetota; class Planctomycetia; order Pirellulales; family Pirellulaceae; genus Rhodopirellula; species Rhodopirellula europaea. The sequence goes on from NZ_ANMO01000001.1 coordinate 528, forward strand.
TTTTCCACGAGGTCGGGATGTCTTCTCAGGAGATTCACTAACTCTTCACCACAGCGAGCTTTACGTCAGCGGTAATGGGGAGGTGGATGCCTAGTATCTGATCTGAGGGTCGCGCGTAAACCAATTGCTGGTCGTTGTTTACGACAGTTTCAAAATCGAGATTGACACAATCCTGGGAACCTCTAATATTCCCGCCGTCGCCCACATGTAGTGCCTCGACGGCATGGAAACCACTACCGGTAGTGATAGCAAATCACTTTGCATCGATTTTGACGATCAATGATCCGATATCGACTTCATGGACCACGCGGTAGCTCGTTTCGCTCACGGAAGCAGCACTCAGTGGCGACTGCCAGCTCTCATTTCAAATTTGACGGAATCGGTTGTTTCGCGAGGACCGCGAACGGCAACACCCGGTGCACCGTCCACGGACGATCTCTTTAAGGAGTTTGTGACACGCTATGTCCACTGTTCTGCCCGAGTCGAACGCCACCTCCCGTCTCCCCGCCAATGACCCTGCCTTGGAAAAGGTCGATTCAGAGCATGGCGTCGAGTATGCACGCGAGAAGTTCGGCACCGCCCTGCGAGGCGATCGCGCCGGCCTGAAGATTGAATCAAAGTTCTGCCCTGACGACGGACGCACCCCGTTCGCCACCACCGCCTGGGATCTGCGTTCGGCCGCGATCAAAGACGAATCGGGCAACGCTTTGTTCGAGCAAACCGATTGCGAAGTCCCGGCTTCGTGGAGCCAATTGGCGACCAACGTCGTCGTTTCGAAGTACTTCTACGGCGACCCTAAAAACACCGACGAACGTGAACGCAGCGTCCGCCAACTGATCCACCGCGTCACCCGCACGATCAGCGATTGGGGATTGGCCGACGGCTACTTTGACACTCCTGAAGACGGCGAGCGTTTCTACCGCGACCTGACCTGGTTGTGCTTGCACCAACACGGTGCGTTCAACAGTCCCGTTTGGTTCAACGTTGGTCTGCACGCTCAGTACGACGTCGAAGGCGACATGTGCAACTGGCACTGGGATCGCACCGAGAACACCACTGCCCAGCCCGACAACCCGTACGAATACCCACAAGGGTCAGCCTGTTTCATCCAGTCGGTGGATGACAACATGGAAGACATCATGCGTCTGGCGTGCAGCGAGGCGATGTTGTTCAAATTCGGCAGCGGAACGGGAACCGACTTGTCGACCATCCGCAGCCAACGCGAAAAATTGTCGGGTGGCGGAACGCCATCTGGCCCGCTGTCCTTCATGCGTGTTTATGATTCCATCGCTGGCGTCGTGAAATCGGGCGGCAAGACTCGTCGTGCGGCCAAGATGCAATCGCTCAAAGTCTGGCACCCAGATATTCTCGAGTTCATCGAGTGCAAATGGGCGGAAGAAAAGAAGGCTCACGCGTTGATTCGCGAAGGTTACGATTCGAACTTCAACGGCGAAGCGTACGCCAGCGTTTGTTTTCAAAACGCAAACCTGTCAGTTCGTTTGACAGACGACTACATGGAAGCGGTTCGCAAGAACGAGACCTTCCAGACTCGTTGGATCACTGACAAACCGACCACCGAGCCACCAAGCTACGTTGCCAAAGAGTTGCTCAACAAAATGGCCGAGTGCGCTTGGCACTGTGGCGACCCCGGCGTGCAGTACGACACGACGATCAATAAATGGCACACTTGCCCGAACAGCGGAGCGATCAACGCATCGAACCCTTGCTCGGAATACATGTTCCTGGATGACACCGCGTGTAACCTGGCCAGCATCAACTTGATGAAGTTCGTCCAGCAGGATGGATCGTTCGATCACGAACGTTTCCGTGCCGCTTGCCGCACGTTCTTCATCGCTCAAGAAATCTTGGTCGACCACGCCAGTTACCCAACCGAGCCCATCGCTCGCAACAGCCACAAATTCCGTCCGCTGGGGCTGGGTTATTCGAACCTCGGCAGCGTCGTCATGACGGCTGGTTTGCCCTACGACAGCGACGCGGCTCGCGGCATGTGCGGTTCGTTGACAGCATTGCTGCACGGCGAAGCCAACCGCACCAGTGCGGAACTGGCCAGCGTGGTCGGAACGTTCGACGGTTACGCTGAAAACGAAGCTCCGATGCTTCGCGTGATGCAAATGCACCGCGACGCATGCGATCAAATCAACGACGACGGACCAGCCGAACTGAAAGAAGCCGCTCGCGAATTGTGGGACGGTGTGCTGGAAATCGGTGAGAAGTACGGCTTCCGCAACGCACAAGCGACCGTGCTGGCACCGACCGGCACGATCAGCTTCATGATGGACTGCGACACGACCGGCATCGAACCAGACATCGCACTCGTGAAATACAAGCAGCTCGCCGGCGGCGGGATGTTGAAGATCGTCAACCAAACCGTGAAGCTCGGCTTGAAGACGCTCGGCTACGACGCCGACACGATCGAAGAGATTCTGAAGTACGTCGATGCCAACGACACCATCGAAGGTGCTCCCGGTTTGCAGGACGAACACTTGGCCGTGTTCGATTGTGCGTTCAAACCAGCCAACGGTGTTCGCAGCATCGGCTGGCGTGCTCACATCACCATGATGGCCGCGGCTCAGCCGTTCCTGTCCGGTGCGATCAGCAAAACGGTCAACATGCCCACCGATGTGACCCCGCAAGACATCGCGGACGCTTACTTCTGGGGCTGGGAATTGGGGCTGAAGGCCATCGCGATTTATCGTGACGGCAGCAAGCAGTCGCAACCTTTGAACACCAAGTCCGACGAGCAAAAAGCGACTGATGCAGCCGAAGCCGCGAAGGTCGAAACAGTCGAGAAAATCGTCTACAAGCCACGTCGCGAGCGTTTACCTGACACACGTCAAAGCTTGACCCACAAGTTCAGCATCGCTGGGCACGAAGGTTACTTGTGCGTCGGTTTGTATCCTGATGGACGTCCGGGTGAAATGTTCATCACGATGGCCAAAGAAGGGTCGACGATCGGCGGCATCATGGACAGCTTCGGCACCGCACTGTCGATTGC
>NZ_ANMO01000002.1 GCF_000338295.1 Rhodopirellula europaea 6C
GCTCGGCTTAGCGTTGCGTTCCTCTCGCCGCGCTGATTTCGGCTTCTTCTTAGCCCTCTTTGGTTTCGGTGCTTTGAGACCGCACTTTTCGATCGCGGTGTTCCAGTCGATTTCTCCATTCTCAACCTGCTTGGCGAGCTCCGGCTCATTCTTGCAAAGCAATTCCGCAAGCCGCAGCTCCTCACGAGATAGGCCTTCTGATTTCGCCACCGTATCAAGTACTGGAGCATTCCGCCCAGTTGCAACGGAGTCCGTTGCAACTGGGTTTGTGCGACGCTTGTTAGCTTTCTTGGCACCCTCGCTTTGTCGTTTCCGGCCGGCTTGGCGTTCAGCCTCCAAGCGTTTGGCTGCCACCATGTTCTTTTGCCCCTTCGTCAAATGCCGTCTGGCTTCGTTCGACGATGCTACCTTCCATGGGTCGAGATCGGAGGTCTCAATTTCGTCTTTGGATATTGAGATGCCAAGCACATGCAGTGCGCACAGCCGACATCTGCCGTCCAAGAGGACGCCGTCACGGTTGATCCGAACGGGATCGAGCAGGCCATCTTGTTCGATGGACTGTACCAGTCGATTGAAGTCCTCCGCTGAAATCATCGCCACGGATTTACAAGCTTCGTGCACTCCGCTGATCACGTCGTGTGTTTCGAGGGCCTCATCAATTGCTGGGAGTTCGTACGTACGTTCGGTTGCCGGTGACATTTGCTGAACCAATTAGAAGTGGGCGGCGGCGCGTGTCACCGCGATCTCCGGAGAATTCCGGGAGAGCTTCGCCGCCGCCCAAGTTGTTTCGGTCATGATCGTGGTGACAGAAACGATGATGCCAAATCCACTACGATGTCCAAATTCGTACACCAGTTCGAAAACGCGTCCCCGATTGAACGGTTGCAAATCGACTACTGACAGTCACTCGTGCGACTCGCCTGGTCCGCAGGAAGAGGGCATGTTGCTTGCAGAAGGATGTGGATGTCGCCATGTGGAATTGACACGAATCAGTTGCGATAAACTGTTCGAGGGTCGATCTCTGACCACCGCAAATTGTCACGACGCACTGATATGAGCCGTCCTCTCAAGGCAACTGGATCGCCCGTTGAAGGCCAGTGGGACGTCGCTTTATCACCTTGCTGATTGACCGTCCATTTAACCCTTGCAACGCACTTTTCAGGGCCACGAATTCGGCGAGCGCTCGCCGAATTGACGACAGTAGATGCGACCGCCATAGGTGGACGGGTTCGTGCTTTCACATCACCGAACTGCTACCAATGGCTCAGCCAGGGACTGTAGGGTCCGTAGGGCACATTTCAAGGATAGGGTCCTCGCAATGCTACGGACTCAAGAGACGATTCGAAGAGTTCACGTGTCGGTACGTCAACGGTATCTTCAATCAGCACAATCGATGGCGTCGATTCCGCAGACTCGGCTATCCGATCTTGGAGCACTGAGCAGCGAACCTTCTGTTGACTCGCAGCGAGGGGCCACCCGGTCACTAATCGGCAGCATTCTCGTCTCGGTTAGAGAGTTCGAGTGGATAGAAGTGCTCGGCGACCTCAATCGCCCCGAGGGTCTAGCCTACGCTGGAGCAACTCGCGGTGAAGGGAGTCAAACTGCGTCGCTGAAACGTGGGACACGATGTACTCAGCGACGATCTTGACTCCATCAATCATGGCACGGCCGAAACTGGCCCGCATCGTCTTCGCGTAGTGGTTGTTGTTGACCGTGCCCAACGTCAAATGGAGGTCGCCGACTTCGGCCGGCCTGCAATTAGATGTTTCTGTAGTTGGGCCAACTCGGCATCGTTCAGGTTGTGAATGAGCCAGTCTGCGATTGCCAGGATATCGGCATGTCTCGAATTGTCGGCTTCGGTTTTGGCTTCGGGTATGTGCTCGGAACCAGATTTTCCCCGTGTTCCAGAAGCTTGTTCGAGTCCCTCTGCCGCTATCAACGGGCCTGACAGGCCGAGACGATTCAAGCCAAACCCCGGAAAATACGGGGTTTGGCTTTTTTTGTGCGCCGTTTTTCGTGGGCGTTTTGCCGCTCTGGCTTCGGGTTTGGCTTCGCCTCTTGGGCCGTTCTCGGGAGTGGTGCAAGGGCGGGAGGACGAGCGAGGCCCGTCAAGAGCATCACTCGGTGCCGAGTTCTGCTGACGTCACGAGCTCCGTCTTGCCCAGCTCTGCCTCGTTCCATCGTTGCAGCAGTTGTTCGGCAATCTCTTGGTGGCCCTGTTCGGTCAAGTGAATTCGATCACTCCGGAATCGTTCTGGATCTTTGGGCTCGTCCTCGTCCCTTCCCCAGGCTGCAGCGACGTCGACCAAATAGGCGGATGAGTTTGCTTCCGTGATCTGCCGTACCACTTCGTTGTATTGACGATGTGTCTGAGGAATGCTGGCAACTTCCTCGGGGCTCATTCCATAGAACTGGCCAAAGAATTCGTATGACCAAGGTGGCACCTTTCCTTCTCGATAGGCCGAAGGCGCGGTGATGAAGATGACTGGAAGGTCTCGTTCATTGGTGCTCGCGAGAATCTCTTGGAGGTTCTCTTGATAATGGGCCAGCGGAACACGGACGGGGGCGTCACGAATTGATTTCAGTGGTGCGAGCTTTGTTCGCAGCGAGTACATGCACCAAAAGATCCGAGACTTGCCCAACCAGGTGCGTGCACGGTCGCTCAAGATTTGACGCTGCATCGTGTCCTGATCGGTTTGTCCGTTGAGTGACTTCCAGTGGTCGTTCCATCCAAAGTAAACGAGGACGACGTCTGGTTCCCAAGGCCACAATGTCTGCAACCGCCGTTCGCCTTGAAAGGATGTGTAGCCCGGGCAACTGGCGTTGGCGACTTCGATTTCACGTCCGGTCGATTCTCGCAAAAGATCAGCGAACCGGGCGGGATAGACCTTTTCGCCGAGAAAGCTGCATGAGTCTCCGATCACTCCGATTCGGTAGACGCCATCATCTTTTGACTTCTGCGATGGAGCAGGCAGACGCAGGCCGTCCGCTCCCGTGAACGGCGTATCGGCGATCGGCTTCCAAAACAGATTGGGATCCGCTTCGAACAGGGGAACGTCCTGATAGAACTCACCTTCCCGCTCAATACCATCGGCGTCGAAGATTGGAATGCCTGTGTCGTATCCAAATCGAAGCACACCGATTGCGGGTGGCTCGCCGATTCTCGCGACACGCAGCACGAGTTCAATCGTTCCAAGCACCCCCACAACAAACACAAAGGAAAACAGGATCTTCTTCCGAACCGATAGCTGTGGTTTGGATGGCGATGAAGCGGAACGAGGGCTTGGCGAGGGCATGGCTCACTTTGCGATGTTGCGGAGACGGTCTGGCAGGCTTTCCGTGCTGGGACGCCGTGCGATGATGCTACCCCGGCGTAAGCGAAACGTGAACGTAGGAACTTCGCTGATCAAAGGATGCTCGTCGCGGCGCCCCACGACTGTGCTGACTATTCTCTTCCATCGAGACAGCTGAAGCACGGCGAACACGTTCGTTTTAGCGTGCCGACGCCAGTTTTCCGAATGAGTCGGTATCATTGATTGGACGCGAATCCCTCCACGATCAAGAAACCACCAATGAAGTTTTCGCCGTTTGTCGCCATCGTTTTGATCCTGGTATCGCTGAACGAATGCCTGGGACAAGCTCCATTGGTTCAGGAGGGAGATGCGAATGCACATTCAGAAAGCGACGCGACGAGTCGACGACCCAATGTCATTGTGATTCTCGCTGACGACTTGGCGGTGGGGGATCTTGCCGGTGGCGATGGTTCTCCGACCAGAACGCCAAATCTGGATCGGCTTGCCAGCGAGTCGATTCAGTTCTCGCAGGCTTACAGTGGATCATGCGTGTGTGCGCCCGCGAGAGCGGCGTTGTTGACGGGACGGTATCCGCATCGCACCGGCGTGGTGACGCTGAACATGAACAAGTACCCGAAGATGACTCGCCTGCGACGTGACGAAACAACGATCGCCAATGTGTTGAAAGATGCTGGCTACGCGACTGGACTGGTCGGAAAGTGGCACACTGGTCGAGGCGACGGGTTTCATCCACTGGATCGCGGTTTCGACGAATTCGAAGGCTTCTTCGGTTCAGACAATGTCGGCTACTTTCGATATCCCTTCTCAGAAAAACGGCAAATCAGCAACGTTGATGAAAGCTATTTGACCGATGATTTAAACCGTCGAGCGATCGAGTTTGTTCGTCGACACCGCGAGCATCCGTTCTTTTTGCATCTCGCACACTACGCTCCTCATCGCCCGTTGGAAGCGCCGCCCGAGATCATTGCTCGGTACCGAGGTCAAGGTTTCGACGAATCCACAGCGACTATCTATGCCATGATCGAAGTGATGGATCGTGGGATCGGTGAGTTGTTGTCGGAGATCGATGATTTGGGATTGTCCGACAACACCATCGTCATCTTCGCGAGCGACAACGGCCCCGATCCGTTGACAGGAGAGCGATTCAATCGAGGTTTGCGAGGCACAAAGTATCAGGTCAACGAGGGCGGCATTCGAGTGCCTTTGTTCGTTCGTTGGCCCAAACGGTTTGCACCTGGGCATCGAGATCAGATGGTCACGTTTGTTGATCTGATGCCCACGATTCTGGATCTTTGTCGAGTCGATCTCGCCACGCTAAATCGACTGGACGGCGAGAGTTTCGCGGCGGTTTTGGAAGACGCCTCGGTCGCCCACTCGACGATGCGATTTTGGCAATGGAATCGAGGCTCGCCGAACTACACACACAACGCGGCGGTCCGTCATGAACAATTCAAACTCGTGCGACCCTACGTGACTCGTGGGACGAAGTTGAAAGACTCCACCGAGCCGAGTGTCTTGTTTGATTTGCGAAACGATCCGACGGAATCGCGGGACGTGTCGGAACAGTATCCCGACGTTGCAGAGAGGATGAGTCGCGAACTTGAGCAATGGTCGGCGAGTGTCGAGAAAGACCGGGTTCGTCCTTCGGAAATGCCACAAAGTGTGAGGTGAGCTCTCAGTTGGCCAATGCAACTCATTCGCTGGCAGAGACGCTCGATCGTTGCGGAATCCGATTGGTTGTGTCGGTTTCTGGTGTTGCGGATTTGCATCACTGTTCATCCGTGAAGTGTCCTGTGTGAAGGAATACGTCCTCGACGAGGACAAACCGCGAATTGCGTGGATTCCCGTTGCGGCTGTCAGCACAAACTGAGCGATGACGAGTTACAATCGCTCCTTTGTTAGGGGATGGCGACCACACCTCGCGGGCTGTTTTGCCTGAGCGGAGCATGACTGTCGGGGTGGTCGACGAATGATTCGTAGTGATGGGGACAGGAATGGCGGGCAAACGAATGGAATTTCAAAAGCCGGACGTATCATCGGGGCGAAAACGACGGTTCCAACCGCGGATGAGTTTGCTCGCTTGGTTGATGGCGGGCGGGCTCCTGACGAGCCTTTGCTTCTCGCGAAATGCCCAAGCGGACTACGCGATTTATCAGATTCCAGGAACGGATGCGGGTTTGTTGTTGGAAGGCGAGACGAACTACAACCCCGGCGGGACGGTCACATTTCGTCATCCTCGAGGGTCGCTGTATTTCAACGCTCGCGATCTGCAAGTGATCAAGACGCCGACACGTCAAACGATCTTTCGACGCAAGTCGGGAAAAATCCTCAGCGAGAAAACCGTCGACAACTACATCAAGTTGGCTCAGTGGGCACTTCAGCACGGGATGCTGAAGGAATGCAAGTCATTGCTCAGTGACGCGTGGAAGTTGGATCCGACGGACGAGAAGATCAAGAAGTTGGCGGCGTTGATGGTCCACATCAATCGTCCGGTTCCCAATAATTCCGGCAGCGAGGCGCATGTTCGAAACTTGATCGGCGGGAGTCGAATGGAAATGTCGCGGAGCAAGCATTTCGCATTGTTCCATGACGCCCAAAGTGAAAAAGACGCGGTGACCAAGATGACTCGCGCGGAAATGCGTTTGGAGTTGTTGGAAAAGGTCTACGAGTCCTACTTTTTAACGTTCGCACTTCGTGGGTTTTATCTGCGGCCGCCAAGCGAACCACTCAACGCCGTTCTGTTTTCGGAACACAAGGATTTCCTCTTGATGGAACGACGGCTCGAGATGGGGCTGAAACAGATCGCGGGTTTCTACCTTCCCGAGGAAAACGTTTCGTTCTTTTACGACTCCGGTACCACCGAAATCTTTTTATTGTTGAAACAGTTGACGGATAAACTGGATGAAATGAAGGAGCAGGCCAAACGGACTCGAAGTCCCAATGCTGCTCACATCATTCGGTTCGCCAACACGGTTTCATTGTTGATCGACATCGAACACGAAAGCGAAGACGTTGCAACGGTTTCGCATGAAGCGGTTCACCAGCTTGCCGCCAACACTGGTTTGTTTCCGAGAGATGGCGTGTTCATCCGGTGGGTTCACGAAGGATTGGCGTCGTACTTTGAGTCATCGAAGTTGGCGGTTTGGAGTGGCGTTGGTGTGGTGGATCAAAACCGGATCAGTTACTACCGCGCGTTGGAAGGCGATCCCGTTCGCGGCAGCGTGGAGTTCATCGTTTCGGATCTCGGGTTCATTGTCGAAACGGCTCTTGGCGACCAACTTCCCGCGTACGGACAGGCGTGGGCTCTGACGCACTACTTGTTCACAGAACGCTTTGATGAGCTGATTCAGTTCTATGGCAAGTCGCGAAAGATTTCGGCGGACACGGACCCGCGGGAAAAGGGAACGGAACTGGTGGAGTTGTTCAACGAATGTTTTGGCGACCGCGTCACGCTCGAATTGGAGTGGCGACGTTACATGCGAACGCTGAAGACAGACATGGAACAATTGGCAGAGGAATTGTGAGGATGTCAAGGATCGACAATTGGCAGTGCTCCGTCATCGCGATCGTTGCGGGAGCGTTCGGGATGCTGAACGTGGCCTCCGGGCAGGACGTTGTCTACGCGCCTGCCGTTGGGGAAACGTTTGACTATGGAATCGAATATCGGATCGTTGAACGTACTGAAGGCGGACGCAATCCAATCATGGTGCGGCAGAGATGTCGATTGCGGTATGTGGTGAAGAGTTCTGATTCCGAGGAATGGTCCGGGACCTACCAAACGATTCCCTTCATGGGAAACAAGCTTGCGAACAAAGGCACGCTGGCGAATCACCATCGACGCACGCGGGAGTCTTATGAGTCGGGGCCAAGCAATTCATTTGGGTCTGCGTCTGGCGATCCTGGGATGGCTCGCTTTCATCAGGCCGCCAGCGAGCGGGCGGAAGCGATGCGAAAGGAGCAACAGCGTCGAACGCTGTATGAGCTGGAACGGTACCCGGGGCTGTTTCAGTTCTGTGGGGGCGAGATCTGGTGCACCACATCCGGAAAAATTCGAGGCAAGGGTGCCAAAGGGGAGTTGCCTTTTGCCACGGGAGCGATCGCGGGATTGATCTTTTTGCAGTTGCCTAACGATGGCAAAACGGTCTCTGGATTCAGCTCTCGCGCCGAGAGCGAATTGAATTTCGTTTCATCTGACAGCGACCAAGTTGCAAAGTCGAGGATTTCAATCTTCTCGCTGATGACCCCGCAGAATCCAATGAAAGAAGGCCATTTGGCGTTCGGTCGCGAGGTTGAAATCGCTGGCGGCGTTTCCGCTGGGCAACAACTCACGCTTTCAGGGTCTGGGATGTGGGAGTTTTCGCCTGAGATGGGAATGCCCTATGCCGGGAGCGTTGACTACAAGATTGATGGTGCGAGTTACATCGGCAAAGCAACCCAGTTTGATTTGCGGGTTGGGTTTCACTACCTCGATCCGATTCGAGCGATGTTGTTCGACCATGATCTGCTTCCGACGATGGAGGCTTTTGATGCCGCCAATTTGCCGCGGCTGACTTCGAAGCAGCAAGCCGACATGGCGAAGTATTGGGAACCGCGGTCCAAGAAAAGCGTGTTTCGTCCGGATCGGGCTCTGGGAGTTCAGTACACACAAATCGCGACCAACAGTGCACCTCCGCCGGCCAATTCAAGGTTGCAGCGTTTGCTGGAAAAGGAACTCGAGGACGATTCTGATTGGACGAACGACATTCAATTCGAACAAATCTTGAGCCGTTGGGATTCGATTCGCAAAGCGGCGACGAAGTTTCCGCGTGAGTGGTCGGACCCAAGCGGCACCTTTACCATCAAAGCGATGTTGCAATCGGTGGGGAAGTCGGATGTCTCGCTGTTGCGGCTGGACAATCGGCAAACCATCTCGGTCCCGCTCGAAAAACTCAGCGAAGACGACGTTGAGTTTGCACGTACGTTTGGCATCCTGCATCAGTGACGATCAATCGCGAGAATCACGGATTGTCTTTGATTCCCAATCCGTGTTGCAGCACCATCTTTCGCGAATAGGCAAGGACTTCGACACCGATCTCGGTAACGATGATGCGACCTTTGGCGAGCCAAGAACTTGCAAAGGACCAAACGGCGATCCATTCCGCCCAGAACAAAAAGTTGTAGCCATTGAGCCAATCCTTCCAGTCTTGAGGAACGAGCAACATGTAGCCGCCCATCGCGAAGGTGATCAACAGGATGGTCAATCCGCTGGCACGAAAGGCCAATGAGCGTTCGAACAAATGGGACTCGGCTTCCCGCCTGGAATCGCGTGGGAAGTGGTACAGCGAGTAGAACGCGAGTGTTGTGAAAAACACACCGCCGCTGAATGTGTGGACGTAGCCCACGAATGACTTTTGGATCAGCGGATCGCTGCCATAGTCCAATGGAAACAGAGCGATTCCAATTGCCGCGACCGCTCCGATGTTCGCCGTCCAATTTTCGATCCGGTCGTATCCGCGGTAGCAGAACAGGAAGATGCCAATCGCACAGAGTGTTCCTACAAACACATCCCGCAATGGAGTGTGATAGTAGCTGCTCATGTTCTCTTGGATTTCGATCCCTAGCAGCAAGCCGCCGGGGCCCAAAACGAGTGGCAGCACCAAACCGCTAAGCCCGATCGCTCGTCGAATATCCAGGTAGGACAGCACCAACCGATCCATCATCGTGGCGGACGAATCATTTGGGGGTGACGTCGAATCAGGAAGGCTCATCAGGGTCTCTTGCACCGTTGCGGCGGTCGATAGGTGGCGAAAGTCCGTGCCAATCTCTTTCCATCTTTGGTTTGTGTCCAGGGTCCCGTTGGATCCACACTCGGCGGAGGACAAATTGCGACGCCCAATCCGCTAAAGAATCTGCTTACAATGAGCGTCAGCGAAGCGATTTGCCCGAGTCGATCTCAGGCGATTGCTTGTCGAGTTGGCCGAGAGGCAAACTCAGTTGTCCCACCTCCTTCCCTCCCATCGATCGATTGGTCTTTGACGCTCTAGAACATCTCTCCAATGATGCGGGCTGTTGGTTCACCGTCTACCGTGGTGACGGCAGCATCGATGGAGATGAGCTCAGTCGAAGCTTCGAAGGCCATTTGCCAATCCCAGTCGTCACGCGGCTTGATCCTGCACGCTTTGGTGTGTGAGGCCAAGACAACGTCACGAATGTCGATTGACGCGTTCGATCCAGCCAAAGGATTTCGCCGTGACCATGCGTCCTCAGCATTCTGATGTGCAGTCTTCCGCGTCCATGCAGTCGAGGCATCGGACACGTGATCGTCGGTTGTTCTTGAAAGCGGGGGCCGCATTGGGTGCAACCGTTACCGCTCGTTCCGTGTTCGCAGAAACGGCCCCGAAAAAGTCGCCCAATGAAGTCATCCGCGTTGGGATCATGGGAGTCAATAATCGTGGGGCGGCGCTAGCGAAAGGATTCATCAAAGATCCCGGTTCCGACGTGGTCGCGATCTGCGATGTGGATTCGCGAGCGTCGGACAAAGTGGCGAATTCCGTTGCGGATGCCCAAGGGCATCGGCCGAAAACGTTTGCTGATGTTCGGAAGTTGTTGGAAGACGAGAACGTGGACGCTATTGTCGTGGCAGCTCCCAACCACTGGCATGCACCCGCAACGATTTTGGGATGTGCCGCCGGAAAGCATGTGTATGTAGAAAAACCATGCAGCCAGACCGCGGAGGAAGGTGTGTTGGCGGTCGAAGCGGCGCGGAAGCACAACCGAGTCGTGCAAATGGGATCGCAACGTCGCAGTTGGCCGGCAATCATTCGTGCGATCGAATTGGTGCATACGGGCGGCATCGGTGACGTTTCTTATTCACGCAGTTGGTACAACAACCGGCGTCCGTCGATTGGGCATGGCAAAACCGCATCAGTGCCGGATTGGCTGAACTGGGATCTGTGGCAAGGCCCCGCGCCGCGCCGCGAGTACGTTGACAATGTGGTTCACTACAACTGGCATTGGCGTTGGCATTGGGGCAACGGCGAATTGGGCAACAACGGCATCCATGTGCTGGATTTGGCTCGTTGGGGATTGCAGGTCACAACGCCCAGTCGCGTTCGTTCGGGTGGCGGCAAGTACCGGCACGACGACGATCAAGAAACGCCTGATACGATGATGGTGACGTACGATTTCCCCGAAGGAAAAACGGCGACCTGGGAAGGATTGAGTTGGTCTCCTTTGGGGCCACACGATGCGGCGGTGGGAGTCAGCTTCCACGGGAGCGAAGGTTCGATCATCGTCCGGGGAAATGGCTTCACTCGATTCGATGATCGCAACAAGGAAATTGAGACCGTCAATGATGAGGGCGGCGACACAACTCATTTGGCCGATTTCTTGGACGCTATTCGCACCGGTCGCCGACCCAATGCGGACATTCAGGAAGCACATCTGAGCACGTTGCTTTGCCATTTGGGCAACATGGCTTATCGCAGCTCAGCGGAGCTGGAAATTGATTCCGCCACCGGCAAACCCATTGGGAACCCCGAAGCGCTTGCATATTGGGGACGCGAATATGAACCGGGCTGGAAGCCGGTGGTTTGAGCCTTTGCAGTTGGTCTAGCTTGGTCTGTTCATCTTGTTCTTCGTTTTTGTTTTGAAAGTGGTCCCATGCGGGTTGGTTTGATTGGTGTCGTGATGTTTTTGTGCGCGAGCGTGCTGTCTTCGGTCGGCAGTGCTCGTGCGGACGAACCCGTTCGAATTGGCATCATCGGTCTGGACACGTCCCACACGCCGGCGTTTGCGAAAGAGTTCAATGCCGAGCATTCGGACGATGATCCGTTGGCGGGGTTTCAAGTCGTTGCGGCTTATCCGTTCGGAAGCAGAACGATCGAATCCAGCAGCAGTCGGATTCCCGGATACACCGAGCAGTTGAAATCAATGGGAATCGAGATCGTCGATTCCATCAGCGAGTTGCTGTCCAAAGTGGACTGTGTCTTGTTGGAAACCAACGATGGGACGATCCATCACGAACAGGCAATGCAAGTTTTCGCGGCTGGGAAGACCGTGTTTATCGACAAGCCCGTCGGATCCAACTTGGCTGAAACGATCGCCATCTTCGACGCGGCGAAGCACTACGACGTGCCCGTTTTCTCGAGCTCATCGTTGCGGTACAGCGACGGTGCCCAGGCCATTCGGTCTGGTTCAGTGGGGCGAGTTCTTGGCTGCAGTGCACATAGTCCCTGCAAGATTGAACCATCCCATGTGGATTTGTATTGGTATGGGATCCACGGCGTCGAAACGCTCTACACCTGCATGGGTGTTGGCTGCAAAACGGTTTCTCACACCTCGACCGAGGATTTCGAATTGGCCGTAGGTCGTTGGGGTGACGGCCGGATTGGAACCTTCCGAGGAATTCGGGCAGGCAGTTCAGGCTACGGCGGAATGGTCTACGGAGAGAAAGCCATTTCTGAAATTGGGAAGTACGACGGCTACCGACCATTGCTCGTCGAGATCGCTCGGTTCTTTCGCACGGGCGAGTCGCCGGTCGATTCGGCAGAAACAATCGAGTTGTACGCCTTCATGCAAGCGGCATACGAAAGCAAGCAGCTAGGCGGAGTTCCTGTGGAAATTGACGCCGTCATGGAGGCTGCCCAGCAGCAAGCGAAAGGGCTGAACGCATCAATTTCCAAGTGAGGTTCCGCCTCTGGACGAGCAGGAAAATAGACCGTTCCCAAACTCTATACTGGTGACGTCCAATCGAAGGGAGAATCGACGGCGAGCTCTAATTTTGCCGGCGATTCACTGCTGAATCACGGCGAACGTCACGTTGTTGATAAACCTGGTTTTCGTTCACTTGCGGGAAGCCGAAGGCATCATTCACGTCGCCATGCGGAGCTGCCTGAGTGTTTTCCGGGGGCGATTCGGCCAATTCCAAGTTTGACGACGAAAAAACTCTGTAAAAATTTTAAATTTCTACGGATGCTAGCTATCCAGCTGGCACTTTGAATAGTCGGTGTTTTGGGCGTTTAGCGAGGTTCGTGGCACCATTGGAAGTCTGGTTGGGTGCCTTACGCGACTTTTGAACGTGGTGGAATATAGCTCTATGGACTGTACGATGGGTTGTCGGGGCTATCCATGTCGATATTCGAACTTCTTATTTCTGGGATGAACAAATGATTTCAAAGAGACACCGCAGTCGCGGTTTTACTTTGGTCGAGCTATTGGTTGTTATTGCGATCATTGGCGTGTTGGTTGGGCTGCTATTGCCGGCGGTACAAGCGGCTCGCGAGGCTGCTCGCCGGATGAGCTGCAGCAACAACTTCAAACAGCTTGGGCTTGCCATTCACAACTACCACAGTGCCTACAACGGGGCACCGATGCAGGGTGTGGGGACCGACGTGGGAAATGGTGGCCACAATTGGTGGACTAGTTACAACAACCATAACTACTGGCGACTGAGTGCCCTCGTCGGGATGACTCCGTTTATGGAGCAGCAAGGGCTTTGGGAGCAAATCACGAATCCGAACTCGGAGCGGACTGATGGCAACACCGGGGCTGGGATTGGTACACCAACAAATCCATGGCCAGCGATGGGCCCAACCCCCCAGAACATCCAATACAAGCCATGGACGACGGAGCTTCCTACACTGCGTTGTCCCAGCGACCCGGGCAAAGGGCTACCAAGCTTGGGCCGGACTAACTATGCGATGTCGATGGGGGACTCTTTCTGGTGGACGATGCACGGCGACCTCCGGCCAGCCAATGCTGGTCAGGCAAACAATTACGCACAGCATTCTCGCGCGGCCAACCGAGGTTTCTTTGTGAAGCACAAGCAGGTGAAGTTCCGCGACGTGTTGGATGGATTGTCCAACACCATCGCGATGGGAGAAATTGCAACTGACCTCGGTGACCTTGACAATAGAACTCGTGCCAAGCGTCACCCCGATCGTCAGCCGGCCCAGACAGCGATTCGTCAGAATCCAAGGCTGTGTATTGAAGACGGTACAATGATCGATCCTCAACGGCCACAGTTTTGGACAGCTGGAGCTCTCGAGGGCGTCAGCAAGGGACGCGGATTCCGCTGGGCAGACTGCCAAAACGCACAATCGCAAGTCCACACAATTCTGCCTCCCAACAGCCCCACCTGCATTCCCCACGACTCGAACGGGCCGTCCATCATGACGGTTTCCAGTCGTCACCAAGGTGGTGCGCACGTATTGATGGGCGATGGTGCTGTAAAATTCATCACTTCATCGATCGAAGCTGGCAATCAGAACAACCCGGTGGTCTGGCGAAACGGGAACGATGCCAATATGAACCAGCCCGGAGCACAAAGTCCTTATGGCTTGTGGGGGGCACTGGGATCGCGAGGAGCTCGTGAAGTGATTGACGGCGAGTTCTGATACGACATGCCTGCAGGATGCTTATCCTGGCAGCGATCGCTTTTTCAAAAAGAACGCCACGTTGGAAACAACGTGGCGTTCTTTTTTATTTCGGCTTATCTGATCTGCGAACTACTCTGCGGCTTCCATTCCTTCTTGAGCTGCTTTCTCTTCTTCAGCGATCATTCGTTCGTAATCTGCGATCGCATCAAGGTCCGTTGAGTCCACGACGGATGCTGGTTCATCGGATCCGCAACCTGGCAATGCACAGGAGCCGAAGGCGATCAAAGAGGCGAAGCAAACGCCTTGGAAAACTTGTTTCATCGATTTGTACCGAAAGGTGAGTGGGAAGTTCGACAACTTCTAGTTTAACAGAGTCCAAGCAAACTGAGAATTGTCCCGACTCTTTGGAGTGGCACTAATGAAACGAATCGCGTGAAACTGGTTCGCAATCGTTGTTTGCTTGATCCGTCTTGTAGTCGCCCGCAAAGTTTCGCTATTCCGGATTTCCCTCAAGATCGTTTCTGTTTGATGTCGATTTGTGGAGGGGAGATGTTGCGCCTGGAGAGTCCTGTACGTGGAGGATGTTTCCGTAGACCACTCACGTTCCAAAACGAGAGAAGTACGCATGACAACCGCGTCCAAAAATACAAATCCAAGCCGTCACTCCAAGCCGTCTCGCGGAGGGATGGATGAAATGGCGCCAACTTTGATTCGACTACCGGACCTTTGTCCGCCAACAGATCCGGATGAGAGCTTCGTCGAAGAATCATCGGCTCCGGAGGAGTCGGAGAGCGAGGCGCGGCTGTCGATGCAAGAAATGCTCGAAGTTGCATCGCAAATCCCCAGCAACTTGGATGCTACTGCCAGCGTCACGCGTTTGCCCAACTTGGTGCCGCCGCAGACGCCCGTGACTTTACCTGAAGCGACAACACCCGGTTCAGCGAGTGGCGTCCGCACGACTCAAGACACAACGCCCCAACACACGTCGATACAAGACGCGACGGCTCAGAACACACCGTCGGTGCAACCGGTCTTATCGCCGCCCAGCGCAACCGCAACGGTCATGGCCGATTCCAAACCTACTGAAGCGCCGCCTAAAACGTCGTGGAAAGAGAGCTCGGAGACGTTCGGCAATCGAGCACTGGCTGTCGTTGGATCACGCAATACGTTGTTGGTTCTGCTTGCAGTGCTCGCATGCTGGGCAGTGTTCGCGCCGCGACGACATCCTAACGCGAAGCAAAATTCAGAAGCATTGATCGCGAAGGAACCCGAGGTTGATCGTTCGGCCGCGAAGGATGACGATCTGTCCTCGGTCAATTCGATTGCCAGTGACAACGCGAAAACACGACCAAAGAAACCCTTTGACGATCGCAATAGGACCGACCGTGTCGTAGTCAGCGAGAATAGTAATTTGAAATCGGAACCGGGTCACACAGCACTTGGTCCTTCTATGACCGCGGGAGCTCCGACGCATTCGGTTAAAAAGACAACCTTGGGCCAACCCTTGGCAACCAATGCGATGGGAATGGCTCCGGCCGGAACTAGCCTAGTTCAATCGCAATTGGCGTCTTCAACGATGCAACAAAGCTTCGATGCAGAAATTCCGTTTGATTCGGTGCCGTTCCATCAAGAAGTATCAGCTGAAGCCGTATCGCCGTCTGTTCGTGAACCTCAAGTCGCTTCGTCGCCAAGCAATGTTGGCATGTCACTCGATGCCTTGGCTGCAAACTACGCTGCTGGTTCGCCAGCGGAAATCACCGCCGAAGAATTCGACGCGAATGAGGCAACCACCAGCCAAGGCACTTCGTCTGGCAGTGAATCATTGACGACGGATGTCCCACCGACTGACACGCCATCGTTCGAAGAAACTCCACCTGCGGTTCCAGTTCCACTGCAGACCGGAACGCCGGGGCCAATTTCAAACTGGATGGACTACTTGCCACCGATGCCATCGGAGACGGGTGATCAAGCATCCAACGCTGCACCTGCTGACGCTGGTTCGCCGGCAGCGACCGTTGCCGAGCAGGTTGCTGGAGCAAACGAATTTCCCGCAACTCAGTCACCAAGCACTCCCGACTTCCGCTTTGCATTGCCAGGCGATGGGCCGGAGGGTTCTGTCGGAAATCAAACCCCGGCAACGAGTGACCAACCCGAAGCCCGAGTTGCCGCACCGCCTTTCTATCCCGATTTTAATCTGCGCCGCTGAGTGACAGGGAAACGTGATGAATCAATCCAATAACTTCATTCAATCGCATGCTCGGAATCGTCGCTACGTTTCGACAACAGTGGCTCAGATGCAGGCTGTCGATTCGATCGAATCCGTCTCCGATTTGCCGCGAACGATTGACACTGCTGCTCAAGAATCATCGACTGGTTTGGAGCGATCTGAACGTGTTACTCGCCGCTTAGACGAAGCTGTGTTGCGTTTGGATCGCGCTGCTTCGCTGCGTCGTCAGCAAGAGACGGAAGGCACCGGCGTTGGAACGCCAACGGATCATGTTGCACCAGCAAGCGAACCCTTTGTTCCTGCACCAAAGGCCCCGTTGATCCAGAAATCGTCGACGCCAATCAACCGCCCATCTGATCGGTTGAAGCCGATGGTAGGCGATCGTCGCGACGATGTGACTGGAATGCAGCTGGATGCTTCCGTGGCGGAATCATCCTCGATTTGGATGGAGACTGCAGATCAGTCGGCCCGTTTGCGGATTGATCGCCCGGTGAACGCGGAAGAAACGGCTCGGCGAATTGGCGAACCGCTGATCGTATCAGGCGTTGCAAAGGTTCCAGTTGCACCGGTGTCGGACACCAACACAATCGAAACGGTTGTCTCGCAACCCGTTGCCGACTCGCCGGCACCAAGCCAGATTCCAGCACGGGAACCCAAGCCGCAATCGATGCCGGAAGTCGCAGTTCGTGTGGCTGAAACAATGAGCGAAGCGGAACGCTACCTCGCCGAATCGATGTGGCAGCAGACCGCAGCCGTGGCCGAGCCCGCACCGTCGGTCCAGCCAGAAACGGTAAAAACGACCTGAAACCGTCGCTGCGTCAACCGCCAAGCCGACGCAAGTTTCCAAGCGAGCGTTTGTCGCTGCATGGCAAGTGAACGAATTCGATATCCCGGATACCGTCTCAGAATTATTCTTGTGCGGGGCGCTGGCCGATCAACTCGGACAACACATCGTCGACGCGCAGCGAGATGGACTAGGGTCCATCGCCCTCACCAGTGTTCTTCCCGGTGAAGGTCGCTCGACCGTCGCCATGGGCATTGCACTGAGTGTTGCATGCACGGGGATGAAGGTTGCTTTGGTAGATGCCGACAGCAACGGTCCGACTCTGGTCGACGACTTCGCACTGGAATTGGATCACGACTGGATCGACGCGATCCGGGATGGCATTCCCATCGAGGAAATTGCCGTTGCGTCTGACTCTGACGCATTGACCTTGATTCCACTGCTACCGGGAGCAGACGAATTGTCTCCCACCTCGAGCGAGTTGGAGCAGGTCGTCGAGCGACTCAAGCAATCATTCGATCTGGTGATCATCGACTGTGGCACTTCCGCATTGTCGACCGCGAGTCTTTGTGACTCGGCGTTGGTCGTGCGTGATGCAAGCCGAACGGACGTTTCGGAAATCGAAGCGCTCGTTGACGATCTTCGTCGAAACGGATTGACCGGAATTGGCATCGTCGAAAACTTCTGCCAAGACTCCGAGTGACCACCGGTCGCTATGCGCCTGATCAGCGTTCGCGAAAAAGTTCGCTGATCGATTGGTCGTGGTGAATTCGTTTGATGGCTTCGGCCAACAGCGGTGCCACCGAAAGCTGAACCAGGTTCGGCAACAACTTCTCGCCCGTCACTGGAATCGTGTCCGTGACGGTGATCGAATCAATCGGAGCGTCACGCAGTCGTTCAATGGCGGGGCCGCACAGAACGCCGTGAGTGCAAGCGATGTGAATCTCTTTCGCACCCGCTTCGTGAACCAAGCGGGCCGCACCGCAGATTGATCCAGCCGTGCTGATCATGTCGTCGAACATGAGAGCCACCTTGCCTTCGACGGGGCCGCCGATGATCGTGTTTTGGCGGACTTCCAAGGCGTTGGTACGACGTTTGTCGACGATTGCCAAATTGCCACCGAGTCGTTTGGTGTGACCGAGAGCTCGTTTGATACTGCCTTCGTCGGGACTGACGACGACGACTTCATCGCCGGCGAATCGGCGACTGACGAAGTGATCGTTGATGACTGGAGCGGCGTACAGGTGATCGACGGGGACGTCGAAGAATCCTTGGATTTGTGCGGCGTGCAGATCCATGGTGAGGACGCGATCGGCGCCGGCTCGCGTGATCAGGTTCGCAACCAATTTCGCGGTGATTGGCACGCGGCCTTCGTCTTTGCGATCCTGTCTTGCGTAGCCAAAATACGGAATCACGGCGGTGATCCGCTCGGCGCTGGCACGCTTGCAGCAATCGATCATCGTCAACAACTCAATCAAGTTGTCGTTGACGGGCGGGCAAGTGGGCTGCACCAGGAAGACGTCGCGACCGCGAACATCTTCGTCGAGTTTGCAGTAGTTTTCGCCGTCCGGAAATTGGCCCAGCGTGATGCGGGCGGGTTTCAGGTGCAGGTGGCGACACAGTTTATCAGCGAGGTCGTGGTTTGCTCGGCCACTGAATATTTTCAGTTCACGCATAACCCATCGCTCGCATTGTTTGGTCGACCACTTGGAGTTCCTCGGGGTTGTTAATGGAAAGCGATTCACAATCCTTCAAAACGGGCAACGCTTCGACGGGGCGTCCGGCTTCGTGAAGCAGGCGTGCACAATCCGTCAGGTAGTATTCGCCTTGGGCGTTGTCGTTGCTGAGTTTAGAAAGCGAATCGAGCAAGTCCGCGTTGTTGAACAGATACGTGCTCATGTTCACTTCGCGAATTTCGCGTTGTTCGTCGGTGGCGTCTTTGTGTTCGACGATGCCGGTGAATTGCCCGCTGTCGTCTCGCACGATTCGGCCCAGCCCCGTCGGATCGTCTTTGGTCAAAGTGCCGAGCAGCAACGCGGGGCGGGTGGCTTGGAAGTGCTCGATCAGCTTGATCAGGCTGGACGATTGAATCAGAGGGGAGTCGCCAGCGATGACGAGCGTGAGGCCATCGTGGTCGGCGAGCTGATCGCGGCACATTTGAACGGCATGCCCGGTTCCCAGCTGCTCGGTTTGCTCGGCAAAGGTCAGCGAATCATCGTCGCGGGTTTGGAGCTCTTTTCGCACCAGGTCCGCTTCGTAGCCCACCACCGCGATTTTTTTCTGGATGCCAGCTTTGTCGGCAGCGTCCAGAACAAAGTGAATCATGGGCCGATCGACGACGGGGCACAGAACCTTGGGAAGTTCGCTGTTCATGCGAGTTCCCTTGCCGGCGGCGAGGACGACCAGGCACACATTGGCGTTGGAGTTCGCCGTCGGGGGAGCGGAGGACTCTGAATTCGTTGTCATCGGGGATCCGAAATTACCGTTGCGGCGATGGGGATAGCGAATGGAAAACGAGTGGGGTCAACATCGTCCCTTGCCAGTACCTTTCGGGCAAGCCGGTAGCCGGACCAAACTGCCCATCCCCCGGGACGTGAGCGGTAAACTTCGGCGGCGAGTTGTGAAACCCGGTCGTTTCACACCCAACTGTCACGGAGCAGCCGAGATCCGGTCAGGTGTTTTGGGAGTCGAGAAACGCTTCTCAGGTGGCAACTCGTGAGGCTTGAATCAATTCGTTTGCAAAAGCCAATTTTTTTGGCTGCGTTGACCTTGCCGGCGGTTTCACGCGATTGATAGTGTGACCGAACAGAATTTTGCCCAGAACTTTTGCTCAGAATTCAAATGAGACTGCAGGCCATCGGCGATTCAGGCCGATATCAGACGTGTTCTCGAAACTGCGCTTGCGAAGTCTCCACCGATTCTGACGGATTGATTCCTGGGACAAGGATTGCAACGCTGATAACCGAGTCGAGAGTTCCCTGATTGGATGCGCCCCGAGCGCACTCCCATGACGGATCGGTTGTCGCACCCACAATCCTTTTCAAACTTTTGTCGATCGATCGACATGCCAAATGGGCCACGAAGGTCCGGTATGTGATCCGGTTGTCAATTCCGCTTTCCGCCCGGGAGCACGCGTCAAGATGCAAATTTACGGTCCATTTCGACTTTCCACGAGCCAAGCCGCCTCGTCGGTTTCCAAGCCTGCTGCCAATGCCGGCGCGAACCGTCTGAAGCCGGATGCCACCACGACAAGAACCTCCGCGCCCGTGGACCAACTCGATTTGTCCAGCGCCGCGACCTCTGCGAATCGTTTGGATTCCGCGTCACCCATCGCCGGTGGTGGTGAAATCCGAATCGATCGCGTTGCTGACATTCGTCGTCAAATCGCCGATGGAAGCTACGACACTCCGGAGAAGATGGACGCGGCACTCGACCGCTTCCTCGATGAACTGGCGTGACCCAAAGCGACGTTCGAGATCTCGATTCGCTCGATGCCCTTCGCCAGGCCGTCGAGCGTTTGGCGGACCGCATGTGTCTGTCCAGCCAATCGATTCACGCGACATTGAATCGCGTGGATGAACACTTCTCGGTCAATCAAGTGACCTACTGGCGAGATCAAACCCGAGTCGCCGAACGCGAGCTGACCTCCGCGCAAGATCAGCTCAGTCGGAAACGTTCGACGGTGCGTCCCGGCGATCGCGTACCAGCGACGGAAGAAGCCAAGAACGTGGCACGCTGGAAGAATCGCTTGCGATTGTGTCAAGAAAAAGAACGCTTGGCTCGCCGTATATCCATCGAGATACAGCAAGTGTGCGAGAAGACTCGAGGCCCATCGGCCGCGCTCGCTGAACTTGGTGAAGTCGCCCTGCCCACCGCAGCGAATCGATTGCTGTCATTAATCGATCGCTTGCGTGCCTATCAAGACGGGCAGGACCTCGGCTGATTGAACCGAGGCGTGATCGTAAACGCGATCGGTTCTCGATCATTCGCCGTCCGCTGCTTGGGCGACTCCGGTTGGATCATCGCCAAACCTAGATCGCCAACCCTACAGCGACTTCAGAACCTTTTCTGCCGCGCCGATGGTTTCGTCGATCATGGCCTCGGTGTGCTGTTGGCTGAAGAACAACGCTTCGAATTGACTGCAGGGCATGTAGATGCCTTCATTGATCAATCCCCAGAAGTAACGTCCGAAGGCTTCTCGGTCGCAACGATCCGCCACGTCCCAGCAATCGACCGGTTCGGGATTGAAGAACAGTGTCAGCATCGCACCCGCTTTGGCGACCGTGTGAGCCATTCCTGCGGAGGTCGCCGCGCGATCCAGGCCATCAGCCAAGCGATCCGCCAATCGTTCGAGTTGTTCGTAAGGAGGGTTCTCTTTCAACAAACGAAGCGTCGCCGAACCGGCCGCAACCGCGACGGGGTTTCCGCTCAGCGTACCGGCCTGAAAGACTTTGCCCGCAGGAAGCACTTGGTTCATGATCTCGGCTCGACCGCCATAAGCACCCAGTGGCATCCCGCCGCCAACGATTTTGCCGAGGGTGGTCATGTCGGGCGTGACGCCGAATCGTTCTTGAGCACCCCCGTACGCCACGCGAAAACCTGTCATGACTTCATCAAAGATCAGGATCGATCCATGCTTGCTCGTCAAATCGCGAGCGGCGTTGAGGAATTCCATCGTGGGCAGAACGCATCCCATGTTTCCCACGACGGGTTCTAGGATCAAAGCCGCGATGTCGTCGCCGTGCTGATCAAACGCGTTTTGCAATCCAGGCACATCGTTGTACGAAAGAACCAAGGTGTCTTCGGCCGCACCGGGAGTGACACCGGGCGAATCAGGTGCACCCAGTGTTGCCGCGGCGCTTCCGGCAGCGACAAGCAATGAGTCGACATGCCCGTGATAGTTGCCCGCGAATTTGATGACCTTCTTTCGTCCGGTGGCTCCACGTGCGACTCGCAACGCGCTCATGGTCGCTTCGGTTCCACTGTTGACCAAGCGAACTTTTTCGATGCTGGGAACGGCTTCGATGATTTGTTCGGCGAGTCGCGATTCCGCTTCGGTTGGGGCGCCGTAGCT
Source organism: Rhodopirellula europaea 6C (assembly GCF_000338295.1). Classification (GTDB taxonomy): domain Bacteria; phylum Planctomycetota; class Planctomycetia; order Pirellulales; family Pirellulaceae; genus Rhodopirellula; species Rhodopirellula europaea. The sequence continues at coordinate 21,758 of NZ_ANMO01000002.1, forward strand.
GGTTCCTTTTGCAGCGGCTTCTGTGATCGCGCTGATGACCTCGGGATGAGCATGCCCCAAAATCATTGGTCCCCACGATCCGATGTAATCGATGTATCGGTTGCCATCGATGTCGTACAAGTACGGGCCTTCAGCTCGCTCGATAAATAAAGGAGTGCCACCCACGGCACCGAATGCTCGGGCGGGTGAGTTGACGCCACCGGGCATCAACGCGGATGCACGTTGAAATGCGGCGACGCTTTTGGGACCAGCGGAGGGACGAGCAGCGGAAGAATTCGCAGGTGAGTTCATGGTCGTAGGTGGTGGTGAAGCGAAGTGATGTTTTCGTGCGGAGAATGTCGCTGGACGTCAGTGGTCGTCTCGAACGGTGCTGATCAATTTGTCGGCACCCTTGTCTCGCAATCGTTTGGCAACGAGTGCTCCCAACTCGTGAGCTTCGACAACTTGTGAATCGGCGTCGTTCGGTTCGACAGCGACGCAAGCGTCCTCTTGCAAGCGTCGTTTGCCGTCGGCTGACATCACGATTGCACGAAGGCATAGTTCGGTGCCCTGATCGGAAGTTTCCAATTTGGCATGGCAAGCGATCGGGGCCAAGCATCCGCCGTGAAGTTCGGACAGCACCTTTCGTTCCGCCGTCGCAGCCAATCGAGCTGCCGCGTCGTTCAGACTTGCGATCGCATGCATTGCCTCGGCGTTGTCGCTTCGAACTTCGATTCCCAAAGCACCTTGGCCGGGGGCGGGGATCATTTCATCGAGAGGGAACAACCGGTGCGGCAGGTCGGTCATTTCCAAACGCAAGATTCCGGCATGGGCCAAGACAATCGCGTCGAACTCGCCAGCGTTGAGTTTGGCCAATCGAGTTTGAACGTTTCCGCGGATTGGAAGGACTTCCAGGTCGGGGCGAAGTTGCTTCAGTTGAGCCAGTCGGCGCGTGCTGCCGGTGCCAACCTTTGCACCCTGCGGCAAATAGGCCAGTGGTGAATCGGAGTCGGTTTGCGTTTCCAGAAGTGGGCTGTTGTCGGCAAACACCAGGGCATCCAGCACTGATTCTCTCGGCGGGACGGCGGCCAAAACGAAACGACTGTCTGGCTCGGTCGGCAAGTCTTTCAAAGAGTGAACCGCCACGTCGGCTTCGTCATCAACAAGGGCCTGTTGAATGCGTTTGGTGAACAAACCGACTTGGCGAGTCCCATCGATCGGCCGCATGTCCGTGTCGCCTTTGCTGACCAGAGGCACGATTTCGGTCTGAAAACCATGCTTTTTCAATGATTCAGCGACATGTTCGGCCTGCCACATGGCCAAAGGGCTTTCTCGGGTGGCGATTCGTAGTGGGGTGGTGTCGGAGGGGGGAGTCGGGGCCACGGTTGCGGTTTATTCGGTGGAAGGGTGGACTGAACGGCCGAAATTGCGAAAATCATGGCGGAAAATCTTCCGCTGCGTCGTTACGCTAGTAGGAAGAGTGTAGGCCGAGGGTGCCAAATCCGGAACCGAGTGTGACTTGGTCTGGACGAGTCTTGGTTGTGTCCCGGGTGCACTCGCTGTGCACATGCTAACCCTCAATCTTCGGCTGCCATTGTCCAATTCTCCCGACGAACCGGAACTGATCGGCGATCCCGCTGGCCAGGCTATGCGACGTCTCGCTGATAGCTCGAAAGAGTCCAGTAGTGATGATGCAAGTTCGTGGGCTGATCGCTTGGATGCTTCGCATGCGGATTCGATCGGCGAATTGACACGCGATCAAACTCATTCCGAGGTTGGGTTTGAAGTCGAAAGCTTCCATCGGTCCATCCCCGAGATTGTGGGGGTCTACAAAGTGGGACGCCCGATCGGTCGAGGAGGCATGGGCGAAGTGTTCCTCGCGGAGCACCGATCGATGGGACGAAAGGTCGCACTCAAAATTTTGCCAACACGTTGGCTGGATAAAGTGGAGTCGGTCAATCGATTTTATGAAGAGGTCCGCGCGGCCTCGCGTTTGATGCACCCGAATATCGTCACCGCATTCGACGCGGGCGAAGCAGACGGTATCCACTATTTGGCGATGGAATACGTTGACGGACGAACGCTGTCTCAATGGGTAAATGATCAAGGTCCAATGTCGATTGGTGATGCGGCTTCGGCAATTCGCCAAGCCGCGTTTGCTTTGCATCACGCGCACGCGGCGGGCATCGTTCACCGCGATGTCAAACCCGGCAACTTGATGCGAGCTCATGACGGGACCATCAAGTTGTTGGATCTCGGATTAGCTCGTTTCTCGGCCGAATGGTATCCGTCACCTCGCGGGGTGAAGCCACGCGAACTGGATTTGCCCGAAGATGACAATTCACACAATTCGGCGTCAACGGAAGCTAAAAACCGTCCGCTACTTGGGACGTTGTCGTTCATTTCACCCGAACAACTCGAAGATGCCAATTCGGCAGATTCGCGAAGCGACCAATACTCACTTGGCGCAACGCTGTTCTACTTGTTGATGGGGCACCCTCCGTTCACCGGTGATTTGGTCGAACAGGTATACGGTCACCGGCATGGCGAAGTGCCTGACCTGATGACGCTTCGAAACGACGTCGATCTGAAACTGGCCGACATCGTGCGACGAATGCTGGCCAAAAATCCTGCTGAACGATATGGATCGATGGACGAGGTCGCACGTGCGATGGCTCCTTACGATAACGACCGTTCGACCCCTGCGTGGGTGCTGGACTTTGCTCGTCGCGAAACTGGAGAAGACCACACGACCGTGGGCGGGGAATCCACTCGCCGCGGGTTGCTTAGTGTCATTGGCATTGAACTGGGAATGACCCATGCCGCCACCGCGATCACTCAGTCCGATGGAACCATGCTTGCAGGATGGCCTGGGATGTCATCACAAGGGCCTCGCCCTTTGTGTCGTATCGCCGTAGCTGAGAAGACAGACCGAGACACCGGGCAATCGACCATCCTGTTTGGCGACAGTGCCTACGAGCGCCGTGAGCGACACCCACAGCGTGTGGCACATTGCCAGATGATGTACTTTGGCCGTGACGACATGATGCGTCTGATCGGTGGGCGGATGTGTCCTCCCGAGGTGACGATGGGTTTGTGCATGCGGCACTTGCTGGGCAACACATTGACCCAAGTGACTTCTCCGGGGTCACCCGATGGTGACTCTTCGTCGCCGATGGCGTTGGGAACAAGTTGGAAGCGTCATGAACGGTGGCCCGATGCGGTCGCGATCACCGTTCCCTCCAGTTACGACCAATTGCATCGCCGAGCGATTTATCAGTCGGCACAGCTGGCGGGTTTGCCGGCAGTTCGATTGATTGAACGAAGCATCGCGGTGACTCGATTCGCGATGACGAGTCCGCACTGCAGCAGTTTTGAAGGAACGCCGCTGTCGCCAATTGATTCGCAATCCTCTGCGCCAATCCTATACGTCGGCCTAACGGGGCAGTCGCTGGATGTCTCTATTTTGCAGGTCTACGGTGGGCAAATACGACAAATTGCAACCGCGGGGCACTGGGGCCACAGCACGATGGCTTGGTCACGGCGACTGGTCGAAATGATCTCCTCTCGATTGCCTTGTGCACCCAAACGGATTCAGGGGTTGCCCGCGAACCGTCAGGAATTGATTCACCTCACTCGCATTCAAATGGCGGGCGAACGTGCGATGAACCAATTGTTGCTGATGCCGGGAACTCGGGTCGAGATCGCTCATCAGGGTCATATCGATTCGGTGGAACTGACCAGAGACGAATGGCTGACCGAGTGCGAAGACCTTTTGCTTTCCATCGAAGAAAGCATTCGTTTGGTTTGTCAACGCGCTGGTGTGTTGCCTTCAGATTTGAAGCACTGTTTGGCGATGGGGCCCCTGCTAAGACTGCCTGCGATTCGCGATCGATTGTTGACAAAAGGAGCTCCCAACGCGTCCATCGCGTTTTACGATCAAGTCGATGCGGCTCATGGTGCTGCTGCGTGCGTAGCGTCTGAATTGCCGGGGCAACTATGTTCGGAGCCTCCCGCGAAAGGTGTCGCGGGACACTCGATCGGATTTGTTGTCGCGGATCGTGACGGCAAGCGAAGGATCCTGCCCATTATCCCTCGAGGAACACCCACGCCAGCTCGGACAAACCGTCAACTTAACGGCACCGCACGCGACAACCGCATGACATTGTCGTTGGTGGAGTCTTCAGGCAAGAACGGTGAGAACTGGCAAACGTTGGGGCGTCATACGATCGAAGTCGCACCGGACGAAGTCAATCCGATGCGACGACTTGGCTTTGAACTTGATATCAACGGGTTGCTCTCGGTGCATTTGGAGCGTCCTGATCTGGGACGCACAGTGATGCTGCCGTCACTCCCAACGTCCAGCATGGACGAGATGCAATGGCAGGATTGGCGAGAGTGGATCGAAGCCACGCTTTAGGATTTGGGAACCAGTCGATTCAGTAGTTCGCGATTTTTCACGCGGATGGCCTCGCACTCTTGCAACAGTGATTGTGGCGAGTCCGCGGAGGTCAAGCTTGCCAATTGCTTGAGCTCAAGTGTTGGTTCTTCATCATCAAACCCAAGTGGCAATTCGTGTCGAGCGACCGTGTTGAGCAAGCGAAGTTTGCCTTCGATGCTTCGCAGGTATCGGTAATTGTGAGCTAAAACCGCAACGTCTTCAGACAAAAAACACTGAGCACGGGAAAGTTCTTCCAGGCATTGCAGCGTGTTAGCGTGCAGTGGGAAATCCTCGTTGCTGGCGGAGCGAAGCACGCCCACCGCAG
>NZ_ANMO01000003.1 GCF_000338295.1 Rhodopirellula europaea 6C
TTCCGACCCTCCCCAACTGCGTTCAGGAGGGTAATTTCAACCTTGCGAGCACGGTACTTCAAAACTGCACGACCTCCATTTCGGTAGTCGACAACCACTCATCGGTGAAGGTCACGTCCCACTGCCCATGGCAGAATCAAAACTCTTGACAGTGGCAGCACCAAAGCGATCACCATCGCGATCGGCAAAAACGCTGGCGTCCAGGTGCCCCATGAGTTGCCCAGGACAATTTGCTCGGGCAGCACGCCCATCAAAACAGCGGAGAGCAACACAACGGCACTGCACCACACCGCGACCGTTCTTCCGATCCAAGCTTTGGGCTTTCCCGGTTGCCGAATGGCTTGCACGAGAGCGACCAAGACCATGGCCAGTTTCACCCACAGCAACCGAGGGATCCAGTCTGGAATCTGCAGAACGCCAAGCCGAAACTCCTGCAGCATGACCTCCCACTCACTTTGGCTGACAAACCAAGATCCCAAGCGATACGATCCCCAAATCAACAGCCCACTGACCAAGAACGTGACCGCCGCCGTGACTCGGCGATCGGCCATCAACGCCAACCACAACATGGCCACACCGCGCCCAACCAAAATCATGGTTGAGAACATCGCAATCGCCAGTGAGACTCGAATTCCCATCGCGAAGGAACTCACTCCGGTCCCCGATGCCATCGACTCGGCCCATCGATTCCAAACCGGCTGATTGGTAGGAATCGAGAAAACTCCCAGCACGCCAAATGTGACCACCGACGCGAACAACACCAACCGTGTTGTTCGCCACACTTTGATTGCCGCCAAGACCTCTCGCGAAACCGGGCTGACGGCCAACAACAATGGCATCGCCCTGCCCTGCGGACCTCGTTTCACACCGCTGGTCTCTCCCCAACCGCCCGCCGTCGACACAGCGGTGTACGTCAACACGATCAAACTAGCGACCACCACAGAAGCAAAATTCAGTGGCAAAGAAGCCAGCAACACAAGCGTGGGCACACCGATCCACGCGATCATGGACCACCGCATTGTTCGTGACTGACGACTATCAAACCACGCCAGCGCCGATGCTTGCCCACTTCGCCGCACTGACGCCCCCGCACCGAGAATCCGTTCGCCGATTGAAGATGCAAACTCACGGATCTTCGCCGTGACCGAACCGGCATCATCCAGTCCATACGAGTTGGCTCGAGCCAGCTCCAATGATCGATACGTGATCCAAAGAGTTCCGCACCAAAGCAAGAGCAACGGCCATGGCAAATACCCCAGCAACAACCATTTCGGATGCCCCGCATCCAACGCCACAAACGGCCAACACATTGCCATGTATCCGGTCGGAATCAGCACCAGCAAGGTGAGGACTCGATACCCGTTCCACGAAAATGGTCGCCAACAAAACGCTAACACCGCCATCGATCCGGTGCCGAATGAAATCCACAGGGCAGGAAAAATCCAACGCTCATGTTCACCGAGGCCCGCCATCGACAACTCAATCGTGGACGCGATCATCAGCAACGAAATCGCGATCGCCGCATGCCGAGCCACAGCAGCGACCAACAACAGCCGGCTCGATGGAATCGGACTGCGCAGTAGGAATGCGTCGAATCCAGAGGCTTTCCGCTCAACATCCGGCCCCGACCAATCAATCGCGAAAATTGACCACAACAGCAACGGAGCTTGCGTCACCGCCATCACCCCCGCGATCACATTGGACGCCAACAAGACATCCGTCCCAAACAATCGGTGTATCCAGGCGGCCATGACGACACCGATCAAGGACAGCAACCAAAGCCTTTGCCACACACCGCCCCAGCGAGCCCAAAGCAATCTCGCCGCAGCGAGACTGTCCTTCTGCCAATCGGTCCGGCGGTCGCTTTCGAACTTGTCATTCGTGGGCAAATCAGTCCGCGTCGATCGCTGAATCGGTGATGTGCTCATGACGAAGTCTCCATCGTTGCACCTTCACGACCGGATGTTTGGTCATCGCGAGCCTCTGCCGTCACGGATTGCCGCGGGGCTCGCACATGGGCTTCGAACAATCGTTTCAGCGTCACGTGACGGCTTTCGATCCATTGCCACTCGGGCGGCAACGCGGTCGGCGACAACTCGGATTGCCGAGGCACCAAAAGCGACCATTCACCGTCTTCCTGATGCCAGCCCAAACCTGCTTCCACCGGACAATCTCTCCGAGCGTGCTGCGTCGTGATCGTCTCGTCACGCGATCGCAAGATCCATTCTTCGTAGCGTTCGTCGACCGCCATCATCGGCATGGATTCAATCAATTTGCCCTGATGCATGATCGCGACTTGATCACACACTCGGCTGACTTCGTCGAGCAAGTGACTGCTGAAGATCACAGTCCGGCCTTCCAAGCTGACTGTCCGAATGATCGCTTGCAAAATGTCATCGCGAGCGATCGGGTCCAGCCCACTGCCGGGTTCATCCAAAACCAACAAGTCCGGCTTGTGAGCGATCGCGGCAATCAAACCCGCTCTTGCTCGGCCGCCCTTGGAGAGCGAGCGAAGCTTGGCATCGGGCGACAACTCGAACCATTCACACAGTTCCGCCGCGTACGCTCGATCCCACCTCGGATAGATCGCTTCGCAAAATCCCGTCAAGTCACGAACTCGCATCCAAGTCGGCAAGCTGTCTTCCTCGGACAAGTACCCAATCCTCCGCATCACTTTTTCACGATCGGTGATCGGGCTGCATCCCAGCACGCGGACGCTGCCGACTCGCGGTTGATGCAAACCCAACAAGTGACGCAGCAGCGTTGTCTTGCCGGCGCCGTTGAGCCCCAGCAATCCGAACACGGTTCCCTGCGGGATCGTCAGCGAAACATCGTTCAGTGCTTCCGTCCGGCCAAATCGTTGACTCAGGTTTTCGACCACCACGGCATCTGGCACTGACGCTTGAACATTGTTCATGACGATTCTCCCCGTTTGCGTTGCAACTCTTCATCGCGACGGAGAATCCATTGCGACAACTCTTTCGCATCCACGCCCAGTCCTTGCGAGAGCACGAGCAATTGATCGATCGCGGGCTCAATCGCTTCCCGCTTCCCTTTCGCGGACATCGACGTCGGCGATGCCGAGACAAACGTGCCTCGGGTGCGACGTTTCTCGACCAAGCCCGCTTGTTCGAGTTCGCGATACGCTCGCGCGATGGTGTTCGGATTGACTCGCAATCGCTCCGCCAACGTTCGGATGGCGGGCATCTCGTCTCCGCCGGAAAGCTGGCCCGACAAAATTCGATGTCGAATCTGCTGGACCACTTGCTGATAGAGCGGCACGCCGTCGTCGGATAAATGAATCTGCACAACTGCCCCCTTGTGTTAACTCATTGATACAGATGTCGCGACGACGAGTCAACTGTTTTCTTGAATTTCCGCCTGACGCTCCGTCGTGCTCAGGTCGGAGACCGGTGCTCGTGCTCGTGCTCGTAATCGAAACCACGAGCACGAGCACGAGCACGAGCACGAGCACGAGGGCGAGGGCGAGGGCGAGGGCGAAGCAGCCAACATTTTTTCAAATTGCTTAGACAAATGACTCGCCGGGGCGCATCCTGTTGTTTGATGAGCCATTCCATCCCCTTTTCGAAACGCGTTTTTCAGTGCCTTGACCACATGGTGGTTCACGGCGGAGACGCGGTCGCCGGCCTGATCGACCTGACGTCGACTCGGATGGTGCGGTTTGCCACGACGATCACGCGAAATCAGCACGATGCGGAAGACGCGGTGCAAACCGTGTTGGTGAAAGTCACTGAGCGGCCGCGGCTGGTCCGCGATGCCGACCAACCGTGGAATTACTTGCTTCGAATGGTCCGCAACGAATCGCTCCTGATCACGCGACGCAAATCTCGCTGGAGTTTGGTCGACAACCTGACCGACCTGCTCACCGTCCGGCGAGTCGATGAACTGGAACAAGAAGAAACCGTCCGAGAGGTTTGGCGAGCCCTTCGAAAATTGCCCACCGAACAAAGCGAAGTGATCGTACTAAAAATCTGGGAACAAATGACGTTCCTCGAAATCGCTGACGTCCTGGAGATCACCCCCGGCACGTCGGCCAGTCGCTATCGCTACGGGATGCAGAAGATGACTCAGCTTTTGCGCGGCGACGTCGAATCGGAGGTGCCCACTCATGGCTGATCGCAACTCATTCCCGAACGACCGCTCGCCGGATCCAGGCGGCGAACACAACCGAAGCAATCACGGCTACGAATTGGACAACTGGCAACTTCAAAACGGCGATTCCGTTGAGGACTTGATTCGTAATGCGGGTCGCTACGTACGCCCATCGTCCGAACTTCGTCCACGAGTCCTTGAATCCGTTCGCCATCAAAACCAAACACGCAAACAAACCGGCGGAGCACTCGGAATGCTCGGTTTGGGAATGGCCGCCATGTTGTCGTTTGTTTGGGTGGGCCAATCAATGCAATCGATCGCCCCCCTTCCGCGGATGAGCAGCGACGAAGTGGAACAAGAGGCAGTGATGCGATCATCACGGACCAACCAATCACTGGACTGGGCATTGATGGAAGTGATGGATCAACATCGTCCAGCCAAACAACACCGTACAAGCACCGAGCCGACTCAAGATTCGGGAAGCCAACGATGAGCGACCCAAACTCGACGCCGCCGGCGACTTCTGATCCGCCATCAAACGTCTTCCATGACGGTCTGGCCGCCGCGGTAATGGCTCGCGTCCCCATCCATTTGGGATCCGGCGGCAGTGTTGACGGATTGCTGACACTGGAAAAAGTCGAGCTACTGAAGCGGCAACCCGCGGCAGAATGGCCGCCCCGTTACCGAGCCGCTCGAGAGGTGTTCGACCGCACCGGAAACATGCAGATCGTTTTGGACGGTTTGACCCACGACACGCGATCCGAAAAGAAACTCTCTCGTTTGCTGTGGGGGTCATGCATTTATCTGATGACCCTGGCAGTGATCGGCTACTTGGGTTTGACATTCTTCACGTACTTCATCGGCCCCAGCGTCAACGCTCTGCGCGCCGACATGCAATTAGTCCCTTCCACTCCGCAAGCTCCGCACTCAGATCCGATCGTGGATTATCTGCCAAGCGTGCTGGCCGTTGCCCCCTTCGTCCTACTGGGTACATGCCTGTTGATCTGGATCACCGGTGGTGTCTCACGATGGGCCGCTCGACTCGGAGGATCGGCGTTTATCCGCGACAACGCATCCGCCGTCGCGATGCGGTTGATCGCCGCGATGGCCAAGACCAATGTGCCAGCCGAAGAAGCCGTGAACCTAAGTTGCGATCTTCTCGATAGCAGGCCTGACACTCGCAACCAAGTCCAGACCACGCTTCGCGGCCGCGTGCTCAACGCTTCCTCCGAAACCACTTTGCTGCGACTGGGGACTCACTTCAAAACGAGTGCTTCCAATCGCATGAGCGTATTGAAAGTCGTGCTTCCAATCGTGCTGACGGCTTTGATCGGCGGCACCGGAGTGATGGCATACAGCTTTGCTTTGTTCAATCCGCTGGTGTCGCTGATTCACGACCTTTCCAAGCCCACTCGGGACCTTCCCGCTGGCAACCTGCCGAAAACGCTAGCTCCAACGCCGCCCGCTGCACCTCAACCCATCGCGCGAGAAACAAACGATCCAAATGAGGCCGGTTCCTTCGTTGGCGCAGTCTCACCCCGGCATACGAACGAGTTAGCAATTGAGCTTCCAGGAACTGAGCTTCCCGGATCACAACGCGAGCAAGGCGACCGTACGATGGACTTCCAAGTCCGTCGACCACAACGGGCCAACACCCCGGTGGCGGAAGCTTTCGTCCAGCCAGGAGTGACGTCATGAATGACACTCCGGATGAAGAAGTGACTCCTGAACTGGTTGCCCCCGGAACACCTGGGCTGCAACACGTTCGAAAACAAATCGAACAACTGCTGTCGCGACGATCCATGATCGCGTTGCAACTGCATCAAGCCGCTCAGCAATCTGTTGGCCATGTGGCTCAGCAAATGGAATTGATGAGCCGCTGGTTCGACCAACCGGTGACCGCCGACGACGTGCTGCATCACCCCGAAGCACTTGCGATCTGCCAACCGATGCTGACGGCTCCTCAAGACAATCGCTCCGCTGAGGTTGCCGACGAGAAGACCAGACTCGAAGACGCGGTTCGGCGATGGGAAAGCACATTGTCCGGCCGACCAACCCGAAATCGCTTGTGGGTCATTCTCGTTTACCCACTGGTTCTCGCCTTCGCCAGCATCACGATCTTGATGATCATCTGCGTGCTACTGGTGCCAGCCTTTGAAGAGATGATGGACGAGTTCGGCTTAGAGTTGCCGTTGCCTACCAAAGTGGTTTTCGCGATTTCTCACTTCACTCGCGACTATGGCTTGGCGTTATTGTTCACTGTCATCGCAGCTTTTGTGGTCGCGCAACTCATTCGCTATCGGTCTCGCCGGATCGGCCAACACCCGCCGTGGGTTCGATTGAGCCATCGCCTATTCACACCCGCCCGATTGGTTTGGGCATCGTGGGCTGAACATGTTGCGATGATGTTGGACGTGGGCCTGACCCGACGGGAGGCCTACCAGATCGCTGGTGAAAGCAGTGCTCCGGGATGGATGTCAAACCTCAGCGAAGGATGTGTTGAAGCAATCGACGACGGCCGAACACCTTTGACAGGACCAACACACATCCATGGCAAGCCGTGCCATCTGATGATCCACGCCGTGCAAACCGAACCGATCCAACAGCAATCCAACTGCATGCGAGATGTCGCCGCCATCTATCGCGATCGCGAACGACATCGACGCCGCGACATTTTGATTTGGGTATCGCCAATGATCGTCTGCATGCTTGGGATGACCATTGGTTGGGTGATGATTGCTCTCTTCATGCCACTCGTCGAACTCATCAGTGGGTTGTCATGAACACTTCATTCACATCAACGCACGACAACACACCCGATGGCTTGTTGGCTCTTTCATCGATCCCGCAGCGAGCCCTCGTGCGAACATTGCTGGTCGCTCATCAAGAACGCACGAATCCCGCGAAGTGGGTGCATCTTCTCGCAGCCGAATTCGGTGGCCCCGTCGGAATGCGAATGAACCATTTGGCGATGCTCCTGAAAGCGGGCACGCCCGTCGCGGATGCACTGGAACAAACACCGGGCATCTTGGCTCCCTCCGGTTTGATGGCCATTCGTTTGGCAAGCGAAACAGGAACCCTGAGTGAAACCTACGAAGCACTGATCTCCGATCAAGGATTGGAATCTGAATCCACCGATTCCAGTTGGCAGAATCCGCGATCCGAGTTCACTCGCGTGCTGCTCGGATTCATTGTCGCTTGGTTCATCCTGACATTCATGATGATCTTCATCATGCCGACTTTTGAAAAGATGTTCGAGGAGTTTGGATTGGAACTCCCTGCGATCACTCGTTTGCTGATCTCGGTCAGCCATCGTGGAGGCGAGTTCTTCTTTTTTGGCGTCGCAATTTTCGCGATGCTGTTCCTGGGACGCTTGCTGTTCTTTGGAGAGAAACGTCCCCAACGATTCAATCCGTTTCGATGGCACGAACGCTTCGTTCCGCCTTCGGTCAACCTGCTGTCACTGCTAGCAATCGTGGTCGGTTCCGGCCGGCCGATTGCCTCGGGACTGGAAACCCTTTCGAAGTGTCATCACGTTCCCCAAACACGACGTCGACTCGCCGCGTCATGCGAACGAATTGAACGAGGCGAAGATCCCTGGGCGACGCTGGCCAGCGAAAAGATCTTGACCACCAAAGAATCCCGAGCGTTGTCGGTGGCCGCGTCGAGCGATGTCCAATCCTGGCTGCTGCAATGGCTGGCGGAATCTCGCTTTGACCGGCGTTCGATTCGCCGTCACCTCCTGACGCAAGCGATCGCGTTGGCCAGTCTGTTTCTGCTGGCCGCTGCCGTGGCTTGGGTCTGCATCGCGATCTTCCTTGTCCTCACCAGTCTGATCGGAGCCCTCGCGTGATGAACCATCGCTCCACAATCCGAACCGTGCCATCGCGAAACGCCTTCACGATGATCGAATTGGTGGTCGCCGCCTCCATCATGATCGCGCTGATGTCAGTCGTTACCTCGTTGACGTTTCGTATTCACGGGGTTTGGAAAGACACCAACCAACAACGCATCGCGACCTGGGCGGTATCCAGCGAACTCGAACGGATCACGTCTCTTCCGGCCGATGAAATCGCAACCGCTCTGCAGGAACTCGAGGCATCCGAAGAACTCCAAAATGCATTGACTGAACCCGAGTGGTCAGGCGACTTCATCGACGATGAACTCGGCCCACGGGTCGCTCTGCGATTGGATTGGAAACGCCGCCATCCGGGCACACCTCTCGAACTGGTTGGCTGGGTTCTGGACACAACCGCCAAAGAGGAGACGTCGCAATGAACCGCTCTCCCAAACGACACGCTCATTCCTTGGTTGAACTGATGATCGTGCTCTCGGTGCTTTCATCCCTGATCACTGTTTCCATCGGCTGGATTCACCAATCCATGAAACTCTCCAAACAAATGAACTCCCGGCAAGCTCACCAAACCAACCTGACACGCTTGACACGGATCCTCCGGGACGACGCCCGCGCCGCCAACGCCGCTTCGGTTGACGGCCAAACGTTGACGCTGCCCTCGTTGCAAGTCGTGTATCAAGTCGAAGGCCCAGTGATTCAGCGGACCGAACAAATCGACGCGAACACCACGCGAACGGATGTCTTTGAATTGCAACCGGGTTCTCGCGTGCACTGGATCGAAACCGAACTGCCAACGGCCATCACACTGCAAGTCAAACGTTCCAGTGGCACGCCGATCCCAAGTCGGTTGCCACCATCGGACGATCCGAATACGGCAAACTCAGACACAACCGATCGCAACGATCTTCATTTGCGAATGGAACTGAATCGATACGCGCGATTTGGAGTGAAGCCATGAAACGCACAGTGCCTGAACAGCCTCATCCCAGCGACATGCCGCTCTCTCCCTCCAACATTACCTCCACTCTTCACGCTCCCTTTGGAAGGAGGTCGTGCAGTTTGTCGAGGCCGCGTTTTAGCTGGTTTCAGCATTCGAGAACCTCTCCCGAAACGAAGTTTT
>NZ_ANMO01000004.1 GCF_000338295.1 Rhodopirellula europaea 6C
TGCCATTTGAATCCGATCGCATACCTGCGTTGAATCCATACTCGACTCCTTCGCAAGCGAAGTCTGACTCCGGCTTCACAAGCCACTCCGCTGCTGGTCCGTCGATCCTTTACACAATTCAAACCGTCTGGATTGCGACTGGAATCTCTCTTTTGACGCTAGCAATCATCGCTTCGTCGATTTTCGATGGATCTTTACGTCGCTTGTTCTCCTCCGACGACTCGTATGTTGCGTCGTTCAGTGTGTCCGTGCCAGTCGCTGCATTCTTCGCGGTCGGATGCCTGGCTGGATGGTGGTTCCAGTCATCGCGTATTGCGTTGCTGGCTACAGCTGTTCTGGTCGCGAGTTTCGGAACGCTTCTTTGGGTTTCGGACTACCTGCAAGACTTCGGTGAGGGAGACCAGATAATCGGCTACCTCGGAATTGGAGTGCTTTCTGGCGGCTCATTTGGTCTAACCGCATTTTTGATCCGCAACACAGGCGCTAGAGTTGTATTCTCGATTGTACCCCATCTATGCTTTGGGATTGGCTATGCTGCCGCTCTGCACACCATGTCACAGTGACACCGAAGAAGGCAGAACCAAAAAATGCACCCGAGTCGCGAAGTCGGGCGTTTTGACAATGGACATTCTCTCGTCGCGACCGGGTGATTTTAGACGTTCCCCGACTGTAATGAGATGCTCCCGTTCCTAACGTTGACGATCGTCTTTTGCTACATCTGGATCGCTTTCGATCCGTGGATGCAAGAGGCATTTCTCGTTTATGGGCGAGCCTTTCGCGCTGCGATCGAGATGAAAGCGTGGGACATTATGTTTCGCTGTGGTTGGCGTCTCCTCGCTTTGCTCGCTGCCATCGTCTCGACGCTTGGTATTGCCGCTGATGCACTCCTGATTAATGCTGACGATCTTGGGCGGCCTCTTGTATTCGCCTGGGCATCACTGGTGGTGTTCACGGTCGCCCTAATACCCTGGCCGTTCGCCATTGCTGCGTATCGCTACCGCCGCGAAATTGATGGGTTTGTCCAGGAACTTTTGCCCATTGCACAAAGGATTGCTGCTGCCAATGACCCGGCCAACACATTTGATCTCGCGAACTACGAGAATGACGGCGACTGGATCGCCTGGCATCCGAATGCAAACGAATTCAACGCAAGTGGCGAGAATTCCGTTTGGCGACGTATTGCTCCCGTCTTTTACACATCCCCCTCACATCCTCGTTCCGTCGTATTTGCAATTGATTGGTCTAGCTTTTTTGTCTGGGGTAACCTTCCGACGCTCCCATCACTCAAGAGCTTTTTGCCTTTTCGTGGGCCTGGGGCGACTGCATTTCGTTATCTTGGCGTTCGAGCATTGACGGCCAACACCGATTGCTGGGTAATTCGCTCGGATATGGACATGCAGGACGATGCGGGGAACCATGCCGTGCACCGGAGCGGCGTCAGCGCGTTTTCTAATGGTTAGTTTTACTCTCGCTGCCCGGTGACGGCG
>NZ_ANMO01000005.1 GCF_000338295.1 Rhodopirellula europaea 6C
AACGGCGGTGGTCACCCGGCACGCGCGGTTGACTCTCCACTTCAAAACGCCCGGCTCGCGTGCTCGGGTGCACCACATTGTTACCCGATGCGTTTATTCTTCGTCCAAGGAAAACGACAGTAACGATTTTCTTGCGGTCGGACCAAGCGACTCAAACCCGGATTCGTGGCAGTTGAAATTGAGCACATATAGCCCGTTGCCCACGTCAACATAGCAGCCGATCGAAAATACCTTGTTCGATTTTCCACGATCCGCAACGTCCTGACTATACGACATCAAGAGCGCCGGGTATCCATCCAGATTGATCTGCTCACTGTCGATAAGTTCCCATTTGTCGCGGCCCTCCGCTCTCTTCTTGACAATCTCCTCTTTGAGTTTGCTCAAGTCTTTCGTTGCTTTCGTGTTGAAAAATGCATTGATCGATGCGCCATGGGCACGATCTGGAGGCACGACTAAAAGAAGTGCGTCCTTGGACACGGAAAGGTTTTCCCATCCAGCGGGCGGCTTGATAGTCGCATTTGAATTTCCGAGTTGAGTCGACTTACCAAGAACTGCCTCTTGAGCACTGTCGTCTGCCGCCGTCGCGGTAGCAGGCGATGAGCAAAAGATCGCCATCATGATTAGCACGATGCAAAAGATTCCCGTGACGTTTAAAAGAGGATTCTGATTCATCGGAGGCCTTTTCTCTGAAAGTGTTGGATGCTTGACTCGGGTAACGTTACGGATCACGTGGTCGCCGCGGACGATCTTCCACTTCAGACAACGTGACTCGGCGACTCACGTGCATCCGATGGTTCGCCGTCCAGTTCGGGTCGGATTGGGTCGGTGTGACGGATCGAGATTATATCACATCATTGAATTCGAGCGGCACCCGCATCGTCTAGCGAGAGTCGATACGATTGAAGCGTCGAGTGACCAGCGGGTTGGCCAAAAATCTCGGCGTGCTTCCAGCGTGGGACTGTTTGCGATTCCTGATCCAGCAGTATCACATCACCCGCGTCGAGCATTGATGTGATGCTGCGTCTGAAGTGTCCAGCGTCTTTAAAGAGTCCGCGTACGGTGTTGAGCGGAAGGTCGCCACCCTGCAACTGGTCGAGTGTTTCGAGTTCGGGCGACATGGTCTTTTTCGGCGAACGGTTGCGATCAGCGGGCGGCGACCCACGACGTTCCATTTGTTTCCGCTCTGCCGCCGCTCCGTTGCATCGCGTGGTTACCCGAATTCACGAACGTCAAGGACGAGGGATTTTCCGTGAAAGACGGTACAGGTCATTCTTGTTCTTTCGCGACGAGACAAACTCAATTGGCCGATGCCGGGCTCGATCGCCTTCCAAGCAGATCCATAGATCATCACCCTCAACTCGATAAATGCATCGAAGATTCTGTGGTGTGAGTCCAGGGGTATCCGTTGTCGATCTAAGGTCCAATTTGAGAGGGTCCTGCCCAGGCACGACGAAGCAATTGAAGACTTGTGAAAGTTCAGGAATGCCAACGTCAAGTCGCAAGATTGCTTGCGATCTTGTGAACTCGATCTCCGATTCGATTTCGCTTGGTGCCGTAACGCCTTGATTCTGAACTTCCATGACGGTCCATCGGCCCACCAGGGCCTGGGGTGACTTATGCTCGCCCGCGAGGGCCGAAGGGTTGGTCGACCAAAAGGAAACATGAACACCAGGGACCTCGCGGCGCAACCGCGACGCGCCCTCAGGCGTGATTCCGGTGTTGCGAATCCTCACTTCCTCTACCTCCGGCATGGCCTTCAAAACGCGAACGAGTCGAGGGATATCGTCATCGCTGGCAGACGCACGAAAGTCGCCCCAGTCCGCAAGAATGAGTTTCCAAGCATTGCGGCCATGAATTGCGTCTTTGATCCAGCTCTTAAATTCAACCATCCAGTTTGGTTCTCCAGATGGCTGCTCAAATTCGGATCCACCCGCGAACGCGACACCACCACCCATGCGCCAGAATGTTTGGACGGCTTCGCGTTGATCGCGGTTTCGCTTCGCCCGAACGTTCAACCAAGCGAGGCAGCACGCGAGGATAGCAACCACGGCAAGAATCGTTCGCAGTCGGAATCGCATGATAGTGTCCGATGCATGCTTCGGG
>NZ_ANMO01000006.1 GCF_000338295.1 Rhodopirellula europaea 6C
CCCTTTGTGAAGCCCTTTGGGAAGCTCTTTGGGAAGCTCTTTGGGAAGTCCTTTGGATTCGTCATTCGTATTCACTCAATCGATTGGTTCGGAATTGATGTTTCGTATAGCAATGAATGAGTTGTTTTGCGTACCAAGATCATTCGCCTGCCAGCACAGCTCGTGAGCCATCGTTTCGACGTCTAATTCGACTCGGCCTCACCCAACTCTTCGCGAGCACCTTTGCCTTTTTTCTGTTGCTCCGTCCGGTACTCGCCGGGCGACTGGCCAGTCTCACGTTTGAATACCGCGCCGAGACTTTCCTTGTGACTGTAGCCGGCCAGAGGAGCGATTTGTTCCAACGTCATGTCGGTTTCAGTCAACAACTGACGCACCCGTTCCAACTGAGTCACCGTGATCTGATGATGCGGCGTGTGGCCCAGCACGTCTCGGAAACGTCGCTCAAGTTGCCGACGCGATAGCGATGTGAACTCGACCACGTCACCAACGTTGATTCCGTTGCAAGCGTTCTGGCGGATGAAGCGACACACTCGTGCAAGTTCAGCGTCTTCGACCGCGACAACTTTGGTCGACAATCGTTCCGTCACTGAAATCGGCGGGATACGTTCGACTTCTTTGTCAGGCACCCAGCCGTTGAGCATTTGTTGCAAGATCTCGGCGGCTCGGTATCCCGCCAATTCCGCATTGGGCCGCACGCTTGAGAGCGATGGATCACAAATCGAACAAATCGTGTCATCGTCATCGACGCCGATCACACCCACATCGTCAGGCACGGCGATGTTTGCAAACCGACATGCATTGAGAACTTGTTGCCCGCGAATGTCGTTGCACACAAACAAGCCAGTGGGCCGTTCCAATGTCGACAACCATTCAACCAAAGCCTCTTGTTCAACAACGCCGGCCCGTTCGAGTTCTCTCAACGTGATGCCGGGAGCACCCGGTGATTGATGTTCGGTGAATGGACAACCAGCCTTCTCCACCAGTCTGCGAAACGCAATCAACCTGTCGTCGGAATACGTCGCGAATCGAAAGCCGCAAAACGCGAAGCGTCGAAAGCCGCGTTCCCAAAGATGCTCGAACGCCATCTCAGCGATTCGCTCGTTGTCAGCCACGACCTGTGGCACGCCTGGAAACTTTCGGTTGCCACGCACGTCCACGATCGGGACTCGCAACTTTCGAAGCGGATCGATGCTGTGGTGATCCAGACGTGCGATCACGCCGTCGACGCGTGTTCTGGATATCCAATCGGGCACCACCGAATCGATCGTCATCTCTTCATGCAACAACGACCAATCGCCCTTCGTCCTCGCATAAAACGCGATGCCCCGCAGAAGCTCGCGACCATAGGCCCGTGAGACCTCCACCAGCAACGCGATTCGGGGTCGATTGATATGAGTCACTGACGTGATTTCTCCAAAGCCGGACACGTTGTCGCAAAACGACACCCATTTGTCGCAAATCATTACCTACGAGGGACGCAACACAGAGTCTATAGGCATCAACCAGTCTAACAGAACACAAAGACGCCGCAATTCGCGAGCCACACGTGACTCCACATTTGCGAGCCACTTCCTTCACCATGTCGCAAGACGTTTGGCTGAACCGATCGGAATCAGTGCTGATTCAGCCGAGCAGCAGGTGAACATGCATTCCAAGATCGGTAACAAAAACGCAGGGCGGGTTGGCAAAGGATCTGCCGCTGGGTCAGAGTGAAAAGAGACGATCACCATCACTCACATCCAGGACTCTCCTCGTGCCTTCACTTCGACGCTCAGCAAAACATTGCTTCACTCGCCTTCCACTTGGCGCGCCCATCCTGGTTGCGACGTACTTGATGTTGGCGGGAATGCCAAACGCCTCCGCGATCGAAGGCCAATGGCCCAAGTTTCAAAACGGCGGGCTTTCGTCGATCGACACCGCATTGCCGACGGAGTGGTCACCCGAGCAAAACATTGCTTGGACAGCCGACATCAAAGGGTACGGCCAATCAACACCGATCGTGGCTCACGACCAAATCGTTGTGACCTCAACCAGCGGCGAGAACAAGGACGATTACCACGTGTCATCTTTCGCGATTGATACCGGCGAACTGAATTGGCAAGTCGACGTCGCCAACCCATCGCCCTTCAAAAACTCTCCCATGGTCAGCCGCGCCGCACCAAGCGCCGTCGCAACCGAAGCAGGCTTTGTCGCCTTTTTCGAAGGCGGTGTTCTGCTGGCGATCTCACCATCGGGCGAAACACAATGGAAACGAGACCTCGTCGCTGAGTTCGGTCCCATCACCGCTCGTCATGGTTTATCCGCATCTTTGGAAGCCGACTCGACTCGCGTTTTTGTGTGGGTTGAACGGGAGGAAGCTCCTTACATTTTGGCCGTCAATCCAACGACTGGCGAAGACATCTGGAAAGCCGATGGGTTGGGCGCGACATCATGGGCGTCACCGCGATTGGTGCCTGTCGAAGATGGCCAACAACTCGTGTGCAGCGCCAGCGGAAAACTGGTTGGTTTGGATCCATCGACGGGAGAACGTCTTTGGGAATTCACCGACCTTTCCAACAACACATCCAACACACCAACGATTGTCAGTGAGGGACGCTTTCTAATCGGAGCTTCCGATGGTCGCGGCGAAACCAACGCGGGCGCGTCGGCGGCCAGCAACGGCTTGATCGAAATCAGCAAAGGCGACGACGGTAAGTTCCAAGCGGGATTTGTATGGCAAGCCAAGAAGGCAACCTGCACGTTCGGAAGTCCAGTCGTTGCGGGTGACACCGCCGCGATCGTCAATCGAACCGGAGTGCTCTATCGGTTGGATTTGGAAACGGGCGAACAAGTCTCCGCGAAACGGACGGATTCGGGAGGGCTCTGGGCGACTCCATTGGTCGCGGGCGGCAACCTGTACCTGTTCGGCTACAAGGGGACGACCAGCGTGATCTCGCTGGCCGATGGCAAAGAGATCGCCGAAAACCGTTGTTGGCCCGAAGGCGGCGACGGAGAGAAAACGCCAGGTTTCGGCGGCGGAAATGTGCTTTACGCCGCCGCACCAGCCGGCGACCGACTGCTGATCCGTCGCGGAGACAAACTGTACGCGATCGGGGCGAAATAGCGTTTGCAGTCACATCGCCGGTTGAGCACATCGCCGGCCGAGGATTCTTTTTCGCAAGCGATGTTGACGCAAATCAACGATTCGCTACCATACTGCGAACCAGTCGCAATAAGCATCTGGTTTTCGATAGCCAGCGAGCAATGCTCGGCGATCGTGAAGCACATGTCGAACGCCGACATTCGCACTCCGATCGCCTTGATGCCAGCCAGCCATGACCTGTTTGCCTCGAACGTCTTGAGGCACGTAATCCGTCATCAAGGTTGGCCCCGTGGCAAAAATCAATCAAGAAACTCTCGATCTCGCGTGGCATGCACATGCCAGCAGCGATGCTAATCGAGTCATCCAGCTTCTCGCAGCGGAAGACATCCTTTCGCAGTCGCACGACGACATCGAACCGGCCGTGTTGCTTGGGTTGGCACTTCATGATCGCGGTCGCGTGGTCGAAGCCGCCGATGCAATCGAAAAAGCAAGTCTGCTCGGCCCAATCCCAGACGAAGCCCGGATCACGCTCGCGTCGTGCTACGCACAACTTCGCCGAATCGACTTGGCACGCGAATTGTATTTGGAACTCGCACTCAGCCGCCGCTTGGATGCGGATTTGATGCTGAAGGTTGCCGGCGGTTTGTCCGCGATTGATTCACCTCAGCTTGCCATGAAGGTCTGCGAGTGGATCACGGAGCGAGACGATTCGGTCGCGCAAGCTTACTACGACATGGGCGTTTACTCCGCCCACTGTGGTCACGCGTTGTACATCAGCGAAGCGCTGACTCGGCGTGCCCTGGCATTGGACACCGGCAACGTGCACTACCGAGTCGGGCTGGTTTCATTGCTGATCCAACTGCAACGCGAAAGCGAAGCACTCGAAGTCGCTCTCACCTTTGAGGTCGAACAGATCCGAACAGCAACATGCTTTAGTTGTTTGCAACGGATTGCCGACTTGTTAACCCGTCACAACCACACCGATTTAGCGATCGCCTGTCATGAACGATCCAAAGCTTTGCGGGCTGAACGTGCCGCCAAGCCGATCCAATCTGCCAAACCAACGCTGTAAATCCACCATGAATGAATCACTCTCCATCGCTCACCTCGAGTTCGAGGCCGGTCGCTTCGCTCACGCGATCCAGTTTGCTCAATACGCATTGGCCCAAGATCCGGACGACGCCGACGCCCTGACTTTGCTGGGCATGGCCAGCCTCTGCTTCTGCGAATTCGATGAAGGCATCGATGCACTCGAACGTGCCGCCCTAATTCAACCGCTTTCGCGGGCGGTCCAGATTGAACTGGCGATCGCATATGGATCCGTCGGCAGACACAACCTTTCCATGGAGCTGCTGATGTCGGTCGCGACGTCGGGCAAAGTCTCCAGTGCGGAGCTGTTGCGAATCGCGGCCGGATTGGAAGCGATCGACGCGCCGCGGTTGGCCATGGAGGCTTGCCGGCAGGCGGGCATTTTGAATCCGGAGCAGCCCGAAGTTCACTATCAAATGGGTTACTACGCCCAGCAGTGCGGCCATCCATCCGAAATCTGCGAGTCGTTGATTCGACATGCAATCTCGCTCGATCCGCGCAACGTCCACTTTCGAATCGGACTGGCGTCTTTGCTGATTCGACTCGAACGCAAGACCGACGCGATCAAGGTTCTCACGCCAGTCATCCCGGACCGGCTCGATGAGGTGAACTGCCAGTGCTGTCTCAAACGCATCGCGAACGTTTTCTTTGACTGCGACGATGTCAACCGAGCTCGCCTGTGCGCATCGCGATTGAAAACGCTGACCAAACAATCGTTCACTGCGCAACAAAGCAACGTCGCTTGAGGCCATTCCCCGCAGCCTGGGCAAACCGCCTGGAACCACAAACATCGATGCTGGCCGCGACCTGAACGGCTCGTCGAACAACTCGGTGAATTGCTGGCTTCCGCCAAGAACAATGAATCGTCCCGATGCACTGCCTCCACGTCGTTTGCTGCGGCCAATGCATCGATATGAACCTGATTCCTTCGGTTGCATCATTGCAAAACGACAGGCCGGCCAGACAACGCAAACAACAAACTGAGCAAGCCAGCTAAACCAGGCAAACACAATCGTTTGATCGTGATCGACTCGTTCAAAGAGCGGCTTGCGATCGGTTGTTGGTAGACATCTGAACCCTCGCAAATAAATCGTTCGATCAAAACGATTTATCGCACCGGTCCCACTTGTTGCGAACGCGAGTTTGTGGATAACGTGTCTACGTTTTGCACATCTCCCCACGGATCGGATCCTCTCGTGAGATACGCGTTTTGGCTCACTGTCGCATTGATCGCGACCTGGCTGCTCTGGTCAGGACACTTTGACAACCCGTTCCTTCTTGGACTCGGTGCGTTGTCGGTGCTGGTCAGCCTCTACGTCTCGTTGCGAATGAAAATCGTTGATGAGGAAGGCGCCCCGGCTCAGCTCGGCATCCGCCCGTTCGTGTTCTATGCACCTTGGTTGGCGAAGGAAATTGTTGAAAGCAACTTGGCCGTCGCCAAGATCATTTTGTCGCGCAAGATGAAGCTGAAACGCAACATGATCACGATCCGGTCGCATCAAAAATGCGAACTCGGACGAGTCATCCTGGCAAACTCCATCACGCTGACTCCCGGCACCGTGTCGGTCCAGATGGAAGACGACAAAATCTTGATCCATGGTTTGAACCTGGAAGAAACCGAGGAAGACATGTCCGGTGAGATGGACGAACGCATCTGCCGACTGGAGAAATCCAAGTGATGATTCCCTGTTGCATGATGCCACTGATGTTCGCTGCGAGCGAAGCGGCCGGTCACGTTGCCCATTCGGCGTCGGGGCGTGGGCACGCGAGCTCCGCCGACCTGCACAACATGCTGAATCATTCCGCTCAAGCATTCCAATTGAGTGCAACGCATCACGTGATGATGGCGACGTCCGCGGCCGTCTTGGTCACGATGACGCTCGCTTTGATTCGCGCGATGGCCGGTCCGACGGTTTTCGACCGCGTGCTCGCGCTCAACATGTTCGGCACCAAAACGGTGCTGTTCATTTGTGTGGTCAGTTTCGTGACCGCACGGACCGACTTTCTCGATCTCGCATTGCTCTACAGCCTGATGAACTTCATCGGCATGGTCGCTTTATTGCGATTCACTCAGTACCGCAGCTTTGGTGAGGAACCCGCCTGATGAGAGGTGACTCATGATCGCGTTGGAAATCGCAAGCTGGTTCTTTTTGATCGCGGGAGCGTTCTTTTCCATCGTGGGTGGAATTGGAATCATCCGGTTGCCCGAGTTCTTCTCGCGCATGCACGGTGGCGGCATCACCGACACGATGGGTGCCGGCCTGATTTTGATCGGGCTGTTGTGCTTGGCTGGTCCGACGTTGGTTGCGGCAAAGCTGCTTGCAATTTTGTTTTTCCTGACCATCACCAGCCCCAGTTCATGCCACGCACTGGCACACTCGGCGTTGATTCACGGTGTTAAACCAGAACTCGACGTCAAACCCAAACCGAACACCATAATGAACCCGCCCTACGGCCCGCGTGACGGAGACGCCTCATGAATTGGGTCGTCTTTGCCATCCTGGCGTTGCTGGCACTCACCGCCGTGACGGTCGCGAGATTGCGACAGTTGTGGGCCGCGGTAATGTTCACCGGCATTTACAGTTTTCTGAGTGCATCCTGGATGATGATCCTGGACGCACCCGATGTTGCGTTCACGGAAGCCGCTGTCGGAGCGGGCATTTCCACCGTGTTGATGCTCAGCACGCTGGCGCTCACGGGCGAACAAGAGCAACCGACCAAGCGATCGCCAATCGTGCCGTTGCTTGTTGTGCTGGTCACGGGCGGAGCCTTGATTTACGGCACGCTCGACATGCCGCACTATGGCGACCCCAACGCGGTCGTCCATCAACATCCGGATCCTTCGTTTGTTGAACGATCACTCGATGACATGCACGGATTGCCCAACGTGGTCACCGCGTTGCTGGCGTCATACCGGGGTTACGACACGCTCGGTGAAACCACCGTTGTGCTGACAGCCGGCATCGCCGTGTTGCTGATCCTGAGACGAGACGAAATGGAACGTCCGGCGATCGCGAACCGAGCCAAACGACGTCGACGGAAGGCAAACGCATGATCAAGTTTCCAATCATTCGCGTGATCACCAAACTGCTGATCCCGTACATCTTGCTATTCGCGTTTTATGTCCAGTTCCACGGTGACTACGGACCCGGCGGTGGTTTTCAGGCGGGAGTGATCTTTGCTTCGGCGCTGATTCTCTACGGCCTGGTCTTCGGTCTCGATGCGATCAAACGTGTTGCTCCACCCATCGTGATCGAAAAACTGATGGCGATCGGCGTCTTGGTTTACGCCGGCACCGGCTTCGCCACGATGATGCTGGGCGGCAATTTTTTGGACTACGACGTTCTAGAACACTCCTTCAACCACAAATACCTGCCCGGTGGACAACACCTGGGGATCTTCTTGGTGGAAGTCGGCGTGGGAATCACGGTGACCTCGGTGATGACGATGATTTTTTACGCCTTCGCCAGCCGGAGTCGATTCGTATGAATAGTCCAGCCTTGGAACAAGCCGCAGGGCTCTACAATTACTGGATCGTGATCGTCTTGATGATGACCGGTTTCTACATCGTGCTGGCACGAAGAAACCTCATCAAAGCCGTGATCGGTCTGAACATTTTTCAAACGTCCGTGTTTTTGCTCTACGTCACGATGGGCAAAGTTCGCGGCGGCACGGCACCGATCATTCCTCCCGAAGTCGCCGAGGCTCAGGCCAAAGCGATGCACGAGACCGGCCACAGCGAGCACGGAACCCACGCCCTCGGAACCGTCTCCGAAGAGATTGTCGGAGCGCATGCCGCGCACGCTGATTTGCCCGGTGCCGACATCATTTACTCCAACCCATTGCCCAGCGTTTTGATGCTGACGGCGATCGTGGTTGGCATCGCCACCACCGCGCTGGCACTCGCGTTGGTCGTTCGCATTCGCGAAGACTACGGAACGATCGAGGAAGACCGAATTTTGGAAATTGATCGCGCCGATGGCTTGCCAGATGACGACGACGAGGACCAATGGATTGACGCAGACACTCATTCACTGGCCGGGAGTTCACCCGACACCCCCACCGATTCGGAGTCAGTGAATTGACGGAACATCTCCCGATTCTATTGATCGTGTTGCCGTTGGTCGCGGCTCCGCTGTGCGTGATCTTGCACCAGCGAACCGCCGCCTACACGCTCGCGTTGCTGGTCTCCTGGATCACGTTTGGCATTTCCATCGCATTGGTCGCGCAAGTCAATCAAACCGGAGTCATCCGGTACAACCTGGGCGGCTGGGCTCCGCCGTACGGCATCGAATACCTGGTCGATTCACTGTCATCCTTTGTGATGATGTTCGTGTCGGGCATTGGTGCGATCGTTCTGGTCTACGCACCGAAATCCGTTGACGACGAAATCGCTCGATCAAAGCACTACCTGTTCTACGCAACATATTTGTTGTGCTTGACCGGATTGATGGGCATGTGCGTGACGGGTGACCTTTTCAATGTCTTTGTCTTCCTTGAAATCTCGTCCCTGTCGTCCTACGCACTGATCAGTCTCGGGCAAACTCGCCGAGCCCCGTTGGCCGCGTTCCAGTACCTGATCATTGGCAGCATCGGTGCCACATTCATTTTGATTGGCATCGGTCTGCTGTATCAGATGACCGGCACGCTCAATATGGCCGACATCGCCGCTCGCGTTCCACAAGAAAACGGTCCTCGCACTGTTCTGGTTGCCTTCAGTTTCTTGGTCATCGGATTGTGCGTAAAGATGGCGGTGTTCCCGCTGCACACGTGGCTGCCCAACGCGTACACGTATGCCCCATCGGTGGTGACCTGCTTCATTGCCGCGACCGCAACGAAGGTTTCGGTGTACGCGTTCATTCGTGTGATCTTTGGAATCATCACGCCGGGATTCGCCTTCGACTACCTGCCGCTTGATACCGAGCTGACCATTCTGGCATTGGTCGGAATCTTTGTCGCATCGACCGCGGCAATCTACCAAGCCAACGTGAAGCGGTTGCTGGCCTATTCCAGCGTCGCTCAGATCGGATACATGATTTTAGGAATTAGCATGTCGACGCCAGGTGGACTGACCGCCGGCATCGTGCACATGTTCAATCACGCGTTGATCAAAGGCGGGTTGTTCATGATCGTTGGTTGCTTCGCGCTGCGATTGGGCAGCGTCAAACTGGACGATTGGAAAGGTGCCGGAAAAACGATGCCCTGGACGTCGCTCGGTTGGGCGATCGGTGGGCTGGCGTTGATCGGTGTTCCCGTGACAGCTGGCTTCATCAGCAAATGGTTGCTTCTCACCGCGGCAATGGAAAAAGGCATGTGGCCGGTCGCCGTGCTGATGCTGCTGAGTTCTTTGCTGGCGGTGGTCTACGTCTGGCGAGTGGTCGAAACGCTGTACTTCAGTGAACCGACCGCCAAAGTATTGAAGGCCAAGGAGGCTCCGCTGGGCATGTTGATCCCAACCTATGTCGTCTTAGCAGGAACATTTGTGTTTGGTGTTTGGACCACTTACTCCGCTGATTTGGCCGCCGCCGCGGCAGCGGGATTGTTGGGAGCCACGCCATGACCGATTCGATGCAAATTTGGCTCTCGTTGCTGCTGCCGCTGATTGCCTATGTGCTGCTCACGCTAACCGGCAAATCGCCGAACGTTCGCGAAGGCTGCACGCTAACCGTCGCCACCATTCTCTTTTTGCTGACATGCCGAATGGCCAGCGGCGTGTTCGCCGGCGAGCGTCCGGAATGGATGTGGGGTGAGTGGTTGCCCGGATTCCAAATCGCATTCAAAGTCGAACCGTTGGGGATGCTTTTCGCTCTCGTTGCTTCGGGGCTTTGGATCCTGACGACGATCTACGCGGTCGGCTACATGCGGGGCCACAACGAAGACAATCAGACACGATTCTTTGGCTGCTTCGCCTTCGCCATTTTCGCGGCCATCGCGGCCGCTTATGCGAAGAACCTGTTCACGCTGTTTGTTGCCTACGAGGTCATGACGATCTCGACCTATCCCTTGGTCACGCACCACGGCAATGAAGAAGCTCGCAACGGCGGACGGGTTTACCTCGGGATTTTGCTGTCGACCTCGATCGCGTTTTTCATGCTCGCGATTGCTTGGACTTACTCGCTGGCCGGTACCTTGGAATTCACGCTCGGAGGAATCCTGGCGGAACCCGTCGCTGACGAAAAGATCTCCAGCGTCGGACTTGGCCTGCTGCTGGCTTTGTTTGCGTTCGGGATTGGCAAAGCCGCCCTGATGCCGTTTCATCGCTGGCTGCCCGCCGCCATGGTCGCACCAACGCCCGTCAGTGCATTGTTGCACGCGGTCGCGGTGGTCAAGGTCGGCGTGTTCTCGGTGCTGAAAGTGGTGGTCTACATCTTCGGGTTGGACTTGCTCACCAATTCAGGCGTGAACCTTTGGCTGGCCTACGTTGCCGGGTTCTCGTTGGTGGTCGCGTCCTTGGTCGCGATGACCAAAGACAACCTGAAAGCACGACTAGCCTATTCGACGATCGGTCAACTGGCCTACATCACACTGGGCGCCGCCCTCGCGACGCCGAACAGCATCATCGGAGGCGGCATGCACATCGCAATGCACGCGGTCGGCAAGATCACGCTGTTTTTCTGTGCCGGTGCAATCTACGTCGGAGCTCACAAGAAAAATATCAGCGACATGCGTGGACTCGGCCGACAAATGCCGTTCACCTTTGGTGCGTTCCTGTTGGCCTCGGTCAGCATCATTGGGTTGCCGCCCGGCGGCGGTGCCTGGAGCAAATGGTTCTTGGCCGTTGGCACCGTGGAGACTCACCAGTACCTGCTCACTGCTGCGTTGATGGTCAGTTCGCTGCTCAACATTGCTTACTTGGTGCCGATCCCAATGCTTGCCTTCATGGGCAAACCCAAGACGGATGAATCACACAGTGATGATGCACACGGGCACGAAGCCGACGAGCACGACTCGCATCATCACGCACCAACCGACGGGATTCACGAAGCCCCCATGATGTGCGTGGTTCCACTGTGCATCGCCGCGATTTGCAGCGTCGCATTGTTCTTCGCCGCCGACTGGATTTACGAAGCCCTGTTGCCGATCACGCAGACGCCAAACTCATGAGCCACACACCTCCTTCCGACCCCAGTTGGTTCGAACGACCGCAGAACATCCGGCGGATGATCATCGGCTTGGTCGTCGTTTGCGTGCTGCTTGTTCTCGCCGATTTATTCTACGAGAACCCTCACCCACACTTTGGCAAAGTCGAAACATTTTTCGGCTTCCAAGCTTGGTTTGGCTTCATTGCCTTTGTGGCAGTTGTGTTCTTGGGAACGTTGCTGCGTCCGTTGATCAAAAAGCCTGAGGGTTACTACGACCCTGAACCCGAAAACGAATTCCCGCGTCTGGACCGCCCCGAAGACAACACCTCAGGAGAACAAGCATGAATCTGTTGTCTGCTTTGCCTCCTGGATGGCCGATGATTGTCGGCGGCGTCTTCCTTTGGCTGTTGCCCAAGCGGGCCCAGGCCGGCGGTGCACTTGGCCTCGCCATTCTGAGCGGCTTGCTGTTCTGGTTCACGCCGGTTCTAGGCGATGGAGAAACCGCGAAGACATTTTCGATGTTGGGCGCTGAACTCCAACCCATTCGCGTTGACTCTCTCAGCCGTCCGTTCGGATTGGTGTTCCATATCGCGGCCATCGTGTCCGCGATTTATGCGTTGCACGTGCGAGACACTCGGCAACACATCGCCGGAATGGTCTACGCCGGCGCGGCCATCGGTGCGTGCTGTGCCGGTGACTTGATGACGCTGTTTGTGTTCTGGGAACTCACTGCAATCAGCAGCGTGTTTTTGGTTTGGGCATCGGATACACCCGCGGCGTATCGAGCCGGGATGCGCTACCTAATCGTGCAGGTCGGCTCGGGAGTATTGCTGCTCACGGGAGCGATCATTCAGTACGTCGAAACAGGCTCGCTGAAATTCGAGCTGTTCGTCAGCGAAGGGCAAACCCTGTTTGGTGTTGAAGCGATTTCGCCCGCCGCTTGGTGCGTCTTGATCGCTTTTGCAATCAAGTGTGCCTTCCCACTGCTGCACAACTGGTTGCAAGATTCCTATCCCAAAGCGACCGTGACCGGCACCGTATTCCTCAGTGCGTTCACAACAAAGTTGGCCGTGTACTCGCTGGCTCGCGGCTTTGCAGGCTTTGATCCATTGATCACCGTCGGCTGCATCATGACGTTGTTCCCCATCATCTTCGCGGTGATCGAAAACGACCTCCGACGAGTCCTCGCGTATTCGCTCAACAACCAACTCGGGTTCATGGTTGTCGGCGTCGGCATCGGAACGGAGCTGGCCATCAACGGGACCGTGGCTCACGCGTTCTGTCACATCATTTACAAATCGTTGCTATTCATGTCCGTCGGTGCGGTGCTGTTTCGCGTCGGCACGGCGAAAGCAACCGAACTGGGTGGACTTCACAAGTCGATGCCATGGACGACCGCGTTTTGCATGATTGGTGCGGGAGCGATCTCCGGCTTTCCGCTGCTCAGTGGTTTTGTCAGCAAATCCATGATCATCTCCGCCGCCGGCGAAGAACACATGTTCGGCGTTTGGATCGTGTTGCTGATCGCCTCGGCTGGTGTGATGGAGCACTCAGGAATCAAGATTCCGTTCTTCGCGTTCTTTGCCCACGATAGTGGCAAACGCGTCAAGGAAGCCCCATGGAACATGTTGTTGGCGATGAGCATCGCGGCCTTCTCGTGCGTCGCACTGGGAATCGCCTATCCATTGCTGTACCGACTGCTTCCGTTTGATGTGGACTACCATCCATACACCATCACCCACGTCGTCACTCAGCTTCAATTGCTGATGTTCGCGGCTCTCGCCTTCGTCGCGTTGATGAAGTCAGGCCTCTATCCCGCGGAGCAGCGAGCCGTGAATTTGGACACCGATTGGGTCTACCGCCGCTTGATTCCAAAAGCCACTCGTGGCGGCCAAGTCGCAATCGAACTGGTCGACCAAACGTTCCGCCACGACTTTTTGTTGACGCTGCGAAGTGGACTTCGGATGGTGCAGCGTTCGTTCAACGTCAACGGTTGGATCGGTCGAACTTGGTCCACCAGCACGATGGCGTTCTGGGCCGCAACGCTGCTCGCGATCAGCTTGGTGCTCTACTACACCTAACAGCCTGTTGATTTAGTCGTATACCGAATGACAACAATTAGCCGATGGGCGTTCGCCCCGGTTGGCGTTTGACTAACCGCCGCTAACGCGGTACGGCTCATAAAATCAACAGCCCGCCAAAGCCGATCTGGATTCGCGATGATCGGGATTCTTCGAAATCCCGTGATCGAGGAACCGTGCGACCGCGAAATGACTGATGCTATCGTTCTACAATGGGGTGGTCCCACAGGCACCATCCCATTCCGAAAACGATTCTCAATCGATGCTTTCGCAAACACTTCACTTGATAGCGTCCGCCTTTCGCTGCCTTCCATCGTCGCGGCGATTGAGTTGTCTGTTGGGGCTGGTGCTGATCGGTTGTCTGTTTTGCGGCTCGACAAACGCCGGAATCAGCGGCGAAAACATCATCGTCGTCGTCAACGCGAATTCGCAAGATTCGTTGACCCTGGCAAACCACTACGTCCATCTGCGTGAGATCCCGCCAGCCAACATTGTTTTGTTGGAGGACGTCCCAGGTGGCCTGCGAGTCTCGCTGAACGATTTTCGCGAAAAGATTTTGCGGCCGGTTCTGAATGAGCTCAACCGTCGCAAGCTGGCCGCGAACGCGCAGGTGATTGCGTACTCGGCCGGATTCCCCACCGCGGTCGACATTCGCGAACACACCAAACAGCTGACTGACGAGAACCAGAAAAAGTATCAGCGTCCGGTCGCGTCGATCAACTCGATGACTTTCTTCTACCGCTGGGTACTCTCCGATTCGCCGGACTACCTGGGTTGGGGCAGTAACTTCTACGCTCGCGGCCGATTTGAACGCCATTTCGCGAATCCATTTGCGGGCGAGACTGGCGAAGAATTCAAGGCAGCTGAAACCGCAACCAACGAAGCGACCACCGCGGATGATTGGACACAGGCTGCCGAACTTTGGTCAAACATTGCCGACGACTATCCGACGTTGCATCCACTGAATATTCGCGCCGCCGAAGCGTTTGCGAACGCCGGCGACATGGACGCCGCACTCGAACGGTTCACGCTGGCGGCGGCGTCGGGTTGGTCCAACCGACGTTACATCGAAGAATCGGAGTCGCTGCAAAAGCTGGCCTCGACCGTGGGCTTCGACGCGGTCGTGGATCAATTACAAGACGTCCCAATGAAGAACCAAGGACCGGTTCCCTTCTCGGCCAGCGTTGGATGGACAAGCACCGGACATATGATTCCCAGCGCCAAGGGCGGTATGCCATACATGCTGTCCTGCGTGTTGGGCGTGGTGCACGAGCGCGGCAGCACGCTCCAGCAAGCCATTGATGTTTTGAAACGAGCTCACCAGGCTGACCGAAGCTACCCTGATGGAACGGTCGCGTTTGCCAAGACATCGGACGTTCGGGTCACAACCCGCGAACCGTTGTACGCCGACGGTTTGGCTTGGTTGATGTCACGCGATCGCGACGTTGAGATCTTCTCATCGAAATTGCCAACGTCGAACAAGCGATACATTGGATTGATGTTGGGAGCGGCCAGCTTCGATGCCAAAAATCAACCGTGGTCGATGGTTCCGGGAGCCATCGCCGAAAATCTCACTAGCTTGGGCGCGGCCTTTGAAACCAACTCGCAAACCAAGCTGACCGAGTTGCTGCATGCCGGAGCGGCGATCAGCAGCGGTGCCGTCGCGGAACCCTATTCGTTGATTCCAAAATTTCCGACGCCCATGATGCATGCGTATTACGCGGAAGGGGTCTCGGCGATCGAAGCGTTCTATTTGACAACCACATCGCCGTACCAATTGTTGATCGTCGGCGACCCAGCCTGCCAGCCCTTCGCGAAAGCTCCGATTGACTTTGTTCGAATGGAAGTCGGCGAACCGATGGGTGACAAAATCCCGGTCAATTTCTTCTGGCAAGCTCTGCCGGGCAATGAGAACACATCGCCAACCGCAGCGATCGAACTGTATCTGCAAGACAAACGAATCGCGGTTTCTCGTCCCGCGAAAAAGATCGAGGTTAAACTACCGAAGAATCTGGAAGGAGCTCTGCGTTGCCGAGCCGTGTTGATCGGACGCCACACGACGCAACCACGAATCACAATCACCGACACTTTGGTTTTGGGCAATCCCAACATCCTGCCGACCATCGATGTTTTATCAACCGACGGCGAGACACTGCGAATCAAGCTCGCTTGCCCTGACGCGGAGCGAATTGAATTGAAGCATCTCGGTCGTGTCGTAGCAGAAACCAGCGGCACGTCCGGAACCGTTTCCTTAACGCCCGACCAGATCGGACGCGGCCCGATTGAACTCGAAGCGACCGGACACATTGGCGAGCAAGGCATCCCGGGCAAGCTAAAGCTCATCGAGTTCTAGTGATTGGGTCATCGGCCCTGCAATGTGCAGCACACGGGCAACGGAAACTCACTGGGTAACCGCTTGACGTGGTGGCTGACTCGAAAGAGCTCGCTGGACTTCGATCACGCGAATGGATTGTTCAGGACTCATCTCCATCAATCGGTCGCGACCATTTTCATCGGGAAGAAACTCGGTGAAGCCTTCTTCGTCCACCACCACGCGTCCCGGTTCCGACAAATCAAAGTAGTGGTCGTCAGGGCG
Organism: Rhodopirellula europaea 6C; assembly: GCF_000338295.1. Lineage (GTDB taxonomy): Bacteria > Planctomycetota > Planctomycetia > Pirellulales > Pirellulaceae > Rhodopirellula > Rhodopirellula europaea. The sequence continues at coordinate 15,931 of NZ_ANMO01000006.1, forward strand.
AACGGCGTACAGCACACTGGTCAAATCCCACGTTGGCCGATCATGGTTAGGACCACTGTGCATCAGATACGCTTCACGGACCGGATGGTGCGGTACATAGGAATAGTCGCGAGCAATGCTTTCACGTGGGTAGGGCACCGCGATTCCAATTCGATAGTCACTCCACACGACGGGAACGTCATCGGGTGACTGATCGGCGAATCGACGCATGGCATCGATTCCGTTGACGACGTTCGCTTCATCATGTCTGGGTTTACCAAGCGTTGGGCCAAAGCATCCCGCCATCACCGAAATCAGCTTGCACTTCTTTTGCAGCAACGCTGGACCGTCCAACGGACTGATTGCGTCGGCTTTCGATTCCAGCAAATCCGCCAGGTTGGCCGCCAAGCCAACTTGGATGATGACGACGCTAGCATCTTCTGCCTCGGCCAATGTGCGGCGCAAGACATCCACCGCTTCGGGAGCGTCGTCGCTGCTCAGCAAATCATGCGGGTATCGCAGCGAATCTCGATCGCGAACTTTGCACAATTCCAGATAGCGACTTGGACGATGCTGGGCGTCCCGTGTCGCACCGATTGGAATGTCGCCACGGCCATAAAACGTGTTGACCGCATCAACGAACGGTGCGGCGAGCGGGTTGACCTTCGAAATGGTGACCGCTTTTAGTTCGCACTCACCGCGATCCTCCAGTGCGTGCAACATCGCGAGTGCCAACACATCGTCACAGTCTCCGGTGATGTCGGTGTCAAAGATCACCGGCGTCGGTTTGACCTCCGAGGCACCATCGGATTCCGCACGGACATCTAAGCAGTCGATCAGGCCGAACGTGAGCAAAAGGGGGATGGTTCGTCGGAACATCAAAGCGCTTTCGAAAGAGAGGACTGGAGAAAAAAAACTGTGAAAACCCCAAATTTTTTACGGGCCGTCGAAACCGGTTCCAAACGGGGTATGTCGCAAAATGATCGGCGAGAGCGGTGTTTTCCGCCACTTTAGTCTCTGGAAAGGGGTTCACATTTCGCACGCAAAGGCTATAGATTTCATTACGGGCGACTACAATACCCGCTCGCAAGAGCGGGGCACCGGCCTTCCAGACTCGATTCGCGAACCGCGGAAAGCGTCCGAGTTATGCCACGAGCCAATCATGCCCACCCTGAAATCGTCCTACCTTATTTCTCGTTCTTAACAAGGCGAACAAAATGAAGAATTTGTTTTGGTTACTGATGCTCGGAGCCCTGATTGGCTCCGTCGGTTGCGATGGTTCCGCGACCTCCGCACCATCGGATGATGAACTGACCCAGTACGTCGAGGAAAACCCGCACGACTACGACAGCAATGCTTCGCTGGATGACGGCGACACCGCGAACTAATCACGGTGGTGAAGACTCTTCTCATCTGATTTCTTTTTGATTCATACACAGGAACCACATCCCATGCCATATCGAACCCAATCCAAGGGATTCACACTGGTCGAATTGTTGGTGGTCATCGCAATCATCGGAGTCCTTGTCGGACTCTTGTTGCCTGCCGTTCAAGCTGCCCGTGAAGCGGCACGTCGAATGAGCTGCAGCAACAACTTCAAACAAATTGGTTTGGCACTGCACAACTACCACTCCGCCTACAACCTGCTTCCGGCGCATGCCGCTGGAACCACAAACACCGCCAATTCAGGAAATCCCAACCCATCGCGTCGTGCAGATGGTGGCGGCGGACACAACCGAAACGAACTGAGCTGGTTGCCGGGACTGACACCGTTCTTTGAGCAACAAGCGTTGTGGGAACAAATCAGCAATCCAATGGACTCGGACGGCGATGGCGTCATCGACTTCCAAGCGATGGGCCCCGACGCTCGCATGAATTTGAGCGACCACAATGCAGCAGGCAATCGCTATCGCCCGTGGTTGACCAACGTTCCAACGTTGCGATGCCCCAGTGATCCCGGCGAAGGCCTGCCAGCTCAAGGCCGCACCAACTACGCTGCGTGCTTGGGTGACTCAACTCACCACATGCACGTTGGTGCAGAACAGGATCGCGCCAATATTCCCAACGGCAATTGGGCCCAAGCCGAACGAGCAGCCTGCCGAGGAACCTTTGTTTCGAGCCGTTCAACCAGCTTCCGAGAAATCCTGGATGGATTGTCCAACACCATCGCCGCCGGTGAGATCATCACCAGCCTCGGCGACCGCGACATCCGTGCTTTGCCACCGGATGCCCCGACAAGCATCCAAGCCAATAGCGGAGACCCGACCGGTCCGGACAATGCGCTTGCATGTCGCAACATGATCGATCCTGAACGTCCATTGTTTTGGCGTAATGGTGCACCGTTTGTCGCATCGCCAGCAATCACCGGTCCGGCGGGCGAGATGGAACGTGGATACAAATGGGCCTACGGGCGTCCTCTGTTCTCCGCGATGAACACGATCCTGCCGCCAAACTCGGAAATCTGCATGCAAGGGAACCGCCACAACGAAGGCATCTTGCCACCGAGCAGCCATCATCAAGGTGGTGTGCATGTCTTGATGGCCGATGGTGCGGTGAAATTCATCACTGAGTCGATCGATGCCGGCAACTCAGGTGCTCCACCGGTTCGATGGGACGGGTGGGCAATCAATCCCGCCGGATCCCCCAGCCCGTACGGCATTTGGGGTGCATTGGGAACACGTGCATCCAAAGAAGTGATCGATCAAGAATTCTGATCAACCAACGTCGGTTGAGACGCATGATCGAAAAATCAAAGAGCCACCACGAACTGTATTCGCGGTGGCTCTTTTTGTTGCTTGAAATCTTTTTAGAGACGAACAAGAGTGCCGAAGCCTTCCTTCTCGTGCGTCGTGATTGCTCACTTCTTCAGGAGAGCCAACACAGCATCGTGCAGATGACCGTTCGTTCCAACACCGTCGCCACCGCGGACCGTGTCGATGCCTTTCCATGAAGTGAATCGCCCACCAGCTTCGCTCATGATCGGAGCCATCGCCGCGACGTCCCAAGCATTGCAGATCGGGTCGACCATCAGGTCCGCACGACCGGTCGCGACCATCGCGTAGCCATAACCATCGCCCCATGTTCGTGTCAGCCAAGTTTCTCGCTGCAGGGCTTCGAAGACGTCGGTGTCGCCGCGAGGTCCTTCGCCACGATCACCAAACGACTTCGCTTCGCTGGTGACAAAGACAGCTTTCGACAAATCAGTTTGTTCCGAAACGCGAGCTTCACTCCACGTCTTCAGGTCATCGCTGTGGAAACAACCGCCACCCAACGCGGCCACCACGATTTGATCGGTTGCGGGCAGGTAGATGACTCCGCCAATCGGTGTCTCATCGCATTCCAACGCCAACAACGTGCTGTACAGCGGCACACCACAAATAAACGATTTGGTTCCATCGATTGGATCGACAACCCAGCGATATCGGCTGGCTCCTTCGCTGTCAGCAAACTCTTCGCCCGCGATTGCATCGTCCGGGAATTGTTCCGCGACCAGCTTGCGAACCAATTGCTCAGCTTCGCGGTCAGCGATGGTCACCGGTGAATCATCGGATTTGCGATCCACGGAAAGCGATGGCTTTCCATAGTGAGTCAGCGTGTGCTGGCCGGCCTTCAATGCGATATCAACCATCGCGGTCAACCGTCCATCGTGTTCCGATTGCCACTGGGTGGGAGTCCAATCCGACATGAGAAACCAAAGTTGCGAGTGAGGTGGAAAAACGGAATCTCGATACGTCCGCGACGTTCGTGCCCCGCGAGAGCGAGACATTCGAGTTCTCGCCAACAATCTAAATGAGCGAGCGAACGACGTACTACCCGGGTGGCTTCAATTCGGCGGGGACATGTGTATGTTTGGCCCCAATCTCTGACTCTTCGAACTCTCTTTCATCGTGCTGGCGTTCTTTTCATGGCCGACAACATTTTCCGTGGTTGCATTCCCGCTTTGATGACCCCATGCACCGCCGATGGCGAGCCGATGTGGGATGCACTGGTCAAAACCGGCGTGGACCTGATCGAACGAGGGATGCACGCGGTGGTCTATTGTGGCTCGATGGGCGATTGGCCACTGCTGAGCGATCAACAACGTCAACAAGGCGTGACCGAATTGGTGCGGGCTGGCGTTCCAGTCGTCGTCGGCACGGGAGCCCAAAACACAAAGCTGGCCGCTGAACACGCCGCCCACGCGGCCACCGTCGGTGCGGCCGGATTGATGGTCATCCCCCGAGTGCTTTCGCGAGGCACGTCGCAACAGGCGCAGGCCAACCACTTCAAACGAGTTCTTTCCGCCGGCGAAGCATTGCCCGCGGTGATCTACAACAGCCCGTATTACGGATTTGAAACGAAAGCCGATTTGTTCTTCGCCCTTCGCGAAAAACATACGAACTTGGTCGGCTTCAAAGAATTTGGCGGTGCGGAATCATTGTCGTACGCCGCCGAACACATCACCAGCGGCGATGCCAACTTGACCCTGATGGTCGGCGTCGACACGCAAGTCTTCCACGGCTTTGTTCGCTGCGGAGCCGCCGGAGCGATCACCGGTGTCGGAAACGCGTTGCCGACCGAGATTTTGAAGTTGGTCGATCTTTGCCAGCGGGCGCAAAACGGCGACGTGGAAGCTCGCCGATACGCCGCCGAGCTCGAAAGTGCGTTGGCGGTTCTTTCCAAGTTTGACGACGGTCCGGATTTGGTCCTGCACTACAAGTACTTGATGGTGCTGGAAGGCCACGCCGAGTACGAGCATCACTTCAACAAGAGCGACCATCTGAGCGACAGCCAACGCGAATTCCTTCATGACCAATGGCGGCTGTTCCGCACGTGGTGGTCAAACTGGCCCGGCAAAGATGCGTGATCAACACTGATTTGCAAATGCTGATTCGCAATGGCTGATTTGCACGCTGATTCGTCAACGCCGGCGATGCTAGCGAAGTGAGTTGGAATCGACGTCCGCGTTCGAAACCGCAGCGGCGTCATTGCTGGTCTGCTGCGAACCTCGCAGCATCTCTTCGGTCAAATCCAACACCACGACCTGTTCTTCCACCGACAAATTGTCACGTGAACGAACGGTCAAACGAATCTGATATCGCCCGGCATCGATCTCCGCCGGAAGATGAAATTGCAATTCGCGTTTTTGACCGGGAGCCAACCAACGGCCAAAGCCATCCAGCAACCGGTGAGGGCGAGAACCATCGTCTCGGCCCAATAGCAATTCACCTTGAATCGGTGCATAGCCATCGCCTTCATTGGCAACTTCGATCACGAACGCGTTTCCGTCGGTCAGGTTTGCCCACTGCAATGGTCCGGCTGCGACCGTCAATTGCGGCCGTTGTTTGTGAACCAACTCGAGAGGCAATGACGTTGCGGACTCCACGTCGTTGGGCGTTTTGAGGTTGCGTCGAATGATGTCCAGCGTTCCCCACTGCGACGTTTCTTTCGACACGCCTCGCAAGAGAGCACGGATGGTTTTGGATCGACCGGCGGTCAATTCAAACTTGGTGCTCGACAACATCAGCCGACTCATCGGGTCGCCAAGATGATCGCGAGGAACCAAATGAATCAATTGGTCATCGTCGCTGTTGTTCTTCACTTCCAACGTCACCATTCGTTGCGTTCCTTCGACACGCCCCAGTTCGATCTGGGCTGGTTCCAACGTCACGCCGGGTCCCAGGTTGGCGATGCGAGTGTCCAGGGCACGGAAGGAATTCACCAGCAACGTCTGTGGGAACGTCCGCTCCAACATCGTCCGTCGGCCGTTGCTAACCATCAAATTCAAATCGTATCGTCCATCAATCAACGACGTCTCCAGCGGAGCCTCCAAACGCAGGCGAGCGTTGGGCATCATGCGGACCAAATACTTCTCGTCATCGTCCAGGTTGGCCCGCGAAGGCATGAACAATGCGATCGGATCGGACGAGCGAGACTTCGATGCATTGGCGGATTCTTTGTGCGACAGCTCCGCTCGAACACGACACTCCAGTGCAAAGTTGCTTGGGTTTTTGACGTAAGCGCGGATGTACGGCATGCCTTCGTGCGAGACGACTTGAGCGTCTTCGATTTCCATCTGCTCAATGCTGCTCAGATTCGTCAAACCTGTTTCAACGTCCACGCGAAGAACATACTGCGTGACGTAGCGAATGGCGGCTCGCGTTTGACCTCCGATGGCATCGTCCTCCGTCGGTTCGTCGACCATTCCCTCATCACGCACCAACAACCCAAACGACAAATAGTTTGTCTTCGCCAGCGGGATCGTCACCGTCCCCTTTAGTTCCACCGTTTCGCCCGCATTCAAGGTGAACCGGGTCGGAGTCGTGAACTTCACGCCTTCCATCGGCGGGCTGTGTTCATCGTGCAAGATGATACCGGACTCCTCCTGTCGCAATTGAATCGGCGACACATCGATCTGCATCGTCTTGCCCGTCGATGTGACAGTGAACGAGAAAGGGATCACCTCTCCACGGCGTCCTTTGAACCGTTGCACGACTGGCTCAATTCGAAACGCTTGTTCGACTCGTTGTTCGATGCTCACCCGACGACCGTCGCGAGCGTCGATGGCCCCCGTCCGAACTCCGGGTGTTTGAGCTTGTACAACACTCGACATCATCATCGATGCCAAACAAGCAAGCATCCAAATTCGTACGCGACGGGAGCGAACACGCGTTGGCGAAGCGTTGTCTCGTTCCGCGTTGTACTCAAGAGGCTGTTGAATGAAACGCATCGTTGGCTGGATAAGAGCAAGTGTTTTCATCGAAGAGGTTGTCCGAGAGAAGAGCGTCAATGCTGAGTCGAAAGTTCACGCGGCATCGCGATCAGCACGCGAAATTATCCACCCGAGGTGATGAATGCGCTGCCGGTCGATCGAACGATTCTTGGTGAGATAAAAATCACCACTTCCGCGTCGCGCGTTTGCCGCTGGGTCGTTTGAAAAAGGTAGCCCACTCCGGGCAGTCGACTCAGTCCTGGAATGCGATTGACTCGATCGACCGTCTCTCTTTGGACCAATCCACCAATGACAATGGTTTTGCCGTCTTTGACACTGACCGTTGTGGAAACACTTCGGCGGTTGATGATCGGGAACTGATTGATTGACAGAGCCGGGGTTGCATTTCGAACATCCTCACTGACCTCCGCTTTCTCGATATCGATCGTCACTTCGTCACCACGTATGTGTGGTGTAATGTCCAACATGATTCCGGCATCGACCTTTTGAATGTTCTGTTGAAAGAACACTGAGTTGTTTCCGGTCGATCCCGGTGGTTGCACACTGAAGAACGTTTCGCGATTGATGGCAATGTTGGCTTGCTCGCCATCCTTGGCCATCACGTGTGGTGTCGCGCGGATGGTCAAGTAACCTTTTTCGGAAAGCAATCGAACGAACGCGGAAGTGTTTCCAAAGTCAGAAAAGATCGCATCCAAACCGGCTTGCGAAAGTTCACCGTTCAACGCCAAACCAGACGCGCTGAGCGAGAGTTCTTTCACGCCGTCCATTTCGACCGCGTGTTGCCAATCCAACCCAAACTGAAAACCAGAGTCCGGCGATACCACACAAATGATTGCCTCCAACACCACCTGCGGAATTGGCTGATCGATGTTTTGAAAACGTGACACGATGTCGTTAGCGATTCGCGGTGGTGCTTCGACCAACATTGTTTTGGCTTGCTCGATCACTGTCACGTATTGCAACCAAGACACCGGCACCGTTTCCAACAATGTGTTTGGATCCATGTGCAGAGGTTGATACTGGGTCTTGATCGACACCATCGCGAAAAGTGGCGAGGCGGGATCGGGCGGCGCGACAATCAATTGCTTTCCGCGGCGGGACGATGCCAATCCTAAAGGCAGCAAGACCTTTTCAACCGCTTCATCGACGGTCAGATCATTGATTTGTGCGTTGACAATTCCGGCTACGTTGTCGTCCAACACCAAATCCAAGCTGGCGTCGGTGGCCAACAACGTCAGCACTTCGCGAACATCAGTCTCGATGAATTCCTCATTGATCAAGTAGTCCTCGTCGTAGTTGACGCGAGCGATCTGCGAAGATCGAGCCTGCGAGATCGGGATCAGTTCCAATGGAATGATCTCTTCCTGAGGCGTTTGGCTGAATCCATCAATCGAATGTTCTTCTTCGATGATCACGGTGTCGCCGTGATCAACCATCACGCCGTCAACAACGACAGAGTGGTCGTGAACGTTTCCGATCATCTCCGGATCGCCGCCAGTGGACGCGTTGGACTGATCCAATGATTGCTGGATCAATTCATCGATGGAGGTTCGATGGTAATCTGGCCGGTAGGCACACCCCACCAACGAGAAGAAAAAGCAGATCAACCCCAGCATTCTTTTCATTCGAATGCAGAGCATCCGAGGGATCGGCTTCGGGCAAATCAAAAACAGCAACGATGCATCTCATGTGGGCAAAGAAGCGAAACGAGATGTTTCACTGATCGTTGCTGTTAGTGGTTGTACAGTTGTACGCCCACCCCGATTCCTGAAGCGGTTGCGATTTACCACCGTAAAAAGCGTCATCAAATCGATCGTTCACGATCGTGACTCGTGCCAGCGTTCAGTAGCGTTGGGGCGGGAAACTACTGAGCATCAATGCAGACGGCCCGTGATTTCTCACGGGCCGTCGCATTGTCGAGTTGTTGATCAAAGAAGTGCCGCAATCAGTTCAACGGGGCACTGTTGAACCAGGGGCAAATCATGCGGCTTTCCAGATCGCGATGGCGTGGGCAGGTCACCGCTTTCAACTCGTGGGGATGGAATGAATTCGCGAAAAACGAATCATCCAGGGGGCATCGTTACTGATGACGGATCAAAGAGCCGTGATCGTACCCGTCACGGTTGTCTCGTAAGTTCCCGCGGCGAATGAGCCGAACGTGCCAGTGATGAACTCGACCGACAAGTCCAACGTTGCATTCGAGACACCGTCACTGACGGCGGAAACGGTTGCGATGTTGACCGAGTTGGCATAGTCCGTTTGGCCGGTGGCCTGCGAGATCGAGAACGATCCCGGACCGGTTTGGCTGTTGATGGACAATCCCAATTTCGCATCTCGTTTGAAGTTGGGATCAGCTGTGTTCACAAACGGACCATCGGTCGCGAAAGAAACGCTCACACCGTTTTGGCTGTTGCCAATCACGTTCCACGGTTGCGCCGTGAAAGTTTGGTTGGCGTGAGTTTCATCGTGAGTCAGGACCGCGTCGGCAGGAGCCGTCACGCTCATCGCGACCGAAACGTTCGCGGTGAATTTTTGTGAGTCCGTTGTGTCGGCGAACAATGTCGAGACGGAACCAGCGGACAAAAGGGCAGTCAGGGCAAGGGCAATTTTTTTCATCGGTTTAAAATCATTCTTGGAGCAAAGTGGGCAATCTAGGAGCATGTCAATTCGAATCGCGAATCCAGACTTCCGTGGGCAACCCACCGTCATTCGAAACAAGTTTCTCATGTTGGCCGGGTGGGTTCGTTCCGAAGTCCGCCATTCGTTTTGACACCGAAACGTAAGCTGCGTTTTTGCGTTCGGTCGCGCGGACAAATCAATTTTCATTCTCTGGCGAATAAAAACCGTTTGAAAAGTTCAGGCTAGAACCTGCTCAATGTTCAGACGCTCCGCAGATTGGTCTGGTCTTGAACGCTTTCGATGCACTATGGAAGAGGCAACACTTACAAAATCCACCTTGTGAGCACGTACCCGGCAGGGGAGTTATTGCCGTGCAGACTTTGAAAACAGCCGCCATTGTCGTACTCATGACGACGGTCCTTTACGGGGCCTGGATATCGATGACGACACCGCCAGATGCGTTGCCGCCTGAAGTGGCGCGGGACCTCATCGTAGACGCCGATACATTTGATATCAGCGATGGGATTCCTGAAGCCTTGGGCTCCCTCGACCCCCTCGCGGAGTTCGGGATCGATGATGGAACGGCGGCCGATCCAAACTCATTTGATCAGTCCAATCTGGCATTGAACGATGCTGCAAACGGCGGGTTCGGGGACTTGGAATCGGCTCTCGGTAGCGAAGGCGCCGACGTTGGAATCGATGCACCGTCTGATCCGATGTCGATGGATTCCGTCAATCGAAGTTTCGCCGATATCCCTTCGCAACCAGCGTCGGCGACGGACAACTTGGGTACGGAATCAAGTTCTTTCTCGATGTCTGATTTGGATTCCCCCGCCACCGATATGCAAGCGAGCCGTTTGCCTGAAGTGACGCCCGGTTCGAGCACACCGATTCAACTGAATCCGAACCAAGAGTACACATCGACCGGAGCGACCTACCAGTCGCCTGATCCGAACACCGCCATCGCCTCGGTGAAGCCATCCAATCAATCGACACCCGATGTGGTTGCGACTGAATCCAATGCGATCGCATCGGCAGGTTTGAGCAATGCAATTGCGACCGCCGACCGTCAATATCATTCCGATCGCCGACGAGAAGCCTTGGCAACACTCAGCCTGTTCTACGAAACACCCAATTTGACCAGCGAGCAACGCGACGAATTGCTCAGTCGTCTGGATCCGTTGGCCGCCGAAGTTATCTATTCGTCCGAGCACTTGTTGGCAGAACCGCATCGTGTCGGTCCTAACGAAACACTGATGGACATCGCGAAAAAGTATGAAGTGCCGTGGCAATTGCTGGCCAATATCAACGGAGTTGATGATCCAGTCACCATTTTGCCGGGCACCGATTTGAAGGTCGTTCGCGGCCCATTTCGTGGCGACATCGATCTGAAGTACCAAGAACTGACTTTGTTCCTGGGTGACTTGTACGCCGGACGATTCAAGATTGCCGTTGGAAACGATCCGGCTCCTAAACCTGGTTCGTACACCATCCAAGAAAAGCAATCCGCGAAAACTTACTACGACATGTCAGGCACACCGATTCCGCCCGGCAACCCACGCAACCCATACGGGTCGATGTGGATCGATTTGGGATCCGGTTTGAGCATCCACGGAAGTCCCGATGCGAACGCTCCGACCGACAAGGGCTGCATCAGCCTGGCCGGCAATTATTCGCGTGACGTGTTTGGCATTCTGTCCGAAGGATCGTCGGTCACGATCCGCTAATGATCCGGGTCGACGCCACTTAGAAACACTCTAAGCGTCGCTCGGTCATCGCCCGAGCGACACCGGGTTTTCGAGACATCTACTTTTGCCGGTTCAGCCGCATCAAAGCGGCAAGCTCGACCAAGTGACGAAGTGAGTCACAATGAGCCGTGTATCGCAATCGCGGTCGCAGCTTGTCACATAGGGCTCGCCCGCCGATCAGCAATGGGACGTCTTCCCCTAGCGAATCGGCCAATTGGTTCTGAGCCGCGACAAACATCCCCGGTTCGCTGACCGAGGAAACGCTCATCCAAACCATTTGCGGGTCGTAATCATGAGCCGCTTGGACAAAGCTTTCCATTGGAAGGTCATTGCCGAGGCTGGTCGCGTTCCAACCAACTTCGCGAAGCGCTAACTCGACCAACATCGTTGGCAATTGATACGGATCCCCTTCCGGTGCACCACCGATCGCAATCGGAGCGGACTTGGGAGGTGAAGGGATCTCAGATCGCAGCTCGTAGATCAATCGCATCGCGATGTCACATCCACGACGTTCTTGGTAGACATCCAGCTGGTTGCAATCCCAGGCTTCGCCGAAACCGTGCATCGCATCGGTGATCAACGACTCCGCCGCTTCGCTTCGCGTGTGACCCGCCGCAACCTTCTTGGCCATCAACTCGCGACACGCCGCTTCGTCGCCTTCGGCCAATGAATCGCGAAAATTTTGGTTCAGCGGGTCTTCGTTCCCATCAATGCGAGTCGTCCGGTCCGGCGACAGCTGAGGCAGGCCCAAAACCTCCGGCTTCAACAAACACCGGTCATTGGCGTGCACGAACGCCTGCAACGCGTCCAGGGTGATCCGGCGATGGCCGCCCGCTGTCTTGATGACCGGGATCGTTCCGTTGTCGCACCATCTCTTCACCGACGACTCGCTGACATCCATCGCCGCGGCGACTTCTTTCGGTGAGAACTGGGGCTGACGAGCTGCCACGAGACACGTTGGGATGAGAGAAGAGAAACGAGGTGAACGTTTTAAAGAACGATGTGAACGTTTTAAACGCCTCGGTTGAACGTTTCCAGTGTAATCGGTCGACAATGGTGGACGTTTTCCGCTCACTGCAAGCTCGGAAAATGATCGATTACCGCTCATTTCCTTTCTAATTCGCGGCTTGGAAAAACAATGAATTCTCAGTTCGATGCGAATTTCGCTTGCAATCGGTTCCACGGGGCGATATACCAATGGACGTTCTGAACGTTTTGAAAGACCAAAACGTTCACGCAAGTGCATCATTCGGCACATCAATTGCGGAACTCGCGTCTCCATGTCCATTGGGTTGGAAGAGGAAGTTGACTCGAATTTGCCGTTTGGTGACTTCCGTCGTCGACACCTCCCTGACTGACCCTGCGATTCAGCTATCAGCCATCACGCCCAGCCATTCGAGAAGGTCGAAAAATGCCAACCCTCACCGCTTCCACCGTTCCTGCCCGCCGCCCCGCTTGGCTCAATTGTTCGGAATTGGATCAGGCGATGGCTGAGGTTCAGCCACTGTTGACGGACATCTCAGGCGAGGATCATGCCTCGCTGCGAAAACTGACCAAACGCCGGCTGCGTCAGGAGATCGACTTTATCTCCAACGAAAAGTTCACATCGGTCCGAGAAGGAAAACGGATCTTCTCCGAGTCGCTGGGCTTGGCTCCTCGCGAAACCGCACTCGGAATTGCCACGATTCGTCGCAGCGGAGTCGACCTGCCGATCCACTTGGGAAGATTGTGTGAAGCACCTCTGCTCAAACCCGAACAAGAGAAGATGTTGTTCGAGCGGATGAACTACCTTCTGCAACAGGCTGCAATTCATCGCAGCGTCCTGAATCCCGAGCGTCCTTCGCGACACCGATTGGAATTGATCGAGCTGTTCGTGGCTCTGGCCGATTGGCACCGCGATCGAATTGTTGAGGCCAACTTGCGGCTCGTGTTCTCGATCGTCAAGAAGTTCGTCAATCCAAACAACACGTTCGATGATTTGCTGAGCGACGGAATCGTGGCGTTGATTCGCGCGGTCGAAAAGTTCGACTTCGATCGTGGTTTCCGATTCAGCACCTACGCGACTCAGGTCGTCCGACGCAATTCGTACCGAACCGTTGTGTTAAAACAACAAGAACGTCAAAAGGTCCAAGGGGGGCTGCAGGACATGGATATCGATGTCAGTGAGGAAGAACGTTCTTCCGCGATCAGCGAAAAACGATGGCACGAATTGCGAAGTCGTCTCAGCGTGATGCTGGGCGATTTGGATCGTCGCGAAAAGTTCATCATTCGTGCTCGGTTCTCGCTCGGACCTCACCGCAAAGTTCACACGTTGCAGTCGCTCGCCGATCGGTTGGGTGTCTCCAAAGAACGAGTTCGTCAACTCGAACGCCGTGCGATGGACAAACTCCGTGCGATGGCAGGTGACGTTCAGTTGGCAGAGTTGGAAGCGTAGGTTCCGGTGGCATCAAACTCCGATCACACTTCTCATTCTTCCAACACAGTCTCATCCACGGACGAATCGGCATCGTCCGAAAGTGGCGGGCGCCCCGAGCTGCCCGAGGAATGTCGATCTCAACCCGGAACGGATCACTACGCGGCAACGGTTGAATTGCCGGTCAGCATCGACGAAGCGTTCGCGTATCACGAACGCCCCGGTTGTCTGAACCGATTGACTCCGCCTTGGGAAAGCGTCCAAGTCGAACATTCCGATCAGTCGCTGGCACCGGGAAGCCGGGTCGTTCTCAAGACAAAGATCGCGGGCATCCCAGTGCGATGGAAAGCTCGCCACGTCTGGTACGATCCACCTCATGGCTTTGCCGACGTACAAGACTCCGGTCCGTTCGCACGTTGGGCTCACCAGCATCTTTTCGAGTCGCTCGATTCCAACCGATCCCAGCTCACCGACGCGATCGAGTACAAATTGCCTGCGGGCGTTGCGGGAAAGGTGTTTGGTAGCGGCAAGGCTCGCCGAACCATCGAAGCAATGTTTGCCTATCGCCACCGCGTCACCCAGGATGATTTGCAGATGATGGCTGACTACCCGATGAGTCCCAAGACGATCGCCGTGTCCGGTTCAAGCGGACTAGTGGGCGATGCTCTTTGCACGACGCTGACGTTGCTCGGACACAAAGTCATGACGATCACTCGAGGCGATCACGGTGACGAGGGCTCCATCGCCGCATGGGGTGATCCGGCTGAGTTTGAGAAATTCGAATCAGTCGACGTGGTTGTTCATTTGGCTGGTAAGAGCATTGCGAGCAAGCGGTGGACGCCCGAATTGAAAGAACAAATTCGCGAAAGTCGAGTGGAGAAGACTCAGGCTCTTTGCGAGGGATTGGCCAAGTTGCAAACGAAGCCGCCCGTGCTGATCTGTGCATCGGCAACCGGGATCTACGGCAATCGTGGCGAAGAAGTTTTGACCGAGACATCCCCTGATGGCGACGACTTCCTGGCTGATGTCGCTCGGCCGTGGGAAGACGCCTGCCAGCCCGCCCGAGAAGCTGGCATTCGAGTCGTGAACACACGGTTCGGCATCGTACTGTCACCGAAGGGCGGCGCACTGCAACAGATGCTGCTGCCGGCAAAAATGATGGGCGGCAAATTGGGGAGCGGCAGGCAATGGTGGTCTTGGATCGCACTGGATGACGTCGTCGGAGCGATCGTTCATTGCATTCAAAAGGAAGAGACCAACGGCCCGGTGAACTTCGTTTCGCCCGAACCCATTCAAAACCGCGAATTCGCGAAAGTGCTGGGTGAGGTTCTTAACCGACCTGCGCTGTTCCCGGCCCCGGCTTTTGCTCTTCGTCTGGCTTTGGGTGAGATGGCCGACTCGTTGTTGCTGGCCAGTTCGCGAGCGGTGCCCGAGCAGTTGCAGCAAACTGGATACAAGTTCCGCTTCACCGATTTGAAGGAATGCTTACGAACACTTTTGGGCAAAGATCTCAAACCGGCGACGCAGGCAACCGCATGAACGCGAATCTCTTGTTGCTGCTCAATGCATTGTCGACCTGGTACATGGTCGGGTTGATTTGGATGGTTCAAATCGTTCACTACAAGATGTTCGACCGCGTCGGGGAAGATGTCTTCGCTCGCTACGCAACGGATCACGCTCGGTTGATCACGCCGATCGTCGCCGTCCCGATGTTGATTGAAATCGCCACCGCCGCCGGATTGCTGATGACTCGCCCGGGGAACATCTCGTTCACCTGGGCCGCGGTGGGAATTGCTTTGCTGATTGTGATTTGGGTCAGCACCGCTGCCTTGCAAGTTCCGGCACACGGAAAGCTGGCATCGGGTTTTCAGCCGAACGTTTATTCCACATTGGTGACAACCAATTGGATTCGCACGATCGCCTGGTCCATACGTGGCTTGTTGGTCGGTTGGGCTTTGTGGACGCTGCTGCCGACCAAGGTTTAGTCTCGATCATCGTCGTTGGATTATCTGTCCAACGCGGAAATCGTCTTTCGCATCAGCGTGAATCGTTCCGGCGACTGAGCGTGTTGCGTTTACGGGTTTGGGTTAAGATACGCATCCGTGTTTCGCATTCCGAAACACTTCGATGCCCCCACCCCCTTCCCACCTCCCGCATCCCATGTCTCAAAAAACATTTGGATCGCTCCTGCTTGCGATCACAGTCTGCTTCGGCCTGCTCAGCTCCAGCACGACACTTCGTGCCGACCAACCCGTTCAACTGATCTTTGACACGGACCTCGGCAACGACGTCGATGACGCACTCGCCATGGGAGTCATCCACGCATTGCAATCACGCGGTGAATGCGAGTTGTTGGCCGTCACGATCACCAAGGACCACGAACTGGCCGCCCCGTTCGCAGATGTGATCAACACGTTCTATGGTCGCGGCGACATTCCGATCGGCGTTTGCCGCAGTGATGTCACCAACGGCGAAGGCCGCTTCAACGGATTGGCCGCCATCCAAGACAATGGCAAGGACCGATATTCACACGATCTGCGAAGTGGCAAAGATGCTCCCGACGCCGTCGAAGTGTTGCGGCGTACGCTGGCCAAGGCCGACGACAACAGCGTCGTGATCGCTCAAGTTGGATTCTCCACCAACTTGGCCAACCTGCTCGACTCGCCCGCCGATGAGATCAGCCCGCTCACCGGGTTGGAATTGATCAAGAAGAAGGTTTCAAAACTGAGTGTGATGGCGGGTGCTTTCACTCAGATCATGAACAACAAAGGTCAGCCGTATGACCACAAAGAGTACAACGTCGTCAAAGACATTCCCGCCGCTCAGAAGTTGGCAAAAGAGTGGCCGACGCCGATTCTGTGGAGCGGTTACGAAATTGGAATTGCACTGCGTTACCCGCACGAGAGCATCGAGCAAGACTTTGGCTACGTGGAGCACCATCCGTTGGCCGAGGCATACATCGCCTACAACCCACCGCCACACGATCGCCCGACTTGGGACCTGACTTGCGTGTTGCAATTGGTGCGGCCAACCCGCGATTATTTTGGATTGACTTCGGTCGGCAAGGTCACCGTTGCCGACGATGGTCTGACCACGTTTGAAGAAAACGCAGACGGTCGCGATCAGCACTTCACGTTGAACGACGAACAAATCTCCCGGACATTGGAAGCGTTGCAGTTGCTTTCCAGTGAACCACCGCATCCGGTGCGTTGACCCAAAAGGATTTTGACATCCATGAGTGCCCGTCTGATCTCTCTCCGTTGCGACCATTGTGGCGCTCCCATCGACGTGAAAGCGAAAGCCAAGTTTGTCACCTGTGGTTTTTGCCACGCGAGCTTGGCGATCCACCACACCGGGTCGTCCTACTCCACTGAAATGCTGGAGGACCTGAAGCAAACGACGGAGGCTCTGATCAAAGACGTCGCGCAGATCAAACACAACGCGGCGCTGGATCGGTTGGATGAACAGTGGGAACGTCGACGGCTAAAGTTGCTTGGCACGAACAAGGAAGGTCATCAAATCACTCAGCCGCCCAATCAGGCCGCCATGATCATCATGCCCGGTTGTGTGATTGTCTTCGGACTGTTTTGGACCTTGTTTGCCGCGACGATATTCCCTCCGATGGCCTTGTTTGGCATCGTCTTCATCGGGATGGCAATATTTGGAATGATCAATTCGCATTCGAAAATGGGCACCTACAAAGCCGAGCGACAACGCTACATGCGAGAACGTCAGTCGTTGATTGAAGAGATTCAAAACAGCGACTGATCGGTGGCCCTTTCGTTCGCGACGACTGGATCACCAACCCAGTACGTGAGCAAACACCAGTGGTGCACAGATCGTTGCGTCGCTTTGGATCATGAACTTGGGCGAGTCCGCATCGATCTTGTACCACGTGATCTTTTCGTTTGGCACGGCTCCGCTGTAACCACCGTAGCTGGTCGTTGCATCGCTGATTTGGCAGAAGTAGCCCCACAACGGGATGTCGAGCTTCAGGTCCTGAATCAACATCGGAACGACACAGATGGGGAAGTCGCCCGCGATTCCGCCGCCGATCTGAAAGAACCCGATCGGATCTTTCATTGTCGCTTGGTACCACTGAGCCAACTGCTGCATTTGTTTCGTGCCGGTGGCGTAAGCACCATGGCCAGGCACGCTGCCGTCGATGACATGGGCAGTGTAGATATTGCCCAAAGTTGAGTCTTCAAAGCCCGGTGTAAAAACCGGAATCCCAGCATCCTTTGCCGCCGCGACCCAACTGTTTTCGCGGGGAACCTGGTAGTGCTGGACCAATCCCTCGTCGTCCAGAAGATCGAACATGTACTCGACCGGCATGCGAGCGGCGTTCTCGCCGGCCGCCTTTTGCCACATGGGCACCAATCGATCCTCTAGGTGTCGCATGACCGTTTCGGGGATGCAAGTGTCGGTGACTCGGTTGAAGCCACGGTCTCGCAGAGCCACTTCGTCTTCGGCCGAAAGAGCTCGCCAGTTCTCGACGATTTCGTATTCGTCATGAGCGACCAAGTTGAAGATGTCTTCTTCCAGGTTGGCCGCGGTGCAGGTGACGGCGTGTACCTTTCCCTTGCGAATCATTTCGGCAAGTGACAGCCCCAATTCGCCGGTGCTCATCGCACCTGCCAAGGTCACCATCATCTTGCCGCCACCATCAACGAATTCGCCGTACGACTTTGCCGACGCCAGCAGTTCACGCGCGTTGAAGTGTCGGAAATGCGTTTCCAAAAATTCCGTGACATTCATGACAGATCGGTAACCAATACGAAGGAGGGAAACACTGAAGTCCACGGTGGCATCGCGCGACCAATTCAGCCCCGAAAGCGCAATCAGCCGTCATTTTGCGGTACTTCGCAAAAAATAAACAATCGGCGATGGCGCCGAATCTTACCGTTCACTCGGCTCAGTGTCGTCAGGGGATCAATAGCAGTTTTGCTTCACGAAATCCGTTCGAACCGCCGTTGCAGTCAATGGAAGCACTAACCAATTTAGATGCAAATTCTGAAACTCGAGCGAAACATTTTGCATCCCTTGCTGTTGGATCCACTATGAACAAGCTGCAATCCAGAAGTGCCTCTGTGAAGACATCTCATCGTCGATGGATCCGAACGGGGATGACGCTCGCGATCCTCGGGATTCTGATCGGCTTGGCTTGGAAACCACGATTGGTTACCGAAAACTACCTTCGCGATGCCACTCACGTGATGGTGACCGACAGCGAAGTCCCCCCCGCTGGACCGCAAGTCGTTGACCTAGTTCGCGCAGACGCTTCTCATCCAAAAGCAGATTCGCCTCGCCATCGCTGGTACATCGGTGGATTCCCGCTGGACGCTTATCAAGCTCGCATGTCTCACAACGAAGGCGACGATGGTTTGGACCGTTGGAGCACGTTTGGCTTGGGATTATGGATCGACGTTTGGTTTTGTATTGGCGTTCTCGCGTTGGCCGGAATCGCGGCGTACCACATTCGCCCTGGACAATCACCTTGGAACGTTTTGTGGTCGCCCAAACGAGAAGACAACACACGCTACCGTCGCGCATTGGTTGGTATCGCCTCGATCGGTTTCATCGCGACTGCCGCTCACTTTTACGAGACTCAGCGTCGTTTGCGGACGTTCGAGCGTGAAACAATGGTCACGTTGGTTCGATCGACCGACCATCCCATCGTGGCCAATTTGCCTCTCGCGTTTCGGGGTCCTTGGACCCACGCGTTCCAACTGCAATGCCATCCTGAATCGAACTTGGAATCGATTGACTGGAGCAACTACAAATCGCTCGACTTCGTCGCATTCAATGGCGAGATCGATGCGGCAACGCTGTTAGCGATCCAGGAGAACCCCTGGGTCACCGGCCTTCGCTGGAGCAACGTTCCCAGTGTCGAAGCCGCCAATTCGGTGCTGGCACATTTGCCGTCACTTCGCAGCGTCTCGATGTCATTTCGATCCGGCGAAGAAGCATCCGGGCAAGCATCCGATGCGAAAATTCAAGTTCAATCACTCGACCGACTGGCTTCCTTGTCGTTGCGTCGCATTCAAGCGTCGGCAATTTGCACAGAGGACCTTTTGGTGCCTTCGTTAGCGATTCTGGATATCCAAACCATCGGCCCCAGTCCACGATCGTGGTTGTTCGAGGACGCCAACCGATTGCAATCTCTCTCCGTTCGCCATCTGCGTCCGAATCGCAGAACGAACGCGGAAGAATTACAGATGACCGTTCGATTGATGCCCGCACTGACGGAGCTTTCAATCGACGCGGGCATTCCCGTCGATTTGAGCCTGCTCGAATTGCCACGTTTGACAAAACTGCATGGCATTGATTCTCACTCGATGCATTTCAGCAACCCGGACAGCGAAGAGGGTTACATCGCGCGAGTATCGTCGCTGAAGATGTCCGGTCTGAGTTCGCTAACGAAACTGGAATTGGCTGGCGAGAACTTTGACGATTGGGAGATCGAAGAGTGCCCACGTCTGCACGATGTCCGAATCACCCGACCAGCGCCAGGCGGCTACGGTCGTTTTCGTCGAAGCAGGAGAGGTTGGGATGCGCCGCCTCAATTCGCCGGTGGTCGATTCTTTACTTCGGTTGAATCCGGGCCGTCTGTATTGCCGCGAAAATCGACGAAGGGTTTGATGGCGTGGACCGCATCGCTGCCTTCGTTGCGCACACTGAGTTTCGATGGCATGGACCTCACCATGTGTGAACTCTCGAAACTGAAATCTTGCTCCTACCTGAAATCTCTGACACTCGAAAATTGTCAACTTGACCCACGTCAACTGGAAGAGCTGCAAGTCGTTAGCACACTACGAGAATTGGCAGTCAGCGGTGCCGAGATAGATCCTGAAGTGATTCCGCGATTGCTTGCTATGCACGGAAATTGGGAAGTGCTGGAACTGCCTTGGGAAGAGCTGGACGAAATCCGAATCATCGACCAACCGCAACTCAGGCGGGCTTTCGGCACGAGAACACTCCGAGCCAAGCACATCGAATTGGTAAACTTGGAATCGTTGGTCAGCCGTTTGCGTGTCGCTCCCGGAGCCGAAACCGTTCGCTTGGTCAATCTGCCTCGTCTGACCGAAATTGTCATTCGCCGTCCAAAGACAGATCTGATCGAAATTGAACGTGTGCCACATCTGTTGTCGTTCACCTTGGAACGAGGGGTTCTGAATTCGGCAGCGCTCAGTAGCCTGACGCAAAGTCGACAACTGCACTCATTGATC
Source organism: Rhodopirellula europaea 6C (assembly GCF_000338295.1). Lineage (GTDB taxonomy): Bacteria > Planctomycetota > Planctomycetia > Pirellulales > Pirellulaceae > Rhodopirellula > Rhodopirellula europaea. The sequence goes on from NZ_ANMO01000006.1 coordinate 36,631, forward strand.
CTACCGGGCACCGACTATCCCGAGGGCTTGGGCAAACACTTCGCGTCATGGCCCGGACTACAAGAAATCAACGTGATGGGAACCACGATTGGCGACGACGATTTGCGAGACCTGCCAAGTTTAAAAAACCTTCGACGTTTGCGTTTGGACTACACCGCATTGACCGACAAGGGCATCTCGACGCTGGCACGTTGTACCCGATTGCAAAGCGTGTCCTTGATGGGACTCGAATTATCCAGTGCCGCGATTGAGCCGTTGGCGGCTTTGGCGTGGTTGATGGAATTGTCCGTGAACGAATCCATTTCGCTTCCTGATGCACTTCAGTCCATTCGCTTGATGCCCGATGAATGGGCCGCCGAAAGCACTGACCCGCGATTGGCTGAGAAGTGGTTCAACGGTATCCGTCCCGGTGCTAACCACGCGACGGAATTTTCCCGCCGTAGGTGGTCCCGCGGGCGGCGTCCACGCTGGGTGTCCAACGAAGAAAAGGGTTCCAACGAGGCGTTGGATTCGCAACGGTCGATTCCGCAGTTTGATGCAACGTGACCAGAACGCCGGCCATGGCGAACAGATACATGTGCACCATGTGAATGATGCCGACTTCGTGGAACATTCCATTGCACACGTAGCCGCTGAGTAATCCCAGCATCAAAATTCCGATTGCTCGTCGATGGTCCTCGGGGACAGGATTCCAGAGAGTTGCTCGCATCTTTGAACCGGTTGCATCAGCATGCTTTGCGGATGCAAGCTGCCACGCCAGGCAGAACAAACTGATCAGCATCAACAAATGCATGCTGAATCCAAACAACCCCAAGTCCACCAGTGTCGACAAAAAGACGTTGTGTTGCATGTAGGGCCGAGCATTTTCCAAAGGCACACCGTGCCGGCGAATCGCGTGATAGGGTTCTGCCGCGTCGAAGTAGTTGCCATAGCCGTGACCACCCAACGGTCGGTCCAGAAACATCTCATAGGCAACCAAAGCCAATAGCGGTCGCAACTCGACGCTCTTCGCGGCATCGGCGGCGCTCAACGCCTTGTCGCGTTTCATGCTCATGATTTGGTCTTTTAATCCCATCGCCATCGCACCGCTGAACAAGACCACTCCAACGAGCGCGACGATCCGAACGCGGCGAGGAACGTAAATCAGGCCGATCCACCCCAACGCGGCGATGGCCCCCAACCACACGCTTCGTGTCAATGTTGAATAGCAACCGGCCAGCATCAGCAAAGCCAACATCGTGTACCAAGCTCTACCATGGCGACCGCTTTCGAGAAAGCGACTTGCACACGCGGCCAAAGCCAACGTCAATACAATTCCGTTGCCAGCCGGATTCAACAGCGGCCCGCGGCCTCGTCCGTAGAATTCCCAGACTTCGGGATCGTTGATGAACCGAGGGAACACCAGGGCTCGGACATCCAGCATTTCCATCACGCCGGTGAACGCCAGGTACGAACCCATCGCGATCAACGCGGTGACCATTCGGTGGATATCTTCTCGAGTGAAGGTGGCGGTACGCATCACCGCGTAAACGCTGCACGGCAAAGCCATGTAGAACAACCATCTCGCGATCGGCGGTTGTCCGTCACTGAACATGCCAAATCGCAAGCAGCTCAACAAAGTGATTCCGACGAGACCGACCACCACACCATCGGTTCGAGTCACGCGTGGCAGTTTATTCTCGCCTGTCAGAACACGAAAGACGGCGACTCCGATCACGGCCGCCCAAAGCAACCGATCCAAGCTGATTTGGACAAAACCATTGAACGCAAAGAAGGCAGGTCCAAACACGGTCCCGAGAAACAACACCGCCATCACCAACGTCCACATGCGCGCGTTGTGCAAGATCGGGATGGACCAAGGAATGATCGCGAACAGAATTAGAATGAGAAGCAAGGTCATGCGGAACAATAGCTCACCCGATGGTTCCTCACCGCGTCCGCAGACGTTTCTCGATGAAGCGAATCATCAAGTTTGCCGGTTACAACGGTTAATCGCTTTGTAAGCGTCCTGCCAGTCGCATGCATCGAACTCATTCTCCCGAGCGAAACGTTCGATTCGATCAGACAGGCGAACTGCCCTCCGCACTCGCCCGTTCCCGTTTGCCCGCTCGCGTCAGGAAACCCAGTGCCGCGCCGCGAAAATTGCCGTCGCTCCGCTATGACTCAGCCGCTCCGCGCATGCGGTTTGGTGGGGTTGGTTGTGTGTGCGTGCCTGATCGCCGGTTGCTCTCATCCGGTACGTGCGTTGGTCGGCGGCAACATGCGGATCGATGGCGACATGGGCGTCAACGGAGAAATGGGTGTCGATGGCGACATCAACATGAACGGCACGATGACCACGGTCAGCAAGACCGACAACACGGCGTCCCCAGTTCGTGCGGTCCAGATCAACGCCAAGTCGTCTGATTCCCAGTCGCGCATCGCGATCGTTGATGTGGACGGATTGCTGATCGACCAGAACTTCAGCGGTTTTGGGTCGATGGGTGAAAACCCCGTCGCACTGTTCCGCGAAAAGATGCGACACATCGAATCTGACCCGACCATTTCCGCGGTCGTCCTGCGAATCAATTCGCCCGGCGGCGGAGTGACGGCATCGGACATGCTCGCCCACCAACTGCAGCATCTCAAATCCGAACGCAACATTCCGGTCGTTGCCTGCCTGATGACGACCGGCACGGGCGGTGCGTACTACTTGGCCACACACGCCGACGCAATCGTCGCGCATCCGACATCCGTTGTCGGTGGCATCGGGGTCATCCTGAACAACTACAACATGGAAGACACGTTGGGTCAGTTCAATATCGTTTCGCTGCCGATCAAATCAGGTGACAAGATCGATGTCGGATCACCTGAGAGGATGATGCAGCGAGAAGAACGCGACCTGCTGCAATCGATGGCCGACGAATTCCACCAACGTTTCATTGAACAAGTCCGCTCGTCACGAGGCGATCGCTTGGTGATCACCAGCAATGTTGACGATTTGGATTTGGATGATTCCGACGCGGGCAACCTGGACGCGGGTGATCTGGCTGGCGATGACGAGAAAAATGAAGCGACAAAGCCAAGCGATCTGGTCCCGTTTGATGGACGCGTCGTATCAGGCCTGCACGCTCAAAAGATCGGTTTGGTTGACCACACCGGATATCTCGACGATGCAGTTTCCTTGGCCGGACAGATGGCGGGACTGTCCTCGTCGCCAGCGTTGGTTCTTTTGCGACGAGACAACGATCGAGCGATGTCAGAATTTGACGTCACTCCCAACGTGCCGATGACTTCAATCTTGCCGATTCAATTACCCGGTCTGGATCGCAGCTCCATGCCAACGTTCCTGTACCTGTGGCAACCTGACCCGAGCATCGTCACCGCCAACGGCGGCTAGGCAGTCATGCCCCAGCTCTTGACCGTGTTCTTCCAATCGGTCGTCAAAGCGGAGCACAGGTAGCCGATGTTGGACATGTATCGCGGAACCAATCGCTTTGGGTCGCTGAGCATTCTGTAGGCCCATTCCATGCCAACGCTTTGGAAAATCTTGGGGGCTCGCTTCGCCGTTCCGGCCAAAAAGTCAAACGACGCACCAAGTTGGATGCTGACGGGCACACCAATCCGAGCGGCATGTTCAGCGATCCATTGTTCACCTTTGGGCTGACCAAAAGCGACGAACAACAAATCCGTTCCAGCGTCACGGATTCGCGCGTCTTGAGCGGCCTGCTCTTCCGCGGTGAGTTTGCGGAACGGAGGTGATTCGCAGCCGGCGATTTGCAGGCCCGGATACATCGCTTTCAAACGCTTGGATGCTTTCTCGGCGACACCAGCCTCTCCGCCCAAGAAGTAAACGCGGTGGCCACGTTGGGCGGCTCGTCCGCACAGGTGCACAATCAGTTCGCTACCGGCGACTCGTTCAGGCAACGGTCGGTCGGTCAATTTGCTGCGAGCGACAATGGGCTGACCATCGGCGAGCACCAACGCCGCACGATGGGTGATTTGCTGAAGCTGCTGCGATTGATGGTGCAGCATGCAGTAGTTCAAGTTGGCAGTGATGACATACTGAGGCGTTCGAGCGGCGATCAATCGATCAATCGCATCAACCGATTGCCACATGTCCAACCGATCAAACGGCACATTCCAAACGTTGACGGTGTCACGCACACATGGCGGTGCGGTGACGACCGATTGCTCGATTTCCGTGACGACGGTCGTCTCAAATCTTGGCCTTGACTCAAATTTATCTGTGGCCGATCGCGAAGCCGACGGCACCACGACCGAAGAGGCCGAAGTCGAGGAGGCGGGATAAGAACTGACGGGAGAAGCCGAATTCATTGGGGACGTATTCGATGAGTGGTTGAAAAATCGATCCAACCGCGACAATCGGAACACCCGTCATTCAGAGAGGGCCCATGCCGCGATAGACTGCACGTTCAACCCTACGTCACGTTTTTTGACTTCACGCAAATTTGGCCCCAAGCAACGCATGCTGATCTTCACACTTGAAGGATTCACCCCCGCTGCAATCTCCGCCTATGGGTCCTCTTGGAATCGAACTCCCGCCATCGATCAACTGGCGGCCGAAGGAACCACGTGGAACCGTGCCATCACTCCGGTCACGAATCCTCTCGAACAATGGGATCGCTGGGCAAAAGCATTGGCAGAAACTCCACGGGCAAAAGAGATCGTCGTGGTCACCGACGACCCTCGCCTGCTGGAACGCGAATCGGCGGCCGCGTTTGAAGAAATCGTCTTGCTGGAAAGCGACGTCGAGTCGGACTCCGAAAGCGAAACCGAGACCATTGAAATCGAAGACACATCGATCGGTCGCTTGACCGCCGTCGCCGCGGACCGATTGGCACAAGGCGACTCGGTCTGGTTGCATTCGCGGTTCCTAACACATTGCTGGGACGCGCCGCGAGAACTCAGCGATGATTCCGTCGCCGAAGAACCGGCCTACTACGCGGATGAATACGAAGAGGCCCCGCCAATCGAAACGGATGCGGCGGACGACATGGACGACTCTCCGGAAGAGGTGCCGTTCATGGTTCATTCAACCGCGCCACCGGATCATCGCATCACCGCCGAAGACGATCCGGATTGGATCACGACATGGATGCGAACCTACGGTTGCCAAATCAAATTGGTCGACGCGATGCTCGATGTTTTGGACTCGGTGCTCGAGCCCGACGCGACGGTCGTGCTGGGTGGAACCAGCGGGTTTGCACTTGGTCAAAATGGTGGCATCGGACATCGAACCGGTCCGTGGCGGTCGTGCCATCTGCACGTGCCTCTGGTTTGCTCGGGCGGCTCGGGCCTGCGGTCTCGCATGGTCGCGTCCGCCGATGAAGTCGCTGCTGTAATCGACGCTCGGCTATCCGACCCGAGCGGGGACCTCATGCCGGCCGAACGATTCGTTGCAGAAAACGTTGCGAACCCTGCAACGGAAGAATCTCAGCCCGACGAATCTTTGCGGTCGGATGCCACGTCGCCATCCCACAAAGCTCGTGTTATCACCCAGCATCGCAATGTCCCGATCGCGATCACGACCAACGATTGGTTCTACGTCCTCTCCGAAGAAGACGAGGCCGACGCACCATCGTTGCCAAGTGAATCCGATGATCGATGCCATCTGTATTTGAAACCCGACGACGTCGACGATTTCAACAACGTGGTGCGTTTGCGACTCGACGAGGCGGACCAACTTCACCAAATTCTTTTGAACGAATCGCATCGAGCAGAGTGACCCATGATTGTTGGCGTGCCTTCGGAAATTAAGACCGACGAATACCGCGTGGGAATGCTTCCCGTCGGCGTGGCCGAACTGACACAAGCGGGGCACACCGTTTTGGTGCAAGCCGGCGCGGGGCTTGGATCGGGTCTGCCCGACCACGACTACCTTCGAGCGGGCGCCGAGCTGGTCGCCTCCGCAGAAGACATTTTCGCGAAAGCCGATTTGGTGGTGAAAGTGAAAGAGCCACAGCGGTCGGAATACGGATTGATCCGGCCCGGTCAGCTGGTCTTCACCTATTTTCACTTCGCCGCGGACGACACGCTGACCAAAGCGATGCTGGACAGCGGTGCGACCTGCCTGGCCTACGAAACACTTCGTGATGCATCGGGACAACTACCGTTGCTGACACCAATGAGCGAAGTCGCCGGTCGGATGAGCATTCAAGAAGGTGCGAAATACCTGGAACGCCCTCAGATGGGACGCGGCATTTTGCTGGGCGGTGTCCCCGGCGTTGCTCCAGCTCACATCACCATCCTTGGCGGCGGCGTGGTGGGTGCCAACGCCGCCAAGATCGCGGCCGGATTCCAAGCCGACGTGGCGATCCTGGACGTCAATCTCGATCGTTTGCGATACCTCGACGATGTGATGCCCGCCAACGTGAACACGCTCTACAGCGATCGTCACAACATCGTCGAACAACTCGAACGAGCCGACTTGGTGATCGGTTCCGTGTTGATCCCCGGTGCTCGAGCACCCAACTTGGTTCGGGCCGAAGACCTTCGCATCATGAAGTCGGGTGCGGTCGTCATCGACGTCGCCGTGGACCAAGGCGGATGCATCGAAACCAGTCGCCCAACCACCCACAGTGAGCCGACTTACATCATCGATGAGGTCGTCCACTACTGCGTCGCGAACATGCCCGGAGCCGTCGGCCGAACCAGCACGTTTGCATTGTGCAACGCGACGATGCGATGGGTCTCGAAAATTGCCGCGGCGGGAATGTCTGGTGTCTTACAAGACACCGGTCCTCTTCAATCCGCGATCAACATCCACGAAGGCAAGATCGTCCACGAAGCCGTCTCCTCCGCCTATCAAGACTGAGCCTCAGGTCTTGTTGGCTGTTTGAGCTCTTCGCTCGAAGAGTTTTTTGCCACAGAGATCACAGAGGGGATGCGTGTGATTTTCAGGTCCGACGCACTGCCTCGAACACCATCTCTGTGAACTCTGTGCCCTCTGTGGCAAAACCAATCCACACCAGACTCACAAAGAAAACAGCCCCCCTCGAAAGCCAACGGTGTGTCACTCACCGGTTTCGGTATTTTCCGAACTGTCTGGGTCAGCAACCTCAGCTTCTGATTCAGCTAAATCCTGATCGCTCGGCGATGGACCCTTTCGCAGCATCTCCAACTTTTTATCGGGTTCGCCGTAGATGAGCACCGGGTTCTCCGGATCTTTCATCAGTTCGATTCGCTCGGGGGTTTCGTAGTCGTAGTCATCAAATGCGACTCGAACATGAGTCTTCCCGGCATCACCTCGAACCTGAAGGACGTAGTTGGTGTCCTCGATGCTGGTGTACTCATCGGTGAGTTCCCAGTCATAACTGACATAGCTGACCGTCCCCACTTCGCTTTTGATCGTTTCGTCTTCTTTGATCAACTCGTAAGTCTCATGTGACGACGTCGAATCAAACGGCACCGGGATGGTTTCGAGTTCGACGCGAGTGTCCAAATCGGTTTCATCGGGGACCCAATCCACGCGGTCAAACCAAACCTCTTCTTTGTCGCTGACTTCCGCTCGAACGATTGCGTCGCCATCCGTTCCAACAACTCGGTAGAAATAGTTTTCGGTGTAGATTGAATTGTCGAGATTGTGTTCTTCTGCGAATTCGATCGATTCGATTTCACCAACCTGCTCTCGGATGGTTTCATTTTCTGACAACGCGTACATCAATGCATGAGGCGTCTCTTCGTCGTCAACCATGTAGTCGTAGTTGACCGCGTTGATTTCTTTGGCGAGTCGCTCGACCGCGTAGTACCCCAGCCCCAAAACACCGCCGCACATCAACAACATCGTCACGGAAACGATGGCGACGATGATGACGGTGTTCTTTGACGAGCCACCGGACGGCGAACTGGGGACCGGTTGGGTGTAAGGGGAATGGGGCGCGTGAGACATGAGCGAAGCTGCTGATCGAACGAGAGCCGAAAGAAAATGAGATGGCTCGGAGTATAAACAAAAACGGACTGGTGATTTCCACCAGCCCGTTTGCATTCGTTTCGATTCAGCGTCGATCGATCACTGCAGTGGCACGATCATTCGTGTATTTCCACGACGGATGATCAATCGCAAAGGAATGCCTTGCCGTTTGGCTTCGGTGATGATCGCTTGCAAAGCGGTGACGGAGCTGACCGCGTTGCCACCGGCACTCTCGATCACGTCGCCCGCCAACAATCCGGACTCATCCGCGATACCGCCGTCCTCCACACTGACAACGATCAACCCCGAATCCATCCCGGCGTATCCGTAGCGTTGAGCGGACTCGGGCGTGATGGGTTCAAGCTTTGCGCCCAAGACGCTGCCGCCATTGAACATCGCCATCGCTTCGCTGGTTCGCTCCTGCAGATTGACGGTCTTGGTCAAAGTTTCGCCATCGCGATTGATCACCATCGAAACGCTCGCCCCGGGTGGGCGACTGGCGATGTAGTTGACCAATTGCGAGCTGCTGCGGACCTTCTTTCCATCAACACTGACAACAACGTCACCCGGCTGCAAATTCGCGTTCGCCGCAGGCTGCTTGTCCAACACGCCTTGGATCAAAGCACCGTCGTTGACCTTCAAACCCATCTCTTCGACCAACTCGGGCGTCACGTCACGCACTTGGGCACCCAAGAAACCACGCCGTACTTGGCCGTACTCGATGATCGATGTCAGCACGGGACGAGCCAACGAGACCGGGATGGCGAATCCGATGCCGGCACTCGCTCCACTTCGCGAAAGGATCGCGGTGTTGATGCCGACCAATTCACCTCGCAAGTTCACCAGCGGGCCGCCTGAGTTACCCGGATTGATCGCCGCATCGGTCTGCAAGAAATCCTCGAATCCGTTGCCGTTGTTGACAATCCGGCGGTTGCGGTTCTTTCCGCTGATGATGCCCGCCGTCACGGTTTGATCCAATCCAAAGGGACTGCCGATCGCCAGCACCCAATCGCCAACTTGAATGGCGTCGGAGTCACCGAACGCGATCGCTCGCAGGTTATCGGCTTCGACCTTCAGAACGGCCAAATCAGTTTCAGGATCGGTTCCAACCACTTCCGCTTCCAAACGACGATCGTCGCTCAGTTCGACGTAAACTTCGTCGGCGTCTTCGACCACGTGATTGTTGGTCAGGATGTATCCGTCTTCTCGGACAATCACGCCACTGCCCTGGCCTTCTCGTTCAGGCATTTGACGGCCGCCTTGTGACGGATCCTCAAAGTACTTTTCAAATCCAGGCGGCAACTGGCTTCGCAGTCCCGGTGGCAATCGACTCGCAACTGCCTTCGCGGAAGTCTTGGAACTGACGCTGACGACGCTGGGTCGCATCGCTTCGGCAACCGTTCGAAACGATGCCGACAAATCTTGAGCCGTGTTGAGCCCTTGGCCCGGATCGATCGCACCGGCTCGCGGAGTCGTTTGATCTGCCATCGCGTCTGACCGCAACCCATCCGGCAGGCTCATCACAACGGCGGCGGTCAGCGTGGCGACCCACAAACTTCCCAAAGCAAAACTGACTGGTTTCCATTGATTACGCATCGTGAGAGTGTTCTCCAAAGGGGGATGGGCGGGTGAGTGATATTTCGCTCGTACCGTGGCGAAGTCAACGCAATGTTTCGCGACCTCGTCCAAACATTTTCCATGAGTTGCACGCATCCGAATCGCGGACGCTCCCATGAGTTTTCGAGAGCAGTACTACAGCGACCGGTGCCCATTTGGTTCACTTTGAACCGGAGACAAGTTGTCGAAAACGTTTCCGCTCCCCGACGATGTGGTGACCTGGCCTGGTCCGAGATGTGCGGGGACTGGACGACAGATCAATCGAGTCGTCTGCGAGGCACGACGTCGTTGATCGCTTGGTCGTTTTGCAGACAACGGGAGCGCCACCGGTGCGACGACCGTCACTTTCTGATCGCGAATCGATCGTGTTTGCGACGAGGATCGTCATGACGAATGTCAAAATAGGAAAGCTGACCCGCATCGACGCATGAAACTCCCTTTCAAGCCGGTGAGGGAAAACTAAATTCCGCTCGACAGTCCTCACGGGACTTTGCTAGCATGCAGCCTGAACATGTTGCGGGTGCCAACATGCCCAACGCGGTAGGAAACCACGATCCAATGATGCGACAAACAGTAACTGTGATTCTGGCCGGAGGTCGTGGTTCACGACTCGAACCACTCACACGGGATCGCGCCAAACCAGCGGTCCCCATTGGTGGTGCCTACCGCATCATCGACTTTGTGCTGAGCAATTGCCTGAACAGCGATATGCGGCGATTGTTGCTGCTGACGCAGTACAAAGCTCAATCGTTGGACCGGCACATCAACGTGGCGTGGCGGAATTACTTCTGCCGCGAATTGGGCGAATTCATCGACGTTGTGCCACCGCAACAACGCATTGATGACAATTGGTACCAAGGCACCGCCGACGCGGTTTACCAAAACATTTACGCAATCGAGCGGGAAGCACCCGAGTACGTGGTGATTTTGGCAGGTGACCACCTGTACAAGATGAACTACGAATCGATGGTCAATTTCCATCATCGCAAAGGCGCCGATGTCACAGTGGGCGCTTTGCGTGTCAGTCGCGAAGAAGCGAGACAGTTCGGCGTGATGCAGGTCGACACCGACAATCGGTTGGTCGAATTCCAGGAAAAACCGGAAAACCCGCGTCCAACGCTCGACGATCCGGATGTTTGTTTGGCATCAATGGGCATCTACGTCTTCAACACTCGTTTCTTGTTCGAGCGATTGTGTGATGACGCGACTCAACCCGACAGCGAGCACGACTTCGGAAAAAACATCATCCCCGGCGCGATCGAAGACAGCCAAGTTTTCGCGTTTCCATTCACCGATGAAAATCGCAAACGAGACGCGTACTGGCGTGACGTCGGTACACTCGAAGCCTACTACGAAGCCAACATGGACTTGGTCGGCGTCGATCCTCAATTGAATCTCTACGATCGACAGTGGCCGATCCGCTCTTTCCAACCGCAACTGCCACCACCAAAGTTTGTCTTCGGAAGCGAAGGTCGATCGTCACGTCGCGGTGAAGCTCTCGATTCAATCGTTTGCCAAGGCGCGATCATTAGCGGTGGCTGCGTTCGGCGGAGCATCATCGGCACAGGCTGCCGCATCAACAGCTACGCTCAAGTTGAAGACAGCATTCTTTTCGATGATGTCAACGTTGGACGGCACAGTCGCATTCGACGTGCAATCATTGACAAGGGAGTTCAAATCCCACCCGAAACGGAAATTGGATATGATCTGGCACTGGATCGTGCTCGTGGGCTAACAGTGACCGATAGTGGACTCGTTGTGATAGCGCGCGGCGAGATGATCGCTTCGCCGGTATCCACCAATGGATCGCATGATCCGACATCCAGCTTGACTTCCTAACCGTGGCTTTCGGCAACTGCCGAGGGCTTCCTCGAAACCCTCCGCTGTGCCGTGAACCCGTCATTGATCGCCGCCGGTTTCTTTTTTGCCGCGGTCTTGATTGCAATCGGTTACCTCCTCGGACGTCGACGCGCCAAAGTCGCGACGGCGATCCCGCAAGGACCGATCATCCAAGAGGACGAGCGTCAACGCATGCTGGGCTTGCTCGAAGGCCTGTCGCGTTGGACCAACGAGTACTCCGGCAACGTTTCGAACTACCAAAGCGAACTGGGCGAACTCAGTGACGCGATGCGGATCAGTCTGCAGCAGTCGCGATCCGGCGCCGCTCGCAATGGCAGGGCGAATGAAAATCAACAAGCCAGCGATGCGAGAATGGTGACGTTGATCAATCAGATCATGTCGACGAACACCGAGTTGCAAACACGGTTGGAAGCCGCTGAGCAACAACTCGAAGAACAAACCGAACAAATCCAGTCCTACCTCACCGAAGCTCGCACGGACGGTCTGACAGGTCTGTTCAATCGACGAGCCTTCGACAAGAAACTCGACGAATTGTTCTCGGCCTACCGAGCCGGTGGCAAGTCGTTCACGTTGATTTTGATGGACATCGATCACTTCAAGATGATCAACGATACACATGGTCACCCGATCGGCGACATCGTCTTACAACAGATCTCGCAACGACTCGGCCATGGAATGCAAGACGCCGAGATCGTGTCGCGATTCGGCGGCGAAGAATTCGCGATTCTGACGCATCTGCCGATTCGAGCCGCTGCCGACAAGGTCAACAAACTGCGAGACCGCATCGCCAACGAACCCGTCGATGCGGGGTCAACCGAGTTGCAAGTCACATTGAGCGTTGGACTGAGCACGCCACAAGAAGACTTGGTCATCGGTCCGATTGTTCGTCGTGCCGACGAGGCCCTTTATTCGGCCAAGAACATGGGACGAAACCGCGTCTACTTCAACGACGGCAATGGTGCACAATTGATCAACGCTCCCGAAGTCATTCGCTCATAAAATCGCTCGCCGAATCGAATCCCAAACCGGCGATCGGCAATCACTTTCCCGCCAGCAACCGCGCCGGGTTGGTGCGCGTCCAAGTTCGGATGCGGGCTTCCTCGATCTTCAATTCCGTGCGTAGCTTTTCAGCCATCGTTTGAACGGAAGTTGCACATCCGGCAAAGTGCGTTCGACACTCGGCCCATGCCGCACCGTCGGCGTCGACATGAACGTTTTGGCCCGCCAACGCATAGGTGCCCGGCCCTAATCCAGCCGCACTGATCGCGTCGCTAACGATGACGATGTTCTCCTCAGGCACGCACTGCAAATAGTTGCCCAAGGCCATCATTGGGATATGAAATCCATCGGCAATGAAACTGATCGACAACCGCGAAGCTCGTGACAGAACTCGCTGCACGATGTTGTCGTGACGAGGAACCTGTGATGGACATGCGTTGCCCAAGTGCGTGAACATGGACAATCCCGCATCAATCGCGACGTCAAGTTCATCCAGGCTCGCGTTGGTATGTCCCGCCGCGACGATGATTCCGCGATCGTGCAACCAACGCGTCGTGACACCGTCAGGATCTTGCTCCGGTGCAAGCGTGACCAAACGAACGTGACCACGGCCCGCGTCCAGCAATCGCCCAGCGTCCTCGATGGTCGCCGCACGAATCTCTGACTTCGGATGAGCCCCCGCGTAGCCATCCAACGGCGACAAAAACGGTCCTTCGACATGAATTCCCGCAATCGTCTTGGCGATGTCACTGTCCGCTTCGATGGCATCAACAATTCGGCTGATCCGAGCGCACATGGCATCCATCGAATCCGTGATCACCGTGGCCAGACACCGATCGACATCGTGCGAACGCATGACGTCACATGCGTGCTGAACCTGCTCGGTTGAAAGTTCGTTCCCGTTGAAGTCCACGCCGGCATAGCCGTTGACTTGAAGATCGACGTGGTTCAACTGCCAGGCTCCATCGAATTTCGAACGTCGCGATTCAGCTCGGCCGACGAAGCGATGTCGATGATCAGCGTCACGTTGGGATGCTGATGAAGGGCCGACGCTGGGACCATCGGATCATTGACGACCGCCAATGTTTTCGCGACCGCTTCGGCTTTCTGGGCATCCGGGACCGAACAGAAAATCTGCCGCGATTTCAGGATCTGCTGAACAGACATGCTGATCGCTTGCGTCGGGACTTCCTCGAGCGATGAGAACCATCCTTCGCCGACTTGTTGTTCACGACAACGTTGATCCAAATCCACCAGCAAATACGGTTCGGTCGTGGTCAAGTCGGCCGGTGGGTCGTTGAACGCAAGGTGCGCGTTCTCACCGATTCCCACCAAGGACACGTCGATTCGAGTTTGCCGCAACAAATCGCCAACTCGTTTCATCGTTTCCGCAGGATCTTCGTCCCCGCGAAGGTAATGAAACGCTCCCGGCGAAACCTTTTCAACAAATCGTTCACGAAGGTATTTGCAAAACGATGCGGGATGATCCGGCGATACACCAACGTATTCATCCAGATGGAAACCGGTCACCTTCGACCAATCGATGCCGGGTTGTTCGGCCAAAGAGGCCAAAACTTCGAACTGGGAAGCGCCCGTTGCAACGACGATATTGGCATGACCGAACTCACTCAGAGCCATTCGGATCGAGTCGGCAGCATTTCGGCCCACCCAGAGCCCCATTTCGAAGCGGTCAGCGGCTAGGATCTTGTTCAACATTGGCGGTCGCATGTGGCGGCTAACAAATCATTTGTTCATCGACAAGGCTTCATTGTGACACAGCCGGTAGCAGTAAACGAGAGTGGTTGGAAACGATACCGTCGAATTGGCCCTGCCATCGTCGTCGCGGCCGTCGTTCTTGGGCCCGGCAGCATCGTCAGCGCCAGCCGCGTTGCCTGCGGAGAAGGCTTTGATTTGCTTTGGATTGTCCCGCTCGCAGGAATTCTGATGATCGGCATGACCGCCGCCGCGATGACGATTGGTGTCTGCAAAGAAAATACTTTGTGCGGTCTGGTTGCCGATCGTTTTGGACGCTGGGCCGCCTGGGTCGTCGGATTGTCGCTATTGATCGCGATCACGTTGTTTCAAGCATCCAACAACAACGCGATGTGGATGGCAGTCAGCGGATTCATTGGCCACGAAACCGTGAACAAATGGTCAACACTCGGACGCGCATCGGGCTTGTTGCTTTTCAACGGAGGCATCATCGCACTTGTGTGGCTCGGCCGGCGTGATCTGTATCGATGGATCGAACGTGCAATGGCGTTCCTCGTCGGTGCAATGGTCTTGTCGTTTGGTGCCAGTATGTTTGCATCAGCGCCTGACTGGGGCGATGTGATCGGCGGATTGATCCCCAGCCTCCCGGCATCGGAACCAACGCTGACAAGCGATGCGGAAGCAGTCGCGAGTTCAGACAACGCATCGATCGCGTGGCTGAGCATGGCGGCATTGGTCGCAACAACGTTTTCGGTCGCGGGAGCGTTCTACCAGTCCTACCAAGTCAAAGAAAAAGGTTGGAAACGCGAAAACCTGTCGACTGGGTTAGTCGATGTCTTCGTTGGCATCTCATCCCTGGCGCTGATCACCGGAATGATTTATGTCACGGCCGCCACGGCACTGCACGGCAACATCGCACCCGCAGATCTGACCGATGCATCCGTCGTTGCCCTTTCGCTCGAACCACTGTTTGGATCGTGGGCTCGAATCGTCTTTTCAATCGGTATTTTTGCGGGAGCGGCCAGTTCTTTCCTGGTCAACGCGCTGATTGGCGGCGTCGTTTTCTGCGACGCGATTGGAACGGACTGCCGAGTCTCATCGCGACCGGTTCAACGAGCCACAATCGCGGCATTGCTCGCCGGATGGGCCGTCGCCAGCCTCGCTGCACTGACGGAAGTTGACTTGGTCAGCTTCATCGTCATCGCACAGTCGTTGACCGTCCTTTGCTTTCCGCTGCTCGCTGGTGTGATCGTTTGGCAGTTGCACACCTTGGATCGTAAAGACGTCGCTTGGCCAATCAAAGTGTTGGCCTGGATCGGATTGGCGGTCGTGATCGCCCTCTCGCTGAAAACACTCAGCGGATTGATCTGAGTGTTCTCGTGTTGAAACAACGCGATCGAGCGATCGCGTGAGTGACCTCGAGACAGCTGGCTAAATCAGTGAATCGCAGCCGCGAATAGTTGCGAGATTTTTGCTTGTTGATCCGGGGTGACCCATCGCAAATCGATCGCGACACCATCATCCGATGGTTCGACTAACAAACATGTGTCGCCTTTCGTCAATCGCTCGACGACCACCGCGGGACTGGACGTATTGACTCGCACCAACACTTGCCGCGACGGAAGCTTGCCTGACTCGAGAGGCATCGTCGCACTGTCCTGCGTTACAACCGCAGATGTCACGCCGTCGATGCCAGACAACTGAGTCGCCAACCGTTCGGCGCGGTCCTGCAGATTGCTTTCGCTGGCCGCGATCAAACGATCCACCGGCAAATTGTTATCGCAAGCCAACAACGCCGCCGCGTTCAGCATGGCAGCCATCGCATCGGGAGCCTGGAGCATGGAAACTCGTGGGTCCTCGTTCCACACCTTCATCCATTCCGAGCGTCCGATGAGAATCCCCATGCCGGGTGTTCCCGTCAAAACACCGCCACCGATCAACGCCGCATCGGCACCCGCTCGGATCAAACCTGCCGCACTGCAACAACCTTCGGTAGAAGCTCCGAGCAATCGCGCCGACGGTGCCACAACGATCTCCGAAACGCCATGTTTGCGACGTGACTCCACATCCAGCGTGCAACACTCTTTTGGCAAACGCACCAACGTTGTTGTTCGTTGACCACCGAACGATCGACTGGGACAACCGCCCATCGCGTCGACCAAGTCAGACTCTTGAATGCCATCGCTCGTGCCGACTTCGCGAACCGCGCCGCCAGTCCAACGTTGCAGTTCATCGGCCAAGCAGGCCGGACTTCCGCTCCGCAAAGGCACCGCACAACAACGTGGCACCAAAATGCGTCCGGCCCGTCGCCCGCATTGCCCGATCAAACTCAATCCCGCATCAAACGAATTGACAACGAGCACCTGCACATCGGTGCCACAAGGCTCGCTAAGGAAGCGTTCGACCGGCTGGGTGTTTCGACGATCGTGAGACAGGCTGCAATCGCCCATCAGATACGGTGCCGCGGCGGCCAGGACGGATGGATCGACGGCCACGCCGCTGCCGCGTTCATGCGACAAATTCCCGGCCCCGTTGATCAAAGACTGCGGGCCTTGGAAGGCTGATGTTCCAGCCCAAGCATCGCGAAAGGGTGCGGCACTTGCTTCGGCCTGCTTCAGGATCGTGTCGACCTTTTCGCGAGCCGCACGAGGAAGTTCCTCGACCAACTTGCTCGCTTGGTCCTTGAGGTTTTGTGCAGTCTCCGGGTCTGTCGCTTGCCGAGCCAAGTCGGCAACGCCGCGTCGCAACAAATCCACCGTCCAGGGAGGCAGTGCCATCAGATATCATTTTCAATGAGAGAAGTAGACCAGTTCGAAACCGTCTCTTCTATCATCCTTCACTCAATCCCAACACGCAAGAAAGGATTTTTGGTGACCAATCGGTCAAGGACGTTCTAGATCTAGAAAGTCATTGACGTTGGCAACGCGTTCTTCCGGACCGGGTGCGGCTTGAGGAGCACCAAACATGGAGCTGAAGAAACCAGGCGAATCCGATTGCGAATTCGGCTTCGTTTCGGTTCCCGTCCCAGCAAACATGTTCATCGGGTTCAAACGAGCTGGGTTGAACGTTTCCTTGGTACGCTGCCAAGACTTGGAAGCGGTGGTTTTGACATCCGTCATCAAACCATTCTTGCGTTCCACAATCCGATCTTGATCCTCATTGGGAACCAAGAAGCTTGGCATGCGGAAAGCAGGTGCCTTCGGCATCGAAGGCATCTTCCAGTTTGCGGGATTGAGTGTCTGAGCCATCTTTGAGAAAGCACCCGGCTCCGCCCCTTGCGCAGAGGCAGACGTGGCGGCCATGCACAGGCTGCCAACGAACAAACAAACGCAAACAGTTAGTCGACGCGAAAAAGGCGACATTTCAAAACGGGGCATTGAGAACGCTCCACGTACTACGATTCAGAAAATTCAACGTTGAATCAGCTATCGCTTTTCCGCCAAAACCATCGCAACCCCAGTTTCTAAAAACGAAGTCAAAAAGTGTGACAAAACGGTTCAGTAAGGAACGTCGACGGCGTCGCATAAGAACCGCATCAGCGGACGTGCATCGCGAATCAGTTGAGTGATCCGAGCGACGGCGTCTTTGCCGGTGATCTCTTGCCGATCCATTTTCGCGATTCCGACAAAGTCGATCCGCCGTAGTTCCTCGATCATCGGATGGTCGCGGTCGTAGTCTCGCGGAGAGGTCTTCAACTGTTCGCCGCCCATTTCAAACGACGTGCGAAATGACTTGGCATTGCGAGCCCGCAGCCACACCTTGGGTTCTTCCGCGATGGCCGCCCGTATCGCAGCGAGAGATTCCCGTTGCGGTCGCCAAACGCCCATGCCCACAAAACACTCTTCCGGGGACAAATGCACATAGCCGCCCGGCGTGTGGATGTCTTTCGACAATGTGCCGCTGAAGCACGCATCATGCCTCATCGAGATGCCCACGTTGGTCTTGTAAGGCGTCTTGTCTTTGCTGAACCGCGTGTCACGGTAAATCCGCATCAGCGAGCCACCTTGCGTCTTGTCGATCACGCGAAGCATTGGCGCGGATCGTTTCAGCGGCACGGCGAGCTGTCGAATCAGCTCCAACGCAGGCTCCCGAACGTCGGACTCATAGCGTGGCTTGTTCTCCGCAAACCACTCTCGATTGTTGTTGTCAGAGAGATCTTCGAGGAAGTGGAAGAATTCAGGTTGGATCGGAGATGTCATCAGGATCAGGCTGCGGTTGCTTGCGGAACTTTCTTACCTTGCATTTGATAGACGTAACGCAAGATTTCCGCCACCGCTTGGTACTGTTCCGCCGGGACTTCTTGACCCACGTCGACCAATTTGTACAACGCCTGAGCCAGCTCTTTTCGTTCCACCACGGGAATGCCGTTTTCCAATGCCAACCGGCGAATCCGCTGAGCAATCATGCCCGCACCTTTGGCCACCACGATGGGAGCCGGCATCGTCAACGGATCGTACTTGATCGCGATGGCAAGTTCGGTCGGGTTGCTGGCAACCACGTCGGCTTTGGGGACTTCGGATCCGAGTTGGCCCATCGCCAATTGACGTGCCACTTGGCGACGACGAGCCGCGACCTGCGGATCAGCCTCGGTGTCCTTCATTTCATCGCGGACTTCTTGGTCCGTCATCATCAAGTCTTGTTCCGTCTTCCACCACTGGTAGACATATTCGAGCAGTGCCAAAACAAACAATCCAACACCGATCCACAACGACACGCCGAACAAGGTGTCAAACATCGACTTGGCCAACTGCGGCACCGACAGCGACGCCATCGAGATCACATCGCCGTGGTGAGCCCGAAGTGCGAGGTACGCGATCCCGCCAATGATGCCGACTTTGAACATCCCGAACACCAATCGCATCACGCCCTGAAGCGACAGAATTCGTTTGGCTCCGGACAACGGGCTGATGTTGCTCAACTTTGGCATCAACTTCTCAGTCGACAGCAACAACCCGGACTGAAAGACGTTGATCAACACGCCACCGATGAACATCAGGATCATCATCGGCACGGCCGCCATCGCCAGGCGTTGCGAGATCTGCAACATGTATTGCGTGGCGTCTTGATTGGTCATCGGTGCCAGCTTCGTTTCGCCGAGAGCTTGCTCAATGCCTCCCGACAAATACGCCGCCATGTTTCCACCGATGGTGTAAAGAGCTCCGATCGCGGCCAGCAACAGAGTCGCAGACGTCAGGTCCTGGCTTTTCGCGACCTGGCCTTTCTCGCGAGCCTGCCTACGTTTGCGTTCTGACGCTGAGTGTTTCTTATCTCCACCGGAATCAGACATCAGGCGTTGTCCAAATCGAGGCCAATCGCTCGACGTTCGCCGTCAAGTCTTCCTGAAACAACCACGCAACCGAACCGATCGTCAGTGCGGTGACCACCAACATCGCCAACGCGTTGATCGACAACCCGATCGCCAACACATTGATCTGTGGCAACGTGCGACTGATCAAACCGGTCACCAAGTTCGCCAGCAACAACGCCGCGATCACCGGCCCCGCGACGCGCACGCCGCTGGCCATGGAATTGCCCATCACCACAATCACGGCGTCCATCATCGAATCCGTGAACTGCACGTTGCCGGGTGGAATGTGTTGAAAACTTTCGACCAATAAGCGCAGCACCACACGGTGGGCTCCCGTGATCAACATCACCGTCGTGACCAACATGCCGACCATCCGAGCCAACGCGGGCATGCTGCTGGACGTGGTCGGATCAATCGAATCACCCAGCTGCATCCCGCCGGTGCTGGTGATCGCTTCCCCGGCCAATTGCAAACCGGTGATCACCATTTGAGTCGTTGCACCGATCAGCATTCCAATCAATGCTTCGCGTCCAATCGCGACCGCCAACTCGGGCAGGTTGTCAATCGTCGGCATCGATGGATGATCGCACTGCGCGGCCAAAGTCGGCATCAGGATCGCCGTTAAGATCAATGCCAACAAAGCCCGGATGCGTTTGGGGACTCCCACGCCGATCGCCGGCATGGCCATCAGCAACATCCCCAGACGAGTCAGCACGAGCGTGCCGAGTACCAAGTGATTGAAAATCCAATCGACGAAGGCTTGCATCGCTACAAACCACCCGCGTCTTCAAAGACATGCCGAGTGAACTCGACCATCCGAGACATCAACCACGGCAAACAGGCGATCAACACCGCAGCCATCGCCATGATCTTTGGAACAAACGAAACCGTTTGATCCTGAATTTGGGTGAGTGCTTGAATCAGACCGATTCCCAGCCCAGCCAGCATACCGACCGCCAGCATCGGCAATGCCAAGACAACAGCGGCCAACAAGGCTTCGCGAACCAAATCGATTGCGTCAGATGCTTCAAACACGGCGCGTTATCCCATTGTCCCAAAGCTGTTCATCAACATTTCCACCACCAAACGCCATCCATCCACCAACACAAAAAGCAGCAGTTTGAATGGCAACGCGATCACGGCGGGAGGCAACATCAGCATCCCCATCGAAATCGTGACGCTGGCGACGACGAGGTCGACGATCAAGAACGGTAAGTAAATTTGAAAGCCCATCAGGAACGACGTTTTCAGTTCGCTCAGGATGAACGCGGGCAAGAGGACTCGCAGAGGCACATCGTCAAACGTGCTGGGCACGACGGCGTCGGGATCCATGTATCCGTAGAACAACACCACGTCGTCTTCGTTGCGAGCTTCGCGAATCTGCCAAGCCATGAATTCGCGAATTGGAATGGCACCCTTTTCGAATGCCTCTTCCAACGTCATCTCAACTTCGGGATCGGTGTACGGCTTGATCGCATCGTCGTAGACGCGAGTCCAAACGGGCGTCATCACGAACAAAGTCATGAACAACGCGACGCTCGTCATCACTTGACTGGGCGGCAACGACTGAAGCCCGATGGCTTGTCGCAGCAAACCAAGCACGATGATGATGCGGACATAACAAGTCGTCATCAACAAAATCGCGGGTGCCAGCGACAGCACCGTGAGCAGCAGCATGACTTGCAAACTGCCGGCCAACCCCTCGGGGCTGGTCCACTCATCAGGACCACCGGCGATGAAGTCGAGCGGTTTGCGGTCGGTCGGTTCGGGTGCGTCGAGGTTTTCGGGACCGCCAAAGGCTTGAACCGGCGTTCGGTCGAGCACTTCGGGATCGGAAACGGTCGCCTTGCTGGGCAGCGGATCATTCGGGCGAACGATGCTGGGCTCGGCTTGTTGCGCGACGGCTTCCGAACCAATTCCAGCCGCGAATAGGACCGTGCAAACGCCAACCAACAACCATCGCACCATGACGGCCCGATCGCATTCGTTCACTCGAGGACAATTCAGTCGGGCAAACACAGCCAAAGCCACGGGAAGATGGAAAGCACCCACGTCGGGCCGAGCACCACGCTCGACCGTTCCGAGTCGCGACTTTAGGAGAATTTGTCATTTCGCCGAAAGTCGGATTCGCAGGTCGATTTGTCTCAGCCTGAGATTTCGCGAAATGGCTGGAGAAGACGCCTGTTTCCCCAGGTAGAGCCGGTTTCCTCGAAGAGAACGGAGGATTCCGGCCACCAAACGGGGATTCCTCCAAAAATCTCGGCAGAGAAAGCCACCCGACGCCGGAATCGAAACTTTTGTGGTGCCAAAGGGTTGAAACCATGTAGGCTAAAACCCGATCCGATTCGCTCGGCCCAATTTGCTCAGCGAGTCGAATCTGGTGGCCATTGCCTCTCTTTTCACGCTTTCACTCGTCATTTTTGACTTTGCCATGTTCACGAGCCCACTCTCAATTCGATTGCTGCTCATCCCCGCTCTTGCCATTCTGATGTCGCTGCCGGCCGCCGCTCAGCCTCCGGGGCGAGGTGGGTTTGGCGGAGGCGGATTCGGTGGTGGCGATCGAGGCGGCCGCGGAGGCCCCGGTGGCGGTGGTGAACGCGGTGGCGGAGGAGACCGTGGCGGTCGTGGTGGCGGCGAACGCGGCGGCGGTGACCGAGGAGGAGGTGGCGGACGTGGTGGATTTGATCCGTCCAGCATGCTGCAACGGTTGGACCGCAACGGAAACGGCACGCTGGATCCCGACGAACAAGAGGGCCCCGCCGGATTCCTGGTTCAACGACTCGCGGCGTCCGACTCCAGCATCAAAGCCGGTCGTCCAATTCCACTGTCGAAATTCAGCAGTGCGTTTGAAAAAATGCGTGAAGAACGCGAAGGCGGTGGTGACTCCCGCGGCGACAATGATCGTCGCAGCAGCCGCGAAACGGACGACATGGAATTGGAAATGTTGGTCCCGGGTTTTGGTTTGGAAGCGGATCCTGTCTTGGTTCCCGGTTTCGGTCCAGCCGCTGAAATGATGGCCACGCCCACCACCGAGGAAGATCGCAAATCCGCACGTGAAGTTTTGTCTCGTTACGATCGCGACAAGGACGGCCAGCTTGGAAAAGACGAAATCTCCAGCCGCTTCTGGGGAAATCCGATGGACTTTGACCGCAACGGCGATGGCAAGCTTTCCGAAATGGAGCTGGCGACTCGTCAAGCCGTCCGTCGTGGCAACGAGGAAGAACGTCGAGACGATCGTCGCGATGACCGCCGCCGAGGCGAAGATGACGAGCGAGAAATCGTCGAAGTCGATTTTGGTGGACGCAAGTCTTACCGCGTTGAGGGACCTGGGATGGCCGAAGGCATGCCGAGCTTCTTTGCTCAGCGTGATCTCAATCGCGACGGGCAGGTCTCGATGAACGAGTACACCAGTGATTGGACGCCAGATCGCGTGGAAGAATATTACCGATGGGATCAGAACAAAGACGGCGTGATCACGCAGACTGAAGTTCTCAGGGGGGTGAATGATGGTGCTGTCGCGACGGACGCTCCAATTGGCCGTGCGGCACCAGGCTCTTCTTCCACCGCACGGTCGACCAGCTCGGGTTCGAGCTCCGGTCGTTCCAGCAATTCATCTGCCGCCGATGGTCCGCCGCCAACGGAAAAGGAACTGAAATACGCCGCGACCATCATCGGTCGATATGACAGCAACAAAGACGGAGCATTAACGTCGACCGAATGGAAGTCGATGTTGCTCAGTCCCGCCGGCGCGGATTTCAACGGCGACGGTCGCGTCACGATCCAAGAGTACGCTCAGCACATGGCAAATCGATCCAAACGTTGATCGCGGTCAAACCAAGATTTGGTTCAGTTCATCGTTGATCGCGCGAGCGGATCGGAGATTCTGGAAGACACATCCGCATTCGCAGCGATCATCTTCACTCTGTCGAAGCCAGATGACCGTCACGGTGCCGCTGACGCCCAATGGGGTGCTTATCAACAATCGTTCGGACGGCTCAACTTGTCCGACCAATGTGATTCGCATGCCAGATGCCGAGCAATCTTCGAGCACTACATCGCTGACCTCTGATTTGCCGTGCGCACGCCGAATCTGAATAGGCATTCCGACCTGCATCCGTTCTTCTTCGCGACGCGTGATCAGGCCCTCATCCACCATCCGATCGATCAAATCCAAATCAATGGAGCGACGAAAACGGAATCCGAAGGTGTTCGATCCCACCGACGTCTGTTGATTCCAACACAGCCGGCCGGCGACCTCCAGCTCGATTCCCAATGTTGGCGCATTGATGCGAAGCACGGCAATGGTGACATTCGAATCCTCACCCAATTTGGCCCGAATGGCGCAACCGCCTTGGCTCAGGTCAGCTAATTCGCATTCGTATTCCTTTACTACGTCGTCGCGAAGAATCACCACGACAGCCTTCAAACGGT
The DNA here is from genome assembly GCF_000338295.1 of Rhodopirellula europaea 6C. Taxonomy (GTDB): domain Bacteria; phylum Planctomycetota; class Planctomycetia; order Pirellulales; family Pirellulaceae; genus Rhodopirellula; species Rhodopirellula europaea. The sequence goes on from NZ_ANMO01000006.1 coordinate 60,471, forward strand.
CACGATGCTTCGCATAGAAGCGATCGCTCGCTCGGTTTTGGCCGTTTACATCACGCGTCATGAGGTTTGGAAGAGAGTTGGAGAGCAGGGGGCGGGATCATCTGTGAAACCCTACGTCATGAAACCCCCCAAGCCTCGGAAATCCGTAGGCTTCGTGAACTTGTAACGGTTTTGCCGCTTGTCCCACCGCTGCAACTGTTGGGATTCGTTCGGAAGGCAAAATCATCACAATCGGACCCGGGATGACCCGATGACCAGTGTGTCGAACATCATCCCGCTGTTGATCGAGTCCTATGTTGCGTCCCCACCGCCATTCAGATGCCACTGCCAGTTGCCGTGCCCGCGGTCGGCAGCGACGGCGATCTCGGATGCTCGCGATCTTCGGTTTGGCAACGCTGACGTTGCTGGCCCAACCCTTGTTTGCGCAGACGACTCGGACCAATCAATTCGTCACCGGAACGGCAACTTCGACCGCCGACGAATTCGTCACGGCTTCTAAGGTCGCCGCGTCTCCCAGCGTCGCCGCAGGCACCGGTGTCGCTACCGCTCGGCTGATGCTTCCGCAATCAGGCTCGACAATCGTCAAACAGCCCACCCTGGAAGCTCCGCCCGAATGGGAGACGCCGCTTGCTGCGTCCCCGGCCGCCGAACCAGCCGGTTTCTCGGGCCAAACCCCGGTCGGCCCCCATCAAAACAGCTTTGAATCGTTCCAACCCGTTGCGGTCGGCGAAGAACCTCAACCAACCGAGGCACCTCGCATCGCGTTGCGTCCACCAACACGAACTAACGACGCGACCAGCACGACTCGCCAAAGCCAACCGACCAAACCTGCTGCAGCTGCAAGACCTCAACGTTTGCCAATGGCGGAATCATCGTCGCAACCAGCAGCAGAGGTTGCAGCCGCCAAATCAACCGCTCAACGATTTGCCGAAGTGATCGCCGAACGACGTGCGATGGAACAAGCCAAAGCGCCGGTGACACCACCAGCCGCTGCCTCAGGAATGTTCCTGGCAACTCAAACGGCCAAGTCGAAACTCGATCAAGCTTGGAAGCACTTCCAACAAGCCGAGGTGGAATACAGTTCCGCTGCTTACGCATCCGCTGAGACATCGGCTTGGCAAACGTTGCACTTGGCCGCCGAAGCGATCGACTTGCACGACCAGCACACCCGTTCGCGTTCTGCGATTGAATCAGGACAAGCCGTCGCCGCCGCTCCTTCGCGCTCCGCCGTCCGACGCTTGCAAGCCGGACGAGACGCTTTGAACGAGGCACAAGATTTCGTCGGCCCGTACGCCACGGATGATCCCGAATCGATCGCACGTCTCGCTCGATCGCACCGCACTCCCGTTGTCCGACAAGGCCTACCACGTCGCGGCCGAGCGGCAGCACCTTCGCATCCAAACTATCAATCTGCTCCCAAAGACGAGCTTGGTTGGTACACCGAGATGTTGGTCGAAAGCACGGATGGTGCAACGCAAACGATTCCCACTGCCACCGAGGCGATTGATCGCTACCTCGATTTGGCCCGAATGGAACTCAGCGAAGTCTCCGCCCAAAGCTTGCTCGCCGCACAAGCCATGGACTTGCTCGCCGCAATCCGACTCGGTCGAGGCGAAGCCACTCAGCTGCCGGGACCTTCCGCGATCTGTCTACGTCGAGCGGCTGTGCAAGGTCAAAGCAACAATCCGGACTTGGTTGCCAAACTCGGATTCCACTTGGCCGACGTTGGCTTGATCGAAGAAGCCACCTGGGCGTTGCAGCATTCGCTGACGCTGCGGTACGACGTCAACGTGCTTCAAAAGCTGAACCAGATCGAATCGCTATCGCCCGCCGCCACCACGGTCTTGAAGGGTGCTCCGATTCGGTCGCAAGCACAAACTCGACGCACACCCGACGTGGTCACGATGTCGCCGCAACAGTTTGCATCGGTCTCGCGAAGTGTCATCCCAGCACAAACGGGAAACGCACAGAACAACTCCGGATCGGTGAACGCGAAGAACGTTTCGACAACGGTTCCGGTCCACGCTCAACCAGCCAGCTACCGTTTGATGAACACTCCGCCCGCAACGGCGGCGCTTGGACAATCGCTCCCTGTCCAAGAATCAAATCCTGCTGAAGCATCAGAACCAACTCAACAACCGACTCGCAACAGTTCACGTTTCTTGCCTCAACTCAAAAAGTGGTGGTAAGACCATGCGATTGATTTCTCGTCTTTCATCGATCACTCCGCAATTGATGAACATTGCCGCCGCTCTCTTCGTGGCTGGGCTTTGTTCCTTGCAAGTCCAAACCGCACACGCACAATCGCGTCCGGGTGAGCTGCTACCTGCTACCCATTCGCAACGTGTTCCCGTTCCGTCACACACGGTCATCACGCATTCAAACGTTGCACATGCACCAGCTTGGAATGGCATGGGTTCGCAAAGTGCATGTGGGCCATGCGGTTCGTGTGGAACACACATGGTTTTGACCACGGAAGGCTATGGTTGCCCCAAATGCATGCTGGGCGTCGACTGTGCGACCGCGTGCGGCAGTGAGGCTCGTTGGCAAGACATGAAGCCAATGGACTTCGACAAATACGGACCCGGCGGCTACACCGGCCCTGCTCGTTTGCGACACCTGGCGAAATACCATGTTCGTCCCGGCGACCAACTACAAATGGTTTACTTGGTCACTCGACGACAAGACGCGGGCCAATATCGCTTGATGCCCGGCGACCAAGTTTCGATTGAATCCATCGCCGACGAAGACTTGGATCGTGGGACGCTCGAAAGCGGTTTGCTGATTCAACCCGATGGATCGATCACGGTGCGTTTGCTCGGGCAAGTCCAAGCGGCCGGACTGACGGTCCCGGGACTGCGTGACCTATTGGAACGCGAATACAAAGCGTTCTACGACGATCCCGCAATCGACGTCACACCGGTTCGCACCAACACCTTGGCAGAAGACATCCGTGCCGCTGTTGGTGGATTGGGCGGGTTCACCGCGCAAGCCATCACGACGACGGTCATGCCCGACGGTCACATCCGATTGCCCGGCATCGGCCAAGTCAGCGTGCAAGGGTTCACGTTGGAGCAACTCAAACGCGAAATCAATCTGCGTTACGCGGAAGTCGTCGTTGGATTGGAAGTCGAACCGATCCTGACTCAACAAGCACCGCACTTTGTTTACGTGCTTGGACAAGTCGGACTGCCTGGACGCCAAGAGATCACCACACCGACGACGGTGCTCGGTGCGATTGCGGCCTCAGGCGGTCACCTGCCCGATGGCAACTTGCGTCAAGTCATCGTGTTCCGACGCGCGGAAGATTGGCGAATGATCAGCACCATGCTGGACCTCAACGGAGCCATCCGCGGCAAACGTCCGACTCCCGCCGATGAGATCTGGGTTCGCGATGGCGACGTGATCGTCATTCCCGATCGCCCGATCACCGTGTTCGGTGACTTTGTCCGCCAAGTCTTCACCGAAGGCATCTACGGCATCGTTCCCTTCGGCGGATTCTCCTTCAACAGCGACTCGTTGAACTAGCTCTCAGCCTCGAGGTGCTGAATTCTGCGCGACCGTACGATCGGCTTCCAATCCCGTCGAGCGAAAAGCCAACGGCGAAAGCACGCGGACTCACTCAGGCGGTGTATCGATCAACGGATCAAACCGGCGCCAGCACCGCACCAACACCCAACCGGCAAACGCGGCGGTGCTCCAAACGGCGAGCAACGTTCCACCGAACGCCGCGGGGCCAACCCAAAACGTCGGAAGCACTCGTTCGCAGAACATCACGTAGCTGATCAATCCGATCGGCGCCACGGCCAGCATCAGTCCTTTCCACAGGAACGTGATCTTTGCACGGATGACCATCGCGATTCCCTGTGCGTGCACGTGATGCGGGAACGCGAGAAACAATGCGTTCTCCACCGCAAACGTCACCACGGCGAGCGACGGCAACGCGAGAAACAACCAAACGGTTTGCCACATCGACGGAGTCGCAAACCATGCTCCCAGTGCCAGCGTGCTCCACTGGAACAACACCGTGATCGCGACGGGAACACTCAGCATTCCCACGCACATCGCGACGTTTCCAAGTGGCAGCGAGCGGACCAAGAACATCCGTTTCAAATCGCGACGAAAGTCGATCTGCAATGCGGGCGGTGCCAGCAACAACGAACTCAGTGCGATTCCGCCGATCACAAACACCCACTGCTTGGTCGTTTGATCGGTGAGCAAAGGCGAAAGAGACAGCGCCATCGGAATCGCGAAACTGACGATCACGTTTGGCAGGTATCGACGAACGCATTGCAGTTGCCGCACGACCAACCCCGACATTCCACGGTGGCGTTCGGGCAAGCACTTGGCCAACCAATCGCCAAAAAGCTGAATCCGTGTGACTTGTGTTGGACGAGACAAAAACTCGTCAGCCGACGATCGACCGCTTGCGACGTTGCGTTCCATCAGCCTCAGTCGACGTCGTTCTGTTTCAATCCGCCGTTTCGCGGACCACACGTCGACTCGGACCAGCATCTCCGCCAAAACGCAAATCACCGAGATCGCGATCATGGTCATGAAAGCAAGCGATACCAGTGGCGGCAGTGAATCAAAGACGCTCCACGGTGCAGCAGCCGCGACCGATGCGGCTGGCAACAGAGCAAACGCCATCGCTTGGATCGCCGTGGATCCCGCGTAGTTTCCGACTTCGGACATCGCTGACAGGACGTAAATCACAGGATCACTTCCGGACGGCGTGGATTGCCAAGTTTGAATGCCCAGCTGAACGACCATCGCCAAACCCACGACCAAACTGATGAAGCAACCAAGTCGCCGTTCGCTCGGTCGCATAGCATCGATGCCATGTGTGATGACGCGGCGAATCAGTTCCAAAGCGATCAACGCCAAGCAGACTCCTGCCAACAACAATGGCAAAAATTCAGCGTCACGCCAAAGCACCACGCCGAGCAAAGCGGTTTTGGCCAGCGACGATGGGATCGACGACATCGCTTCACGCAACACCATCGTGCGTCGCGAAACGGGCCCACCACCCAACCACAAACGATCGGCATCGGTCCACGTGACAGCATCCGGTTCCGGCGTTGGTTTCGACCATAGATGTTTGACGGTGTGATAAAGCGCGTACAGCACCATCCCGCCGGACAACCACAAACGCAGTTGCTCGGGGTCGTTGGCTTCCCGGCGCGACAGCAACGTGAGGCCCGCCACCAAGTACAACGCCATGAACACGATCGAAAGAATCGACGCGATGGCTTGGCGGGGCGAGAACATCCGCTTCCAAAACCGCGTCACGCGGAATCGCAACTGGGCTCGCGACAAATATCGCAGCCCATCGAGCGAATCGTCCGGAATCAACCAATCACTCAGCCGTTTCCGTTGACCGCCACGAACGGATGTGAACCCTGACGTGGTCATGAGATGTTGGTCACGCTCGGCGCAACCGGATTCGCGGTCACTTGATCCAGCGGGGCTCCCAACGATGACGGTTCCAGGTTCGGAACGCCGGGCATGACCACAGTGCTTTCGTCGATGCCCGCGTCGCTTTTCACAACGGGTTTCATCGCCGCAAAGAATGCATCTTCCAACGAATTGGTTTCGGGAAACTCTTGACGCAATCCGGTCGTCGTCCCGTGGTATCGCACCAATCCGTCCTGCAGCAACCAAACTTGATCGCAGACGTCGCCGATCATCGCCAACAAGTGACTGCTGACAATCGCGGTGCGTCCAGTCCGGACAAACTCACGGACTGATTGCAATAGAACACGGATGCCTGGAGGATCCAGCCCGGTCAACGGCTCGTCCAACAACAACACTTGCGGCTGAATCAGGTACGCGCAGGCAACCGCCAATTTCTGCCGCATGCCTCGCGATAGGGAGGTCACCATCGCGTCGTATTTGCCGAGCAATTCAAATCGCTCGAGCAAATCGATCGCCGTTCGTCGGTGATCTTCGATTTGGTAGAGACGGGCGACGAAATCCAGGTGTTCGCCGACGGTCAGGTCGTCAAACAGTGGCGGATCATCCGGCACGTACGCAATTGTTCTTTTGTGGCGAACCGGATCCGAATCGGGCGAAAATCCGTTGATTTGAATCTCGCCGGCAGTGGCGGGCAACAACCCCGCCATGCATCGCAAGGTCGTCGTTTTCCCCGCACCGTTGGGCCCGACCAAGCCGCAGATCACCCCAGCAGGGATCGACACCGTCACGTCCTTGACGGCGATCGTATCGTCATAAAGCTTTTGTAAGTGAGTCAGCTCGATCATCGGCCGGTGCCATGTCAGGGAAGAACGCCTCTGAAGGACGCTACCCCATGGTGGGTGTCTCGGTGGCGAACCTTCGTTTCGGATCCGGCCTCGTTCCCTTAAACGGGACCGGCTATGCGTTTTGGCGCGATTACCACCGCTGAGGACGTCCGTGCAGCGATCCGCCCCGCTTTTTTGCCACCATGACGAACGAGCCCGCCTCCCCTTCCAAAATCGTCTCCCGCGTTAGTTTTGCATGTCACTGAATTCATCCCGACCGATCGCCTCGCCCTACGCTTCCGTCGTGGTGGACGCCGGCCAGCGATCACCGACGGCTGGCCGATCCGCCTGGGAACCACTGCGTCAACCGATGTTCCGTTTGTTCTGGATCGCATCCTTGGCGTCCAACTTGGGGACGTGGATCCACGAGGTCGGTGCCGGTTGGCTGATGACCACACTCGACGCGACACCGGAAATGGTTGCCGCCGTTCGAACTTCTATGGCGTTGCCGATCGTGTTCCTGGCCATTCCCGCGGGCGTTCTGGCAGACCGAATCGACAAGCGTCATCTGCTGATTGGAACGCAATCGATCCTGTTGTTCGTCACCGCGATGCTGGCCGTTAGCACCGCCACGGGAGTCATCACCGCTTGGGGATTGCTCGCGATGACGTTCATCATCGGATTGGGCATGGTCGTGCACGTCCCGACTTGGCAATCCGCCATCCCGGAATTGGTTCCGCGCTGGCAAATCAGTCGAGCGGTGGGGCTGGGCAGCATCAGCTTCAACCTTGCCCGCGCCGTTGGCCCAGCCATCGGAGGCGTGCTGATTGCTTTGCTGGGAATCTGGAGCACCTTCGCGATCAACGCCATCTCTTTCGCGGGAGTCCTGACGGTCTTGATTCGTTGGCGACGCGACACGACCGAAACCAGCCGCGGCCGATCATTCTTTTCCTCGATGAGACAGGGCATCCGTTACGTCGCATTGAAGCGAACGATGCGGCACGTGATGCTCGGAGTGGTTTTGTTCGTTCTTCCCGGCAGTGCGTTGTGGTCATTGATGCCGCTGTACGCCAAAACCGCGTTGGGCTGGGGTGCCCAGGGATTCGGCATTTTGGTCGCGATGATCGGAGTCGGTGCCGTCGTCGGCGCATCCATGCTGCCACGCGTTCGTTCGCGTTTGGGTTCCGATCGAACGATCGCCGCGGCAATGACGCTCTACGCGATTGGTATGTTGACGCTGAGTTCCGAGCCCGCCTGGCCGATTCTGCTCGCCGCGACGTTGTTGATGGGTTGTGGATGGATGGCGACGTTGACGACGCTCAACGCCACCGCCCAAATCACATTGCCCAGCCGACTGCGAGCCCGGGGGATGGGCTGTTACCTGACGATGATGGCCGGATCCATGTCGCTGGGATCTTTCGTCTGGGGCCAAACCGCGGGTGCGATTGGAATGTCAGGAGCAATGCTCGCTTCCGGCATTGCCATGATCGCAACCGCCATGATCAGCCTGCTCTTCCCCCTCGCCGCAACACTCGACGACGCCTAAAGCCGTAGGCCATGTTTCACATGGCATTTGGTGAAATGCCACGGCCACCGCCCCTCGCGAACGAATGCCGGTTGGTGTGAACGCCTCGATTCTTGCAAAGCATCGGCGCGGTCGCCAGGTACAACCTGGCCTACATCACTCCTCCAACCGATCCGCTCGCGGATCGACACAGCTCACAATCAACCTAACGCGAATCACTCGGCTGGTTGTGGGTACGTCTTCTTGGCCCATGCCGCGGCCCCAAGCACTCCGGCATCGTCACCCAATTTCGCAGGCTTGACTTCGAATCGATCCTTGTAGACCGGCATCACGTTTTCACGTGCCGTTTTGCGGACGGTGCCAACGATCAGATCTTCCATCGCCTCGACCAAACCGCCGCCCAAGATGATGGTATCGGGGCACAACAAGTTCACTATGTTGGCGACGCCGTAACCAACAGTGACGCTGGCAGATTCGACCAAAGCCTTGATCGCCTTGTCGCCATTCTTGATGGAATCCGCCAGCGCTCCGCTGCGAATCTCTGCCAGGTCCGTGCCAGCGTCCTCGAGCAACGCGGGCGCTTCGCCCCGGTACGCGGCCTTCGCGGCTTCCGATGCGATCGTCAGCCGGCTGGCTTCGGCTTCCAGCGTTCCCGACATGCTGCTGCCGCTCGCACGCGTTCCACTGCTGATGCGTGTGTGACCAATCTCCATGCAAGAGATCCCGTCACCGTGCAGAATCTGACCTTCGTAAACGCAGCCACCACCGATGCCAGTTCCAGGGAAAACCCCAACCGCACATCGGCTTCCCTTGGCCGCACCAAACAGAAACTCGCCGTACACGCCTGCGTCGACATCGTTCAGGACGGTTGCTGGGCAATCAAACTTCTTTTCCAAGAACGATTGAATATCCACATCGTCCCAACCCAGGTTCGGAGTCATCAAGATCCGCCCCTTTTTCAAATCGATCGGCCCCGGACATCCGATCCCGATGCCCGCGATGCGGTCCACATCCAGGTCATTCTCTTCGAGCAAACGCTGAATCGTGGAACCGATTCGAGCAATCCCACTGTCAGAGCCTTCGCGTCCGCGAGTCTTGCGGCGGCGACGTCCGAGTTCTTTGAATTCATGATCGTAAGCGACAGCAAGCATTTTGGTGCCGCCGAGATCAAAACCGATCCAGATGTCTTTCAAGGGAATTTCCGTGGGTTGATTGAGTGAAGCGACAGGCGGTGGAGCGTCACCGAATCCCCGATACCGCGAAGCATCAACGACCGGCGATCGATCTCATTTCACCTGCTTTATTTTTTCGACTGCAGTTTCAAAATGTCTTGAGCGACCGCTTCCAGCTGCGTTTGCAAACCAGCCAGCGATTCGCGTTCCTTTTGCACGATATCGGCCGGAGCCCGGCTGACAAAGCTTTCGTTGGAAAGTTTGTTCTGTTTGCCGGTAATTTGGCCGGTCAGCTGCCCTTGCAGCTTTTCAAGGCGAGCCAGCTCGGCTTCGACATCGATGAATTTTTCTAAGTCGACATGAACGTCCACATCCACGTCGGGCAATGCCAAGTGGGCATCGGTTTCAAAAGCCGTCGTCTCCGGACCGAGCGACTGAACTTCCGCCCCCGCCAACGCCTCGAAATACGCCGTCATCGGTTGCAGCAACTCTTGCGAAGAAGCACTGCAACGAATCGCGGCGGGCAAGGTCTCTTTCGGTGCAATGTTTTGGCTCGCACGGATCTGGCGAATTGCCGCCACGATCTGTTGGAACTCACTGAACTGACGTTCGATCTGCGAATCATGATGCGACTCGTCGGCCACCGGGAAGCTCGCCGTCATCACAAACGGACCAACTTCGGTTGGTTCAGGCACACCGCGTTTCGGAGCGAACTGGCCCAGGTGGTTCCACACTGATTCGGTCACAAACGGCATGATCGGATGCAACAATCGCAGCAATTGATCCAACCCGTGTGCAATCACATTCTGAGCGATCTGTCGCTGCGAATCATCCGACAACCGTGGCTTGGCGATCTCCACATAGAAACTGCAGAACTCGTCCCAAGCAAAATCGTACAACACGCGAGCGGCTTCGCCGAACTGATAACGCTCAATCGCATCACCAACTGTTTGAGTCACCGTCGACAATCGCGAAAGCAACCAACGGTCTTCGATGGGCAGCGAAGCAACATCGAGCGACGTCGGTTCGAAACCGTCCAGGTTCATCATGACAAACCGTGACGCGTTCCAAAGCTTGTTCACGAAGTTGCGAGCCGTCTCGAATCGCTCGCTGACCACGGCGGCCTTTGGCAGTGACTTGTCTTCTTCGGTTTCCGCCCACTGGGTCGAAAAAGGTTTGCCGCATGCGGGGCAATCCATCGACGGCAAAGCTCGGTTCTTCTTTGTTTGATCGATCAACTTTTCGCACGAAGGACACTCGTACTGAACCGGCATCCGAACGTCTTGTGTTTCGGTTGCCAAACGCGCCAGCCCAAACCGCAAGGCGTCCGGTCCGAACTTGTCGATCACATCGATCGGGTCCACACCGTTGCCCTTGGACTTGCTCATCGTTTCGCCCAGACCGTCCAAGATCTTTGGGTGAATGAACACTTCGCTAAACGGAACTTCGCCCACGTTGTTCAATCCCATCAACACCATCCGAGCCACCCACAACGTCAGGATATCGCGAGAAGTGATCAGCGTCGCGGTTGGATAGAACTTCGCCAGCTCCGGTGTTTGGGCTGGCCAACCGAGTGTGCTGTGTGGCCACAACGCGGAACTGAACCAGGTATCCAGCACGTCGGGATCCTGCTGCAATCCCAACGCTTCGACATCGGCTTCCACCGTTTCATCTTCGCTGCGGATGCAAACAAAGATTGCTTTGGTGGTTTCACCCGCCGTGTCCACTCCGTCGGAATCAATCCGCTGGGCGATCTGGTCGGGGTGCCGTTCGGCCAGCTTTTCGAGGTCGCTCGATAGCTCGTTCGCTTGCTCTTGCGACAACCCACCGACCGACCAAATCGGAATGCGGTGACCCCACCACAATTGACGACTGACCGGCCAATCGCGTTTCTCGCTCAGCCAATCCAGATAACCCTTGCGATAGCGAGCGGGAAAGATCTGCACGCGTTCATCGCTGACGGCATCCATCGCCGACTGAGCCAATTCGTCCATCGCCACGAACCATTGATCGGCCAGGTAAGGCTCAATCGGAGTTTTGCTGCGATCGCTGTGCGGCAACTCAATTTCACGATCTTCGATGTCGCCCATCAGCCCCAGCTCTTCGAGGGCCGCGACGACGGCTTTGCGAGCCTTCGGAATCGTCAATCCTGCGAACGGGCCGCCTTCGCCATTCAATGTTCCATCTGAATTCAGGATGTTGATCATTGGCAAATCTTGGCGAATCCCAACCTCATAATCGTTTGGATCATGAGCCGGAGTGATCTTCACGCAGCCGCTTCCCATTTCGGGCTTGGCCCATTCGTCCGCCACCAAATCAATTTCGCGATCAACGAGCGGCAACATCAACTTGCGACCATCAGCCGCCATGTCACGCAGCTGGATCAATTCCGGCAATCGCTCTTCTCGGCGTTTTTGCAACGCTTCGATTTGTTTGTTCAGATCCGCGGCTTCTTTTTCATTCGCGTCACTCAGTTTTTCGCGAAGGCCGGCTTCTACAGCATCGAGCGCGGCGGCTGGATCGGGGTGCACCGCCACCGCGGTATCGCCCAACATCGTTTCAGGACGCGTGGTCGCGATTGTCACGAACTCGGGCTCGCCCGGCTTCGGATCAATCACTGGGTACCGGAAGTGATAGAAGTGACCTTTCTTGGTCTGGTTGAACACTTCATCGTCACTGACCGCGGTCTGCAGGAATGTATCCCAGTTCACCAACCGTTTGCCGCGGTAGATCCGTCGTTTGCCGAACAAGTCAAAGAACGTCGCCCGTACTGCAGCGGCACAAATCGGATCGAGCGTGAATCGCAATCGTTCCCAATCGCAACTGGTGCCCATTCGTTTGAGCTGGCCGATGATCCGTTCTTCGTACTGATCCTTCCACTGCCAAATGCGATCCACCAACGCTTCGCGACCCAAGTCGTGCCGCGTCTTGTTTTCCTGTTCCTTCAGTCGACGTTCCACCACCGCTTGGGTCGCGATGCCAGCGTGGTCAGTCCCCGGCATCCAGAGCGTTTCAAAACCTTGCATGCGTTTGCGACGAACCACGATGTCTTGCAACGTGTTGTTCAGCCCGTGTCCCAAGTGCAACGCACCGGTCACGTTCGGCGGCGGGATCACGACCGAGAACGGAGGCTTGCTGGATTCCGGATCAGCGTGAGAACACTTGGCATCGGTCCACGCCTGAGCGATCTTGTCGGCTTCTTCGGCGTGTTCGAATCGAGTTGGAATTTCGGACATGAAAACAAACGTCAACGGAGGTGATTTGAATTGGCGGCGAACATCCTGGTCACGCCGCTGGAATCATGACTGTCAAATGACTTGGTCGGTTCGGCGAATCAAGCTTCGCTTCGGTGCAATTTGTACTCGACGCTATCGACCAAGGCTTGCCAACTGGCTTCGATGATGTTGTCACTGACACCGATCGTTCCCCAAGTCTCCTTGCCATCGGTGCTCTCAATGTTGACCCGAATCGATGCGGCCGTTCCGCTGCCGGAATCCACCACGCGAACTTTGTAGTCAATCAGCGAGATCTCGCTGAGCACGGGATATGCCCCCGCCAACGCCTTCCGCAATCCCGCATCAAGAGCGTTGACCGGTCCGTGACCTTCCGCGGCGTCAAACCACAACGTGTCACCGACCTGCAGCTTGATGATCGCTTCGGCGAAGGCAACCTGGCTCTTCACATCACGATCGCCCGCGACAACCCGGTACTTGATCGTTTCAAAGTGCGGTCGAAACTTGCCCGACACGCGACGAATCAGTAGATCGAACGATGCCGTAGCGGACTCGAACTGGTACCCCTGATTTTCGAGTCGCACGACCTCGGCCAAGATCTTGTTCTGCAGTTCTTTGTCGTCGCCAACGTTGTACTTGCCCGCGATCGCTTCGATGTTGCTGCGACCGGACAACTCGCTGACCAAGATACGGCGTTCGTTGCCAACCAAGGTCGGATCGATGTGTTCGTAAGTGCTGGCGGCTTTGTTGATCGCGTGAACGTGCATGCCACCTTTGTGAGCAAACGCACTTTGACCAACAAACGGTTGGTTATTTCGCCACTGCAAATTGGCGGTCTCATAAACAAACCGAGACAGCTCAGTCAGTTGCTGCAACGGTCGCCCGCCGAGAACCGTCGTGTTCTCTTTCTTCAGTGCCAAGTTCGCGATCACCGCGATCAAGTCCACGTTGCCGCATCGTTCACCGATCCCATTGATCGTTCCTTGCACCTGAGTCGCACCCACGTCGACCGCGGCCAACGAGTTCGCGACGGCGAGTTCGCAATCGTTGTGACAATGGATACCGATGCCGACGTCGTACGAAGCCATCGCTTCTTTCGCGATCCGGGTCACTTCGGCCACGCGTTCGGGCAACGTGCCGCCGTTGGTATCGCAAAGAGCCAACCATTTGGCACCCGATGCCGCTGCAGCCTCCAGCGTCTTGATCGCGTACTCGGGGTTCGCGTTGTAGCCATCAAAGAAGTGTTCCGCGTCGTAGATCAGCTCGCTGTGGCCGGCCAAAAACTCAGCGGACTCGCCGATCATGGCGAGGTTCTCATCCAAAGTGGCTCGCAAAACTTCCGTGACGTGGAAATCCCATGTCTTGCCGACCAAGGTGCAACAAGGTGTTTTGGCAGCAACCAGGGCCTTCATCCCCGGATCGTCCTCCGCCTTCATCGAACGTCGCCGAGTCATCCCGAAAGCGCAGACTTTGGATTTTCCCAGATCGTGTTTGCGAATTTGTTCAAAGAACGCAACGTCTTTCTCGTTGCTCAGCGGATAACCGCCTTCAATGAACTCAATCCCAATCTCAGCCAACCGAATCGCAATGTTGAGTTTGTCTTGCAGCGAAAAACTAACGCCTTCGCCTTGCGAGCCATCTCGCAAGGTCGTGTCGTAGATCAAGACCGGTTGGGCCGACGAAGTGGCACTCATGTAGCTGATTCAGGTGGGGGATGAAATCAAGGAACGTGGGGATTCAAAGGGGCGAAAGCAGACTCTCGAGAAATCACGGTGCGAATCTCGGCTAACGCGTCTCCGTTGAGTTTTCAATCACGCGAGGTGACTGGTATGGATTCGCGGGAGTGGATGTCTTCGTGGAGACTGGGTCGGACTCCGTTTTGCCAGAAACCGATGCGTCAGGAACAGCCAATGTCGGGTCGTCAGGCTTCGGTGCCGAATCATCGCTCGGCTGATCCAGGTTCAATTGCTGGCTCAATCGTTCTCGCCTTTTGCGAACCCAAATCATCGCGGTCAAAGCAAAGATCAAACAAACAATTGTCATCGCCACGACCAATCGCAACGACAACGGATTGATGATCTCACCCGACGCCCGATCGACCATCAAAACGACGAACCGAATCGCACCGCATGCAAATCCGAGCAACCCAAGCGTCAACGCGACGACGGTCGCACTCATCCGGCGATGCGGGTTCAAACCCACCACCCCCAGGAACAACAGCGGAATGCCAAACATCATCGGAACAAATTGCGTGTAGCTCTTCGCCGTTGTCACGCTGAGCGCCGCCACCGTCAGTCCACACAGGACCAGTCCGAAGAAAATTCCGATTCTGGCCATGGTTGATTGAGGTGCCCGTCGCGATTGGACAAACGTGTTCCGCCGAAGAAACCTGAGGTCGGTTTCCAGGGCCTTGTTGTATCGTTTTGAACCCAATTTCTGTAGGGCCAGTGTTTTCGCCGGCCGGGCCAGCCAGAAAGAAACTCGCGAACAGTCGCAAATGCCCGGTTTTGCCGGTCAATCGGCTTGAAAAAGCTCGCGATCACGAAAAAACACCGACGTGATCCACCAAATCACGGGTTGGCACAGCAACGATCCGGCCGCCGCCGCGAGTGCGATCAACAGCCAATCCTTGTCGCTCACCACCGCCGCCACTCCCCCCGCGATCGCTGCCACAATCAGCGACGGCAACAAGGCCAGCATCAACACGAACATATAGAGCATCGTTCGGCCACCCTGCAGCACATCGGGAGTCCCGGTGGGCATCGCTCTCAAAACCGTCGCGGCGGTCACCAAATTGATCGCCGATCCATACGCAATGTCCAAACTCACCCCGGCGACGAAAACGCCGGCTCCCTCGCCCAAGCCACGCGTTGTGATGAACGCGGCGATCACCGCAAACGCGATCCGGATCGAAACCAACACCACCACGTGCCCCGCCAACATCCCAACGACGATCGCGATCGGGCGGCACGGCAACATCCGAAACCAAGTCAACGACTTCGGCGTCATCGCCAATCCAATCGGCTGGCTCATCGTCAGCAGGAACCCCAAGTAGGTCGACGCCGCCATCGCGATCGGCATTGAAAATTCGCGAAAGTTGGCGTGGATCGTCCCCGGGCGAAAGAACTGAAAAACCATCAGTCCCAAACCTGCTACCACCGCGATGCCCCACAAGCCAACCAACAACGTTCCGTTGCGACGAATGGCAAAGGTGACTTGGTGCCACGCAACCGGTCCAATCCCACCCCACCACGGAAAATCAAACAGCTTCCAAGCGGAGCGATGTTCTTTCTTTTTCATCCGGCCAAATTGGCCCGAACGCATTCGCTGGATCCGAACCTGCTTTCGCGAAACACCCTCGACGGCCAACTCCGCGAACCCGACGTTGATCGAATAGCACAATCCAAAAGCCGAAACCAAAATCGCGACGCACACGCCCAGCCATCCCAGCATCGAGAGCCCGATGGGTGATTGCATCAAATTGGCAAACGGCACGAACGGCAGCGTCATGATCGATCCGATCGGCGACGACTGACACGACAGCAACCACGTTTGCCATGAAAACCCGCTTTCGCTCATCCCCAGAGGCAACGATGAAATCAACAACAACGCGACCGAACCCAGCAGGCTCGATGCAATCAACGTTCGCACCCAAGACGCCAACAGCGGTTTGCTAAACGCGTGCAATGTCGTCAGCGCCGTGACCGTCATTCCTCCGGTGTAGATCGCCAAGACCGCGGACAAATAACTTCCGGCACTGGGCAGAGCAAAGATTGACATCAAGCTGCTGCTGACCACCCACGTGAGCGCCAGTGTCATCAACCGATAGGAAAGGATTTGATGGTTGGTGAACGGCCCCGCCAAGACAAACTGCAACTCGGGCGGACGAAGCTCTGTGATCTGTTGCCCAATGTCAAAGTAAATCGCCATGGCGACGATCACCAGCATCATCAACGGAATCGTTGACGTGACGGTTGAGTACATCTTGATTTGGTCCAGCGACCCGGTGTAGGTCGCCACGATCATCGGCATCAAACCCATGCCGACGGTCCCCAAAACCAACAATCCGACGAAGGCTCCCGATGGACTCTTCAAATGCCGGAACAGTTGCCGAAAGGCGGTCTTCAAAAGCACCCCGGTCAATCGCGTCAACGCGGGATCGATGATCGAAGGCCGCCCGCTCATCAAGCGGACTCCTCTTCGGAAATCGAATCTTCGAAATCCGAATCTTCCGACGTCAAACGGAAAAAGACTTCCTCCAGCGAGTGCGAATCGCCACCGAATTCTTGCCGAGCCTGTTCCAGCGGCCCATGAAACAACACCTCGCCGCGACGCATCAGCACCAGGTGATCGCAGATGTCATCGACCAATGACAACAAGTGCGAACTGACCAAAACCGTCGCGCCCCGGTCGGCTTGTTCGCGAACGGTTTGTTTGAACCGGCGAATACTCGGCGGGTCCAATCCCGTCATCGGTTCGTCCAACAACAGCACGCTGGGTTGCCGCAGATAAGCACAAACGATCGCAACCTTTTGCCTCATTCCGCGAGACAAACCCGAAGCGATCGTTTCGCGTTTTTCCGTCAATTCAAATTGGCCGCAGAGCTCTTCCGCGAGCGGTTCCCAATCAGTCAGCCGATACGCCGACGCAATGAAACGCAAATGATCATCGACCGTCATCGAATCAAACAGCGGCGGGTCATCCGGCACGTAGGCGGTCCGTCGCTTCACCGCCAATGGATCGTCATTCAACGACGCGCCCGCGACGTGCAGATCGCCGGCCGTCGGAGACAGAATGCCGCACAATGTTCGAATCGTTGTTGTCTTGCCAGCTCCGTTGGGCCCCACCAATGCCGCGACTCGTCCGGCGGGAACATCAAACGAAATGGAGTTCACCGCGGTGAAGTCGTCGTAGCACTTCGTGAACTGGCTGACTTCGATCATACCGGCGTCGACTCAGCAACCAAGTTTTGATCGACTTCGTTGCTGACAATGACACCGTAATTGATCGCTCCCAACCAGCCACTCATGATGATGCCGACGCTGCCCGCGTGATACATGCCCTTGATCTGTTGCGGCAACGCTCGACTGACCCCGAGACCTTCGAACTTGGTCCCGAAGCTTGCGCCCATTTCATGTTGGGTGTAGTGATGGAACGTCTTGGGCGTCGCCGCTTCGGCACGATCAATCTTGTTCCGCACTCCGGGAATGTATTTTTCGAGCGCGTCGATGGTTGTTTCAACCAAGTCCGCTTTGCTGGCTTCGTATTCCTCTTCGCTCAAATTCGCCCAGTCCGACCAGTTCGCATTGGTGCTACTGACGATCGCGTAGCGTTCCTTTTTGTGCGGCCGTGTTCGAGGGTAATAGAAACTGAATGTTCGCGAAGTGATGTCGCGGCTGAGCAGCAGATCCGTCCGGAACTCTTTCGCCGTGCTGGTGAAGAACAAATCGCCGCTCGACTCATCAATTTCTTCACCCGGTTTCAATGCCATGTACACCTGCGTGCTGCTGTTGTTCAGTCGCACCGCCTCGGTTTCTTCCACAAATTTCTTATCGAGCTTTTCCGGTCCCAGCATCTTCAGCACCGTCGTTCGCAAATTCGCGTTGCTAACAACCGCGCGACACTTGATCGATCGACCTCGCACCTTCACACCCGAAACCCGCGTGCCTTGGATCGGTGAATCCGCAACTTCGATTTCCTCGACAGGACAATTGATGCGAATGTCGACGCTGTTGGATTCCAACTCCTTCTTCATCCGAGCGACCAAGTCATCGGTGCCGCCTTCATAGATGAAGACGCCTTTGCTCATGAAGTTGCTGAATACAATCCCGTACGTGATCGCGGGATCTTCCAACGTCGATCCGTTGGCATACGTGATCGGCTCCATCAACAACCGCACCACGTCGTCGCGACCGGGAAAGAAACGATCGAACAATTGACGTGTCGTCGTCGCTTGATCGTCGTAGAAATTCATTCCTCGAGCAGTGTCAAAGAATTCGTTGACCGTGCCGAGCTCGATGCCGAACTTCGTTGTCAACAACTTCGTGAAGTCTTCTCGGTTGAACGTCGTCGTCAACGAGAACTGCGGGTTGTCAAAACGAATGTTTTTCAGCTGAACAATTCGGTCGGCGATGTCGCGACTCCAGTACCGACGGCACGACTTGATCATGCCGTGCGGGAATCCGTGAAGCGAGACGTCAAACGTGTGCCCGCCAGGACGCAAGAACCAAGTTGCCAAACCGCCAAGCTTGTAGTGCTGTTCCAACAGCAACACTCGGTGTCCGGCACGGCCGAGAATGTTGGCCGAGGTCATGCCAGCCAATCCGCTGCCGATCACGACCACGTCGTATTCGTCGGCGGCTCCCTTCAAAAAATCCTTTGCCATGGCTGGGGTCTTTGGTCTCGCGAAAAGCTTGGGTGTATCGGGTGAAGATGTGTGTGTCGCAGCGATCAACGTGCGATGGGCTGCAGTTCGGCGTAGACACCGATTTGGTCTGTGTTGACGGGTTTGTCACCGGACAGCAACAGTGATTCGTCGCCGACCAGCCATCGATCGTCCAGTATCCGCAAGGGTTGGCCCAACGGCAATGTGACCATGGAACCCGCCACGCCGGTCGATATGACATCGTGCGACGCTCGGAAGATCGCCGTGTGAGCCTCGGGCAACGTGGTGCCCATCCGCCGCACCCCGCCGGAATCTCGCACCAGTGTAGAGATTTTCCAACGCTCGTCGCGGGGATCTTCCGCAATCCGGACGGTGACCAACGATTCACCGGGCCGAATCGCAATCATGGAGTACCAATCGGGCTGCGTTTTTCCCTTCGGCAACCAAGTGCTGTAGGCCAACCGGTAGTCGAATTGCGTGCCTTCGGGAACACGAACTCGAAAAACGTAGTTCAGCGGAAGCTCCGACGGAGCCCGAATGGCGGCGACGGAATCATCTTCGGTGGGAGACAAATACCCCGATTCCGATCGCAAAGCCGCCAGCGCAGACTCCGCCTTTCGCAAACGGAGGATCGACACGACGTTGCCCAAAACCAAAGCAATCATCGTGATCGCGAGCAGCAGTTGCCGGAGAGAAAATCGCCCGCGACGGCTTGGCAACGGACGCGGATCGGAATTCTCATTCATCGGCGTTGTCGATCACAGCGGGTTGGAGGGCGAAATGCTGGCCATCGAATCGGCCCCAACAGAGTAGCGTTTCGCAAACCCACCTAAAACAATTTTTCGTAATGGACGAGGCAACGAGTCCTTCGGGTTGGGACTCGTTGCCTCGTCCACCACGTCAATCACTCAGGGATTCGTGGCCTCATCCACTACGCCCCCGCCGCCTACGGATGCCACGCAGTTTTTTGATTCCGCTTTTCGGCAGATTAACACACAACGCACCTCTCCCGAAACGAAGTTTGGGGAGAGGTCGAGCGACGCCGTCCAGGCGAACGCGAGGGTGAGGGCCGAGCATGGGAAAAGGCGAGTATTCTACTCCCCGGAATTCTCGCTGAACACTCGCATTCCGACCCTCCCCAACTGCGTTCAGGAGAGTGATTTCAATCTTGCAAGCACGGCATCTAAAAACTGCACGACCTCTACGCCTGAAGCGCCTTCTTCAGATCATTCAGCTGCTTGCGTTCATCTCGCTTTTTATAAAACGGATCCAACGGGTAGCACCCGCTGATGATCCCGTTTCGTGGGGCGGTCGTGCAATCGCTGAACGTGCGGCACACCTTCTTGCGTTGCCACACCGTTCCCGCCGTCACATCCGCGGGCAGATCGGGATACGACAACACCATGCGTCCCAAACCAATCGAGTCCGCCATCCCGGCCTTCACAACGGCCTGCGCGACGTTGGGCAAGTAATCTTGCAGATAGGTGTACCCCGAACCAATGAAGATCATCTCTGAATGCTTCTTCTTCATTTCGGCAACGGCCGCGATTTGACGAGCGACGCCCGCCAACGGATCCTCCGGCGGCGTGTACCCGTCGCTCGGCGGAAAATAAGCGGGACGTTGAATGTGAGGGTTCGTGTACGGACTGCCCGCCGTGGTGCAGATCATTCGAATGCCGATCTCGTGCATCAAATCAACCAACTTTGACGTCTCCGTCATGTCGATCGTCAATCCGTCTTCGCCACCACCGAACACCTTGTTCGGTTCGCCGCCGGGTTCAGGCTCACCCACGCGGTCGGCACCGGGATGAAACGGCAGGAAGTCAAACAGACTCAAACGCACACCAATCTTCAGATCGTTCGTGGCCGCTTCGATTCCTGAAACAATGTCACGCAAGAAACGCGTTCGGTTCTCAAAGCTACCGCCGAACTTGCCCGTTCGTTCGCGTCCCGCCAGCAACTCATGTCCCAAGTACCCGTGGCAGTGTTTGACATCGACGAATCGATACCCGGCCTTTTCCGCTCGCACCGCTGCCTCGATGAAATCATCGATCAACGTCGACAACTCATCGTCGGTGAAAATCGCGGAGTCGTCCGTGATCTTGACTCGTCGATCCAGAACCACGTTCCGCTGAACCGTTCGCGGCTCGGTCAAGGACTTGATATTCGGTCGTGAAAAACGGCCCGAGTGAGTCAGTTGCAAACCGACCAGCAAATCATCGCTGCGTCCAAAGTGCGATTCGTGCTCGTCGACCAACTCTTGACGCAAGGATTCAATCGCGGAAAGGTTTTTATCCGTCAGCAGCAACTGATTCGGGTTGGCTCGTCCATCATGCCGAACCGCAACCGCTTCACCGCCCCAAATCAATTTGGCTCCACTGAGCCCAAAGTTACGCCAACGACGCCGTGTCAAATCAGTCGGCAACCCATCGGTGGTTCCATCCCAACCTTCCATCGGCAAGATGCTCCACCGATTCCCAACGGTTTGCCCGTGGACCTCGAACGATTGCGCCAACGGCGATGCGTCGCCGGATTCCACTTCCGCATCGGATGGCATTTCGATGTCGCTGTCTCGCAAGTGCGAAACAAAGTCATCGTGGGTCTTCAACGACGCGACGCGTGGATAGGCCATGGCAATGAATCATTCAGGGAAAAGGTGATAGAAAAAGTGTCGGTCGTCCGTGCGATCTTGCGTGCGATCGTTTGCTTGAGCGAAAAGGCCGTTGGTCAATTCAGCCGCCAAGCATTCGCCGCGGTTCTCGCCGCAACAAATGGGTGATGCTTGCTGTTTCGCACGTCTCGAAAACGTGAACCGTCCTCGAGAGACGTCAGGCAACGCTTACAAGTACGCCGCCAAGTCTT
>NZ_ANMO01000007.1 GCF_000338295.1 Rhodopirellula europaea 6C
ACTGTGGCCAGATCTGGTGTTGGTTTCCAGAGACTCACTGTGAATGAGTTTGTCGCCGGTTCAATTCCGGTTGGTCACCCTCGTGCTAACATTTCCGGTGGCAATTTCCTCTGGGAAGGAAGCTTGATTGTCTATCAAGTCGCTGCGGGTTCGACTCCCGTTGCCATCGCTTTTAGTTCGCCGCATTCGACTACTGGCTAGGTCGGCTGTCTTTCTAACAGCAGGAGGGAGATCGAAACTCCCATGCGGTACTCGCTTCGACCGAAGCAACAAAACGGCGTGGTAGATTCTGTTGGCAGAATCGTCTGGTTTTCATCCAGGAGGCCGCGGGTTCAATTCCCGCTCACGTCGCTGCGAGCAATCGCAAACTTTGGAAGTCACCCGGCCGGATGAGGACACTGTCTTGAAAACAGCTGCGGGTCAAACCGTTGTGGGTTCGAGTCCCACGGCTTCCGCTCGTTTGACGAAAACTTGGGAGCGTTTCCACACGGGAGACTGTAAATCTCCTGCCTTTAATTGTGTGGTAGTCGGCGAGAGCTGCGATTCCTTGCGTTCCCACTTCAAACACGTCCTTGGTGTAACGGTAGCACTGCTGATTCCAAACCAGTAAGTCAGGGTTCAAATCCTTGGGGACGTGCTCTCCGGATCGACAAACACAGTCCTGTGGTCCAACGGCGACGACACCTGTTTTACACGCAGGAGACGATGGTTCGATTCTATCCGGGACTACTGCCGGCGTCGTGGTGACGCTGGCCCGCATTTAACCACGGAGAACGACAATGTCCAGAAACACGAAGTACGTGCAATGTGCGATGAGACGCAGCATCGCAGGCGGATCCGTGCGAACGACATCGTACATCCCGCGAGAGTTTGCCAAGGTCGGACGAGTGCTGAGACTACGAGACGACAGCGTTGGTTGGGTCGACGGCTGGGTGGTCGAATGCGTCGGTGAGGTAGTTGTCGAAGGCGACCAACTTCCTGACTCGCACAAGGCGATCAAAAAACCATCGCAAGTCGACTGGCGACAGTACTCCGCGACTACATGCGTAGCACGGAAGGAAGCTTGAAGAGTGAAACTCCCGAGACGAACCATTTTCGCTATCCACTCATCACTCTTCTTGCTTCATTCATGGGGCGCTCGTCCAACGGGAAGACGTCTGTTTTGCAAGCAGAAAATCGGGGTTCGATTCCCCGGTGTTCCACTTTTACAAACGCTGAGGTACCCATGCTTCATTTCGAATCGAGCCGTAGTGAATATGACATATCTAGAATTCCAAAATTATGACACGAAAAACGCCCGTCAGCATGGTTTGGAACTGGCGGGCGTTGTGTGGGTAGGCTGCAATGACCGATCTCTACGAGCGCGATCCAGGCTTCGGGCTAACTTCAAAGAAGTCGGATGAAGGAGATGTCAATGGTTCGGATCGTCTTGCCAATGATCGCTATTTCTTTGTCAAGTCGCTGACGAGTTGCAACATTCTTTGGGCGTCGATGGGCTTGGAAAGGTAGTCATTGCAGCCAGCTTGCAGGCATTTGTTCATGTCGCCCTGCATTGCGTCAGCGGTCAACGCGATGATGGGGCCGATGTAGCCGAGTCTGCGTAGGGCAGCGGCCGTTGCGTAGCCGTCCATGTTGGGCATTTGCATATCTAGCAGAATCAAGTCGAACGTTTTTCCGTCCGACATGGCTTGCTTGACTGTTTTGACTGCTACCAGGCCGTCTTCAGCTTCGGTGACTGAGCCACCGGCTTTGGTAATGATGTGTTTGGCAAGAAAGCGGATATCGCGGCGGTCGTCGACAATCAAAAAATCGGCGGCCAGTCGGATTATCTCGGGTCGGTCATTTGAGGCGGCCGAATCACTGTCGACTATTTCCGCCGACGCCCAAGGTTGAATGAGCGGCGTGTTCTCTAAGTCGCCAATACTAACCGTAACGGTGAAGGTGCTTCCTTGATCGAGCTTGCTATCGCAGGTGATTTCGCCACCGAGCATCGACGCGAGCCGCTGGCTGATGGCCAGTCCCAGTCCTGTGCCGCCGAATTGTTGGGTGATCAGTGAGTCGCCTTGAGAGAACGGTTTGAACAGCCGGTCTCGTTGTTCCGGCGTCATGCCGATGCCAGTGTCGCTTACCGACAGGCGAAGTTGTCCTGTCGCGGAACTCATCAAGGGTTTCGGATCATCATTGGGGCGAAGCTCTCTGCGGTCTCCGCTATCATCTTCATACGCCACTTCAATTCGCACTCCGCCTTCCTTGGTGAACTTGATGGCGTTGCCAACTAGGTTAATCAAGATCTGCTTCAAACGTTTTGCGTCGCTTTCAATGACGTTGGGGATCGGCGTTGCGTAGTCGACCTCCAGCTTCAACCCGCCGTCGCTCGCCCGGACCTCCATGATGCTGCGCACGTCCTCAACGACTCGAGCCGGTTCAAAGCGTTCGGTGTCAATTTCCAGCTTACCCGCTTCGATCTTGGACAGGTCCAGAATGTCGTTGATGATTTCAAGCAGGTACGCGCCATTGTGGCGGATCGTTTGCAGGTAGCCGCGGGTTTCGTCGTCGTCGACACGGTCCTGCACCATGTCGGCGTAGCCGAGGATAGCGGTCATCGGCGTGCGAATCTCGTGCGACATGTTGGCGACAAATTCGCTCTTGGACCTGTTGGCCGCTTCGGCGACTCGTTTGGCTTTTTTGAGGTTCTGTTCGTAATCGTGTTGCTGTGTGATGTCGAGTAAGGTGCCGACAACCATCCGAACGCGGCGGTCTTTGCCTTCGCCTTCGTAGAGTGATCGCGATTGCATACGAACGTAACGCAGCTCGCCATCATGCCGGACGATTCGATGGTTCAGCCAATGGTCCGGTTCTTGTACGTCTGACAAAACCGACTGGGTGTGCCTTGCCAACATGTCACGGTCATCGGGGTGAACAAATGCCGGTTGAGCTTGGATGTCGTTGCTCAATTCCTCCGAAGGCGAGAGTCCGACTAGCTTCTTGAATTCGTCCGAATAGGTCACAAGGTTGTTGTCGACATCGACACAGAACGTTCCAAAGCCAGCGGCCCCGGCAGCTTGCCGTACGCGTTCTTCATTCAATTGAATTTCTTGCTCGAACAGTTTTTGGTCGGTGATGTCCCAGTTTATACCCGACAACAGGACAGCTTCACCGAATTCGTCGTAGGTCACCTGACCACGAGCGGCGATCCAACGAAGTTCCCCGTCGCTGCGGATGATGCGAAACTCGTGTTTAAACTCGGCTCGCGTTTCGACTGCTTCCTCAAATCGCCGACGCGATGCGCCGAGATCGTCGGGATGGATAATCTCAAACAAGTGCTGAGCCATCTTTTCGCTGTCGACGCTCAGCCCCATCAAATCGGCCCAGTTTTCATCCCAGTCCGATTCGCCGGTTTGCGGTTTGTAGGTGAACGACCCCATCTTTGCCGCCGACATTGCTTCGGTTAGCAGCCGACGACTATTAGCAGCTTGTTGTTCGGCGGCGTGCCGGTCGCTGATGTCGACACCTGAGGGAATCAAATGGGTCACCTTGCCATCCGAATCGGTTACCGGGGCAAGCATGAAGTCGATCATCATGCGGGTGTCGCCAGCCATGCGAACGGACACGTCGTAACGAACGATCTTGCCGGTCGCCGCCATCTCAACGGCCTCGCGCAGACGCGTGGTGACCTCCCCATCGTGGCTCCACCAATAGCATTCCCAGAACGGTTTGCCGATCACATCCTCACGGGTCACGCCGCCAGCGTCGAGTGCCGTTTGGTTGACTTGCAGCAGTGTGCCGTCGCGATCCAACTCGCCGACGAAGTTCAATGTGTTGTCGATGACTCGCCGCAGATGCGCTTCCCGCTCGGCGAGTTCGATTTCGTTCTGTTTTCGCGCCGTCGTGTCGGTGACCACGCCAAGAAATTCGCGTGGTTCTTTTCCCGGTGCGGTACCGATGCCGACCGCCCGAAGCCAACGCCGCTGACCATCGGTTCGTAGAACCAAGTATTCCTCGTCGTACAACCCGCCTTCGTCGAGAGCCTTGCCGATCGCTTTGCTGACACGCTCGCGATGATCGTTGTCGATGGCTGCCACGAAATCGGCAATGGGGACCGGAGTTGCGGGATCAAAACCCCACAAGCGATTCAGGTTGGGTTCGTGGACGAGGTCGCCGGCGTCGAAATCCCACGTCCACGAAGCAACCGACGCGGCTTGCATCGCCAGATCCATTTTGGTTTTGGCGAGGGCAAGCTCCGTTTCCGCTTCGGCTCGCTGAACGCGAACGCTCAACCGATCGACGACGTCCTGCAACAACTCGATCTCGTCACGACGCCAAACATGTGGCTCGGCGAAAATCGTCGACAAAAGGAATTGCACGTTGCCGTCACGACGAAAGCCGACGTTGCAAAGCGATTGAATGTCCAACGCTCTAAATCGCTCGCCCCGGTCTGATTCCGCTTCGGCGTCGACGTTGCGGATCACAACGGGCCGGCCTGTTCGTAAAGCGTGCCGCTCCTCGTCGGTGTGAAAGTCTTGTAGATGGTAACATCCGACGAGGCTTTGCGAGTCGTCGACGGCGTAATCTCGAACCACGCGGACGTAATCGGCATCGTCGTCGAACTTGACAAAACAACATCGCGACGCACTAAAGTGCTCACCTACCATGCGGCACGCGATTGCTTGCAGTTCGCCGACGTCTGACAGTGGAATGAAGGCCTGCTGCAGATCCGCGATGAACGCTAGGTTCAATTCGCGACGTTTGCGGTCGGTGATGTCGCTGGCTGTGCCGGTAACGGACAGCGGCTTGCCGTCTTCGTCGCGATCGATTAGCCCTAGTCCCAACGTCCACAGTTCGCTGCCATCGGGCCGCAGCATGCGGCATTCGACTTCGTAGCGATCGGAATCCGACGCCAGCGTCTGCTCGATCACGTCCCGCACTCGATCGCGGTCGTCCGGATGCACGATCTCGACAAAGGCCTGGAGCGTGCCGTCGAATTCACCTTCGGGGCGACCGAATAGGGCATACAGCTGCGGCGACCATTCGACACGATCCGATTGGACGTCCCACCTCCAGGCTCCCAGCCGCCCAGCCTGCATGGCCAAATCGAGTTGTTCTCCGTATTCGATCAGTTGCCGCTGAGTCGTTCTCAGCTCGGTCACCAAGGTGCTAAGTTGCTTTCGACTGGCTTCCAGTTCGCTAACGTCCACAAAAGTAACGACCATGCCATCGGTCTCACGCGAATGCGACTGATACGGCAAGACTCGGCGAATGAACATTCGACCATCGTTGGCTGTGATCGTGTCTTCGACCGGCCCCTCCGCCTTTAGCTGCCGAATGGATGGCAGCGGCGGCATGACGTGGACATCGGGAACGAACTTGCCGAGCGGGCGACCGACGTCGGTGGCAATCAGACTGTAGATCTCCGTCGCCGCCTGTGTGAAGCTGCGGATCAGCCCGTCGCTGTCCAGGAAGATGGTGGCAATCTGGGTGCTGCGGAGCAGGTTTTCAAGATCGGCGTTAGCGCGGGAAACGGCTTCGCTGCTGCTGCGAATTTCCTCTTTGGACGTTTCCAGTTCCTCGTTAGCTGATTGCAGTTCCTCGTTCATCGACAGCAGTTCTTCGTTGGACGACTTCAACTCCTCGTTGGTCGCCTCCATTTCCTGCATCGTTTTTTCGAGATCATCGCGAGTCTGGGACAACTCGCGTTCGAGTTGCTCGACCATCGCTTCGGCTTGGCGGTCCATACTGCCACGGGCGACCAGCACATCTTTGGGGTCGATCGGACTGTCTTCGCCGGACGTAGTTCCCATCGGCAAACCGACGTCGTGGAAGACCACGATGAACAAACCGGTGTCTTCGCCAAGCCGCATCATCGGCTGCACTGTGATCATCACCCGCTGCTTGCCTTCGTCCGTCGTGACCGACAGATTCTCGTGAATGATTCGGCGACGTTTCGATTTGGCTTCCGAAAGCGTGGCGCGCAGACCGATCCGCAAACCACGCCGAGCCATTTTCAGAATGTTGTTCTGGTACGCCCCTTCGCCGATCGACAGGTACTTGTTCGTTTCCGCTGACGAACAAATGACTTGGCCGTCTTCGTCAACGACGACCGATTTGGGCGCGAACTCATCCAGGACGATCCGCTGCATGATTTGTACGACGTCGGTTTTATCGTCGTCAATCGGCGATACCTCGGGCAAACGAGTCATTCCGTTGGCAGGCGTTCGCAACGCCAACGGCGCGGCACGACCGATCGCGGTGCCCTTGCGCTGACTGATGCGGTGACGCTGATCAATACTGCGAAATAGATCGCCGTGCGTGGAGATACTTTCGCTGGGACCGAGAAACAAGAACCCGTTGGGACGAAGTGCAAAGTGAAACAGCGGAATGAGTTTCTTTTGCAAATGCGGACCGAGGTAGATCAACAAATTGCGACAACAGATCAGATCCTGACGCGAGAACGGTGGATCACTGATCAGATTGTGCGACGAGAACAGCACCGTCTCGCGAATTTCTTTCTTGACGTGATACCGATTGCCCTTCTTTACGAAAAAACGCTTCAGCCGATCTTTCGACACATGATCTGCGATCCCCGCCGGATACACACCTGTCCGAGCGATCGACAATGCCCGCTCGTCAATGTCACTCGCAAAAATCTGAAAAGACAATCCTCGCCAATTTGCATCCTCGTTTCTATGTTCTCCGTGCTTCTGCGCCTCGGACTTCTCCACAAACTCCCGGCACAGAATCGCTATCGTGTAAGCCTCTTCGCCCGTCGCGCAGCCTGGCACCCAGATCCGCGCTGGGTCGTCCGGTTGCCGGTTTTCAAACAATTTTGGGATGACTTGATCTGCCAGCCGCTTAAACGAGTCTGGGTCGCGGAAGAACGCCGTCACACTAATCAGGAGTTCACGGAACAACTGCTGCGACTCGCTCTTGTCGCTGTGGAGCAACGTCACGTAAGCATCAACATCGCTGAGCTTCAGGATCTGCATTCGACGCTGGATCCGCCGCGCGAGCGTGCTGGTTTTGTAATGCTTGAAATTGTGCCCCGTCTCGGACAGCAAAGCTTTGGCGATTTGTGGAATTGCGTTTCTGATTTGATCATCAAACTTCCTCTTCGCCGGTGTTTCGCTAATTTCCTCCAGATACCGCGTGTATCTGAGCAACTCCGTGGCGATGTTCGCGGGCGGCATTACCTGATCAGCCACACCCGTCGTCGCCGCGTTGCGAGGCATCGAATCAAACTTTGCCGACTCGCTGTCTTGTGCAAACGTCATCCCACCCGCATCGCCGATCGACTTCAATCCCAGGGTCCCGTCGCTGCCGCTACCTGATAGAACAACGCCGATGCCCCGTCCGCCTTGCGATTCGGCGATCCCGTGGAAGAAGTGGTCGATTACGTTGGCTTCGGAATCATCGTTGCTCTGCTGAGAGACCTTCAACTCGCCGTCAACCACATCCAGTCGCCCGCGAGGCGGGCAGAGGTAGATTGTGTTTGGCTTGACTTTTTTTCCCGTTGTAATTTCCTCGACGGGTAGCGACGTTTGCCTGCGAAGTAGGTCACCAACCAACGATGTTTTGCTGGGATCAAGGTGCTGAACGAACACGATCGCGAAACCGGGCTTTCCTGGGATGCCCGATAGCAACTCAGTGAACGCTTCGAGCCCACCGGCAGACGCTCCAACGGCGACGATGAGAGTCGGTTTACTCATCCTGGACCTCGGGTGCGCGAGAATCTTTCAAGACATCGGGACACAGACAGCACGCAGTAGTTACCGATCAAGACAATGCCTCCCGCGTTGAGCTACCTTCTCGATGAAAGGTTCAATGTCTTTACGACGGTAATAGCGATGAATAGTGATAAGGTGTCGATCGACAACCAATCGCTCAAGACTGTCCCAGTTGGCCAGGGGCTTCGTCGTGCCACCGCGAAGTTCAGCGGCTTCGCCGATCACCAGTTTCCGAAGTCGTTGCATACATTCGTTCCCAACATTTACGACTTCTTCGATCCCAACCTTGCTCGCTATGAGAAGGCCAGATTGTCGTCAGATTATTAACGCCTGTCGACCGGGCGGATCGCACGTATCAGAAATGCCGTTTCGCAGAATTTTGGCTCGAAGTGGAAATCTCTTTGAATCTTTCAAGGTCTCGATCATCAGCTTGGAACTGATCCACAGATTGCTGCTCATGTGTGTTGAAGCAACGTTGAGCAGTCTTGTGCTCAAGATGGTTGTCGCGAGCTTCGTTAACTCGATTGTCAAGTGGCAATTTGATCGTGGCATTTCTGAGGAAGTCAGGCATTTCAGTACAATGCGACCTCGCCGCCCTGAGCTCCCTGTTGTTATTCGATAGCAATCTGTGCCAACTCAACCAATCATTCCGCCGCGAGCGTCCGCGGTCTCATGTACAAACCACTCGACTCTTGCTGGAATCCAGTGTCGACTCTCACGCAACCTGTTCAAACCAACAGGTGACAAATCAACACTTACCTTCAACGGAGCAACAAGCGAATCGACGTAGGTCGTCGGTGGAGTCGGCAGATCTTTGCCGCGAAGCTTTTTTCGATTGCTTCAATTTTGGTTGAGGCTGCTTCCTGTTCTTTTATCGTGCCCTGTCTTGCAAGTGTTCCTGGTAGGGTTTCGCTAAACGGACTCCGTTGTCAATTCTGCTGCTTGGCTTGGACCAAATGAACTGCGGTTCCGGCGCGTCAGTTGCTGTTCATCGAACGTGCTGATTCCGCCACCAACGCCAAAAGGATGACAACAAGGGCCATGACAAAATCCAACGCAGTCAATCGTCGTCAATTCGCGCAACTGGGAACAGCTTCCTTGGCGGTCGCTGCTGGCACCGATGGTGCGAACGCCGCTCAGAACACGAACGGCTTT
>NZ_ANMO01000008.1 GCF_000338295.1 Rhodopirellula europaea 6C
GATTGGTGGAGGTGTGTGCTCCGACTCCGGTGACGGCGAAAATCCGCTTGGGATGCAGTCGCGAAAACATCAATTGCAACGAGATCGCTCGGGTGGTCGAAGAGGCGGGTGCGGCGGCACTCACCGTTCATGGCCGGACGGCGGCGGACATGTTCCGAGGCAATGCCGACTGGGAACGGATCAGTGAAATCAAATCGCATCTGCGCAACATTCCGTTGATCGGGAACGGCGACTTGGACAGCGCCGAAAAGGTGGTTGCTGCGTTCGATCAGTACGACGTTGATGCGGTCATGATCGCTCGCGCGTGCCTTGGCCGACCGTGGTTGTTTGCCCAAGCCGCCGCGGCGCTGCGAGGCGAACCGATTCCGCCCGAGCCGACGTTGCCGGAGCAACGCGACGTGATGCTGAAGCATTACCAGTTGGTGGTGGATCGCTTTGGCGACGAAAAGGGAACGGTGCTGATGCGGAAGTACGCGTGTTGCTACGCCCAAGGCAAACACGGAGCTCGCTACTTCCGGACTCACGTGGCCAAGGTTTCGACGCCGGAAGAGTTTCACTCGGTCGTCGAAGAGTATTTCCCGCTGCACGATCCCAAGCGGGAGTCGCAGGACGCTGAGAGTGTTTCGAGTGCCGCTGGCTCGTGACAGGCTATGCGGCAGTCATGCTCGTGCTCAGGTCGCAGACCGGTGCTCGTGCTCGTAATCGAAAAAAAAGGAGCTGGCGAACGGCGAACGGCGAACGACGAGCACGAGCACGAGCACGAGCACGAGCACGAGAGCTAAGAGCTAAGAGCTAAGAGCTAGGAGCTAGGAGCTAAGAGCTAGGAGCTAGGAGCTAGGAGCTAGGAGCTAGGAGCTAGGAGCTAGGAGCTAGGAGCTAGGAGCTAGGAGCTAGGAGCTGCTCGACGTAGCTTGGAAAATCTTGCATGTTTTCAGGGGGCTCACCGGGGCCGATGACCAGTGGGCCGTCGCTGTGGTCTGTCGGGAGGACGCCGTGGCTGCCGCGGACCAGTGTTGGATCCAGCGGGATCACGTCCATTTTGTAACGGAGGCCGGCTTTCTTTTGAGCCAACCGTGCCGCCGCGCGAAGTTTGCTGGTCATGAACAGTTCGCACGGGTCGTAACCAGGCTTGCGATGGATGTCGACGGTCGGAGCGAAGTCCGGCGCGTTGGCATCGTCGAGCCAGTAGTAGTACGTGAACCAGGCGTTTGGTTCTGCCAGAGCGATCAGCTCGCCGCTTCGTGGGTGATCCAGTTGCAGTTCGCCGGGATCAACGACCGATGCGATGCCGGGGGTTTCTTCCAGCGTTTTGCGAACGGTGGGGATCAGCTCGGGGCGGCGGACGTAGACGTGGGCTAGTTGGTGATCCGCGACTGCGAAGGCATCGCTTTCGCCAGGTAGCATGATCTCGCCGAATGGGCCGCGACGGACCTTCAGCCAGTCGTTACGTCGGAGGACTTGGTTGATGCCGACGGGCGCGTCGACGGGGACCAGGCCGTACTCGCTGACCACCACGACTCGAGCACCAATTTCACCGGCAGCCTGGATGACTTTGGCCGCGGCGGCATCGACCTCCGCCACTCGGGCTGGATCATGGTCGGGCAGTCGTTGAAAGTCGTAGTCCAGGTGAGGCAGGTAGCACAGCGTCAGTTGCGGTTGTTTCTCTCGCATCACCAAAGCGGTGGCTTTCGCGATCCAGTCGCTCGAAGCGATGCCGGCGGCGGGGCCCCAGAAGCCGAAGAACGGGAATGGGCCGAGCTTCTCGGTGAGGTTGCAGCCTGACCAATCCAGGATGTCGAAGACTTTGCTGCCGTCGCATCCATAGTGCGGTTTGGGAGTGGCCCCGTA
>NZ_ANMO01000009.1 GCF_000338295.1 Rhodopirellula europaea 6C
CCAAATGAGTCGCAAAGCTATGCCGCAGCGAGTGCGGCACTCCGTTCTTGGTGATTCCAGCCGCCCGTTGCGCGGTGCTCAGTGCGTTGGCAAATTGTTGCTCGGCAATATGATGTCGCCAGACAATGCCACTTCGCCGATCACGCGCTCGCTGTCGCGAAGGGAACACCCATCGCCATCCGATCTCGCGACCCGCGTTGGGATACTTTCTTGCCAACGCAAATGGTAGATACACCTTGTCATAACCATCTTCTAAGTCCTCATGGTGCTGCTGGGTCGCCCATGCAATTTGACGTTGCAAATCAGGAACCACTTCATCGGGCAAGAACGTCATCCGATCCTTTTGTCCCTTGCCGTCGCGTACCAGCAAACGCCCTTCGTCAAACCAGACATCTTTGATGCGCAATCGACGGCACTCTTTGTGCCGAAGCCCTGATCCGTACATCAGCAGAAACATGATGCGGTGCACGCCAGTCAAATTCTCTAGCAAGTGGCCGATCTCTTGACGGCTATACCACACCGGCATCGTCTCGGGTCGCTTCACGCGAACCGCATTGAGGAATCCGATTCGCACGCCAAGGATGCACTCGTACAGGAACAGCAAGGCGGACCTCGCCTGGGTTTGAGTGCTCACTGCCACTTGTCCTTCGACAGCCAACTTCGTCAAAAACGATTCGATATCCTTTTGGCCGAACTGCTCCAGTTCGGTCGAGCCGACATGCCCCATGAATCGCTTGACCCATCGCACGTAGGCTTTCTCGGTTGCCATGGAATAATGCAGTACCCGCAGATCAGCCCGCATGGTCTGAATCAGTTTGGGTTCGCTGGGGTCTTGCTTGCCACGAATTGCCGCGAGTTCCTCCTCGGTTGGCGGCACATCCAAGTCAAAATTGCGTTCCTGCTTGCCCAGTTGCGCGAGCTTGGCGACGATCTGTGTCAAGTCAGGCTCGGAACGTTTCAGCACCGTGTCGCGATAGTGTTCCAGCGACCGAACCGCCTGCCAGCGTTGCCAAGCGGGTGCACCTGACTCAAGCAGCGTTCGCGAGAATCGCAGGGCCGTGTCGTGATTGACGGGCAACTGATCGATCAAGCCTTTTGGGAACGACAA
>NZ_ANMO01000010.1 GCF_000338295.1 Rhodopirellula europaea 6C
TGCCCGTCACCGGGCCGGGAGGAAAAGGTCCACCATTGCCAGAAAGCTCGCAAGCCCGGCTCCGGTGCACGGGATGGTTCCCCGCTTGCGCTAAGGGCATTCAGCGTGGGAGACGTTTTTTCATCGGTCTAAAGTCTCAATGTCGACGTCGCTAGCCCAGTATGCGTCAAGCAAATTGGGGCGAAGCAACGACAGGTCGGTTTTGATCTCGACGCGGTCGCCAGCCGAGAGCGAATACAGTTCGTCGTAGTCCGGCTCCGAGCCATCCAGTGCAATGCGAATGGTTGAGTGGCCATTGGTCAATTCGATTCCGTCGTACCAAACATCGTACATCCCATCCTCGCCGTCCGTGTACATGATGTTGCCCAAGTTGACGGCCGTTTCCTTAACTGTGTAGATGCTCTCCGACGTTTGTGAGCATCCCGCGAGCGAAAACAGCAGAAGAATCAAGGCGGATCGCACCACGCAAGCGACACAAGAGTGCGCCACGAGGTGAGTGTGTCTCGCGTCCGTTTCGAGTTTGCAACTGCGAGGCGGCATGACTCTGTCGATCGGGGAACGTTGCCCGTCACCGGGCCGGGATAGTTAATTGTCCATTTGAGAAACCTTGCAAGCCCGGCTCCGGTGCACGGGATGGTTCCCCGCTGTTTGTTTCGCCCTCGGCGGGAGCAAAGGGATCGTCGTCTCGGTCACCTGCGAATTCGTCGAGATCACGCGAAAGATGAGGCCAACCCGTACGTTCCAGCGGACTCCAGAAGTCAAAATTGTCAAACAACTGTTTTTGGAAGCGAGTCTGTTTTGCGCCCAGAGGCAATTCCGGTGCGAGTTGACCGTTCATCAAAACCGGATAGTGAATGTACCGCGTACGAGCATCGGGATACGAGTAGCCGCCGGGACCTCGAAAAAGAGACGGATCGTACGGACCCTTGTATGTCACCAGCCAGTAGAAGCGATTTTCGTCTTCGGACACGAGTATAGCGCGGTGGAAGGCCCACGCATGAAGATCACCGTAGCCCTTGAATGCAGTTTTTTCGTGTCGTGTCTTTGCGACCTTTATCGCTTGGACGATACTGCAAGGAATTGGTTCTTCGCCGGCGTTCCACGTTGGTGTTTCAGCGAGAATCTCCGGCGTTACAGTAAAAACCGTTGGCGTGCCAAAGACCTCAAATTCATCGGCTGACGCATGAGCCTGCAGCAGTCCTGCAAGAAGGACGATAGCTGAGGCACGAATTGTCATGACGTCAAGATTCATGGGTCTTCAGTCGGGG
>NZ_ANMO01000011.1 GCF_000338295.1 Rhodopirellula europaea 6C
GCTGCACGGGCGGGTTCTTAAGGCAGTGCAGGCACAGTACTTAAAAACTGCACGATTTCCCTCCACGAAGTGGTGAAAAAATTAGCCGGCGGTAAATGCAGTGCCACCACTGAGAAAACGAACCAAGCGGAGGGATGAGACGTCGGGTTGCACGGGTTTTGCTGCAACTAACCCGTGTCTACGAATTTTGATTCTTGTTGAATCGTTCGTTGGCGATGGCGTTCACCGAAAAGTGTGGTGTTTACTTCTGTTTGCGAAATGGATTCTTGCGACGCAACCGAGTGATGCTCAGACCGATTGAGCCTAGCGCAAGTACGGCCATGGATGACGGCTCTGGAACTGCGGTTGCGGAAGACCATTGTCCGGGCAAACTACTTGACGCTTCTGTTGACAGTGGTGCGTCATCGATCACAGCCAGGTCGCCGATGCCGGCCGCAACGAAGAATTCCTCAGCATCACTTCCTCCGAACACGTCCTCGGAAAAAACAAGGTTCCAACCTGTCGGAGTGTCTCCTGTCCATGAGAAACCGCTGACATTTGACTCAGTAATAGCAAATCCGGGACCCTCATTTAGGGTGACGGATAGCGTTACTGATTGCGCGATTAAATCGCCTACGTTGTCGAAAATTGCGAATCCCGAAATGCTGTCAAGCGACGTGAACGGTGGGTCCGCAAAAAAATCAAAACTGGTTCCGGTGTAGTTTGTTACAACCGCCGCGTTCGCATTTGCCGTATATGCAAACATGCCCAGCGACACGATTGCGATCGGCTTTAATAAGAATTTCGCCATTGTCTTTACTCAAATATAAACAATTGTTCGTAGTTGCGTCGAAAGGCTGTGTAGTCGCGACGGTCGACGTCTCCGTCCAAATCCGAGTCAAATGATGAATCGAACAATTCGTCGTCGCTCGGCTGTTCGTACGTCCGTCGAAATGAAACGTAGTCGCGGCGGTCAACGTCTCGATCGCGATCGGAATCCCCGAACAAACGATAGAACGCATCCGTCGCGGTATCACCAAATGTCAACGAGTCGCCGACGGCTGCATCACCATTTGAATCAAACCCAAATCCATTGAGGTTCTCGATCTTAGTCCCATCAATCGTGAGTTGGTAATTTCCGTCTACTAGCGAACCATATTCGACGAAGGTTCCGCTGAAGGTGAGGTCGGCGATGGTGTGGCCGTTCTGGTCCAGACGGGTGGTGTAGGCAACGTCCACATTGCCGCCGTCTGGGCCGCGTTTGACAACGGTGAATGCGCCGGGGGCAATCGTTACTTCAGCGTCGAATTGGATGGACAGTGATTCCACGCGCGATCGCTGGGCGGTGCCGTCACCCACCGTGATGTCTTGTTTGGTGACCTCCACCAAGTTGTTGACCCCGAGCGTCAACGACTTCTCAAATACCAATCCCGCCGCATCCGTCACGCGGACTCGTACGGCGTACGTGGATTGCGACTCGTAATCCAACACTTCGTCTTGCCGCAAATAAAGCTGGTCCGCGCTGATCAGGAAACGAGCATTGTCGGTATCCCCTTCGCCGGACACCAACTCATAGCTGTGTGTGTCGTCGACGTCGGCGTCCACCGCCGACAACGTTGAGAAAAGCAAATCCGCAGCGGAAGTATCCA
The DNA here is from genome assembly GCF_000338295.1 of Rhodopirellula europaea 6C. Lineage (GTDB taxonomy): Bacteria > Planctomycetota > Planctomycetia > Pirellulales > Pirellulaceae > Rhodopirellula > Rhodopirellula europaea. The sequence goes on from NZ_ANMO01000011.1 coordinate 1,629, forward strand.
GATTCTCGTTGATGGAATCCTCGGAAGGAACGATGTCCGTCGGTGCGTCAGGCGGGTTGCTCCCCAGTCCAGGCGCCGCAACCACCGAGTCGGTTGCGAATGTTACGACAACCGAGTCTCCCGGAGTGGTTGATTGCCAAAATTCAGGAACAACCTGGCGGATCGTGTAGGCCCCCGGCGTCAATGGTGTACCGGATGCCAATTCGGTGAAGCGATAGCCGCCTGTTTCATTGAACGGGGTTTGCGGATCATCGTCGGATGTCAGTTGCGATGGTTCTCCAACGTCCCACTGACCATTGCCGTTGCTGTCGATGTAGACCGTTCGCCCCGCGAGGCCTTGCTCGCCATAGTCCTCGACTCCGTCACTGTTCACATCCCAAAAGAGACGGCCCGTGATCGATGCGGACGGTTGCATCGGTGAGGAGATTAGATGGAAGTTCTGATCCTGGAAGTCCACATCCGGTGATACTTGCAAATGGATCGAAGCACCGGGCATGTCGATGGCGGCGAGGGCAAACGCCACGTAGCCAATCGGAAGTTCACGCAAATCCATATCCAAATCATTCTGGACGCGAATTGTGTCACCCCACGCACGATAAAACTCATTGGCTGCAAACGCGACGCCACGCGACGAACCTGACCAAGAATAGGTTTCCACAATCAATCCGGTGACGGGATCGATTACCAACGCATCGCCTGAAGTCGTGCGAGTCAGCAGGTGGGATCCATCGGTCCATGGACTGAGGTTGAATCCAAATGCGTATGAAGTGCCGTTGATGAAATTGATGTCCATCGGTGCCGCAACAAGTCCTTGCCGCGTGTCGATTCGCGTGATGGTTCCGGCATTTGCATCGAGTACAAACACATTGTCGCCCACCGCCGCCAAACCATGATAGCTTCCGTCGGGAAGGTCGTAGAAGACTTGCGATTGACCCGTTATCGGATCAAGACTCCAGACACCGTTGTCCTCTGAATAGAAAAGCGAATCGGCGTTTATAGCTAGCCCCGCCGCAGATGGCTGAAGTCCGGGGGTTGGGAACGAGTTCAGAACCTCACCCGTGATGGGGTCGTGACGATGGACCGTGCCAATACCATTGTCGAACTCGACTCCGTAAAGCCAAACCTCATCCTGGTTTGCCAAAGCGCGATCGAGATCGTCCACGGCAACCACAACGTCGCCGGGCAGGACATCCATAAACACATAGCTGCCGGCCGCATCCGTGAGCGTCCAAGCTTCCTCTGGATCGCGAATTCCGTTGCGGCTCTCGTCCAAATAAACCACGATGTTTTCGGCTGCCTCACCCGTGTCCAAGACGCCGTTTCCATTCGCATCACGTGAGACGCTTCCACTGATCATCGAAGTCGTTGAGCGGTGGGCCACGTCGAGCGGTGCGAATGCTCCTGAGCTGACTTCGACGATGCTACCTGAGACGGGCGCAACAGAACTGGTCAGCCCACTCACGAACGGAGTGATCCCCTGTCCAACGGAATTGAAGTTCGCGTCAAACGCCTCCAGTCCATTTGTGTTCTGACCATAGATGTAATATTGGCCGTCCAACACGGTCGATGCGTAGACAAAACCCTGCGTCGTGGGAACGGCCTGGACATCCACCACCCGTCCCGTGACCGGATCGAGACGAAACACGCGTTCGTCGTCGCGAGAGAACAGCAGCAAAGCCTCGCCATCGACGGTGGTCGTCATCGATTCGGACAGTGCCGGCATCAAGGGGTAACCAGCGAACTCCGGATCCCATAGCGGAGTGATCGGGGTCGCGCCATGGAAACTATCGGAGAGCGGATCAAAACGCATCAGTCGGTTCGGTCCCGACACGCTTAAATAAACCGCGTCATCCAAGACTGCCATTCCGTACGCGAATGCAGGAGTTCCGCCAGAGGTGGACGGCAGCGGCGTTTCCGAAATGAGCGATCCGTCCAGACTCAACTGCAGTAACAAATCGCGACCGTTGTCGATGACCAAGTACCGATTGCCCCACTTGTTGAGCGAACCGGGAGTGAGGATCGGAACGTCCGTGGAAATATTGCCGACGCTCGTGCCGTTTGGATTCAGCAGGAGGAGTTGCAACCGATAGCCCGAAGGAGAATTGCTGTCGCTGATGCGACGCATCCCGACAAGCCCCTCGGTCTTCTCGAAAGCCTCCACTTGCCGCATGCCCTCTATCGGCAATGTGTCCACGATCACGGGGCCGACTGGAACGTTTGCAAGCGTGTACGAACCGTCGTTGGCCGAGACATCAAATGGCTCGCCTGCATCAAGAAATCCGTTGGCATTCAAATCCGCAAAAACGGTCGTGCCTACCAGCGGATCCTCGCCAATATCAAACGTTCCTGAGCCATCGGCATCGATGAATTGCCGTCCGGAAATCGACTGAGTATCTGCGACGATGCCGAAGTCCAAGTCGACCGTTGTCTGATTTTCAAAAATTCGAACTCGATGCGACGTCGACTCAAACTCAGCCGCCGCAATTCCGTGAGGTACGCCGCTACCAAGTGCTGGCAAGACCCGAATCTTCAACCCCATGTGGTCGCGCACGCCCAGGCTGACCAAATCTTGACCACTGTAGATGTTAGGTTCGAAGACTTCCCCGCCGGCGCCACCCGCGGCTGCGTTGAAGAAAACTTGCGACCATTCCGCCACGATCAGCCCCGTTTCAACATCGATCACAAGCGCATTGTTGTTTTCCAAGCCAACAATCACATTGACGCCATCAGGTGCTTCGGTCAGCGAATCACGAATCTGAATCGAACCTGGTGCATCGAAGTTAACATCGCCAAGTTCCCACGACTCCAAGTATTGGCGACGCGTCAGATCAAAGACGGCAATCGTGTCGGTGTTCGGGTCCGCCACGAATGCCTTCGTCCCAACGATTGCCAAACCACTGCCACTCGGGCCAGCAATGGAATCAACGACCTGTCCCGTTTCCGGCGATAGGATGTCGATTCCGTCACTATCAGACTGATACAGCCAACGACCGTCGGAAGCGAATCCAATCGCGACGTCCGTCGGATCCGGCGGTGCTGCGAAAGAATTCAAAATCTCGCCGGTTCCAGGATCAATTTCCTGGATGATCGAATCCTCGCCGTTGAAGTTTTGATGAACGAACACGCGAGTAACAGAATCCCCCCAAGCGACCACATTCGATTGTGATGGAGAAACGACTCGAACAATGTATTCACCGGGAGCGATGCCGGAGAACGTGTAGCGTCCTTCCGAGCCTGTGATCTCAGTCGGTTCACCGGTATCCAAAAATCCGTTGTCATTGAGGTCCACAAAAACGGTATGCCCAGTTGAGCCGCTTTCACTTCCATCAACGGAACCGCTGCCATTGGAATCAAGCACCACTTGGCCTGAGATCGACGAAAGCATCCTGGTGAAACCAAAGTCCTGCGTTGTCGCGTTGCTGGTTGTGACGCTCACGATCGCACTGGCAACCCGATGATTTGTGGACGCCAGCCCATACTGCGTCACAGTGCCAAAACCGCGAATTGATTGGTAGTTCGCATCCACTACCTCGATGCCCCCGGCAACTGCAAGGTACCGTTCGTTATCCAGAACGGTCGACGCATTCGGTAAGTTTCCATACACCGAATCGGCTGGGGTTGGCAACGAAGCCACCGCGGTCACCGGATCAATCGTGAAACGATAACCGTCGTCAGTATCGAGAAACAGTGATTGACCATCGAGCGATATTGAGAAGGAGTTGCGCGCGGTGGGGGCGACCGGATTAAATGTTCCAGGTGGCTCCGTCAATCCCCAGTCGTAGGTCAGCGGTCGTTCGCGAATAAAGTCGTTGGTCGCTGGATCGTACTCGACGAGATTCAAGTGGCCATGCAGGCCGTCGCGAACGGAGAAAATCGTCCCGCCGAACACTGCCGGACCATAATCCGTTACCGGCGAATACTCGGTTTGGCCATTCGTCGGATTGGTGAAGGCTTCGCCCAACGGCCGGCTATCAATGAGCTGTCCGTCAAGCGTCAACTCATAAATCATGTCACCAAAGTCATCGGTTAGGATCAAACGATCTCGATAGTAGGCTAAACCGATCGCACCGGTCGTCAGTGGAATATCGGTGAAAAAACGATCAACGACCGTACCTGTGTCAGGATCAAACTCCCACAACTCCGCGAAATATCCTGTTTGCGAACTCGGACTTGAATAGAGTTCCGCACCAAACAGACGTCCGGTCGATGTGTATGCGTCGCTGGGCCGGTAGCCGACCGGCGGTTGCGTGCTGACCAAATATGCTCCGGGGTCCAAACCTTCGAGCGAGTAGGAACCGTCTGCAGCAGAAGTGGTGGCAAACTCATCGGAATCCGGCCAATGATTCCCGTTCGTGTCGATGTAGACCGTCACGCCTTCAATGGGTAACTCACTGCCATCGATGATGCCATCGTTGTTCGCATCCTCACCAACATGCCCCAAAATCGATCCCGCGGTTGCAGCATAACCTTGGTTTACAACGACATCCTCGACGCCGCTGATGAATACACCGTATTGAACAAAATTCGCAGCGCTCAGTCCCTGTGAGTCCGGATTAGGCAGCGTACCGATTTGGGCGAGCGTTTCGTCGTAGACTCGCAGGGCACCCTGCGATTGCGTTCCTCGTAGATACAACTGATTATTCAATGTTGCCGCTGACCAAACTCCATTGCCAGTGTCAGAGAAGTTGAAGAACGACTCGATCTGCGCTGTGAACGGGTTGAGCACAAAGACTCGGTCGTCAGCGTTGGCGAAGAACCAGATCGATTGACCATCAGGCGATTCGACAATGTTCCCAGACGGCGGCAACGATGGAAGTTGCCCAACGAGATTCGAGGCGATCGTGATCGAACGCTCATTGCTAAGCACTCCGGACTCCGGATCAAGCGTCCTTATTTTGAATTCGTTTCCAGTGATCCAGTAAACCGTGCCACCAACAACGGCCGGTCCTTGGCTGTAAGGAATGCCCCAGCTCAACGGTGGTATTGGAATTTCACGAACCAGACCACCTCGAGCGTTCAACTGAATCAGCACATCTCGAGCGTTGTCAATCGTATAGATGTACTGTCCATCCGTTGTCGCACTGCTGGGGTCGATAACCTCAATTGCTGTTGAGATCTCATCCAAAATGGAACCGTTCTGCGGGTCCAAGTAGCGGATTCGAAGTGATTCACCAGTCGGACTTGCCGCATCAGAAACATCAGTCGTTGCAACCAGGTAGTCTGCAGCAGACTCGAAAGTGGTGGGGCGGTAACCCGATGGCCAAGACCGTCGAATCCATTGGTCCCCGATGGAAACATCGGTCAATGTAAAGCTCCCATCCGTCCCACTGACTGTGCTGGGCTCTCCATTGTCGAGTAGTCCGTTGTTGTTCAGGTCCGCGTAGACAGCGACCCCTTCCAGTGGCAAATCGCCGGCGTCTTGCACCCCGTTTTGGTTGACGTCCTGAAACTGAATCCCAGACACCGTTCGCAAAAGAGGCAACACGGCGAAGTCGTTCCCAGTGGAAACCGCATCCAGCAGAAGCGTCAATCGGTGCGAGTTGTCTTCGAAGACTCTTGCGGCTAGCGAATCCGGAGAGATCGCAAGTGTTTCGGTCTGCAGAACACTCCCCGTGGCATCCAACGTGGATAGCTCGCCAGCATCATGACTGATGAAGATTGAGCCACCGGCGCCGGCGAGTCCCTGGTGACGCAGAGAGTCAGGCGGAGTGGAAAGGACATTCAGAATGGTGGCGGTTTGCGGATGCACTACGAGGATTTCGTCTGCCGCATTGCGAACCAATAACTCAGCTCCGTCCGCTGATTCGCCCATCGCGAAGGCAAGATCGAGTTGCAAACCGCTGTAGGATCCTCCGGAGTTCACCGCCGGAACGTTAAGTGTTCGGCTTAGCGTACGAGAATCGATGTCATAGACCTTGATCAGATTATCGATGTCATTCAGCAGAAACAGCTCGTTGCCAAGAACCGCTGCACCACCAGGAGGGGAATTGCCGGTGGACACCGAGAAATATGAGACCGCAGAGAAATCACTCGGGTCAATCACAACGACCGCAGGAGCTCCCGGCGGGGTACGTCCAGCCGCGTACAACCAGGTTCCGTCAAATGCCAGCGCGGTCGAGTCAACAAGACCTTCGAAAGGCCCGGTAACAAACTGCTGGCGAATGATGCTGCCTGTACTCGGGTCAATCTCAGCAATGAGGCTATCCTGATCCATCGCAAACAGAACTTCTTCACTGATGCTGGGTGACGTGATGTCGGCAGCATAAGGAAGCGAGACTCGCACGACCGATTCTCCTGGCATCACAGCATCCAGCACATAAGAGCCGTCGATTGGCGTCACGACGCTGGGTTCGTCAGGGTCAAACGCGCCGTTCTCATTGAGATCAACGTAAACCGTTGCCCCGCCAATCCCCTCTTCGCCCGCGTCTTGAATGCCGTTCTGGTTGCTGTCCTGGAAAACGACGCCTTCGACGCGAGTTTGATTCACATGAACGGCGAAGTCGGCCACAATCTGGTCATCGCCCGAATCGATTTGTGCTGTGACGGGAACGGGACTGGTGATGACATAGCCCGCCTGCGATTCAATGGCGACCTGATAGGTTCCAATCAACAACTGCTCGAAACGATAGGTGCCCGTTTCATCGAAGCCTGTGGCAGGGTCGTCCGTCAGCGTTGTCGTGGACGGTTCGCCAACTTCTCTGACGCCATTGTCATTTGCATCGAGAAAAACGATCCATCCTGACAATGGTTCTTCACCAAATTCCTGAACGCCATTTGCGTTCACATCGTCGTAAACGACACCGGAAATCGTCGACTGATTTGATGTTACACCAACATCAAAAACCTCGACTTGATCGGGCGAGGAATAAGACCGCCCCGTTTCAATGGGACTTGTTGCAAACCAGTTTGGATTTTCGTCGTAGCGGAACCAAAAGAAGTCCGATGACAGCGGGTCCCAATCAAACGGAACCGGCACAATCTCGTAAACGCCGGTTTCGTCTTCCGGCGTCGTCGGATCGTCCGTTTGGGTGATTGCGTTGGTTTCGAACGAATCAAACGAATCGTTTCCATTGTTGTCGCGATAGATGCGTTGCCCAGCGATACCGGGTTCGCCGTCATCACGCATGCCATTGGAATTCAGGTCTTCGTAGACAAACCCACGAACGGACGCGCGGTTGCGTGTCGCTGGCACGTCGACATCCAATTCGGTGTCTTCAAACTCCAAGGTCACTGAGATCAGCCGCCCCGGCGAACTCAGATAACTGAACCAAAAATCTCGCACCGCGAGATCGAACGTGCCTAGGGGAACGTTGGCAAATGAGAAAACGCCGCCCTCGTCGATCTCCGGAGTCGCAGGATCATCATCGGGAGTCCGAATCTCGGGCTCATTCGCTTCACGAAAGCCGTTCTGGTTGTAATCGAGATAGATCCCTGCGTTCTCAGCACCGGGCTCGCCTGGATCCTTGATGCCGTTGTCGTTTGCATCATCGAACACGACACCGCGGACCGTACGCCGAGGGTCACGTTCCACCGTTAGGACATCCGAGACCGCGTCACCATTGCCCGCACCATTCCCGCCCAGCACAACGCCAAACAGGTCGGCTATCGAATCGTTGTCATTGAGACGCAGTTGCAGCGTTCCATCACCGGATCCTGTTTGGACGACGACGGTGTAGGAGATTCCATCCCCCTGATCGCTCACGCTGCTGACCTGCGCCCCTGTCACACCGGCTGACTGAACCACGTCGAAATCATCCACGTCGACGCCTGCAACACTTTCGCTGAACGTCACAGTGAACGAGAAAGGGTCGGCTCCCGAAATGAAACTTTGGGAAGCAATAATTGATTGGACCACGGGTGGTGCATCGTCATCCGCGATCAGCCCCTCGGCCGTCGAGTCCGCGATCGATGCGAATGAACTTGGGTTGCTCAGCGAGACCGTAAAACCTTCATCAGCTTCCACATCCGTGTCACCGCTGACATTGATCATGACGACCTTTGCAGATTCACCATCGGAAAATTCGATCGTGCCGTTGGGAAATGTCCCTGTAAAGTCATCCGGGTTGGCTGACAAAGCCCCCGATCCTGTGACTGCGTAATCAACACTCACAATTCCGGTCGTGCTACCAAACCGTGTCACAGTGAAGGTGAAGGCGGTGTTTCCCCCATTTCCTTCTGGCTTGGATGCGTCGGTGGCGGCGATCGACAATGTCGCCGGTGTGCTGTCGATGATGTCCGCCGTTGCGGTTGCCGTGCCGATCGTCACCGAAGCAAGACTTGGCGAGGATATCTGCGCGACCAATGTCTCCGTTGATTCGAAGATTCCGTCGTCGACGACATCGATCGTGATCGTTCCAGTAGTTGAACCATCAGGAACGATGATTTGAGCGTCTGCTGCAATGGCGACGTAGTCAGCGGTCGGTGTGGCGGTGCCCGTGCCGAGATCGTCGAACTCAAACGTGATCGGCGCACCTGTGGTGTTGACGGTGTCCAGTGTGACAGTGAAAACGACACTCGCGGGTCCGTCCTCGTCACCGTCTGTTGTTGCGGACAAGGTTGCGTTGGCGTCTTCGTTGTCAAGAATATTGACCAAGCTACTGGTGGCCGACGAGTCGATTGTCACCCCCGGCGAAATGCTGCTGATACTTGTTAGGGTCAATGAAACGGACTCCGATACTTCCAACAAGGAATCATCGATCACGGGAATCGTGATGGTAGTGCCAGTGCTGCCGGCGGGAATTGTCGCTGTACCCGAGACCGGCGCGTAATCGCTTCCTGAGCTGGCTGTCCCTCCAACCGAATACGTCACAACGGTGTCCGCGGTCGCTTCTGCTGACTGCGTCAGGTGGACGATACCGTTCGTGGGCCCCGATTCACTGGCACTGGTTGATTCCTCTCCAGTGACGACGAACCGCGTAGCAGCATTCGTGTTGTTGAAACGAATCCCCGGTTGAATGCTGAACGGAAATTGATTGGGTGCCAGATCGTTCGAGAGCACAATCATCCCGATTCCGTCCGACGTTTCCGGGCCTACTGAGGGAGCGCCAAAAGCTCCGGTTCCGAAGCTGAGGGAATACCAGCCCGGATCCAGCGTGGCCGAAAAAGGCGTCATCACATCACCACCAGACAGGTTTCCCGGCACCGAGAACGTGGTTGACGCGACGACATCTGTCGCCGATAGATCGTTTGAATCCGGATAGTCCGTCTCAGAGGTCAGCGCAGTGATCGCCGCGAACAAAGTGACTGGAGCTGGATCGGTGTTTCGAAAAAAGCCGCCAACATCGGCAATTGTCGTGGAGGTTCCCACCACCTCAAATCGATGGGATTGCCAAAAATCATCGTTAACAACCGTCGATTGGAACAGGCTTGGGTTGAATGTTCCATCAGCCGACTCAAAGCTGAATGGCCCACTGCCAACAAACCCAACCGTTGCGGTGTCGTTGTCGACGATGCTGATGCTCGCAGTTTCTGCCCCCGCTTCAATCGACACGCCCGGCGAACCGTTGGTGATTCCTGTCAGCGTCACGGTGATTGACTCCGTGCCCTCAACTATCAGGTCGTCAATCACCGGGATCAAAATAGTAGAACTCGTCGTCCCCGCGGCAATCGTCACCGAACCCACCAACGCCGAATAATCATCACCCGAAGCGGCGGTGCCCCCGACAGAATACGCCAGCGTTGTGTCGGTGGCGGCGGCGAGCGTTTGCGTCACCGTGAACGAACCATTTGATGTGGCTGTTTCATTGCCATCGGTGAGGCCAGAAAGACTCACTGTTGCGACGTCGTTCTCGAGAACATCTAACTGTGTGTCAGATGGAATGGTTTCCGAATAGTTCAGCTGCTCGAGCCGATAGACGCGAAAGTCGCTGTCGTAAGTGGAGAAATAGGCTCGGTCCTGATCGTCGAAGTCCAAATCAAAAACGCTATACGAATACAGGTGATCGACCAGTCCATTGCTGCGTGCGATTTCCGAACCGTCGCTGTCCAGTGCAATCAGCTGCAGCAGATCGGTGTCATAGACAGCCGTTAAGATCCGTCCTTGCGAATCCACATCACCTCGTTGGATGAACGCATTGGCGTTTTCTCCCGGAAGGTTCGCAAAGCCGTGGATGCCAAAAGATGTATCCACGGATCCATCCGGCAATAGCCGTGTCACTTCCGCGTTTTGATCGCCCGTAATATCTGACCGACCACCGAAAAGAAGAATACGACCGGATTCATCTACCGCAACGTCTTTGACAAGGACATTGCTGGGCCCAGAGATTGTTACCACTCCCGAAGTTCCGAAACTGGGGTCTGCACCACCGCCAGGCATTAATTTCACAACTTGTGATTCCCCATCCGCTACGTTTCCGGCCAGCAGAACGGAGTCGTCTGGCAACGCGACGATCATGGTCCCTTGTTGCAACGGGGTGACCGCTGAGTCGTCAAAGTTTGGATCGATGGTCCCGTTTGCTAGGATTCGCTTTGCATAGGTCGTGACGGCCGAATTCACACGTCGAGTCGAAATCGCAACGACCGAATTGTCTGACAGGGCGACCAAGTCGTTGTGAAGTCCCCACACGGTTGCATCGATTTCCAAAACCCCTGACGCACCAAAGCCGGTGTCGATGGAGCCGTCTGCATTGAGTCGCAACAGGTATTGTTTGTTCGGGGGCGAGAGCGCCGTGGGTCCACGCACGAAGGAAACAACAAGCTTCCCGTTTGGTAGCTGAACGATGTCTCCTGGGGACTCGTCAAGACCGACGAAATACTCGTAGTCGTATCGAACGATTCCGTTGTCGCCGAAGGTGGTATCGGGTGTTCCATCCACATTGAAACGCACAATGTTGAACCTATCCCGCTGGCGGTTGTAGCTGGTGACAACTTTGCCGTCCGCTTGGACCAAATGCTCGCCAAACGTGGGAAGATAAAAGGATTCGTTTTCAACCGCACTGATCGAAGCTGCTCCGGCATCACCATAGGTCGAGTCGAACTCGATCGGCGGTCCCGTCGATGCGGTCACCAGGATGGTCTCATCGCCTGTCACCAAGTCGTCGTCGTCGACTCCAACGGAGAAGGTCGCTGAAGCGGAACCGGATGGAATCAACACCGTCGCGGGAATCACCAAACGTGATGAAGGATCAGATCTCAGCGTCACGATCAGATCCTCTTCGACCGGTCCGATTCGTTGGACGGTGCCCGTCGCATTGGTTCCACCCTCCGTCACCGTTGCGGCATCGATTGTGACGCTCAGTGCCGTCACGTCATCGTTCCGAATCGTGCCGTCTGCCGCCCCAATCGAGATCGCTGCGGGCGCGCTTGGATTGCTTAGAGTGACCGTGAAGGTTTCGTCCGTCTCCGCGATCAAATCGCCGCTAACGTCAATGGTGACAACTTGCGTTGTTTCGCCGTCAGCAAAGCTGACCGTGCCGGTCGGATAAGTTCCCCCAAAATCATCTGCATCTGCGGCGTCAACGCCTGAACCGCTCACTGCGTAATCCACCGTCATCGTTCCAGTGGTATCGTTCGATCGTGTCACGGTGAATGTGAACGGTGACGCCCCGGCATTCCCCTCGCTGTTGTCCGCCTGGTTCGCAGCGATGCTGAATGCGGCCGACGAAACCGTATAGAGCGGCCCGGTCACTTGCCCACCATCGAGCGAATTGCCCACCGTATCGCTGATCGAATTCGCGGCTTGAACGTTGAGTCCTAAAGTTCCATTTCCGCCCTCGTGAGTCACCGTCACCACGTAGGACGCCCCTGAGCCGGCAACCTGGCTGACCGCGGCGCCACTCACCCCCGATGCCGCCACTTCGAAGTCCTCGAGATCAACGTTGACGACGGATTCAGTGAACTCAACATTGAAATCCAACGACCGACTGGATGTAGGCGACGCCGATGCTCTGGTAATCGATTCCACTTGGGGAGCACGAGTATCAACCACGTACGCATCGAAGGAATTCGCGGGAGTGAATAGTTGATTACCGGCGAAATCGGTTGCCAACGGTCCCGGCGTGACATCGATTGAGATCGTCCCTTCGCCTACTCCCGGCGTGACAAAGACACGTTTTTGAGTGCCCGATACCGTCTGGATCGACGCAATCCCTGCGGCGGGAAAGCCGGACTGATCGATACTGACATCTCCCAGTCCGAATGCGGTGACGCTTTCACTCAACGTGATCAGAAAACTCAGTGAGGAAGCATTCGTTGGAGACGCATTCTCCAACGCAACGGTTTGCACTGTTGGGGCGATACGGTCAATCTGATAAACAGCTCCGATGCCACTGACAACGGAAGGACTGTTGCCAACAAGATCACTGAAGTTGCCATCATTGACCAACCTCAATCCAAAATTGCCGGTTCCCGTTCCGGTATTCAGCAATACATCATAGGTGTCACCCGATCCAGTGATTTCGGTTACAGAGACGCCGGAGATAGGGTCGGACGAGCTTGAGCTGAAAATCAACGGCTGTAAGTTGTCGGTCGAAAGACCGATTACCGGTTCATCAAACTCGATTCGGTAGCGAACCTGCGGAAGATTGGTCGGAGAAGGATCGAGAGCTGAAACAGCAAAACTCGCGGGCGCGGTTTTGTCGATCGTGTAGCTTTCACCGGAAGTGAATGAACCGTCTTTGTTGCCAGTCGTTCCAGCACCACCCAAAGGTTTATTGGCGTTCGTGGCACTTTTAATGGAATCGTCGTCGATCAAGTCGAGGCTCAAGGATCCATCGCCCGATCCAGTTGCCACGTTCACCGTGTAAACTGCTCCCGATCCGGAAACCGGTTCGACGCTGGCTAATGTGGGGCCGTTCGCATCAACGATGAAGTCGGAAGCGTCGACACCAGCTACGGCTTCGTCGAATGTCACCGTGAATGCAACGCTATTTGCATTGGTCGGATTCGCATCTGCTCGCACGATTGACAAGACTTCTGGCCCTGGCCCTGCAAGCACCCGCCTCTCCTCGAGCATCTCCATCCGAAGCTGCTGTCGTCGGTAACGCTGTGCACGTTTACGATTGCGGGACTTTCGATCGCTACGCTGTCGTCCCAATTTGTTGGTCAGCCACGATCTCATCAGCATTGACTCCGACGCTTGGATGCACGTTCTGCGTTTGCTCAGGGCTCCAGAATAGCGAAGCAGTTCCACTGATTGGGGCGTGGCCAACCACTAAGCCGATATAATGGGCGGCAAAGAGGCCTTGCGAGGGGATCCAGCACCCCTCCTCGCGGCTAAGTCGATAGCTGCGTCAGGTGTGGCCGCAGAGACTGATTTTCTAGAACGACGATTCGACTCAACAAGCATCTCAGGTGGGATCCATCGACGTCTGTAGACGCACGCTAAATTGGCACAAATCTGGGATGCGAGCTTGGTTCATTGATTCCCAGTCTTTCCCCGATATGGTCCCAATCTGCATCCAAGCAACCGAACGAAAACTTGTTGAAATTCAGTTCGTGAGGGATGCCGCTGGCTGCGAGGTTTGCCTAAAAGTCAGCAGCGCCGCACATCGGTGGAGCAACGATTTCGCAGAAAGGCTACCTGCCCTAATGAGATACCATGAAAGATCGATTTAGAGAGGCAAACTTGAATCCATCCAGCTCAGCCGGCACCTTACAGCTTGTCATTTGCCGCAGAAGAAAAGCATGAAAGCAGAGAAGCCATGCGTGTTGTGTGAAGTCGATCCTGCCTTCAATGAGCATCATTTGATTCCGCGTCATTGCCACCGGAAGACTTGGTGGAAGAAACGTTTTGCAAAAGAAGAGATGCAGCGAACGATTTCAGTTTGCAAGATGTGCCATCGATCGATTCACAACTTGATCCCCGACGAAAAGGAGTTGGGCCGCGATTATTTCACGATCGAGAGACTGAAAGCGAACCCAGCGTTCGCCAACTACCTGGCCTGGAAGCGCCGCCGCATGTGACGCCAGAGCGTTCCGGCCAAAGACGCCCCACCCTCCAAATCATGTTGCGAGCGGACGCCGCCTGGCGTTTCCGAGCGTCAACCCAACTGCCACAGCACATTGTCCCATCAACAATACACCGCGTCACCAGGTGACGCGGCTTTGTCGGATCGCAGCGAAAACCGGACGGCTTATGCGGCGGCGGATTTGCCGCTCAGCATCGCGCCGGATAGCGTGGTGTAAGTCAACAGCCAAGCCTCCTTCACATCCTCGGTGAAGTCATCACCGAGGCCTTGCCCGAGTGTCCAAATCAATGCTTCCCCCACGGTTGCATAGCTGGAATCAGGCACCTCGTATTCGACCGCGTGCTTCCGTCCCAACGCTTGAACGGTCGGCAAGATCGTTTCGAGTCGATCGAGAGAAGTCACCGCCAGCGTGATCGTGCTCATCAGCTTCTTGCCTTGTTCGCTCATATCGCCCTTGAACAAAGCCCGCAGGCTCGGATCGAGAGTGAACAACCTTCCGTAGAACAATTCCGCGGCTTGCTCTGAAATTGGTTTGACCTTTTCCCAACTCTCTTTGACGAGAGTGACTTGTTCTGGAGTCATGTCGAGTGTGCTCTTTGAATCAGTGAAGTTAAAATGAATTGGGAACGAGATTCCCACAAATTGGTTCTGGGTCGCGTCTTTCGGTAGCGGCAGCGTCACCGTGCCGATTGCTACTTCATGGGCACTCGAACAATGACGCCACCCATGACGTCGTCTTTTACGAATTCGGGGTAATCATCACCGCGATTGGGGTGATCGTTGTGGCAGCTCCAACACGCTTCCGCGACAGCTTTGTCGGCATACGCGGCGACGAAATACTTCTCACCACCGAGCTCTTCTTCGCCGTAAAAGTTTTCGGTCGGGTTCTCAGCGATGAAATCCAAAGCCGTGATTTCGAGATCGCTCTTTGGTTTGTTCTGTTCATTGAGAGGCCATTTGCTCTTCAACGCGTACGTGAATCCGGCTTCCGGATTGTCGAACACCAACTCGGATCCCATTCGGAACATTTGCGCCGGAAGCGGGATCGTGTGTTCTTCGTCTTCCCAGTACTCGCTGGGTTCGACCGGGGCCTCTTGCTTTTTCAGTCGCGTGACAACTTTGGATGCGTAGACCGTGCGGTCAGCCATCATCACCGCATGAACCGCATCGGCAAACTTCTTGTACGGGATGCCGGGTTCAGATGGCTCCGAAGGTGTTGCCGACGCGTTTGCACCACCGCCACATCCGGTGGAGGTTGCAACTAGCAGACAAAGCAGACTGAAAAGGAACGTGTTGGGTGTGAATCTGGAAAACATGAAAAGGTCCTAGGGTTGGGCGTGCCTTGGAAAAGCCGAACGAAACGGCTGAATAGAACGTCGCGGGATATCCGGTGACAAAGATCACCAGTTGACGAATCGATTGTTTGAGTCACTTCTTCTTCGAACGTGCCTCCTTCTTACGTTGTCTTTCTTCGAATCTCGCTTTCACGAGGTCAATGCTTTCAACATGCACCGCAGGGGTCTCGGCGAAACAGTTTTCGATCAGTTGCGGGTCGGCCAATGCATCGATCGAAAAACCAAGTCCATGACACTGCATGCACACATCACGAATCATTTTTTCATTGGGCCGGAGGTTGTCGTTTTGGTTGTGGTTGGCCCAGACGTTGCCGTCGTCATCTTCCACTCGTGGCATATGACAGGTCGCACATGAAACGCCACTTCCCGCGGGTGCCGTCCCAGCGATCTCGTTCTGCCAAGCGGCATAGTGGCTGGTCGTCAGAAACGCCTGGCTGTGATCGTCGGCATGGCATGTCAAACAAGCATCGACGGATGCGTACTCGGTATCGAAGCGGTGCCCGGAATGACACGCGTTGCAATCAAGCTGGCGGTGCGCCGCATCCACGTGCATCGAGATTCGAGCATCGCCCGGTGTCATTGCAGACAAACCCGCCGCCAACCGCATCCCGTGATGGCCTTGGAAAAACGTTTCCATCTGTCCCGGATGGCAAGTGCCACACATTTGCACGGAGACCTCACGGTTCCACACTGGGTCGCTCTTGGAATCCGCCTCTGTCTCGTCGCTAGGCGTCTGCAGATGGCAACCGCTGCAGTTCACTCCTGCCGATGCGTGAGCCGTGGACGCCCAATCATTCAAAACATTGACGGCGTCGAAATCCGTGCCGGACCATTCCTCAGGTGCGTCGGCATCGGTTGCAGACAATGATTTCTCAGAATCAACCAGCATCGGCTCGCGAGCCAGCCCTACCATCTCGTCGAGGAAGTCATCTTCATCGGCGTGCTTCAACAGGAAGTTCTCGTAGAGAGCCCGGTTGTCGTGATAGTTGTGACAACCGGCCGTTGCGCACGAGTCAAACTTGAACTCGGCATGACTGGGACGTGTCTCGAGAGTCTCCTGATGGCAGTGGTAGCAATAGTCTGATGGCATTGTCAGCCCCATCGGTAGCGTCTGTTCGTCAACGTGTTCCCGATGGCAAGTGACGCAGTTGGTGGCATCCAAAACCGACAACAACTCGGCATTGGTTGGGTCATTGAACTTGCTTGACGGATGCGTGTCCTTCGCAAGTCGCAGTTCTTCCGCGTGACAACTGGTGCAGGCATCTTCCCGCAGTCCGCTGCCCTCGGTGTGACACAGATCGCATCGCATCTCGATTTGATAGTGTCCGTGCGATGTCTTGCCGGGCAACAACATCGTCTTGGTCGACGCTCCCGGCGCAAATGCAGAGTACGCGATGCCAGCGACCACCAGCACGTTGACGCCGATCAAACTCAGCCACAATTGTTTCGCCGCTGTCATGTCAGTACCAATACACGCTGAAGACGTGACCGGCCAACAAAGCTGGCAGCGGAACAAATAAAGCGATGTGGATCCAAGTCAACTTGGGTCGCCAAGCTCGCATGAACATCGCGGAGTCGCCCGACAACTTTGATTCAAGCGATGACGCTATCCCCGCCAAACCACCAACCAGAGCCAGCAACAGGAACGTCAGGCTGAGAGCAAAATTCAGATTGCTCCCCATGCGAACGCCGGTGTGAACAATCAGTCCAAACAGCATCGCAGTACCGATTGCTGTGTGAGCCGCTCGCCACCATCCATAGTCGCCAAAGCTGATTCGCTTGACTCGTTTTCGTAGCGAAAAGACGAGCGCGGCCAACATTAGAAACAACAACGAAAAACCGCTGACTTGTTTGATGAATCCGTCACGCCAAAACAAATCGATTTTCCGCCAGGAATCCTGAACGCTGGTCGCAAACGGAAGCGGAGGCATCAAAAACAAGGCCAACGCCAAGCATGCAGCGAGAACCGAAGCGACCAGCACAACTTTGCTGCCACGGACGTTGACCTGCTCAGGTCCTTCGCCAACCAATTCACACAGCAAGTTGGTGCAGGTTCCGCAAGCCGTTCCCGCACCAGTCGCGGCGGATAACTGCGACGCGGTGGAATGTCCATCAGCGATTGCCAACCCGAGTTGATGACGCGTGATTCCCATGCAAGAACACACCGTCGCATGTCCCGGCCATTGATGGATCTGAAGCCCGGTCCCACCGGCATAAGGCATCCCCGTCCGCTGGAAACGAACACGTTGGGTTGGCCACAACCGTTTGTGCTGGGCGACGGACATGCGAATCAAATTCACATCGTCCCACTCACCGACCGATGCCGCCCCAACGACGCGGCCTTGTTCTAAGATCAACTTTCGATAGCCGTTTTCGCCATCATGGGTGACAACAACCCCTGAAGTCGACTCACCAATCGCTTTACCAAGTGTGATGACCGGAACGCCAAGCAACTTCAGTTCGACAGATTCTTCACTGTCGACAAATTCAGCTTGTTCGCCGGCCAAACGTGCGGCCAATACATCGGCCATACGATAACAAGGAGCCACCAAGCCGTGAATGTGTCCATCAACCGCGGCACACTCTCCGATCGCGAAAACGTGTGGGTCGCTGGTTTCCAATCTCCGGTTCACCGCGATGCCACCTCGCGGACCGAGCTCCAAACCGGCGTCGCGGGCCAACTCGTCGCGAGGTCGGATCCCTGCGGCGACCAGAACAATATCCACTTCGGTCGGTTCCGCGTTTTCATACTGCAGCGTTAGGCGGCCGTCTTGCGGCAAGATTGCTTTCGTGCGCCGAGTGACATGAACATTGACGCCCAACGACTCGACCTTCTCCCGCAATACCTTCGCGGCTTGCGCATCCAGCTGCCGTGCCATCAACCCGGGGGCAACTTCCAAGATCGTGGTCGCCAACCCAAGATCCGTGATCACTTTCGCGGCTTCCAAACCAAGCAATCCACCACCGATGACGGCCGAAGTCTTGGCATCGTGTTCGCGAACGTATCGCTGGATGGCTTCCAAATCATCGATCGTGCGATAGACAAACACTCCGGGGCTGTCCGAACCCGAAATCGGTGGCACCCAGGGATAGGACCCGGTCGCCAATACGAGATGGTCGTACGATTCAACGCCTCCCCGATCATCGTAAATCTGCTGACGATCGAGATCAATTCGCGTGATGCGACGTCCCGTATGCAGTTCGATATCGTTCGCTTCGTACCAGTCTCTCGGCGAGAGCAACAATTCCGATTCGGCTCGTCCCGACAACAACGACGAAAGGTTCACCCGATCGTACGCCGGACGGGGTTCTTCGCCGAAAACCGAGATCGCAAACCGCGAACGTTGGCTGCTGCCGATGACTCGTTTGCAAAAACCGTGTGCGGCCATCCCGCCCCCAACAATCACCAACCGCTCCGCCGATGTGACATCGACGACGGAAGGAGCGGCGAGTTGAGGGGCACCTTGCATAGACAGACAAGCGGCGTGCGAACGTGGAACAGGTAGTTCACGCAGCAGTCGATCAATCGAGTGCTCGGAACGGGGCTGGTCGTCGAGTCAAAGCACACACCATTCCAATGTCCGCACGAAAGCGTGCCGGAACGCACGGATGGCCCCTAGCAAGTCGCTAAGGGTGCGCATCCCTCAAAAGATGCACACTTCGGGCATCTTTTGAAGCGATGGGTAATGGCGCATCTTTCGCGTATGACGGCGGAGCGGATTCTGCCGTTGAAAAGAAAGGCAGATCAATGCTTAGCAAGCGGGCATCGGTGCCCGTCGTTTAAGCGACGTTCAAAAAGAGCGTTTGATGGGACGAGCGAAAGGCTCCGTCGCCGGCGATCGTTCTGAGCACGATCACTTGTTCAGGCAATCTTCTCGAGCTGGCAATCCTCGAGTTTCACGCTGACGCCTTGCTCCATAAATCGAACGAAGACGAGCAAGCGAGTTTCGTTTTCGCGGCGGATGACAGTGCCCTCGTAACCGGCGAAGGTGCCGTTCTTCACTCGAACATGCTCACCAGGTTGAAGCTGACTTTCGATCGTCAGCGGCACGCCCATCACGATCAGGCTGCGAATTTGCTGCAGATCCTCGATCAAATCCGGGACTTGAACGATTTCCGAAGCCTTCAAAACGGAGCCGGTGCAGATCGCTTCGTAACGAGCTTGATCGTCGCCTCGAATGAAGACGTAGGTTGAAAACAGCGGAACGAACGATTCTCGCATCCGCCCACCTGGCGAACGAAAACGCTGTTTGATCATCGGCGCGTAGTGCGGCACACCAGCGTCACGCAGCTTGCGAACCACCGCCTTCTCTTGCCGAGATTTGGTGTAGAGCAACCACCACGGCGAATCGAGTGATTCTTCCTGGTCGATCAGATCGTCCGGGTAGCAGTCGGGTTCAAAAGGCAGAATGGGCATCGATGTGACAGCGTCCGTGGAGTCAGAGATGAACCGTTGTGAGTCCGTCGAGGGTAATCATGAAAAAGCAATGCTGCTTGCGAAACCGAGCGAACTGCTCGCTATCCTTTGGGTTCGTCACGGCAAGCAAGGATCGCGGCAATGACTTTCTCGGAGGGAACATCGCCGACCATGGCAACATGTCCGATTCGGTCCGGCAACACAAACCTCAACTTCCCGTGTAAAACTTTTTTGTCGCGAGACATGACGGGAAGCATCTTTTCGGGATCCGCATCCTTCCATGCCAGCGGCAATTTCGCGGCGGACAACACCGCCGTTTGTTCTTCTAGCAAAGATCGGTCGCACAGTTCCATGTCGATGGCCAAATGAGCGGCCATTTGCATTCCGATCGAAACCGCTTCACCATGCAAGCAGACTCCATAGCCCGCGGTCGCCTCGATCGCGTGAGCAAACGTGTGGCCATAATTCAGGATTGCACGCCGTCCCGATGTTTCACGCTCATCCTCGGCAACCACTCGAGCCTTGGATTCACAGCTTTTTCGAATCGCGTACCGAAGCGTCTCGGCATCCTTCTCAATCAAGCGTGCGGCTTTGTCCTGCAACCAGCTAAAGAACTCGGCGTCTTCGATCACGCCGTACTTGATCACTTCCGCCATGCCGCTGATGAAATCGCGATCGGGCAACGTCGAAAGAGACTGCGTGTCGATCCAAACCATCTGAGGCTGCCAGAAACTGCCGACCATGTTCTTGCCGCCAGGCAGATTGATTCCGGTCTTGCCACCGACGCTGCTGTCGACCATCGAAAGCAACGTCGTGGGAACCTGCACAAACCTCAATCCGCGTGTGAAGGAAGCGGCAGCGAACCCGGCCAAGTCGCCGACGACTCCACCGCCGACCGCGATGACGACGCTGCGACGATCTGTCCCTGATTCCAACATCGTGTTCCAAATCGAATCGAGCATCGAAACCGACTTGCTCGTTTCACCCGATGGAATCGAGACATTGGTGATGCGAATGCCGGCCTGATCGAGTTGTTGCTCCACTCTGCTAGCGATCGTATTTGACACCGCTGCATCGTGTATCAGCACTACATGCGTGCAGTCGCCAACGGCCGCTCGAAAGTATTTCGCGAAATGAGGTTGCTCGGCGGATTCGGTCAATCCGGTGGAGATCCAAATGGGATAGCTGCGATCGCCAAGCGAGACTTCGATCGATTCAATCGGTTCGGTCATGAGGTCGATGGGTTGGGGCAAAGTTGGTTGCACGGTTAGGATAGTGTAGCCGTTGGCCTGTTTTTGCGGCATGCCACGGTGGCCCACTTGGCCGCGGTCCAGTGAAAGTCAATCGAGCCCGGCGTTTCGACATTGTCACCGCACTTTTGCCACTTCCAAATTTGTGTTTCTTTGATGAACGAAAACGAATCGCCCGCCGTCGACCCTCATGCGGACAAGTACAACGATCCGCGAGTGGTCGTCACGCGATACCAAGTGTTGGCGTTGGTGGCGATTGTCGTGATCGGTGCGATTGCCGCTGTGGTCAGCATCGCGGCTCGACGGACCAAGCTGGAGAAAACGACCGAGTTTTGGGGCCCAGACGTCATCACCGCGATCCAGTTGGGTGATCATGTGGAACTGATCCCTGGCCCTGGTGCCGACTTCGCCCAAGTGGAACTGACCGCCTTCCCCGGGCTGGGGCACCTTCGCAAAGCGTTGTTGGAACAAAGCCACTACCAATGGGCGACGGTCGAGGCAGATTCGGTCGAAGCCTTGGCGGAAGCTGCTGCTTCAGAAGATTATGCCGGCGAGGCAAAGGACCAACCAATGGTCGTCCGCTTGGAGTTTTCTGACCCGCACTATCAACGCGTTCCACCGGCTTTGATCGACGTGGAACTGGCAAGCGGAACAGTTGGGCCCGCCGATGGATCGCAAAGAGTGAAGGTGACCGATCGGGTCCGCCCGGCACTGAGGCACCAACTGAAGTTGCTAATGAAAGTCAGCGAGTTGCGTTATGGCCAGCGCACTCACGCGGCAGACGAAGAGGACCAAACCGACGAGTGATACGGCGCAAACGGCTTGCTCCACTCGCCAATCTTCGTGATCAAAACTGTGAGCGTCCGACGCTCGCTTGTCTCAGTGGTCGCCCCTCTCAGCGGAACCCCCACCACAGTATCGCGACGACCGAGACGACGTGGATGACCGCCGCGACGACGAACGAGATCCGGTAGGAAACCTTGGACGTCTTGTGTCTCAGCTTCTGACCGGCGAGGTAGCCTCCGGGCCAACCGCCCAGCAAGCTGGCCAGCAACAGCGTCTTCTCCGGGATCCGCTGAGTTTTCCCTCGAGCGGCACGTTTGTCCTTCCAGTACAAAACCGCGGTCAACACACTGGCAAAAAACGTCTCAGTGGCGATGATGAGTGCGAGCGTCACGGACCGTTTCTCCGAAGGCGTGTTCCATTCCCGCTGCATCTTGCCGCGGGTTCGTTCTTAAGATTGTTCTTCGCATGTCATCACGTTCGCGCAAAGCCCGCTCGAAAGCCAAGTCCCAAAGAGAAGGCAAAACCGCGTTCAAAAATTCCGATGCCGGCTCGTTTGGCGATGGAATTCTCTCTGGTGGCAAGAAAAGCGACGCCAATTCATCCAAGATTGGCTTGGCAAATCTGAACGTTCCGTATCCTGCCGGTTTGCCGACCGATCGCCCGCTCGACCAAGAAGACTACTTCGAGCAGCTCGCCATTTGGCTGGATCTGGAAGCTGAAGCCGAACGAGCCCGCCTCGCGAAACTGCGTCAGATTCGGTCTCAACGTGACGTCGAAAGCACCGGCCAAGCCATCGTGGGACTCGACATGGTCGATTACCACACCGGATTGGCGGGACGTTATCTATTGGACTTGGCCAAACCGGGCGGCAAAGACCTGCCCATGAACCGGCTGAAAGTCGGCTCGCCAGTCGTGCTGTCGATGGATGACGATCCGTCGGACGAAGGCATCGCGGGTGTGGTCAGTCGCCGCAAGAACCACTCAATCCAAATCGCGACTGACACCTTTCCGGTCCGCGACCAAGACGACCTGAAGAAGAAGGGCGTGGGCAAACACGGAAAATCCGGCCAACGCCCCGCCGTCGTTTCGGACCGCTTCCGCTTGGACATGTCACCGGACGAGACGACTCGGCTTCGACAGCTCGCCGCGATGGCCAAAGCCCAAGAAATTCGCGGCCGCTCAGGCAAGCTTCGTGATGTGTTACTGGGAATCAAAACGCCTCGCGTCGACGGCAACCCAATCGACACACATGAAATTGATCCCGAGAGTTTCCAGTTCGAACTCAATGACATCGACTTTCGCACCGAGCTCAACCCGCCGCAGCGCGACGCCGTCGCATTCGCGATGATGGCCGATGATGTCGCCATCATTCATGGTCCTCCCGGCACCGGCAAAACAACGACCATCGCCGAAATCATCGCTCAGTCCGTTGAACGTGGCGAACGTGTCCTCGCCTGTGCGGCCAGCAATACCGCCGTCGACAATTTGTTGGAACGCCTCGTTCGTTTGATGCCCAACGTGGTTCGCGTCGGTCACCCGGCTCGAGTCTTCGAATCCTTGCAAGAACACACGCTCGACGCTCTGGTTGAATCAGACCCGACCAGCACCGTCATCAAAGACCTCCGTCGCGAACTCGATCAAATCCTGCGAGAAGCCAACCGGCCAATCCGAGCGGGTGGCGGTCGAGAACGCAAACAACGCTCCGAACTGTTCAACGAAGCCGGACGACTTCGCGGCATGATCCGGTCGCAAGAACGCGGCATTGTGCGTTCGGTGATCGATCGAGCCGATGTGATCTGCACCACAACCACCATCGACGAAGAACTGCTCAGCGATCAATCGTTTGACTTGGTCGTCGTCGATGAATCGTGCCAGTGCACCGAACCAGGAATGTGGCAAGCGATCCTGCGAGCCGATCGGTTGATCTTGGCCGGCGATCATTGCCAATTGCCTCCAACGGTCCTATCCGATGATGCCGCCAAGATCGGCATGCGAGACTCTCTGATGCAGCGATTAGTGCATCGCTACGGCGAGCGGATCTATCGCCGACTCACCGTGCAGTACCGCATGAACGAATCGATCATGCGGTTCAGCAGCGACCATTTCTACGACAGCACCTTGATCGCAGACGCTTCCGTCAAACGGCATCGCCTGTGCGATTTGCCCAACGTCGAGGAAAACGATTTCACGACCGAACCATTGCTGTTGATTGACACCGCGGGTGCGGGCTACGAAGAAGAATTGGAACCGGACGGCCAAAGCAAACTGAACCACGGGGAAGCGAAGGTCATCCTGCAGCTCGTCAAACAACTCGCCGACATGGGAGTCACCGGAGACCAAATCGCAGTCATCGCACCTTACGCCGCGCAAGTCCGCAACCTCCGCATG
This sequence comes from Rhodopirellula europaea 6C, assembly GCF_000338295.1. Taxonomy (GTDB): domain Bacteria; phylum Planctomycetota; class Planctomycetia; order Pirellulales; family Pirellulaceae; genus Rhodopirellula; species Rhodopirellula europaea. Next base: position 25,732 of record NZ_ANMO01000011.1, read on the forward strand.
CGGTTGGATCTGGACGGGATCGAAATCGACACTGTCGACGGATTCCAAGGACGCGAAAAAGAGGTGGTGCTGATCACTATGACTCGCAGCAACCCAGACGGTGAAATTGGGTTCTTATCCGATCAACGCCGCAGCAATGTGGCACTCACGCGAGCCAAACGGAAACTGATTGTCGTTGGAGACAGCGCCACGCTCTGCAGCCACGATTTCTACTCGGACCTGTATGGCTACTTCGAAGACGCCGGTGCCTATCACAGCGTCTTCACGCTGGAAGGACACTGATCCACGGATCAGTCGTCGGTCTCGGCGTTTGAAGCTTCCAAAACGATGGCGGGTGCATCCACGTGGCCAACGAAGAGCGAGTTCTGATCTTTGATAAACCGGAGATTGTTGTAAGTGGGTTTTGCAAGACCAATGCTCCCAAATTGCCGCTCGGTCTTGAGATCCCAAAACCGAATGGTCGAGTCAACCATCGACGTAACGATGGTCTGGTCGTCATCTAAGAACAATTGATCGACCACGTTGTGACGGTGCCCCTTCAAAGTCGCGATCGGCTCAAGATCTGGATAGGATCTGACCCGGATGACTCGGTTGTGATGTGAAGTCAGCAGCTGCCGCCCTTTCGAATCGAAACAAATCCCAGCGTAAGCTTCGGACTCATTCAACCGTTCCAACAGCGTCAATTCTTGATCCTCGAAACGGTATAGATGGCTTTCCCCCATGACGATCAAGACATCTTCATTCGGAACAAGGCAAAGCACCTTCAAATTGTCTTCGTCCGGATCCAACTCATTTACAAAAGAATAGTCATCCTTGCTGTGGACGAGCAGTCGGTCATTAAAAAGTGTAACAAGCCAATCGTTTGTGAATTGCAGATCTCGGCAGCCCGTCGATTTTTCACCAGGCACCGGAATGGTGGTCACAATTTCGCCCGTGATTGAATCCGCAATCACAACCTCATCCAAGCGTCCGATTGCCATTTGCTTACCGTCCGGAGCGAGCGAGATAGCGAGTCCGACTTCGGCAGGATAGTCTCCGATCTTTCGAAATTCGCCGACATCCCTTTGGTTGCGGTAGTGCCCGACAACACCACCTTGAAATCGGACATACACATCGGAACTTCCATGGTGCAATGCCCTGGTCTCATGCAGTCGATACTTCTCGCTCGCGACCAGATCGCTGCCCGGCGTTTTCCAGACCAGATCCGAAACATCCCACAACCGCACCGTTCCATCCAAACTCGACGTGACTATCCGCGGAACGCCCCGATCGCCAGCGATCATCTTGATGCTTGAGATCCCTTTCTCGCTCGCTTGAATCACATTGGCGTGAATGAGTCTCTTGCCATTGGTTCTCTGGTAGAGATCCCACAACAGAACCATTCCTTCATCGACTCCGGCGCAAACATAACGACCGTCATCGGAGATATCGACGCAGCGGATGCGTCCTGGGATGTCTTTGAAAGATGCAACAAACTTGCGTTCTTTCCCATCGACCACATGAATCATGTCAGAATTGCAGGTGACCAGCCGAAGCTCGCCGCTGTCGGAAAGCGGCTTTGAAAAGGTGAACGATGTTGGTGCCACAATGGTTGGCAAGACATAGGTCTTCTCTGGATCTTCGTCCCAGACCAACACCCGTGCCTCAGCGTCCTCCGGGTTTTCGAGGAAGGCAAAGTTCCCGCCGTCCCCAATGAACTCCAAGCACTCGTTTCGCGATTCGCCCTCATAGCGTTCCACCAAGTCACCATTGATGTTGTGAATCTGGACGCTGCGATATCGTTCTGCGGAGGCAACCAAATGCCCGTCTGACGAGAAGGCCACCGATTCGATGGTGTTCTGGTGTCCGACCATCGAGACCACTTCATCGCCTGTCTGAACATCGCCAATAAAGACGAAGTTGTACCCTAGACTACCGTTCAGCCCCGTGACAAAACGCCGGTTGTCTGGGCTGATCGCGACAGCATTGAGTTGATTGCCGACTTGATGACGATGCAGGACCTTCTCGTTTTCGAGGTCGATCACATGCAATTGACCTTCCTCGCCGACAGAAAGAGCCAGCTTGCCGTCTCTGGAAACGGCCACTTCATTCGCTTCGCCCTCATGCGTCGTCAACAAAACCGATGGCGCTTCCTTCGTCAGTCGATCAAGCAATTGCCAAGCAAAATATGGCTTTACATTCGCGGCTGATTTGTCTTGAGAGGAACCCGCGTTCGGACTGTACTTTTCAAGCAGTTTCCTGGCTTCCGAAAAGTTATGCGAGGCATAAGCTTGATAGGCCAACGTCATGTCGGCGACATACAGATAGTTCCTCAACTCTTCCTGGCTGGTGGCAAGCTCCAAGTTGGTTCGCGACAATTCATCGTTGGTTGCTTCCAGATCCGAGTTGATGGTCATCAACCGACCGGAATAGATCGAGATCGTGGCAATGACCGCAACGATCGTGGTCACCATTCCAATCAAAGATACTAGTGCCACCAACGGATTGCGTTCGCTCCAACGGAACAACCGTTCGCTCCAGCCAGGAAGCTTTGCCGACACCGGTTGGTGGTTGGTAAACCGCCGAAGATCGCTGGCAAATTCGAACGCCGTCGCGTATCGACGTTCCGGCGATCGCGCCATCGCCTTTCCAATGATCGCCTGCAGCGGTTTCGGTAAATCGGCTCGGCACTTGCCCGCCGGAGTGTGACTTCCCAATGCGACTTGATTAAGAATTTCCTCCCGAGTCCCACTGAATGCCCGTTGCAGCGTCGCCCATTCATAAAGCGTCACGCCCAAACTGTAGATATCGGCCTGGGCGGTGACATTGGACGAAACACCCGACGTCTGCTCGGGACTCATGTAGGCCGGCGTGCCAAGGATGTCGCCCGTGACCGTGAGAGCAGTTTTTTCATCATCCGCAAATGCCAACCCAAAATCCGTCAGCCAAATGTTTTCATCGCTGCTGAACAGTAGGTTGGATGGTTTGACATCTCGGTGAATCACGCCATTGTCATGTGCTTCTTGCAAAGCGTCGGCGATATCCGCGATGGAGTTAGCGATGAATTCGAACGAATCCGAGTTGTAACCTCCAGCAGTCCTGCCTGCAGCACGATCAGTCGTCCCATTCAACGAGCCAGACGAGAACGAAGCCGTGTCATCCTCGTTCCCACCACTCAATTGAGCGATTCGATCTGCCAACGTGACACCGTCGATGTACCGCATGACCAAGAATTGCGTGCCGTCTTCGATCCCCGAATCGAGTAGCGGCACAATGTGATCGTGCTCCAAGTCTTGAATGACATTTGATTCACGTTCGAAACGTCGACGCAATCGTGGTCGACTGGACGCCTGTTGACGGAGCAACTTCAATGCGACCTGATTCCCAGTTTCAGCATCCTCCGCCAGATACACCTCGCCCATCCCTCCGGTGCCCAACGTGCTGAGCAGGCGGTACTTGCCAAAGTGCCGCTGACCGTCTTGGTCGTCCGCTTCCGTGTTGACAGTTTCCGTTGGGTTGTCAGGAGGAAAATTCACGTCGTGCTGAGCCGTCAGTGCGAAACGAAGTGTTGGCGGATGGAAATGCTTGATCCGATCTCAAATCCAACGATGGACAAACGACCGGTTTTGATGTTTGACTGAGATTGATCTCAACTAGCCTTGCGAACCGGTCAGATCAATCCAATCCGATGGCTCGTCGTTGTTCGTCCAGTTTATCCCGAGACTGTTTGGTAAGTAACAGTTCCGCGGGTGACTTTGTCGAAGTGACCATCAATAGATCTGTGTCAACAAACCGGTGCAGATCGCCTTCGAGGTGCTCTCCAGTCGGAAGCGACCCCATCTCACGTTCGCTTGATAGATCCCAGAACCGAATCAATCCGTCTTCACCGGTTGTGGCAAGCGTCCGACCGCGATCAAGAAAAATGCTGTCGGCGATGGGCTTGGAATGCCCTCGCAACACCGCGATTGTCTCGTTCTCTGGATAACTTCGTACTTCCACCAATCGATTGTCAAACACCACCGCAATCCGGCTGGCAGCGGCATCAAAGTCGACCCGAACGTATCGCACCGCGGCACTGGTAGAGGCCTCGAAGATCGCGACGGTCGAGTCCTGATAGATGGAAAGCATGTTGGATGCTTTGATCATCAACGCGTCGCTATTTGGAACATTCAGCAGGAGAGTGTTGTTGTCACTTGGCAGAGCGTGGGTCTCAACGAGTGAATAGTCCTCCGCGTCATAGACCAGCAACAGCTTGCTCAAAAGAACACACAGTTTTCCGTCGACGAACTTCACATCGGCAATTTCTTCTGTTTCGTGTGGCGGAGTGATCTGAGCGAGCAATTCAGACGACGCCACATCGCGGACTTCGACTTCTTTGCTGCTCGCAATCGCGATTTTGGATGCCTGCGAATCGCAACCGAGCTGAAATCCCCATTCTGCTAACTCGCACTTGATCGGTAGCATTCGACGCAGATCGCGTCGGGGATCGTAGTGCCAAACACTGCCGTCGTCCAACCTCACAAAGACATCGAATGGTCGCTCGGAGTGCGAATACACATTGATAATGTGAGCCGTCACAAATGTGCGTCCCACAGGGTTGGGACGAACCGGCAATTTGTCGGCCAAATCCCAAAGCCGAACCTGCCCATCCTCTCCGGTTGTCACAATCCGTACTGATTCGTCGTTCGTGGGGATCACCTGAATGCTGCTGATTTGACCTTCCGCAGCTTGAAAGATCATCGGCGGTTGTAAATCGCCCGACTCAAATCGGTTGGTAAGCGTCCATGCATAGATCAGCCCGTCATCGGTTCCGGCATACAAGTCTTCGCCATCAGCGGAAATGGCAACACAACGCACTGGGGAGTTGAACGCAAAGGCTTGAGCAAAATGCATTGTGTTGGTGGAATCCGCAACCTTGAGATGCTTTCCACCAAAGCTCACGATGCGATACGGACCACCTTCCGGCTGCACAATTGAAAAATGAATTGATTCCCCCGCAATCGGGCTGCGGATTTCCTGCTCAGTATCAAGGTCGGTAACGTGCAGCACTCGTTCTTCGCCAACCTCTTTCGCGTAGGCGAGTGAATGACCATCACCAGCAAACTGCAGGGATTCATTTCGTGATCCACCATAGATGGTCTTGACCGCCGTTCCATCCCGTCGATGAACCTGAATGTCTCGGTAGCGTCCCGCCGTCGCGAAAAGTGTTCCGTCGGAGGAGAACGCGGCGGATTCGATGTTGTGCCAGTGTCCAAGCAACTCGAGAGTCTGTTTTCCCGAGGCGATCTCGTGAATCGAGATCGTGTTGAAGCCGACGTCGCCGTTCAAACCGGTCAAGAAAGACTCGTTGTCTGGACTGATCGCAATCGCATCAAGACGTCCGGAAAGCTTGTAGCGATGCGTGCACTTTCCCGATTGCAAATCGATCACATGGACCTCACCGTCTTCGCTGACGGAGATTGCGATTCGTGCATCTCGCGAGATGGCGACCTCAGTCGCCGGACTGTTGTGCTGGGTCAGCAGGTTGGACGGCGGAGGCGTGATCAAGTAGTCGAGGACTTGAAAGGCAAAACGACTTGATCCGAGCTCGCCCGCTTTCGGACGATGTTTGTCGAGCAGTTGCTTCGTGGCTTTCAGATTGTGCCCGTTGAATGCCTGGAATGCCAACGACATGTCCGACACATACAACTGTTCGCTCAATTGAGCTTCACGAGATTCCAGTTCCAGGTTGGTGGCGATCAACTCATCGTTGCTCTCCGCAAGCTTTTCGTTTACTCGCGTGAGTTGCCCCGAGTGAATCGCCTGCATTCCCAGCACAGTCATGACAAGAGTGATCACACCGATCAATGTCGCGACGGCAACCAACGGGTTGCGCCGGCTCCATCTCAAAAAACTTTCGGGCCAGCCCGGCATTTTCGCTTGAACCGGCTTGCCATCGGCAAACCTGCGAAGATCCCGAGCAAACTCCGCCGCGGTGGTGTAGCGAGCGTCGGGTGACCGTGACATCGCTTTGCAAATGATTGCTTCGAGCGGTCGTGGCAGGTCGCCGCGAATCTGTCTCGGAGTCGCGAGGCTTCCGTTGGCAACGTTGGCCAGAATCTGATCGCGGTTGCCTTGAAAGGGACGTTGCAGCGTTGCCCATTCGTACAACGTTGCTCCCAAGCTGTAGATGTCAGACCGTCGGGTGATATCGGTTTGCGAACCGATCGTCTGCTCGGGACTCATGTAAGCCGGCGTGCCAAGGATGTCGCCGGTCAAAGTGAGCGCCGTGTTCTGGTCCTCGATCAATGCCAATCCAAAATCAGTCAGCCAGATCTTTCCATCGCTGTCGAAAATTAGGTTCGACGGTTTGATGTCTCGGTGAATGACTCGTTCGTCATGAGCCACCTGCAACGCGTCGGCGACGTCCGCGATCGATTTCGCAACCAGCTCAAACGAATCCGTCTCAATCGCAATTCCATTTTCCTCAGTATTGAGCGTCGTGGCGGCGGGACCAGCATCAATGGAAAACTCGCCGGAGTCTTGCTCGCCATTGGCTTTCAAGATGCGGTCGGCAAGCGTCGCGCCATCGATATAACGCATCACCAGGTACTGCGTCCCCTGTTCGATACCAGAATCCAACAGTGGGACGATGTGATCGTGCCGAAGTTCTTGAATCAGGTTGGCTTCGCGTTCGAATCGACGCCGCATTCGAGACTGCTTTGAAACCTGATGCTGCAACAACTTCAGAGCCACCTCCTGCCCCGTCGTGGTGTCCTCGGCCAAATAGACCTCGCCCATCCCGCCGGTGCCGAGCGTTCGAATGATTCGGTAGCGACCAAAGTGCTGGGCCGGCGGGTCTGCCTGATCGTCCTCGATACGGGCGGCTTCCGTGGGGGCATCGTTTCGAGAACTCACTTCGTGCTGAACTCAATCAATCAAAGGTTTGGGAGTGCTTGATAACCACAGGTTCATCGCACAAACATTGAACACCGGGCGGATCAACACCGCCGGGACTGTCGCTGCCGATTGCCCAGCTCAACAAACGGCACCTCCGTGCGAGCGAAGGTCGACGCGAAACGTTTGATCGTTCCGGACCTCTAAGATACCTCAATCGCGAAAGCATTGTCTCACAAGACCAATGTCTTTTTCATCCGCTCAATTTTCTTCTGTTTGTTCAGCGGAGGCGAATCCTGTTTGACTCCGTTTGGTCACCCATAAATCCATTGGAATTGCATCGGAAGTCGAAAGCAGCATGTCAAAGTCGTCAAAATAATGCAGACGATTGTGTAGACTTTTGCCTGCAACCAACGATCCCATTTCCCGCTCGCTGGCGATGTCCCAAAAACGAATGAGCCCATCTTCGCAAGTGGTCGCGAGAGATAAGTCGTTGTCCAGAAATTGACAATCGCTCGGTATTTGAACGTGTCCTCTCAGAACTGCAACCGTTTCGAATTTGGGAATGGAGCATACTTCGATCAATCGATTGGATCGTATGACAGCCATTTGTTTACCGCGTGAATCGATTGCGACACCACGAAATTGGTCGGCCGCGGATTCTGCCTGTTGATAGATACTCGCGGACATTCCATCCACGACGCAAAGTGCTTTATCGGTCACGATCAACAAAGAATCATCCTTTGGCAACCGGTGAATCGCACTGGCGTTGTCTGACGGGAGTTTGATCGTACCTTCCAATGAATAATCGGGAACGCTGTAAACAAGCACTTCATCCGTGTAGAGGAGGTAGAGTCGATCTCCCATGTACTGCAAGCTACGGCAGCTTCGTTCTAGATCGAGACTCGGAATTGTGTTGGTAAGCTTTGTCGTCTGGACGTCATAGATTTTCAGGTCTTTGTCCGAGCATACCGCGATCACTGATGCGTCTTCGGTGACAGCAAGCTCAACCGTATCCTTTCCAGGAATTTGGGTGATAACCGCTATTTTGTGCAATCCTTCCTGCGGATTGTAATGAACGATCTCGCCGCTTCTGAGTGCAAAAAACACATCCGCTGAACCTTGATAGGGTGTCGTAATCGACCTCGTTCGCGTGTTCCGGTATGCGACAGTCTGGTTGCTTGGTCGAATCGGCATTTTTTCTTCGGTTTCCCAAAGAGTCACTTTGCCATCTTCGGCGGCGGTGATGAAACCTGGCGTTTCCGATTGTCCTGCCACGGTTTCGATATCGTAGATTCGCCCTGTGGCAGCCGGCACGATCAACGGCCGAAACAATTCGTTGGAAGAACTCCGGTCACTCAGACGCCAAACATACACCGCTCCCTCATCGGTACCGGAGTAGATCAGGCTGCCATCGTCACTAATTGAGACGCAACGAAATGAAACGCCAAACGAATCGAATTCGATGAATGGTGACGGCTGCCCAAAATCGGACACCGACAGGGAACCATACCCCTGCGACACAACTCGGAATGCATCCTTTTTCCCTTGAGGCTTCGAAATTGCGAATTGCGCAACGAGCACGTCGGTAGGAATCACCGTGTGCTTTTTGGTATCGAGATCCAGCACCCGCAATTCACGGCCGGATTCTTTTTCGTGCACGTAAACCAATCGGTGGCTGCCTTCGATGAATGCCAAAGATTCATTCCGAGTCGTCGCGTCCAACGACTTAATCACATTGCCATCTATATCGTGTATCTGGACTTGGCGATATCGATCCGCCGTCGCGATCAATTTGCCGTCGGATGAAAACGTTCCGGACTCCATCGAATGCCAGTGCCCCAGCAACCCCAACACTTCTTCGCCGTCGTCGATTCGATAGACCTTGATGGGACAAAACCCGATGGACTCGTTCAGCCCGGTCAGAAAGAACTGATTGTCAGGGCTGATGGCAATGCAATCGAGCCGCCCCGGCAATTGGTACTGGTGCAATCGTTGGTTTGTCTGCAGGTCCACCACGTGAACTGAGCCGTCTTCACCAGCAGACACCAGCAACTTCCCATCATTGGAAACAGCGATCCCGGTGGACGGCGAATCATGCTGAGTCAGCAAGGTCGAAGATGGCGGCGAGGCGAGGTAATTCAAAAGTTCAAATGCGAATCGATTGGTCCCAAACGGAGATGCTTGCGTCCGGTGCTTATCAACCAACTGCTTGGTTGTGAAAAGGTTCCGGGCCTCAAAAGCTTTGAAAGCGAGCGACATGTCCGAGATAAAAAGCTGGTTGCTCAGCTCCGCCTCACGAGCTTCCAACTGCAAGTTCGAAGCGATGAGGTCATCGTTGCTCTTCTCGAGTTGTTCATTGATCAGAACCAGCTGACCCGAATAAATCGCTTGCATGCTCAAGACGGCAACGATCGTGGTGATCACTCCGATAAACGAAGCCAACGCGACCAACGGATTTCGCTGGCTCCATCGGAACAGTCGTTCGCTCCACCCTGGCATCCTCGCGTGAACGGACTTTCCCGCCGCGAAACGTCGCAGATCCTCGGCGAAAGCTGCCGCGGTCGGGTAGCGACCGTCCGGCGAACGTGACATCGCTTTGCAAATGACCGCTTCCAATGCGACGGGCAAATCGTTGCGCAGACTGCGAGGCGTCGCCAAGCTTCCATTCGCAACGTTGACCAACACCTGTTCCCGGTTGCCACTAAACGGACGATGCAACGTTGCCCATTCGTAAAGGGTCGCTCCCAAACTGTAGACATCCGATCGACGCGTCACCTCCGAGTGCGATCCGATCGTCTGCTCGGGGCTCATGTAGGCCGGCGTTCCAACCAGATCACCGGTCATCGTCAATGCGGTTTGATCGTCTTCTAAAAACGCCAATCCAAAATCCGTCAACCACAACTTGCCTTTGCGATCGATGATCAAGTTCGACGGTTTCACGTCGCGATGAATCACCTTGTTCGCATGAGCACTGTGCAACGCCTCAGCAACATCAGCAATCGCGTTTGCAATGAACTCGTATGATTTCCCGCTGTCATCGGGCGTTGCCGAGGCATGCGACAGAATGGCCGTGTCGGTCTGAGAATCCACGCCTGAGCGATCCGCATCATCGATCCCACGCTGCTCGAGAATCAAATCCGCGAGGGTCTGACCATCGACCAACTGCATCGCCAAATAAGGCACACCATTGTCGTCACCGGTTTCCAACAACGGCACGATGTGGTCGTGGTCCAGCGTTTGAATCAGCTTCGCTTCACGTTCGAATCGCCGACGAAACCGCGGATTGTCCGCCACATGATTTCGCAACACCTTCAAGGCAACGGTTTGATCCGTTTCGGTGTGCCGAGCCAAATAGACTTCGCCCATCCCGCCGGTGCCGAGTGTTCGGACGATTTGATAGTCGCCAATGTGTTTGGCGACGATTTCAGCGGAGATCGAAGTGCGAACTTCGGTGGGATCTTCGTTGGGGCTTGGCACGAATTTTGGGGCCAGTCAAAAACTCGAATGAGAAGCGAAACCAATCGTATCAAAAGTCGACTTGCATCCTAGTCAGTTCACCTGATTTTCGGTTGAGAAGGCAGCTTCACTGATTTTCAGGCAAATTCTGGTAGCAAACGGGGCGCACAAAACGTTCCAAACTGGCATGACCAACCGATGTGCTGCGACCGTCAAGACTAGCAGGGAACGGACCACCATGCTGCGTCGCCGCTCCGATCTCCATCCCGGTCGGCCAACCGTTGAGAATGATTCGGCCGGCAAAACGCTCTGACACCTTGAGCCAACCGCGGGCGAAATCATTATCAGACGCTTCCGTGTGCAACGTCGTGGTCAGAGAACCATGGAATTCACCCGCAACCCGCAAAATTGTCTCCTCGTCGGGGCACCGCACCAAAATCGAAACCGGCCCAAACGTTTCGCTGTGCAGCCACCCGCCGCGAATCGCGGTTTCGGCTGTCATTCCAAACCAGTGGGCCCCACGATGCCAGGGGCCGTCCGAATGAGAGCGTTTGGCAACGAACAACTCATCCACATCCTCGGCCAATTGCAGCTGCTCGATGCCGCGATCAAATGCATCCGCCACCGGACCGCTTAGCATGGGCAAGTTCGGCTGTTTGGCGAACGACTTGCAAGTCGCTTGAACAAACGACTCGGCATCGGCTTCATGAACAACCACCACTCCAGGCTTGGTGCACATGTGCCCGTTGCCAAATCTCAGTGAAGCAGCAAAGCCATCCGCGATCGCTTCAACTCGCGCGGCCATCGCATCTCGGCCAATGAACACCGGATTGGTGCTGCCCAGCTCCGCGAAAATTGGGATTGGGTTTTCACGTTCCAAAACTGCTTTGGCGAGAGCTCGCCCGCCTTGTGGACTGCCGGTGAAGCCGACGGCGGAAATGGCAGGATGCGAAACCAAACGGATCGACGTATCAGGACTTATCCCGTGAAAAAGATCGAACGTCCCCGCGGGGAAACCCAACCGCTTCACCACCTCTATGACAGCGTCACCAAGCAACTCGCACGTGCCCGGGTGGCTGGGGTGAGATTTCACAATCACCGGATTGCCAGTCGCGATCGCGGAGACGAAATCGTTCCCGACGACCGAAATCGCCAGCGGGAAATTGCACGCACCGAAAACGGCGACCGGACCAACAGGGACGAATCGCCGTGACATTCGTGGTTTGGGGAACGGTTTGCGATCCGGATCCGCAGGCTCGGTTGTCACCCGATCCCAAGGTCGCTCCGCGGCCAACCGAGCGAACAAATTCAATTGCCCGGCCGCTCGATCAAACTCGCCTTCCACACGAGCGTTGATGTAGCCGGTTTCGAGTTCGCAACGAGCGACGATTTCCGTTCGGCGTGATTGAATCTCCGACGCCACCGCCGACAGAAATTCCCCCAACCTTTCGGGCGAAAATTCGCGAAGCTTCAATGCCGCGTCCGCAGCACGCTCGCACGCGCTATCGATCTGGTTGGCAGTCGCTTCCGCAAATTCGCCAGGAAGCAGCTCGCCGGTTGCGGCACAGGTGGCTTGGAAACAATTCATGATCACATTCATTGAAGAAGACTATCGTTTTCGAAGCACAAACAGAGCGTCGGTCAGGTCGTCATCCATCTCTTGCTGCTCTTCGATCTCGTAGTCGAAGTCATGGACGCCGACGATTTCAAACACGTCGCTGACGGACTCCAGCATTTTGAAGGCTTGGGCGGGAGTGTAAAGCCGCAACGGGAATTCGCTGCGTACACGCTCGACGGTTCCGTTCTTTCGAGTTGCCTTGATGGACACGCGAAGAGTTTCACGCCGCTTTCTTCGCTGAAAATCAATGACCTTCAATGTGACGCTGATGTTTGTCCCGCCGTGGGAGGCTTTCCAGCGTTCGATGCAGTCCGGGTCGGCGTCCAAAGGAATGCAGTGAAACCCGAGCACGTAGATTCCACCCTCACGCAACGATTCCGCAACGGATCGCAAATGCGCGGTCGCCGAGGCTTCGTCCATCATGTGTCGGAACGTGTTGAACGTGCAAAACGCGGCATCCACAGCGGGCGAGCAAACATGCGTGGTCATGTCTCCGTTGATCAGCTCGGCAGACAATTTTCGACGTTGCAATCGACGCCGTAGATAGGCGAGCATTGCATCGTTGTTATCCAAACCGACGACGTCGTACCCGCGGGCTGCTGAGGCGGCCACCAAACGACCGCTGCCACATCCGGGTTCATACACTCGCGAAACGGTTCCGGTCGCGTATCGCTGGTACGCCTCGTCAAGGAATGCCATTTCGGTTGCCGTTTCGTCACGAAACACCATGTCGAAGTACTGAGGCCGGTCGTACCAATCGATCGTCGCAGTCGAGGCTGGCTTTCGTGCCTTTGACGCTCGACTCTCTTTCGCGGAATTTCTCTTCACGGGGGTTTTCGTCGGCGAACGAGGGATTTCGGTGCTCTTTGTCACGGGGCGAATCGAGGGGGCATGAGGTGAATTCGTCAGAGATGGATGAAATTTGTTTCAGACCCTGCGGTCTGGGTGACGACTGTAACGATTAGACGGCTTGTCCGCATTCTCCCACTTGTTCCGCCTAGGAAACTTCGACCATGTCTTCGGTTGAACACTCTTTTCACGTGCCTCCATTCCCACCCTTCCCCAGCGCGGAGCGATACGTTCCAGTTGGCTCGCAGGACGAGGCACTGCAGCGAATCCAACGTGCAATTGAAGCCTGGGAAGCAATTTCGCTGGTCATCGGCCCGCCCGGTGTCGGCAAATCGATGCTGTGCCAACTGTTGCTCAAGCAATTCAGCGATCGCCGCGAAGTCGTGGTGTTTGGCGACGCGATGCTGGACAACCCACTGTTGTTCCAACGGCACCTGCTGACTCGCCTCAACCGAGTCCAGGGAATTCACTCGACGCCGTTGGCACCCAACGAAGACCCTCAGTTTGCTTTGGTCGAGCGACTCGCTCGCAGCACCTCGGAATTCCCCGGTTTGCTCTTGCTGGTCGATGAAGCTCAAGCGTTGACACCAGAAGTCCTGGAAACCATCCGCATCATCACCAACACGATGAGCGAAGGCCAACCACGTGTCAGCGCCGTTCTGATGGGCGGCCCCAAATTGGACGAGACCCTGGCATTGCCATCGCTCGAAGCTCTCGTGCAACGCGTCGCGACACGATGCTACCTGCACCCACTCAATGGCGACGAAGCACAAACCTATGTGCGCCGCGTCATCGAAAGCTGCGGATCGAACCCAAGCGAAGCGATTACCAACGAAGCGATTCGTGCAATCCATCAAGCTTGCAGCGGAACGCCTCGCTTGATCAACCAAATGATGACCGCCGCGATCGATTGTGCCGCGTCACTCAATCAAAGCATCATCGACAACAAAATCGTCGATCGCGCTTGGGCAATGTTGCAACAACTGCCCAGTCCCGTCATGGACGAACCAGAAATCGCCGTCCCGAGTGCGGAAGCATCCAACGTTGAATTCGGTGCTCTCGACGATTCGAGCTGGAATGACTCCGCTTCGGAAGACCAACCAGCGACCGCGTCGTTCGAGTTCGAAGAATCCAACGAACATAGCCGACGCTGGAACGACCAGCCGTTGCCGGAAGAGACCGAAACACCCGTCGCAGCGGAAGCAACCCAGTGCGACGTCCAAGCTTGCAGCACATCGGAATGCGAAGACCAAGCTTGCCAGAGCACCGGCCAGTGCCAAAGCGAAAACCAGGGCCAAAGCGAAACGGCGGAAGCCGAACAAAGCGAACTGGAATTTGCTGCTTCAACCGAGCAAACGATCGATGAGCAACTCGTCTGCGAAGAAGCCACCGCTCAGTGCGAAGCTTCCGAAAGCGACATCGAATTTGGTTCGTTGAGCATCGACTGCCAATCCTACGAAGGTGACTACGAAATGGTCTCCGACGTGGTCGGATCGGCTCTGGCCGCTGACTTGCCCGAAACAACCGAATCAGAAGAATTGGTTGAAACACCGGTCGCAGCAACCCCGACGGCGGACCAATTGTTTGGCGAGTTTGATGACGAAGAAGAAATCAAACCCACCGCTGATTCGTTGATCGACACAGTCGAAACAGTCGCCGAGCGAGACGAAGTGGCCTCGGATCTGGAGACTTCGCTGCATGAGGAAATCCTCAGCATGCGTGGTGCGGCCAACTCGCCACTGGCATTGGTCGGCGATGAAGCCAATGGCTCGGAAGAGATCTGCGAAGAAGAAGACATGGGTGCCATGCAAAACCAATCCGCCATGGCAGCCTCGGCTCCCGTGTTGTGGATGGAAGAAGATGGCGACGACATCGCCGTCAACCACGACGACCGAGACATGCTGGTCATCGAAGACGACGTGCAAGTCGAAACGGCAGCATTGCACAACGAATCCGCGGACTTGTCCGCCGGACGTCCTGTCGCCGTCGACTTCCAAGCGATGTTGGCCAAGATGCGTTCGCCGCAATCTTGATCGTTCGCGAAGGTCGCCAGATTTTCGCACCAGACATTTCAGCGGCTCGGAATTCCCGAGCCGTTTTGTTCGAGCTTGAATCATTTCTCGGGCTTTGAATCCCAACGTGGTCAATGTTCAAACCGGATCAAACTTTGCGAACTTTGCTCCATCGAACCGTTGAACAAGCCGTTCGATACGGCAAGACGTTGGTATTGGTCACGCCGGATGAACTGCGACTGCAGCCGGCCTTCTTCGTGGCGTTGGGGCATGCTTGGCGAGAAGCCAACGCGTCACACCAACCGGAATCGGGCGAGCAATCCGCGATGCCTCGGCTGCGTGTCGATTGGTGTGCCCCGGCCAAAGGCTTCGGGTGGAGCACCTTGCAAAACAAGTGGCACGCTCGTCGTTGCGAGCGGACACTTCAGCGAGAACGATTGAGCGATTGTGTCCAGCTTTCGCAGTGCCTGCTGATCGGCAAAGCGTCTCAGCACCCTTCGACGATCGTGCTGGGCATCACTTCCGAAGCGACTGAGCTTCCCGAATGGACCACCGCGGTCCCGATGCAACGCTAACATCACCGTATTGCCGATCCAATGCCGCGTGTCCGCATCGTTGGTGTCGGAGCGGGTTCCAGCTATCATTCGCGAGCATTCTCGTCCCAGCCTCGCAAATTCTCCGATTCGTTCATGCCCACGCAGTGCCTCATCAGCTTCGGATCGAACCTGGGCGATCGCCGCGTGGTGATCGCGGAAGCGGCACGCCGGGTGGCTGAGTCGGGCGTCGTCGCCAAGCCTTGTTCCGAGCTATCAGGCGAATCCTCCGAAGAACCTGTTCAGCGTCTTCGAACCAGCCGCCTTTTCGAAACCCCGCCAATCGGCGGCCCCGGAGGCCAATCGCCCTTTCTGAACGCCGTCGCCGCGTTTGCGACGGAAGCCTCCGCGGCGGAAGTCTTGGACGTGCTGCAACATCTGGAGATCGACCTGGGCCGAAAGCGTTTGGTTCGATGGGGCGCCCGTGTGATCGACCTGGACGTTGTCCTACACGGTCGCCTGGCAGGTCCCGCCAGTTCAGCTGGACGTCGAGGTCTGATCGGCGGCCGCGGCCCAGCCGGATCGGCAAAAGCATTGGTCGTCCCGCATCCTCGATACACCGCCCGACGATTCGTCTTGGAACCGGCTTGCGACGTCGCCGCCGACTTCTGCGACCCGCGTTTTGGATGGACGATTCGGGACTTGCGAGATCACATTGCCGCGGATGTGCCGTCCATCGCTTTGGTGGGCGGCGATTCACAGCTTCGGCAAATCATCTGCCAGCGTTTGGCTTCCGAACACGGCATCACGGTCATCGATCCAGATCGCCCCGATGCCGCAAAGGGTTTGCAGCAATGGGTCGCGGCCGATCCACCAATCGCATTGCGTGATTCAAAGGAGATCGACCAAGACACTTCGCCGACGTCGCAGTGCCTGCCCAGGTTGCTCGCTCGAATCCAGCACACAACCGAAAAAGATCGATGGCCGGCACCGCATCAGATTTGGCCGGCCGGATGGAAGTGGCCCGAATACCGATTGGAAGTCGACGACCTGGATTGGGCCATCGGCGAACTCGCCTCCGCGATTGACTCCATGCGATGCGAGATTCACCCCATCACGGAAGACGGCCACTGGTGGTGAAGCCAGAGTAGAACAATTGCCCCCAATTGTTCCGTCGCACAGCGTTCCATCGTCGAACCG
The DNA here is from genome assembly GCF_000338295.1 of Rhodopirellula europaea 6C. GTDB lineage: Bacteria > Planctomycetota > Planctomycetia > Pirellulales > Pirellulaceae > Rhodopirellula > Rhodopirellula europaea. The sequence continues at coordinate 42,258 of NZ_ANMO01000011.1, forward strand.
CACCGCACTTCGAGCTTCATCCGCGATCGCATCACGCTACCCGGCAACTCCAACCAGCCACGCAAACAGTTGGGGACAACTGTTCTATGCCGAGCCTGTCTACATCGTTCGGTCAAACCAGATTTCAAATTTTTCGGCGCGACCGGATCCCCATTTCCGCTCGCTATAGGGGATGCGGCCAACTCCGGGTTCATCGTCTTCACCTTGGTGCATTTTGTCGTCTGTCCAAAGGACCGCGACAGCCTGATCCCCTTTCTTCGACCCGTCATCCGCTCGGTACCCAAGGCGTTCTCTGGTACTGAGCGTCCAATCGCGGTCGTCTGCCCCCATTGATCGCAACGAGTCCAACGACCGAGGAAAGCGTTCGTTCTCAACTTGGTATTTCCGCACATAGACAGCCGTCAGCGTCCATTTTCTGGAGTCGTGGAAATTGTCATTCTGCTGTTTTCCGTATGCGATTGAGACATCCCAGTCCTGTCGCATCCAGCGATTCAGCGTTGCGAAGGGCACGGACACCAAGCTCCTTGACCCATCGGCAATTGCTCGTTCCGTCTCTTGGTTCCGTTGTGCGCCCTTGCGATCGCGTCGCCCGCCACGATCGAATTCAGCGGCATTGCGTGGTTGCATCCATTCCAGAGCCGCCATCGCATGAATGGCCGATGCTCCGAACGGCTGGATCGATCGCAGGTCAGGATCGGTGAAGCGAACCCAGGATCCCTCATCCTGCAGCGGGTCCCAAGCCACAAAGCTCGACAACAGAGATTCGTTCCATTGGTCGAGATCGGGGCCCTGGATTTCGCTCGTTAAAGCAACGAGTTCAGTGAGTTGTTCCTCGTTCCAGAATGCGTGGGCAACCGATTGGCGAACCAGGCGAAGCCAATGCGTCGACAAATTCCATTGCGACCATACTTGGAACCCGTTCGATTGTCCCAACAGTTCAATGAACTGTCTCCATTGTCGCAGCAGCGCAATGGCCCGTTCCGTGTGACCGGAATGATACGCCAATCGAAACTCGTCCTTTAAAAGCTCTAGGACTGACCCGGAGTTGCTGCCAGACATCCACAAGCGACGCGAAGAAAACGATACTTCGACGGGGATGGAAGCCTCGCTTTTTAGCATCTCTTCGAGCTTATCAATGAGTGGCTGAGCTTCTTCGCTCATCAATGCAGCGAACGGTTCGGCCGGCCACGGTTCATCCGGCGGTACGAGATCCTCCAGTCCTTCCACCGAGTCTCGCGACATTTCTCGCAACGCAGTCACGGCGTCAAATAGCTCGGTCCATTCCGCTGAACGTTCGTTCGTTCCTGCGGCGGTGTACCGATCGTGAATTTGGGTGGTGGTGACGGGGACACCGCTGTCGGCCATTTCGTTGACCACGGAACGGTATTCGCCCTTGACCCAATACTCTCGCCCCACACCCCAAGCGATCGCCAGGACCACTAGGATCGGTGGGTACCACATCCAGAGGCGATATCGAAAATCAGATGTTCGTTGGCTCATTGGACTTCCTCCTCAGTGGGGACATTCGATTCGGACTCTGTCTCGGTCTGTGCTTTGGTTTGCAAACGCTGCCAGATGAGCTGGCCCTCGGTTTCCCAGGGTTCAAACCAACTGACCGCCGGATACCCATAGAACCGACGAGGATGCAGAGTGTTTTGCCCAGAGCTCGCATTGTCGCTGTAGGGCCCGGTTTCAAAGTCGCCACCTGGCCGCCCCACCAACTCATGCAGCGCCCGGAACTCAGGTTCTAGATCACCGCCAGCCTTCTGTTTTTCCTGGATTTGCAAGCACCGATCCACCACTGCGCCGAATCCCTTTTGCATGATGCTCGCTCGCCAATTCAGCGGAACACGAGCAAACCAATCGTCGTTCGCACTCACGCCATACCACTGGCTGTGTTCCGACAATTCGAGATCCACGTGCCAGCTCACCAGCAACGCCCGCCGGCGAGCCGATTGTCGGTCGTCAAACGCTGCGACTTGTTCCGCCGCCCGCCGAAAGAACGGCTCCGACTGAAGCGGCTGCATGGCTTTGTCAGATAGATTGTTGACAAGCCACTCTTCCACATAGTCAGCCATCTCTTGGTCGAACCAGCGAACGCTCAGTCGCAACCGTCGGGCGGCCGTGGTCAATCGATCAATAAAAGCGGCCAACTCCTCTTTTGAAGTCTCACTCGGATTCTGCTTCCACCGCAGCTTGGTGAATGAAGCCATCTCCAGGCTGTTTTGAATGATCCAGGTGTCGGCCCTTAGCGGTGTGTCGTCTTGATTACCGATCACCATCCAGGTGTCCGGCGAGGCATAATTTCGCTGATGAAATCGTTGCACCGCGGTTTCGCCATCCACTTCTCCTAGCCTGTTTGAGAAGTCGTCACGAAGATCAAGATCGCCCATCCGCATCGAGGCAAAGTTCATCGAACTCGCTTTGCTGAGCCTTCTTGCTTCTGGCAACAGTTCCGCGACGCGTTCTTTGGGCATCCGCGGGAACTGTGATTTCGCGATCCAAACGGGAAGGCTTGGCAAGAGTGAAAACAGCAAGCCAGCGACCACCATCGTCGACCAGTACTTCCAACCGCGTCTTCCATCCATGAAGTCATGCATCGTCCACCACGTCGCAGCGAACGGAAGCACGGCAATGAGCAGCAACCATCCCAGTCGAACCCCGTTGCCCACGCCCGCGTTGATCAGCATCGCCAATGCGACCAGCGAGAGCACCGGAGCCAAGAAAGCAGACGCGGCAAGCATCGGTACCAATTGGCTGGTCCACTGAGACACGCCATACACGACCGCGAACACAGCCAAAATCGTCAGCAGGGAAACCTCCGGCACAGCGGGTCGATCGTATGCATCCGGACTGAGTGGTGTTCCCAGGATGGCCTGAACCACAAGGATCAACAAAGAAATCCCGCATAGCAGACTGACGCCAAACCAGTGACGGCCAACCCACGCTCGATGAGGCGACACGCCGCGATCGGCCAGAAACTTCAATCGCCCGGAGGAACCGTCTCCCGTGAATACCGCAACGCCCAACCAAGACACGGCCAGCAGCGACAGTCCGATCGAAACTTGGATCGCCACCATCAACCAGCTTGAAATTTGCCCCAGGTGATTGGTCAGCACCAACCAAGCCAAAGCACCGGCAAGTAGAGGAACGCTCAAGCCAATCGACATCCAACGCGAACTGTGAATGGTCTGCCAAACCAACGAAGTCAACGAATTTCGAAACGGCAACTCGCTTGGTGCCGAAGTCTCCGGTGGACGCCAGGCATCGGCAGAATGCAACCCGTCACGGCCGAGCAATCGTTCCGGTTCATCGGCCTGCAGCTCTCTCCGGCCAGCTCGATACGCAAACCATCCCGCGATGGGAATCGCCAAAGCCGTCACGATTCCCATCACCCAAGTCTTCTGAGTCACATCCGCGTATTGCGAGCTCCCGATAAAAGGCATCGCATGCCAAATTTCCACCACGAGAAAGGGCAGCAACGCCAGTGGAATGATCCAGACCAGGGCGGGAAAGGCATTCTTGTTTCGCCATGCGGTGTAAAACCCACAGAGCAAGACGTAGATGGAATGCAGAAACCAAAAGGCGGGGTGAATCTGCTTCAATTCAGCCAGCGGTCCACCGTTGCCACCATCCAATCCGGCCAAGATTCCGAGCAGCCAACATCCGAGCCACATCAGCATCAAACCAGCAAACGCGACGACAAATTTTGTCATCACGATCGGACGTATAGGAATCGGAAGCGACGCCAGCCAGTTCAACGAACGAGTTTCCTTTTCATGGCTGATCAGGATCGCCCCCGCACCGGCCGCGAATAACGCTGGCATGATCAGCGGAACAATGTCCCCGGTGGCTTGCAGCGTCACATTCAATTGCCGCGAAGTGGCTGCCCACACGATGAACAATAAGGCCGAGACTCCTAACAACATCCCGATCAGCGGGATGACCTGCTTGGCCTCTTTCCACAGCAGGCCCTGCCATAGACGAGTTTCGTTCATGACTGTTCTCCCGAGGTGACAACTTCGGATTCACGTCCGCCGTCGCCGGTGGATGGCTTCGGCGACTCGGACGGTCCGCGAGACATTTCAGGCGGCGGTCCGGGCGGGCCAGCGAAACCTTTTCGCGTGTGGGCGATGAAGATTTCCTCCAACGTCATCGTTCGATCTCGCACGGCGACCACGCCCGAGGCGGACTCGATGAACGAAATCATCGACGGGTCAAAATTGCGGACCAGAAATCGCCGCTGTCGACCTTGGTTCTCTTCCAACAATGTTTCGGCTGGTTCGGGCAGCGTGGGGACTTGGACCAGCGGATCGTCCAGTGAGACGGTCAGCTCCGTCATCGAGCCTTTCAAATCGTTGAGCGGTTCGCAGGCTTGCAGTTTGCCGTTGTGCAAAATTCCGATCGTGTCGGCGACCCTTTCAACTTCGTTGATTTGATGACTGGAAAGGAACACGGTTCGCCCAGAGGCGGCCCTGCCAATCATGCTTTCAAGAAACTCGCGACGAACCATTGGGTCCAAGCCGGACGTTGGTTCGTCCAGGATCAAAAGTTCGGGATCGTGCGCCAGAGCCAATGACAACGCGATCTTGGCACGCTGGCCTTTGCTGAGCACTCGGATCTTACGATCTTCGGGGATCTCATACTTCGCGACCGATTCACGGTACGCGTCATAGAAGCCATCGGGATAAAACGAAGCCGTGAACCAGCCGATTTGGCCAACGGTCATCCAGTCGTACAGCGCGGGATTGTCAGAGACGTAGCCGACCCGCCGACGAACCTCCAAGGGCTGTTTCAGCGGATCGAAATCGCAGACGCAGGCGGATCCAGACGTCGGTTTCTGGAACCCGGTGAGGATTCGGATCAGGGTTGTTTTGCCGGCTCCGTTTTCACCCAGCAAGGCGAACACGGTCCCGGGCTGGATGGTCAGATCCACGCCCAGCAAGGCGTCGCAGCCTCGAAAACGCATGGTCAGTTGATCGGTCGAGATGACGGGGTTCATGATGACGATCCTGCTTCGATGAGATGGGTTCAGTGTGCGTCGAATCAAACGCGGCCGAGGCATCTTGCTCGCCCGCATGGCAAGCTCATTGCAATTCGGCAATCGCTTCGATGGTTCCGTCGAGAGTCCGAAGTTGCTCATCGACGAGCTTGCGGACCTCTTTGGCTGACAGCCCCGCTTGCAGAGCTTCGGTCAATACCGCGGATAGGCGTTCCGCAAGGAGCGACTGCCGCTGTTTGCGACAACGCTCGACGGCGCCTTTGCAGACCACAACCCCGCGTCCGCGAAGCGTTTCAATCACGCCCTCGGATTGCAGGTCCTGGAACGCCCGAGCCACGGTGTTTGGGTTGACCGCCAATTGCTGGCTAAGCTGCCGAACGCTGGGAAGAAGCTGCCCCGGACGCAGTGTTTGCTCCGCGACAGCGAATTTCACTTGGCGAACGATCTGGGAATAGATCGCCACGCCATTGGAAGGGTCGACTGTAAAAAACATATTCGCACCGATGCCCAAACCTGGTTAACTGGTGTACTGGTTACACGGTACAGCGGTCACAAGAGAGAGTCAAGCGAATTTGCAAAAGAAGTTTTGGTAGGCCGAGATGCGTACGCTGCCGTAGGCCAGGTTGTACCTGGCGATCAAGCCGATGCTTTGGAACAAAGCGAGGCGACCACGAGACGTCACCAGAGTAGAACGATTGACCCCCAATCGTTCCGTCATGACGCATGACTTCGCGGGACCACATCCAATGTCAAAGATTTACCGCGTTCGCTTTGCGCGGCTCGAAGCTTTCGTCCCTGGCACGCAAACAGTTGGGGACAACTGTTCTACTCTGTTGCTTTGCAGAAAAACGCAGGACGTTGCCCGTGTCTTCGGTCGGGAATTTGTTGACGCAGAGACGCCAGGACGCGGAGACGCAGGGGCCTACCGAGAAGTTCGAGTGGGACCTGCGGGAGTGCGTGGCTTCGAAGGTCGGCAGGAGGATGCCAAAAACCGGGAGAACCTCTCTGCGCCCCCGCGTCTCTCCGCCTCTGTGTCAAAAGGGGAACGCATCCGCACTGAGCGTTGAATCAGGTGAGTCCGAATTCTGGCGAATCCGGCTACACCGCCCCCGAAACAGCACCTTATCCTTGCGTCAAAACCATGATGCGAATGGGATGCTCTGGATCATCATCCATCTCCACCGTGTGCTCGGTGTAATCCCATGGCTTGTCCTTCACCCACTGAGAAAACTCGGTCGCGATCAATCGTTGAGGGTCACTCAAGATCAATTGCCCATCCTCGGTCAAATGTTCGGCGGCGGACTGCAACAACTCCGGCCACAGCGTTCTCAGGTAGGTGACATCGCTGCCCAGGATGAACGGAAACTTCTTCGGTGCCAGCGAATCCTCTCCCAACCGGAAGACCCGGACGTCAGCGTGCAAACCCAATCGAGACAAACTGAGTCGCACCAATTGCAACGGGTCCTCGACGCCATCAGTCAGCGTCACACGAGCCCCGCGCAGCAAGGCCGCGATCCCAGCATGCCCGGTCCCGCAGCCAACTTCCAACACGTCTTGGTTGTGAATGGGAACTCGATCCAAAAAACGATCGAGCCCCGACGCCGCCCGCCAAGTCGTCGCCCAAAAGGGATCGATCACGCCCTCTTCACCAGCGTCTTGTCGCTCGCAAGCCTCGATCAACATCGCGTCGGGATCGGAAGCCACCGCCAAAGGTCGTTCCTGGCCGGCGATCAAGGTGTCTTCCCAGTGCCAAGCGAATGAAAGTGAATCGGCCATGCTGAATTGTGTTTGCGAAAGATCGAATAAAGAAAGAAGCGGTTTATCGCCCGTACGATGGTCTTCCAAGACCGTCGCGTTCAACTTGGATGGTCTTGGAAGATCGACTTGCGGAATTTGCAGGACGGTCTTGGAAGACCATCCTACGGGGGAAGTTGTTGAGCAAGATCAACTGCGGTGAAGCAACTCCGCTGCATCGGCGGCAAAGTAAGTCAGCACGCCATCGGCACCAGCACGCTTGAACGAAAGCAAGCTTTCCAGGATCACGGCGTCACCGTCGAGCCACCCCGCATCGGCGGCACCACGCAGCATCGCGTATTCGCCGCTGACTTGATAGGCAAACGTTGGCACACCAAAGGTTTGCTTCACTCGAGCGACGATGTCCAGGTAGGGCATTCCCGGTTTCACCATCACGCTATCGGCGCCTTCGGCCAAATCCAATGCAACTTCCGCAATCGCTTCATCGGACTGAGCCGGTGATTGCTGGTAAGTCTTCTTGTCCGCCGCCCCAAGATTGGCCGCGGATCCGACCGCATCTCGGAACGGTCCATAAAACGCGCTGGCGTATTTGGCCGCATACGACATGATCTGCACGCCCGAATGCCCGGCTCCATCCAGAGCCGATCGGATCGCTCCAATGCGTCCATCCATCATGTCACTTGGCGCGATAACATCGCATCCCGCCGCGGCTTGCACAATCGCTTGCTTGCACAGCACATCGACGGTTTCGTCGTTGATGACTTGTCCATCCCGCACCAACCCGTCCTGCCCATGGCTGCTGTAGGGATCCAAGGCGACATCCAAAATCACGCCCAGCGAATCGCCCACCGCATCCTTGATCTGCCGTGTGACTCGGCAGACCAAGTTGTCCGGATTGTAAGCTTCGGCCGCGTCTTCGGATTTGAGTTTCGGATCTGTCGCTGGAAACAATGCGATCGCGGGGATGCCCAAGTCGACGGCACGCTTGGCCGCCGAAACGACCTCGGATTCCCCCAGCCGATTCACACCGGGCAGCGAACCAACAGGCTGCTGACCAGAACCATCCATCACGAAGAGCGGCCAGATCAAATCGTCCACCGACAACGTCGTTTCCCGGACGAGGCGGCGAGACCAGTCCGTCGCACGAACGCGACGCAATCGGGTGGCGGGAAAAGCGGCACGAGGAGCGGGAGAGCCGGAGAATTGGGACAAAACGAACACCCATGGAATCGATAGAGGAACGGCGGCGGACGCGATGCTTGGTCACTGGTCCGCTGCGAGATGTTTCCATTTTGCGTCACAGATCGTGCCAAGCCTACCCGACCGATCTGCTAAACTAATCCCCCGCTCAATCACGTCCGGAAAGGGACGTTTTTCGAATTTCACCTAGCTCCACCCACCCCACAGATTCAACGCCGATGAAATTTCGACTTTGCACTCTCCTCGCCGCTTTCGCGGTGCTCACCTCGTCCACCATTGCCGTCGCACAAGACTCAGCCAAACCGCTGAACGTGTTGTTGATCGACGGTCAAAACAATCACAAGTGGAAAGAAACCACACCCCTGATCCAAGCCACACTGGAATCGGGTGACTTCGCCAAAGTCACCGTCGCGACCGCACCGGGCAAGGGCGAAGACAAGGCTGGCTTTGCACCCAAGTTTTCCGATTACGACGTCGTGGTGTCCAACTACAACGGCGAAGCTTGGTCGACCGAAACCGAAAAGGCTTTCGAGACCTACGTCAGTGAAGGTGGCGGATTTGTGACCGTTCACGCTGCCGACAATTCGTTCCCCAAATGGGACGCTTACAACCGCATGATCGGCCTGGGCGGCTGGGGCGGTCGGAATGAAAAAGACGGCCCATATGTTCGTTGGAAAGAAGACCAAAAGAAATTCACACGCGACATGTCAAAAGGTGGCGGCGGACAACACGGCAAACGCGTGCCCTTCATGATGGTCGTTCGCGATGCTTCGCATCCAATCACCGCTGGTTTGCCCAAATCGTTCTTGCAAGTCGCTGACGAACTGTACGGCAAACTGCGTGGCCCAGCCGAGAACATGAACGTGCTGGCGACCGCCTACAGCAACCCGGCAACGGGCGGCACTGGCGAACACGAGCCCATCTTGATGACGATCGAATTCGGAAAGGGCCGAGTCTTTCACACAACACTTGGACACGACGTTGCCGCCATGAATGGACTCGCGTTCCAAACGTCGCTTCGCCGCGGAACCGAATGGGCCGCGAACGGCGAAGTGACTCTGCCAGCCGTTCCTGCTGCGAAGATGGGCAGCGACGAAGCCGCGACCGGTGCCCCTGCAAACGCGTCCGATGTCGAAGGCGACGGACAATCTGCCTCGTCGAACAGCAACGTCAATTTCGACGCTGCACCGGACTTGAAAGCAGAAGGATGGAAATCACTTTTTGACGGCAAGAGCCTGGACGGATGGAACCGCAAAAATGGCACCGCGAAATATCGCGTTGAAGACGGCACGATCGTCGGCACAACATCCGAAGGCAGCCCAAACTCGTTCCTGTGCAGCAACGAAAACTACGACAACTTCGAATTGACCTTCGAAGTCAACGTGGACGAAGGCCTCAACAGCGGCGTTCAAATTCGTTCGCAGTCACGTGAAAAGGGCGGACGAGTCTACGGGCCACAAGTCGAAATTGAGTCGGCTCCAGGTGAAGCCGGCTACATCTACTCGGAAGCCACGGGCCGAGGCTGGATCACCAAAGAACAACCGATCAAGGATGCGTACAAGAACGGCAAATTCAACCGCTACTTGGTTCGAGCCCATGGCAACCGTATTCAAGTTTGGATCGGCGATCAAAAGATCAGTGACATCCAAGATCCCGAGTCCTCCACCAACGGTTTCCTTGGTCTGCAGGTGCACGGCATCAAAGCCGGCACCGGCCCCTACGAAGTCAGCTGGCGCGACATCAAAATTCGCGACCTGAACTAGTCACAGTTTGCATCACGCAGAATCGACACAGCATCGGTAGGCCAGGTTGTACCTGGCGATCAAGCCGATGCTTTGGAACAAAGCGAGGCGACACCCCGTCCCCTCACAAGCCCATCAATCACCGGCCTTCTATGATCGTCAGGTAGGACCTGACCTACGCAATCAAGGTCGCGGGCGGCAGGCGAGGTGCAAGAACACGGCGGTGGCGACGATCACGGCATGGAACGCCGACAGCGACGTCAGGTAAATACGGCCTATCTGGATGGACTGGTTGAGGTAACCGTAGCCCAGCAACGTGAACATCGTGGAGAACAATGCAGTGAGCACGATGAATGGCACCAAGAGGCGGTAGGCCGTCAGCCATCGGCTCACACGGGAAGGCACCAACCACGCCCCCAACAACGCCAAGGCGATTCCGAAGGTCACCGGGATCGTGAACTCACGCAGCAAGAAAGTTATGTCGGAAACCCAGAGGGTTCCCGATCGAACATGCCAACTCACGGACAAGTAGACCGGGGTGATGATCGACACCCCAACTCCGACCGACAGTGCATGCATGTACGTCAGGGGCGTGCGAACGACATCCACCTGATAGCGATCTTCAATCAGCGACTGATTCTCATATGGATTCGTCATGGCTCCACTGAGCGTTCGCAAACATCACTTTTCCCAACGGTACCCTCGTGAAAGGACCTGCCCGTTCCGCCCGTAGGTCGGCTCATCCCAAACCTTTCGATAGCCCGAGCGTTCCATGCGATGTGCCACCGACCATTCACGAAACTTCCGAGACGTTTTTCTCAGGGTTTGCACGGACATCAGAACCAACACACATGCAATCAAACAGCCCGTCGCGAAAACGAACCCGGGCCTGGACTTCACGTCCAATTGCGTTTCAACCTGCTTCGCGGTCACCCCGTAGAGAAACAACATCGCTGCGATGGCGAAGTAAACAACCGTCGCGATCACCGGATGAACGACCGCAAAGTCAAACGACGCCACCACGATCGGCAAAGCAATCAGCGTGGCGAGACTGAAGCGAAACAAGCGATTCTCCGAAAAGAGCCTACCATGATTGCCATGACTCAGGACTGACAATTCAAAACCATCCCGACACCATCCCCCGAATGACGCCCTTCGCTGCAATATGCACCCGGCTCATTCTTCCCAATTCATTGTTTTCAAAACGTCGTGCGGCTAAGGTTGCTGAGTGCATTTCGAGCAAGCGGTGCATACAACTCGCACTGCTATTCTAAACATTCAGTCAGTGGCCAGGTGGATGCAGCAGATCTACACCCAGAACAGCTTCTCTCTTCGATGCATTGCAGGTGCTACTTTCGTATTTTGCCTGGTAATTGGACAATCGTCTTTCGCAGCAATTACCTGGAACCTCACCTACGAAGACATCAGCAATGACTCGGGTGTTGGCTTTGATGACAGCTCTACCGGTGCCGCCCGTCGTTCAGTTTTTGAATCAGCACTGAGCTACGTATCCGATGTATTGAATGAATCTGGAACGGTCAATCTGACCATCCGTGAGTCGCTGACATCTGGCACCGGTTCTCTCGCATCGGCAGGCTCCTCATATTTCTTTGGCGGTGGATTTCAGCAGGGGATCGTCCAGCAGAACATTCTGAATGTCGGGCCCGGAACCTCGATCACAGGATCGCATGGCTCAGCACGTTTTGATTTTGGGTATTCATGGAATGAATCACTGGCGGCGCCCGATGCTGGCGAATTTGACCTGTTTAGCGTTTCGCTTCATGAAATCAGTCACGCAATCGGTTTTGCAAGCCTGATGAACTCGGACGGAACTAGCCCGATTGGCGTATCAGATTCAACAAGCAATACCTACTCCACCTACGATCAATTTCTGCGACTTGACGACGGTACTGAACTCTTCAACGCATCCGGTGAATTCATCGGAACTCCCGCGGACCTCACTTCTAACTCAGTGGTTTTTGATGGCGTGAATGCCTCTGTCGCCAATGCAGCCTCCGTCGTCGACATCTATTCCCCAGCGACATTCAATGATGGCTCAAGTATTTCGCACATTTTAGACTCGAACAGCGTGATGCAGTTCAGCATCGCCCCCCAGGTTACGCGACGTACCTACTCAGAAATCGAGATTGGGATTTTGCAGGACATCGGTTACGCAAACGCGAGCGCGACCGCGGTACCTGAACCTACATCACTTGTTTTGGTCCTCGCCTCACTATTTTGTGTGCTTGCCTGGCGACGGTCCAACCGCAGCTTTCCTCTGGCCAAAACTGCAGCCTGAACCGTTCATTGCCCGCTATCCGACGCTCACCCCGCCTGCTGGCGACGCTCCAACTCCTGCAGCACCGCGATTCGTTGGTCGGCTTGTCGAATGAGGTTTTGAACGACCGCGATGCGGGTATCCAGGTCGCCGGTCAATTCGCGTTGCAAGTCGAACATCGCGACCTGCCAACGCTGGGTCTCTATCGGAGCGTCGCTGAGCGGAAGAGCTGTTTTGACCTCTGAATCCAAACGCCGCTGAGTTTCGCGGCTTTCGCCCCGTTGCTGAATGGCCTTCTTCTTTCGCGAAATCGTCATTCGCGCCAAAACCCAACCCAACAGCAAAAATCCTGCGACCAACCACAACGTCCCTCGGTCAAACGAAATCGCTTCGAGAGCGTCTTCGGCGAGCAAACGCGGCACTGAAAGTGGGTGGCGGATCATATTGTTCTCATCGTGTGATCGCCGCACTTGCGAACAACGATTCTGCAGATCCCCGTCAGCGTGATTGACGGGTGGGCCCAGTTTTGTCGATCATGGCAGCCATGACGAAAACGCCCCCCGTACAATCGAACGCCGCCGACTCGCAACAGCCCTCTGCTGCGCCGAATCGCCCGCTGACCAAACAATCTCCGATCCAGCTTTGGTACGCCTCGGCGGCCCACGACACACCCGGCAAAATCGAATCATTTTGCATGAGGTGGCTGCCGCAAGAAGAACATCAATCGGCCGCCAAATTCCGAGTCGCCTCGGCACGGCATCAACACGTGATCGGCCGGGGCATGGCTCGTTTCTTGATCGCCGACACGAACACCGCCCCGCATCAGATCCAATTCAGAAACTTGGACCACGGCAAACCCATCGTGGAAACGCCCGAGCAATTGCGTCGGCCGTTCAACATCGCACACACAAAAGGCCTGGTGATCTGCGGAATCGGTGCCGAAGCAGCGGATGAATGGCTGGGCGTCGATATCGAAGGCCTGGACCGAAAAACCGATCCCGGACTCGCTCAGCGGTATTTCGCTCCGGAAGAAATCGAGCAGCTCGACCGAGTCAAAAACGACGACGCAAAACAAGCTTTGTTCCTGAAAATCTGGACGCTGAAAGAAGCGTTCATCAAAGCGATCGGTACCGGCCTGAACACACCGCTGGACCAATTTGCGTTTGTAAACGCGTCGTCCAACTCCCCACGCTTGGTCCTGAAAGACGAATCACTCGCGCAGGGTCGTCATTGGCAGATCCGCAACGTGATTCCTCGGCAAGGTTACATCGCCGCGGTCGCACTCGGCACCAAAACCAGCGATATCGTTCCCAAAATCGAACTCTCCGATTTCCGAAAACGAATGCAAGACTGCTAGCTCCAGCTCGGCGAACAGCCGAGGCATCGGCATCTCGCCTACGACCTACTTCTAAGCCAGCCTACTTCGCAGCCATCTTGTCCCGAAGCTCTTGGCAGGCTTCCGAAGGGGTGCTGCACATCGTGCAGCGAGAAACGCCGTCTTCGTCAACCTTGGCATTCAAGCCGCCGCAGGATCCGCTGATCGCTTGCCGGCCGAAGATCACCCCGACCGCCATCGCCAACAACACGGCGCCAAACGTGATCCCGGTCATCAACAGCACTGGTGCCATTCGCTGAGCGAACGTTTTCGCCTCGGCCTTCTCGGACTTATTGGCAGCGTCATCCACGACGGACACATCAGCAGGAACATCAACATCGGCGTATTCAGCCAACTCGCCCGTCCCACTGGATACTAAGCGGTCGCTCAATCGCTGCACGATCAACACGCTGAGGTCGTTCTCACGAGCCAAACGCATCGCTTCTTCGCGCCCAACAACATTCAGCGCCGTCGCCCAACCATCGGCAAGCATACAGCTATCCGTGATCACGCTGACTGACGCCAGTCCATTGGTGACGGGGCGTCCGGTCCGTGGATCAATGGTATGAGAGTAACGCTGCTGATCGACCTCAAAGAAGTTTCGATAGTCACCGGAGGTTGCCATCGCAGCATCGCGAATCTTGTGAGCGACCATCAATTCTTGCCCACCCGCGTCGGGTCGTTGAATCCCAACCTTCCATGATTCACCGGACTTGTCGCCGGTCACACGAACCTCGCCGCCAATTTCGACGAACACATTTTCAGCGTCACGACCAGCCAACAAATCGACGATCCGATCCACGCCATGGCCTTTGGCAATCGAAGACAGGTCAACTCGCAGATCCGCGATGTCCTTCTTCAGTGCCGGCGGATCCAAACGTGCTTCCAAATGCTGATAGCCAACGCTCTTCTGCAACTCGTCCAACTCCGTTTCGCTGGGGACGTCGTTTTTGCGTTCGCCGGCGCCAAAGCTCCATCGATCCACCAGCGGTCCCACCGTAACGTCAAACGCCCCATCTGTTTTTTCAGACAGTTCCAACGCGGCGGCGACAACACGAGCGGTGTCGGCACTGACCTCGAACCAATCCGTGGATTCGGATGCATTGAATTGGCTCAACTCAGACGACTTCAAATACGTCGACATTTGATCGTTGACCGAACGCAACTCACGGTCGATCGCCGTTTCGGTCTCCGACGCCCAATCCGGTTGCTCCGGCGGCGAGTGGACTTTGACCATGTAGGTCGTGCCCATCGTTGCACCGCGAAAGGTCAGTGGATCGGCGGCATGTGCGGTCGCCGCCAAACAACACGCTGCGAGGAACCAACCTCCAAAGAAAGCGACAACGCTGGAATGAGTTCTCATCGAAAGATTCGCATTGGGTTGGAGCTGGAGTCCTGAGCGAAGAATCCGTTCGGCGATCAGTCCGTGTTGCGTGAGCGGTTTGGCCAACGAGATTGGTGACCATCCCGAATACAATCGTTTGCACTCGCAATCAGGAAGGCGACCGAAGGGCCTCGGTTGCCGACGTGAAACATGACAACCGAAGGGCCTCGGTTGTCTACATAAACGCGTCGCAACCGAGAGACTCGGACGGTGGCTCACTCGTAGGCGACTGAGGCTCTCAGTCGCATCAATCTCGTAGGCAACTGAGGCCCTCAGTTGCCTTCAAACTGGCTGGCAATGTAAGCCACTCACTGCCTGATCAGCCGCCGAAGTCATCGTAGGCGATGTTTTCAGGTTCCACGCCCAAGTCATCCAGCATACGGAACACGGCTGCGTTCATCATGGGTGGACCACAGATGTAGTACTCGATGTCTTCCGGTGCGGGGTGTTTGCTGAGGTAGTTGTCCAGCAAGACTTGGTGAATGAATCCAACGTAGCCGTCCCAGTTGTCTTCCGGTTGTGGCTCGGACAACGCAATGTTGAACTTGAAGTTCGGGAAGTCCTTTTCGATCTCACGGAAATGTTCGATGTAGAACAATTCGCGAAGACTACGACCACCGTACCAGTAGCTGACCTTGCGGTCCGTCTTTTGACGTTTGAACAACTCGAAGATGTGACTTCGCAGAGGTGCCATCCCGGCACCACCACCGATGTACACCATTTCAGCGTCGCTGTCCTTGATGAAGAATTCACCGTAAGGACCGCTGATCGTGGCTTTGTCACCAGGTTTGAGCGAGAAGATGTAACTGCTCATCTTCCCCGGAGGAGTTCCTTCGGGAGCACGTGGCGGTGGCGACGCGACCCGGATGTTGAGCATGATGATGCCCTTCTCACCGGGGTAGTTGGCCATCGAATACGCACGCACAACGGGCTCTTCCACCTTCGACACGTAACGCCAAATGTTGTACTGGTCCCAATCGGGGTGATACTCTTCGGCGATGTCGAAATCTTTGTAGTGAATTTCGTGAGGCGGGCATTCGATTTGAATGTAGCCACCCGCACGGAAATCGACTTCTGCACCTTCAGGCAACTGAAGGACGAATTCTTTGATGAACGTGGCAACGTTGTCGTTGCTTTTGACCGTGCATTCCCATTTCTGGGTGTCGAACGCTTCCGGTGGAACTTCCACGACCATGTCGGTTTTCACCGCGACTTGGCATGACAATCGTTCACCTTCGGCAGCTTCCTTTTTGTTGATGTGACCAGCTTCGGTCGCCAACAAATCTCCACCACCTTCAGCAACCTTGACCTTGCACTGGGCACAGGTACCACCGCCGCCGCAAGCACTGCTGACGAAGATGCCCGCATCGGCGAGAGCACCGAGCAGCTTTCCGCCAGCGGGGACGGAAATCTCTTTTTGGCCGTTGATCATGATTTTGACCGGGCCGGACGCAACCAATTGGCTCTTGGCAGCCAAAATCAGCAACACCAACGCGATCACCACGACGGTGAACATGACGACGCCAAGAATGACGACCGTGCTGGCCGAGGCCGCAATCATCAGTGGAAGGGAAAGCATTTTAAATCAAAAGTTGAGGGGTGCACGCGAGGCGATTCAGCCTGACAGTCAAAACTCACGTCAGCCGTGGGGGCTGACAAACTCACTGCTGCCAGCCAAGCGGCTGACGCACGTTTTTGCGACGGATAGGATCCGTTACAGCTGGATGCCACTGAACGACATGAATGCCAATGACATCAAACCAACCGTGATAAACGTGATTCCCAAACCGCGAAGTGGCGGAGGAACGTCGCTGTACTTCAATTTTTCGCGAATACCAGCCAAAGCCATGATCGCCAGAGCCCAACCGACACCGCATCCGAATCCGAAAACGACCGATTCGCCAAACGGATACTCACGTTGTTCCATGAACAGCGACGCACCAAGGATGGCACAGTTCACAGTGATCAGGGGAAGGAAGATCCCCAGGGCGTTGTAAAGGCTGGGCATGAATCGATCGAGGAACATTTCCAAGATCTGAACCATGGCGGCGATTACACCGATGTAACTGATGAACCCGAGGAAGGTCAGGTCGACCTCCGCGAAGTTGTAAGTGTCCGTGCTAATCAAGAGATCATTGACCCAGGTCAACGCACCCTTCTTCAGCAGCAGGCTGTAGATCAGTTGGTTGGCGGGCACGGTGATGGTTTCAATCGCGATGACCGCGATGCCCAAACCGATTGCCGTTTTGACGTTTTTACTGACGGCCAAGAACGTGCACATTCCCAGGAAGAATGCGAGTGCAAGGTTCTCGACGAAAACCGCCTTCAAAAAGACGCTGAGGTATTGTTCGACCATGACTTAGGCCTCTTCGATTTGTTCGGGTTTGTTCAAACGAATGACCCAAATCATGAACCCGATGATGAAGAACGCACTGGGCGGCAACAGCATCAAGTTGTTCGGGTTGTACCAGCCGTCGTTGCGGTCCAGTTGAAAGAGCTCGAAGCCCAACAGCGAACCGCTGCCGAACAATTCGCGAAAGAACGCGACAACGATCAGGACCAATCCGTATCCCATTCCGTTTCCGATTCCGTCGAGGAAACTGATCCACACGCCGTTCTTCATGGCGAAACCTTCCGCACGTCCCATGACGATGCAGTTGGTAATGATCAGACCAACAAAGACCGAGAGTTGTTTGCTGATGTCGTACATGTACGCCTTCAGCACTTGGTCAACGACGATCACCAGCGACGCGATCACGGTCATCTGAACGATGATCCGGATGCTGCCGGGAATGTAGTGACGAATGGACGAGACCGCGGCATTCGAACATCCCGTCACCGCGATCACCGCGAGCGACATAACGATCGAGACCTGGATACTGGTCGTCACAGCCAGAGCACTACAAATGCCTAGGATCTGCAACGCAATTGGGTTGTTGTCGATGACAGGTCCAAACAGGACCTTGCCGACTTTGGGGGCAGCCATGGTTTACTCTCCCACCGGTTCTTTGGGACCGACGTTGTCGATGTCGTATTGCTCGACACCGCTTTCGACGGAGGATTCAGGTTGATCGGCTTCCGCGGATGCGTCACCGGTAAGTCGTTTCTTCACTTTGTCCAGAAACGGACCATATCCATTGGGACCGGCCCAGTAACGAACCAAGTTGGTCACGCCACGACAGGTGATCGTGGCACCGGACAAACCATCAACAGCGAACTCGTCGCCATCGGGAGCAGGTCCTTTCGCGACACGAGCGGCTGGGTTGCCGTCGGTGTCGTACAGTTTGTTGCCGACCCACTGGGCCTTCCACTTCGTGTTGTCCACTTCGCCACCCAGTCCGGGTGTTTCAGCGTGCTCGTAAAATGTTAGACCAGCAATCGTTTCAAGATCGTTCTTCAATGCCATGTAGCCATACAGCGTTGACCAAAGGCCCTTGCCATAAACTGGCAATACGACCATCTCGATCTTCTCGCTACCTGGTTTCTTCACGTAGTAAACGCGAGCGACCTTTTCACGACGAGGCACACCGATGTCGAATTGAGGATCGGTGATCTCGATACTGTCTTCGTCCTTCTTGGCTGCTTCACGAGGCTCATATTTTTCTGGATCCAGATCAGCATTCACCTCTCCGGTTTCCAAGTCGACGAGCTCGGGACTGACCCAGGCCCACAACGCTTCGATCTGTTCCTTGTCCAGCTCAGCCGCTGGCTTCCCAAATTCGCCCAGCGACAAACCAGCAGCATCCAAAATGTTGCGTTGGCGGTCGAGAACTTTGTTTTCTTCTTGCATCGGTCGCAGTGCCACCGCGGCGGCACTAACGGCGAACGAGCAGACCACGCACAGAATTGTCGCGGTCACGATCGTTTTCATAGTCGAATCAGGCTGTGACATAACGTGCGGCCCTCCGGCGGATATTGAGTTGGACGACGCCCCAATCGATCAACGGTGCGAACACGTTGCCGAACAAGATCGCCAGCATGATGCCTTCTGGGAAAGCAGGGTTAATGACACGGATAAGGACAGTCATGAAACCGATTAAGATTCCATACACCCATTTGCCCATTTCGGTCATCGAGGCACTGACCGGGTCGGTTGCCATGAACACCAGACCAAAGGCGAGCCCGCCGATGACCAGATGCCAATAAAACGGCACAGCAAACATCGCATTGGTTTCACTACCGGCAACGTTGAGCAACAGTGCCGTCGCGGTTACACCCGCAACCACGCCAGCCATGATCTTCCAGGATCCGATGCCGGTGGCGATCAGGATCAAAGCACCAACCAAACATAGCAATGCACTGGTTTCGCCAACGCAACCTTGAATCGTTCCGATGAAGGCACTCATCCAGGTGATTGGTTCTTCCGCACCCCAGACATACTGAACCGCACCGAGCGATCCGACGGCGTCTTCGCTGGCGTTGGCCATTTGCCCCAGTGCGGTTGCACCGGAGAAACCATCGACAGCGGTCCAGACTTTGTCACCGCTAATTTGACCAGCGTATGCGAAGTACAGGAACGCTCGCGATGTCAAAGCGACGTTGAGGAAGTTACGCCCCGTACCACCAAAGACTTCCTTGGCGACGATCACCCCGAACGCGATGCCCACGGCGACCTGCCAGAGCGGAATGGAGGCGGGCAAGGTGAGCGGGAAGAGCAATCCGGTGACCAGGAACCCTTCGTTGATCTCGTGCCCTCGCAGGACACTGAAGACCAATTCGATGTGCCCCCCGACGAACATACAAACGACGTAGATGGGGATAAAAAAGATCGCCCCATACATGAAGTTGTCAACGTGGTTGGCTGGGTCGTGCCCGAAACCAATGGCGGTATGAACGGTGTGGTGCCAATCGTAATCGACGTCGACGTTGGCTTCGGTCATCTTTTGGATGGCCGAATTGGCTTGGTACCCCGTGTTCCACATGCCGAACAACGTGACCGGAATCAACGCGAAGACGACCGTGATCATCATGCGCTTCAGGTCAATGTTGTCGCGCACGTGCGTGCGTCCGTGAGCCGTCTCGCCTGGCGTGAACAGGAACGTGTCGAGAGCTTCGTACATTGGGTACGCTTTCTCGAGCAGTCCGCCTTTGGCAAAGAACGGGTGGACGCTGTCAAATGCGTCACGTAATGCTTTCATATTCCTTAACCTTCACGCTCAATGGTTGTCAGGTTTTCTCGGATCAAGGATCCATATTCGTATTTACCGGGGCACACGAACGTGCACAGGGCTAAGTCTTCTTCTTCCAGCTCCAGCACGCCGAGCTGCTGAGCCGAATCGGTGTCGCGAACAATCAAAGCTCGCAACAATTGTGTTGCCAAAATGTCCATGGGCATCACCTTTTCGTAGGTGCCCAGTGGAACCATCGCACGTTCACTGCCGCCGGTCGACGAAGTGAAATCGAACTTGCGATCCGGTGTCATCGCCGATGCAAAAATGCGGCTGACGGAGAACTTGTCGAAGCCCGGTTTTTGCCAACCCAAGAATTCGCGGTGGTCGCCTTCTTCGATGACCGACACTTGATTGTCGTAGCGTCCCAGGAACTGATGTGGGGCCGTCGCGATGTGTCCGTTGAGAACCGAACCGGAGATCACACGCAACTTGACCGAGGTATCGACTTCGCCGTCAACCAACTCATCAATGCATGCACCGAGACGAGTTTCGATCAGACGAGGCTGGTTGACCTTTGGCCCAGCCAACGAGATCACTCGTCGAGTGTCGAGTTGACCGGTCTGCAAGAATGAACCGATGGCGATCACGTCTTGGTAACCGATGTACCAAACTGTTTTGTTGAGACTGACGGGATCCAAGTGGTGGATGTGCGTTCCAGGCAATCCGGCAGGGTGAGGCCCGGCGAAAGATGCCGACTGAACACCCGCGACGTCGCCGCCAGGAATCGATGCCTTTTCGGCTTGGCAAAGATGAACGGCACCGTCGGTCAAACGCGTCAACGCTTGAAGACCGATCACAAACTGATCTTTGCGATCCGCCAAAACCACCGCGGGATCGGCCGCCAAAGGATTGGTATCAATCGCGGTGACAAAGATCGAATGAGGGGCCGATTCAATCGTCGGCACCTTGCCGTACGGTCGAGTCCGAAACGCGGACCAAAGCCCAATTTGAACCAATCCGTCGACCAGCTTTTCGCGAGCGATCGATATTGGATCGGATCCAGCGATACCATCGATCGTGGTTGTCTCGGTCGAATCATTGTCGACGTCGATCACAATCGCTTCGAACTTGCGTTTGGCACCGCGAACGACATCGGCGACCGTGCCGGATGCGGGAGCCGTGTAGATCACGCCGGGTGTTTTCTTGTCTTCGAAAACTGGTTGTCCCAAGACGACTCGGTCGCCGGGAGAGACCAACATCGTAGGCTTCATCCCAATGTAGTCGTCGCCCAACAGAGCCACTTGGCGAATCGCCGGGCCAGCTTCCATGTGCTGTTCGGGGCATCCCGTGATGGGCAGATCGAGACCCTTTTTGATGCGGGTCACGCTTTGAGTCGTTGCCATGAATGGGCACTTTGTGAAATTTGTAACAAAGTCGGTTCGAGCCAAAGCCCGCAGCGTTTTTCCGAAAGAAAAGACCGGAAAAAATGTCGCGGGCCAAGCAAGTGGACACTATTGCATAGCGTCAGAAGATTGACAACGGCAGATCATCGACGTTCGCGGACGGAAATCTGCCACCTGGTTCGGCCGCGTCCGCCCCAGTAATCGGGGCAGACTTTAAGGGCACGGCTGGGCGCAAAATCGGTCGAAAGAAACGACTCAGTCGAGCTTCACTTCGACAGGTTCGCCACCCACTTTCGCAGCTTCAGCGACGACCGTCTCAGGTGCGTCCTTCCCAGCTTTCACGACGAACGTTTTTCCCTTCGGAGCCCCTGGCGTGAACTTCGTTCCCGCTACACGGACTGTATAGAGAACCTCATCGGTCGTCGCGTCGACCAATTGGACGACGGGATCTTCCACGTCGAAGGTCATCTCGCCGAGCGTTCCCCACGAAGGTGGGCTGTAGTTGTCGAACTGCGAAATCGTCAGCGGCCAACCGGGATATTGCTTGGCCGAAGGATCGGTCACATCCACATTTCGCGGCCAACACTCCATCGTGATATCGCGGGTCCTGGTGTTGAGCCGAACGATGCCAAATCCAGCGGCTCGCGTGTTCAACAAATTGCCCGCAGGTTTCTTCTCTGGATTGGCCGCGGCGTAGTTGGTGACTTTGTTGGCGAAGCCATCCAGCGAGTCGCCGGTGTACTCAGGAGCCCCCGGCTCACGATTTTCACCTGGCTCAACTGGTTCCCACCAACGCAGATACAAGTTGGCGATCGAAGGCACGCAGAACGACCAAATCGAATCGCGGTATTCATCGATCCCGTGATGAAAGATGGTCGCCAAGTGTTGGTCACCGGCGTAGTGAAACGCGAAGGCCTTTCGAAGTGCTGCAAGAGCACGGTTGCGTCCAGTTTGAGGCCAGCCGTTGGAATCCATGTCCGCGTGCAAACGACCGTTTGCCGCCCCGTGAATGTGGGCACCACCACAAAAGATCGTTTGCGACAAAGCGACCTTCATGTCGGCATCGCTCCAATCCTTCGCCCAGTCTTCGATGAAGTCCAATTGACGCTCACCCAACAGAATCGCACCTTCAACATCGACACTGGCGGGATCGTATTCCGGGTTGCGAATGTGATCAGGACGAGGCCCCTGCTTTGGCACGCGACCGGCCGGCCCGGTCTTGAACTTGCGGTCTTCTAGAATTGCGAAGTCGATGTTTCCCCAATTGAGATTGGTGAAGTAGACACCGATGCCTTGTCCGATTTTGTGCGGATCCACCGGATCAGGCAGATGGCTGGTTTGGGCTCGCTCGACTTCTTGAACGTAGACGCCGGGTTGCGAATACCCGCCATCAGCCGCGCCGCTGAGCGTCGAGATCTTTCCGCTTTCGCCCCACAGGTTGGGTTGGCCGACATCATGATCGTCGGGCAGACAAACCGTCGGCCGATCCTTGATGATGTCGCCGAAGTCACGGCCAAATTTCAACCAAGCGGCATAGTGACGGTTGTGGTCGTAGACTTGGTCCCCCGAAAAGAACAACACATCTGCGTCGACCTTGTTCACGTTGTCGATCAAGTCCTGACGCGAAATGTCGCCGCCGTGAGCGGGCTGGATCGAGTTGCCGGTGAATCCAGCGACGACAATCTCGTCTTTGTCGATTGGATTCTTTCGAATCGTGCCTTCGTAGAACGCTTCGGTACCGTGCGCGACACGATACTTGACGGTCTTGGAATCGTCCCAGTTTTCGACTCGGAATGGTGCTGTCCATCCCGCTTCGATCACGTTCGCCTTGGCGACCTCGGTCCACTGACCATTCTTTTCGATTTCCAGTCGAGCTACCTTGGGATCACCGCCTGAAAGCGGATAAAGCTGCGCGGTCAGCTTCAACGTTTTGTCATGAACCGTGTACAGAGCAAAGCAAATGACGTCCTTTTTCGCGACGTTGGGAATGCTCAAATCCGCTCGCCGACGCCTTCCGGGTTGAGCGGACACAGATTCGGCAGTGACGAGCAGTGCCAAACAGCACAACGCCAAACGTTTCAATAACTTCATGACGGTTCCTAAAGGGGCAACAAGTTGTTTTTCATGAGGTGAATTCGATCGCCAACGCCGAATGATCAGCGGATGTCGTGGCGGGTTGTTTCGCTGGCTTTGTCGCTTCAGACGGCACGGCGGATTTTTGCCGACACCACAGAACGAACAGATACAGAGGAATCAGAAAGTGCGGCGCACGCAACACCGCCTCGTGGAGGAATTGGTCCGCGCCCCAGTAGTTTAGACTCATCGACATGCCAGCGACGGGCCGAGCCGCGGCGGTGAAGAATCCCCACAGTGTCGCGTATCCGGCCGCCCAAATCCTGATCGCCGGAACAAAGATCGCCAAACAAACCGCGAAATCCAGTACGCCGGCGGCTCGCAACAAAGTGTTCGCGGTTTCATATTCGACGCCCAGCGAAACCGAAATCATGCCGTAGAAGATCGACGGGGTTGGCCACCATCCGATCGCATAACAACCATGACCAGCAAATGTCATGATCATCGCAACCATCGCCGCGATCATGGTCACTCGATGACGAGCACCAAACCTCAATGCCAACACCAACAATAGCGGTGCGAGTATTTGACCGCCGTGCTCCACAAACATCGGCAACTGCCGCTGGGCACCGACGTATTTCGCATAACTCAAAACGGTCAACAAACCGCAACTGCCGACCAAGGCAATCATTTGAAACTTGGATTGCCGCCGAACGGTCAGGGTCAAAATGGTGCAGCCAACATACAACCATGTGATTCGCGACAACCACGTTTGCAGCCAACCATCGTCGGCTCCGGTCCCCACAAACTCGTCCCAGCTCACACCCAACGATTCGGCGAAGTCATACGTTGCGTCCTGCCAAAGCAGCACTCCGTAAGGAGCTTCCCAGTAGTAGTGCACCCAGGTCCAACCAGCGAAACACAGGCACGCCGCCAAGCGAAGGATCATCACCAACCCAAAGTCATTCGCGGCCCCCTCGGCGGCGTCTTCGCTTGCCCCGCGCTGAGCGGAATGGCGTTTTTCTTCAGCTGCAATTTTAGGTGGGCTGTTTTTCATCGGCGAGTTGCCAAGAAAGGCTGTACAGGCGGGCGTTGCTGAATCGCTTCGCGACATCAACGAGGAGGGACCCACAGTGTAACCCGTCCTCCGCAGCCTGCCAAAACCGTGACTCAAATGAGCCTGGGAATTGCAAACGCAAGCAGCTATCCCAACGTCATCGTCTCGATGCGTTCTTGCGGCGGCGATGAAGCCTGAGGTTCCTCGGCCGCGCGTCGTTCATCTTGGGTTGTCACCCGTCGCACGACCCACCAAAGGAACAGTGTCATCGCCAGAATGGAAACGATTGCAAACGCTCCTTCGAACAGCAGCGAACGACGAAGCTCCGCCACCGGCCCAAGCACTTCCGACAATCGATACTGAACCAACACGAGCAAATCGGTCTGCTCGACCGAAGGAATGGGCAACTGCCCACCAGACACAACTTCTTCACCATGATCTTCAGCAACGTCCGCAGCCCCGGCCGCGGTGGTTGGCCTTGGCAAGGTGACCGGCTCCATCGCTGCGATCCACTCGCCGCCGAAACCGTTGCCCTCCGAAGCGACTGCCATTGGGTCGCGATAGCCCACATCGCCGCCTTCGAGCAAACGGTCCATCGTCGCACCATCGACCTGATAGCTCTTGTCCGAAACCGTTTGCCCTTCTTCTCGCAATTGATCCATCAGCGGATGCTGCAACACGGTTCCACGAAGATCGCCTTCGCGTGCCTCCACCAACACCGCCACCTGACTGGGATTGGCCGTGTCCGACTCATCTCCAGAACGCGAACGCTGCAACAATTGGAAATCGCCAAGGTTGATCGTCGCCACAAACACCGCATCAGGATCGCGGTCAGGTGTCTCGCGACGACCGCTGACAATGACGCCGCTTTCTTCCAACCAAAGCGGAGTGCTGATCGCGACCTTCCACATCTTTGTCGCCGTACTTTGAAACGCCGAACTCAAGTGAGTGTGGCGAAGCGGCGACACCGAATCCATCGGAATCGTTGAGGGGTAGTCGTCCTTGCGTCCGGTGAAATAAGTCCGGTAAGCAAAGTTTCGGCCGACGCTGTTTTGTGCTCGCGGGACTGATTTCCCGTAAACGATCGTCATGATCGTTCCCGCCCCATCGGTCACAAACATCGTCGCCAGTCGCTGGCGAGGCTTGCCCGGTTCGGAAGGCTGCCGGTACTGCGCCAACCGCTCGGACAAGTATTCATCCAGCCGCAACTGCGCCGGATGCTCCAACAGAATGTCCCGAGCCGCGAGTGCGTCTTCGCGAACGAGCGCATCGACCGGCGTTGCAGAAGACGCGATGCGATCCAACACCGGCTTGGACGTTTCCCCTTGGATCAAATCGGCCAGCAACGTTTCAAATGTTTCCCGCTGAGCCTCCTCGTGAACCAAGTCAAAGTAGCGTTGGATTTCAGTTTCCAAAGTTTGCGCGGCCAAACGTGCCGCGAATTGGTTGCTTCCAAACGCTTCGGTTCGCAACTCTCGCGTTGCCGTCCGCGTCGCCAAATCAATGCTACGCGCACCAAAGAAACAGGTGGCCAACAACAGCAACAACGGGCCGACGATTCCCAGCAACATCAACGGTCGTCGCGATCGCGCTTTGTCGCGGACGGTCAGATCATCCAAGATCTGTTGAACGTTGCTGTAGCGAGATTCGGGATCAACTTCCAAACAACGCTGCATGATCTTTCGCAGCGATCGATCAACGTCACGCCGCGACAATTGCTCGGCTGCCGGCGGCGCCAAAGCGATCGCCTCGCGATACCGAGCCAACCGGCCGGGCAATGATCCCGCCGTATCCAATTGCGACAATAACGCTTGATCGCGATGCGGTGCCGACCCCGCCAACATTCGAAACAAAATCGCTCCCGCCGCGTAAACGTCCCAACGCGCATCAGGCGACGATTGGAAATCGGCTTGCTCGGGAGCCATGTAAAACAGCGTTCCCATCGCGGGCGTCTGATCGTGCGACATTCGGCTTTGGCCAAAGTCAGCCAAGCGTGGTTCGTTGTCCGCGGCCAAAAGAATATTGGCGGGCTTGATGTCGCAGTGCAGCACACCTTTGCCGTGACAATGGTTCAAGCCAATCAAGATCTTGCGGAACAAGTCGACCGCTTCGGCTACCGGCAACCGTCCACGGCGGACCAGCATGTCCTCCAGCGAACCACCTTCGATCAGTTCCATCACGTAGTAAGGCGGATCGGCGTCCCAGCCAACCTCGAGCACTTGCACCACGTGACGGTCAGCTGACAACTGAACCAAGTTCTTGACTTCGCGAGACAGCAAAGACCAGTTCACACCACCACGGTGCAAATAGAACTTCACCGCCACGCCGCGACCGGTGTTGATATCACGGCCAACCCAAACCTGCCCAAACGCACCTGATCCGAGAAAACGTTGCAGCCGAACACCGGGAACTTCCGCGGGCGGCATCGTCGCCCCCAACGACAAACGACGCGCGGCCGCTTGACCACCGATCGTTTGCGACTCGGTCATCGGCTCCCTCGAAGCTTCGGGCTGACGAGGCGGTTCCGAATCGGGAGACGGTGGCGGCATGTTCACCCGTTTGTAGCCTGAGAAGAAGTACGATTTTTCGCGGCGTCGATCAGCTTTTCTAGACCGTCTCGCAGCGGCGTGAGTTCGCGGCCCAGAATCTTTTTCATCTTAGTGATATCGGGACAACGTCGTGTCATGTCGCCTTCGGGCAGTGGTGGCAAATGCACCACCTTGGACGAACTGCCCGTCATTTCAATCACGGTTTCCGCCAGCGACTTGATTGTCATTTCAATGTCGCTGCCAATGTTGATCGTTTCGCAGGCCCAACTCGGGTCGTCCAACACTCGAGTCGTCGTGTCGAGATTATCGTCGACAAAGCAAAACGTTCGCGTCTGCATTCCGTCGCCATAGACCGGAATGTCTTCTCCCGCCAGCGCCGCGGCGATGAACTTTGGCACAACGAAGTCGGTGGTCTGCTTTGGCCCGTACGTATTGAAGAAACGGAAAACGTTGAACTGCAATCCAAACTCTTGGTGATACGACCGAAAGTAAGACTCGCCCAAGTTCTTAATTATTGCATAAGGTAATCGCGAATTCAGTGGCGTGGTTTGTTCATGCTGAGGCATTTCCACCGGTTCGCCATACACCTCGCTGCTGCTGGCATAAAAAACACGACCGACGCCGGTGTTCTTCGAAAGCGACAACACGTTCCGGATTCCGTCGATGTCTTCCAACACCGCAACGGGGTTTGCCAACGTTCGCTGGACGCCGACCAGCGCCGCGTAGTGAAACACCGCATCAAACCGAGTCGCCGTCATGATCGGCGACAAATCATCCATCCGGTTCACGTCGGCTTTGATGAACCGAACGTTCTTGGCCGACGCGGGTGGCAATTTTGATCGATCGCCCGTGACTAGGTTGTCCACCACGACGACTTCGTTGTCAGGCGACTCGGCCAAACGACACGCCAGCGATCCGCCCACGTTGCCGGCACCGCCGGTGATCAAGATTTTTCGTTGCGACTGCGTCATGTTGCTGATCAAAGAGAAGAGAAACTCACCCGACAATCATAGCTTTTCGATGCCCCGCTCGCGACGCGTGACCAACGGGAGCCTCAGAGTAGAACAATTGTCTCAATTGTTCCGTTAGGCCAGTTTCCAACACAAAGCCATCCCCTTCGCCAACTTCACTCGCGATCGCGTCAGGCTGCTCGGTAGCCAGAAGCGTTGCGAGCAGAAACCGCGGCCAACGCCGATCGGCTCACACAGGCGGAACCGTCACCCCAGATCTCACGCCCCGTACGATGGACTTCCAAGTCCGTCGACCCACCAGAGTAGAACAATTGCCTCAATTGTTCCGCCGGGCCAGTCTCCAACTCCAAGCCATACCCTTCGCCAACTTCACTCGCGATCGCGTCAGGCTGCTCGACGATTTCACCTCGCCACGCAAACAGCTGGGGACAACTGTTCTACTCTGACTGACCGAAGCAACCTTATGCCAAACGATGCAATCTTCGCGTCACCCATTCGAAAGTCAGAACGGATGCGATCAGCCACATCAGCACCGCATTCCGCCGCAGCGTGAACGCTGAATCCGGAGTGCCGGCCAGCAATGTGACCTGAGACTGCGGAACGATTGCTTCGGCCAATGTCGCTTTCACCTCGCTCATCGAAGTCGACTCGTCAACGGGAACGTATTCACCGCGAGTCGTCGAAGCCAAGTTCGACAATTCATCGTCGGCTCGACGAGGCCGTTCGAGCTCGCTGGTGGGCAATCGAACTTGCGCACTTTGGCGAAGCAACTGTTCATCGAGTGCGTCTCCCACGGCGAGTTGAATTTCATAGCCACCGCTTTTGGTGACAACAAAGTTGCCTGTGTAAGTTCCACCGCGTGGCGAGTCGGCCGCGGGGGTGAGTTTGAGATCTTTAATCTTCCCATCGGGCGCCAACAACTTTGCGGTCACCGATGGCTCCGTCAGCGGTTGAAATTGGTCGTCGACCAAGACAGCCCGCAGCGCAATGTTCTGTCCCACCATGGCTCGGTCCGAATCGACCAACAGCACACCTCGGTTGCTGTCTCGCAAAAGCCGCCCTTCGCTGACCCAACGAATCAATTTGGTGTAATAACTGTCGAAGTATCGATCGCCACCAGCACGCAATCGCCACACTTCGCCACTGCCTTGAAAGAAGACTCGTCCGGCGCCGTAGAACTGACTGGCCATGAAGATTGGCAGACTGCCGCTGACTTCCGTCGTCGGGTCAGAGAAGTATGCGTAGACCTTCGCACCGGGCTTCGCACTTTTGACTCCGACATAATCGTAGAAGCCACCAAATTCTTGCCAGACTTCAAAGCTCTCTTCGGGTGAATCACCCACCCAAAGAAACTCTGCTTGCGAGGCTTCCGGCGTGAACTTCAACGGCCATGCTTCCGATCCACCCTGGCGTCCACCGCCAAGCAAAGGACCTCTCGTCGCCAGATTCACTGGAAAGAACGCAGCGATCTGACTGGATCGCGGATCGGCACGATCTCCCGAGATCTTCGGATGGAAAACCGGACCAGCCACCAACACCAAACCACCGGCTTGCTGAGTCATGAAGCGATCCATCAAGTCAAGCGACGCGGAATCGATCGCCGACCAATCAGGATCGAACATCACCACCGCGTCGTATTCAAACAACTCTTCCGCAGTTTCTGGGAACCGAGCCAGCAGCTCGTCCGCGTCTTGGCTCATTCCCTGCATGCCGGTTTGCAGCCACACGTCAAGCTGCACCGATTCGTCACGGTAAAACAAGTTTCGGACAAACCGATACTCACGGGTCGGTCCACCGGCGATCGCCAAGACTCGCAGCTTTCGAGCAACCACTTCGTAGCGAGCCGTTTGCATGTTGTCAGTCGCATTGCGATCTTCCACGGGAGCCACCACGCGAACGGCCAAGCGTCGGCGCCCGACCGTCTGCGGCTCGACTTCAAACCGAATGTCGGTGAGCGTCGCATCAGGTTCCAACTTCACTCGTTGAGTGTCCAAAACCACGCCGCCCGGCAAACTGGTCGCCGCTTCCGACGAATTGCCATCTACTTCGGTCGCCGATCCATCATCGCCAGTGTCCAAGGCATCGACCAATTCGACATCCACTTCCAATGGCGACGTGCCGGTCGCCTGCAACACGGAAGCAACCACAAATTTGTCGCCCGGATAAACGCGGCGTGGGACTTCCAAATCAACCACACGGATGTTGGTCGGTGGCTGGCTGCTACCCAAACCAACCGGATAAACCGCCACTTCACCGCGGCGAGCCAACGCCAATGCAGACGACAGCGTCGCACCACCATTGTTCTGGCCATCAGTGATCACGATCACGCCCGCCAGTGTCGTCGGATCGTGGTCGACCAAAACCGATCGCAACGCATCACCAATCCGGCTCTGAGCACCACCTGCAACGATGACTTCGTCCCAATCAACCGCCTTCATCGTCGGCGAATCCGATTCGTCATCTTCTTCAGTGTCACCTTCGTTTGAATTCGATTCCGTCTCTTCCGACTCTGATTCAGTGGCGACTTCCCAACCAAAAAGCTGAGCGAGTGAACGGTCCGTATGCACGGCATAAACACCGCCAATCGAAACGATGCCGATAACCAGCGTGATCGCGGCGGCCAACAAAGACCAACCGATCGCGGAAGCCGATCCAGGCGTCTCGGCACTGGCTGCCTTGGTCAATCGTCTGCCCGATTTTTTGGCTTGTCCGACTCCAAAGACTCCAAGTGCGAAAGCAACCAAAGACGCAATCGCGAAGACGACCAAACAAAACCCGCCGAACAAAACAAACGGGCTCATTGGTTCGGCAAAGGCTTCTTCGTTCAACGACTGTTCCCTAGCCGATGTGTCCTCTTGATCGAATTTGGTTTGCACCAACCGAGGCTCGGTCGCCTGATCGAACAGATAAACACTCGTCCGATGTTCTTTCGCGAAGGATTCCACCAGCTCCGAATCAGCCACCAACTCTCGGGCCCGCTCGACTCGCGAAGGAGCCTCAATCGAATCACCGGACGGCAGCGACATACTTTGACTGGTGTCGACCATCACGATGACTTCGCTCGGCCGCGTCACCCGCCGCTCGGTACGCCGAACCAAATCAAAGAACAAAAACACGAGTGCCGTGACCGCAACCAAACGCAACCCGATCAGCGTCCATCGAACCGGACGTCGAAGTTCACCAACATCTCGCTTGTAGTAAAAAATGCATGCCGAGTAAGCGACGGCCAAACCCAAAACCACGGCGGCCCAAACCCACCATCCGTCCAGGCTGGTCGCTCTTGCGAATTCGTAGACAACTTGTTCTGAAGGGTTCATCGCGATGCTCCCGCCGTGGATGAATTCGCACTGGACGCTGCGTCGCCCGATCCAATTTCGTCATGAGTGGAAGCTCCAACCGTCCGCTTTCGCGAACGTCCCCGCGGTGCCGGACGAGGCAACTCCGACGCGGAACTGGTTCGCCTTCCGCGACTCCTTCGACTTCCGATGGCTCCATCACTCGTCGGCCGAACGTGATACGAAGCCCACGCCGCCAGAGCTTGCTCGATTGCCAACATCAAGACCAACAGCATCAGCAATATCAATAGGAATGTTGACATCCCGCCACCAACACCCGAAGCACCCCAATCGCCCGGCGACAGAAACTCAACCTCCAAAGGCAGCAAGTCTCGAATCACTTCGGCGCTGGTCACCCGAGCCAGATCCGACTCGCCGACGTTTAGAACAGACGCCACGGGCATCACGCTGGTTTGTCCGTCCGTCCCGGTCCGCAGCCACTCAATCGTGCCGGGCATCAACAACTCATCCAACCCAGCTTGGTCCGCGACGATTAATTCGCGAGGTGACACCGCGATCGTCGATTCGCTGGATTCGGCTTCCAACTCGATTTCCAACCGTGGCGGTTCGTTCGCAGGTGGCAGCAAGACCACAGTCGGCAGATAGTTTTCACTCGGCACATCAATCTCAGCTACCGAACCAACCATTCGACTGGTCGGTGGAGCCGAGCCGCTGAACAACATCGCGTTGCTTTGCAGCAAGAACACCACAAACGTCGGGTCGCCCGGCCAGTTGTTCCAATTGCCATCCAATCCCGTCGTGACCGTCACCACTCGCCCCCGGCCCATCCCATGCAGTGTTGCAACAGGGGTTTCGTCGGCTCGCGCCAACAACGTTTGAACGTTTGATTGAGCGAGCTCGACTTCCGCTTCGTCGCCAGTCAATTCTTCGCGAAGTTCTTCGGCGGGCGAAACCGCGGGCACCCATTGCCGACGAATGCTGACCAATCCAAAGATGCCGTTGCCGGCCGAAGCGATCGGGCCCAACAAATCAGCGTTCTTACCAAGCACCAACTTTGGCGACTCTTCAGACTCACCACCGAGACTCACTGCTGGGGCGATATCGAACGGCAAAAGCCCGCCGGCTTTGCCGCCGACCAGGTTGTTGTAGTTGTCCGCATCGACGTCGTCGCCAAGGAACCACGCCAATCCACCACCATCGCTCACGTATTGCGTCAGTGCATCGACGGCGCGTTTCGAAAGCTCAGGAACATCGATCAAATAAACCGCTCGATAACGTGACAATTGCTCCGTTGTCACATCGCGCAACATCGTGACAGGCTGAACTTCCGGAATCGCACCGATCCGAACTTGGCTACCGGGATCCAAAACTGACGCGACGTGGTAGGCACCAATTTCGTCCGAGTCACCACCGTCAATCAGCAAAACTCGCTGAGCATCGACCAACGGAATTGTGCAAACTCGTGAGTTATCAATCTCCAACGCATCGGTTGGCAAGTCGACTTTGACAACATGCGTTCCAACTTGATTGATAAAAATCTGAAACGACTTGGTCAGTTGCTGTCCACCCGGAATCGAGTCGATCAGAATCACTGGCAAATTTTGAACTTCGCCGCTGACGGTAACTGTCGGGTCCGCCGTTTTGACTTGATCACCGTAGGTGATAACGCTGGCAGACAGCGCCACGTTGGTTGCTTCACGTGGTGAATAGTTCTTGACCGTTACATTGACCACCACGGGAACGCCCGCGACCCAAACATCCGGCGTCGGGCTCAGATCCGTGATCGCCAAGTTGCGAGTGTTGTTGCCGGTTCGATTTTCAACGCAGTCAATCATCCGGATCTTTGCGCCGGCTTGATCGACGGATTCCAAGGCCTCGGCCATTCGCCGCGGTGCCGCCCAATCGCGTTGGGAAAAATCACTAACGACATACAGCGTTTGCGTGTCCGCGGTCGTGGCGGCGATCAAGTCCGAAGCCAAATCAATCGCGGGAACCAAATCGGTTCGCAGCGAAGAGGCTCGCGTCGCCATCAACCGGTCGACTTGCCTTCCATCGGGTGAAATCGTCTGAGCGGAAAGGTCAGCCGCCACGTCCGCCGATGCATTCTCGCCGGAGGATACCATCGCAGCTCGGCTAGCACGCATCACCGTCAACGTGTGATTGTCGCCATCGGCCGCCAGACGTTTGACCAATCCGGACACCGACGCCAAGGCTCGGTCGTAAGCGGTGTTTCCGACAACGCCGGCTGCATCGGCTTCCGTGCCGCTTTCTTCGGTTCCTCGACGCGAAACAATTTGTTGCATCGAGTAACTGTCATCAAGAATGATCACGTGGTGAGACGTCTGGCCTCCCAAAGCCCCGATCCATTCGCGTCCGCCAACCAATCCGGCCAGCAACGCGATCAGCAATGCCGCAACAGCCAAACGTGAAAGCAACAGCAACAGTTGCCGCAGAACGATCCAACGACGTTGCTTGCGATAACTCGCGAGCAAAAATTCCATCGCCGCCCACTTGGTTCGGCGATGCCGAAGCAAATTGATCAGGTGGACCAAGAGCGGCACCGCGACGAACGCGAAACCAATCGATAGGGCGGGATAAAGGAACAAGACGTTGGTGCTTTAAAGGTTGGACTCAGAGGAATAAAAAAAGAGTAGGGCATCGGGTGGCAACCTGTGTTTTCGATTCCACAGGCTGGATGCCTATGCCACTGATTGCATTGTTTTCCATGGATGAAAGCAGCTCAATTGCGAAGTTTTGGAAGAGCCTGTCGCGCCGAGAGGAAACGGGCGAGCACGGCATCCAGCGGTTCGCTTGTTCGGACTTGCAAATAATCGATCTTCAACCGGCCGCAGGCTCGTCGTGTCTTTTCCAAGAAGTCATCGAGTGCCTCGAGGTAGCCTTCCCGAAGCGCGGCTGGATTGCAATTCAGCGCGGACTCGACTTCCAATCCTTCGAACCGAGTTGCTCCGGTGAAGTCGAAATCCATTTCGTCATCGTGCAACACGTGAATCAACGCCACGTCATGACCGCGAGCCCGCAAGACTCGCAAGCCTTCTTGCAACTCTTCCACACCCAGCAAATCTGAGATCACGCACACGACGCCCGCTCGAGGAATGGCCGATGCAAGTTGCTTCGCGACGTGATCGAGTTTGGTCTCGCCTTCGTGATCGGCGGACGCCAAGCAAGTCAGCATGCGATTGAGTTGGTGCTGGCTCGACTTGGCCGGAACACTGTCGCGAAGTTGCGTGTCGAACGTGTACAACCCACAAGCATCTTTTTGACGAAGAGCGAGGTAGGCCAGCGATGCCGCGAGAGACGCGGCGTATTCGAACTTGTTCTCGTCGCCTTCGCCGTACGACATGCTGCCGCTGCAGTCGACCAACAACTGCAATCGCAAGTTGGTTTCTTCTTCGTACTGTTTGATGTGCAGCCGATCCTGACGCGCGTACACCTTCCAATCGATGTGCCGCAACTCATCGCCAGCAACATACTGGCGGTGTTGCAGAAATTCGATCGATTGACCGAAGTAGGGACTTCGGTGCATCCCTGAAAGAAACCCCTCCACCACTCGCCGAGCGGTCAATTCCAATCGGCGAATGCGAGCGGTGACCTCAGGACGCAAATATCTTTTGGAATCGGGCATCGCGAGACAATTCGTCCTCGGTCGTCGGGGTGGCATCAATGATTCGGGCGACCACTTCGTCGCTGGTGATGCCTTCGCTTTCGGCGGCAAAGTTCACCACCATCCGGTGACGCAAAACGGGCGGTGCGAGAGCTTGAATGTCTTCGACTTGCACATGGTGGCGTCCTTGCAGCAACGCACGAGCCTTGCCGCCGAGGATCAGAAACTGAACCGCTCGCGGCCCAGCGCCCCAGCCAACCAGATCTTCAACAAAGTCCGGCACACCTTCGCCGCCAACGCGGGTTTGCCGAACCAGCGACAATGCGTATCGCACGATGTGATCGCTGACGGGAACTTGGCGAACCAGTTGCTGCAATCGAAGAATCTCTTCGCCGCGAAGAACGGGTTCCGCTTCCGCGGTTGCACTTCCGGTGGTCCGCCGCGCAACCTCGAACTCTTCGTCGAACGATGGGTAGTCGACGTAGATCTTGAACATGAACCGGTCTTGCTGAGCTTCGGGCAGCGGGTACGTGCCTTCTTGCTCAATCGGGTTCTGCGTTGCCAACACAAAGAACGGGTCATCGAGTTGGTGGCGTTCGCGGCCCGCCGTGACTTGTCGTTCCTGCATCGCTTCGAGCAGTGACGCCTGCGTCTTTGGCGGCGTCCGGTTGATTTCATCGGCCAACACCACATTGGCAAACAACGGCCCAGGCATGAATCGCAATTCGCGATGCCCCGTTGCACGATCCTCTTCCATGATCTCGGTGCCGGTCACGTCGGCAGGCATCAAGTCAGGTGTGAATTGGATTCGACTGAAAGAAAGATCAAGCGTCTTGGCCAGCGTGCTGATCATCAGCGTCTTGGCCAAACCTGGCACGCCTTCCAACAACACGTGACCGCGGCTGAACAGACAAATCAGGATCTCGTCGATGACTTCTTCTTGGCCGACAATGATCTTGCCCAACTCTTCCATCACTCGCCGGCGAGCGTCATGAAGCAGGTTGAGGTCCGCTTCGCCAATGGCAGCAGAATTCGATTCAGGTGCATTCATCCAGGATGTCTCAGTCAAGTTCTCTTTGTCCAAAGATCACGCGGCGACGATCATGCGGCCAATCGTACCAGTATGTCCTACCAAGGTAGCCCACCGGACAGTGCCAGAGTAGACCGGTCAATCGTGCCTGGATCAGTTGTTACGAGACTCGATCACGTCCAGGCGTCTGGTTTGGACAACACGATACGGGCGGATGGCCCAGCGACTCCCCCCATGAGCGAAGCTTTGGCGGACGGCCCGCCATTGTGCTGCTGCTTCGCTCGTTCGCACCGGACACCTTGAGAAACGTGGCCTCAGGGAATCTGAACGACTCCCCAAAAGGGGCGTTCTCGATCCGCTCGAACTCGGACGTCTTCCAACATCACGCCAACGGATTGATCAAACGTGAAATCCTTGCGTCGAGAACGGTAGCGGACCGAGATGGGCTCTTTAAAATCCAACGGCATCTGCGGATACAACCATATTTTGAAAGCATTCGCGGGAGCTTGGGTGATGATGACTTCGTTGTTGGCCATCACACGAGCC
The DNA here is from genome assembly GCF_000338295.1 of Rhodopirellula europaea 6C. Lineage (GTDB taxonomy): Bacteria > Planctomycetota > Planctomycetia > Pirellulales > Pirellulaceae > Rhodopirellula > Rhodopirellula europaea. The sequence continues at coordinate 78,652 of NZ_ANMO01000011.1, forward strand.
TTCACCGGGGCCGCTTTCAATCGCTCCACCTCATCCCACAGAAATGGATTGACAGACAATCCAGGAAGCATCTCATCCCACTCCATCCACCAAAAGAACCGATCGCCATCTCGCATCGAGACCACTTCCAAATCTTCCGGCGGCGCGGCACGTCGATGCCCCGGCGTCTTCATCCATTCAAAAATTCGGTCCGCTTCTTCGTAAAAGAAATCCAAACCGCGCCCACGATACAACACGATCATGGTGTCGTGATCGTAGGTGACATAGCGATCGTAGATGGCACCGAAGTCACGCAGTGGCACACCGTCTTTGTCTCCCTTGACGATGTAAACGGGCATGTACTTTGAGTTCTCGTTATAGTGCAACAACGTTTTGCCCGGGCGACTGCTGATGCTGATCATGCCAGCCCAAATATCAGGGTGCGAAACCGAAATATCCCACGCCGCTGTTCCTCCAGATCCGTGACCGGCGATGAAAACACGATCAGCGTCGATCGCAAAATGCCGCATCGCGTGACGCAACGAACTCAGCACCGCGTCATGCTCTCGCATGGTGTATTCGTAATCGTTCTGACCACCGCGAGTCCAACGTGGTGCGACCACGATGAAACCATGCCGGATCGAATGGCCCAGCCGCATTGTCGGAGAAACCACTTGGGCTGCCACATCGGCGGCGTCATCGCCTGAGCCTTCCTCTGGCTGCGATTCGCTGGTCGAGGACGGCTCGCTAGAGCTCTGCTGCAAGAAGGATTTTTGCGGGACGCCCGACCACCAATTGAGCTGTGTCTCCGCGATCGCACCCGCCGCGTGCATTGCCACAACGCACGGATAGGTTCGGTTCGGGTCGTACTCCGGCGGCAATTGCACCACATAAGATACCGGCGGAAGCGAACGAGGCTCCTCCGCTTGAGCAGCATGGAAACCGGCTTGGTCCAATCCCACATGCAGCATTCCCGCCACCGACGGATCCTCCACAATCGACTCGTCCACTTCAATCGCCTCGATCAAAGGTGGCTTCATCAAAGGCAACATCTTCGCGATGTAGTCCGCTCGAGCACCTTCCAATGAAGACAAACGTTCGAGGATTTCTTGTCGCTTGCCAGGATCCTGCTCAGCCAAGTATTCGCGAACCAAAACTCGCACGTCAATCAACGACAACACGATCTTCAGGTTGGTTTCCCCCGAACCGTTGCCGAGCAACCAACCGGCGATCGCGAGTGACACGCGTGTTTCGGAATCCATGGTTGAGTTGCCGCCCATCCGAATGAAGTCACTCATTCGCGGAAGCGTTGCAGGAGTAAGCTCCGATTTGATCTCAGCGACCACCCCGCCCAACGAGTTTTGCACGGGCTCCTGAAGTTCGCCAACCAACTCCGTCAGTCGTTGGTGAACGGTATCAATCTGCTTTTGTGTCTCGTCCATCGAGCCGATCATGTCGGCAACTTTGACCTGCGTGACTCGGCTGACGACTTGGGTCGGAAATTGATCCAAGATCGCTCGTGCCAATTTGGGCTGGCCCGACTCTCGCCGCAACTCAGCTTGCTCGAGCAATTGACTCGCTTCGTTCTCGACATACTGTCCCACGATCGGCCTGAGATCCGCACTTTCCGGAAACTCATCGAGCACACGAACCAATTCACGACGTGCGTCGGCGTAGCGTTCCGATTCGGCAAAGAACCGGACAACGTTCAAACGAGCGTCAACATCTTTCGGATCCGTGTTGCGACGAAAGATATCCCGCAGCTGATCGCTACTGATACTGGACGTCGCGATCCGCATATCCAGATTGATCGAGTCGTCAGTTTTGAGAGCCTCGACCTTCGCATATTTCGCGGTCAGCTCGGTGATCCCTTGCAGAATAGGAAACGGCGAACCCGTTGGACCTCGAACAGTCAATCGCCGACGACCGAACTGATTGAACGGTGTCACGCCAAGCGTTTGCCCAATGGAGGCAACCTGTTCGCCACCATCGGGCACCGGTTGAAAGAATTCGATCCGCTCGTGCAAATCGGGAACATCACGAGGCTCCGCAGCGACCATCCCTCGACGATGCACATAGGTTCGCCGCAGACCATCATCGACCACCCAAATCGGTCGGTTCTGAATGCCGCCTTCGTTGCCAGCTGAGAACGCATTTTGATTCATGCTGGCAACTTCTAGATAGATGCCTCGCAGCACCATTCCGTTGCGCAGTGAAATCAATTGCTCGGCGCGAGCGAGGCTGGCCTGGCCGATATTCAATGTCGCCAGAACAACGACCAAGATCGCCGTCGTCACTTTTCTCGCCCGATTGGACATTCGCTTGCCAGCCGAGTTGCGAAAGGTGAATCTCATGGGGACTCGATGTAGAAGCAATCAGTAGAAAAGATATGCCGTGCGTTGCAGCGTCCGGCCGAGCGGCGCCACCCCGACACTCAGTTGTGCGACCGTTGGACGAGACTGAGCGATGAACTGTGCCAGCAACATATTCTGGCCGGTGGTCTGGTCAGCGTCGTCGCCTTCATTCACCAAACCATCCGAAACGCCCGGAACCGGTTTGCTCGATTCGGCCATCATGGGTACGCGAATGGAATCGCTTGAGATCGGAACCGTTTGCTTCGCGGATTCGCCCGTCGCACCAACCTGCTTTGGCGAGGAAACAACCTCTTCTAATTGTACCTCACCGCCAGACAGCTTCACCGGAGAATTCACGTCTGCAACGGACAATTCGTCCGTCGGAACCCGCAAAAAGATCATCGCAATCACACAAGCTGCGACCGCAACAGAAAAACTCGCGGCGATTCGAACGATCGATGCCTTCGCTCGCGATGCCTTGTCGACACCGGCGGGAGTTCGCATTCCGGCTTCCAGCTGACGCCAGATCGCCAGTGTCTGTTGGCAGTGATGGCAATCAACCAAATGCCGATCGTCATCAATCGGCAACTCAGCTCCCGTATCGATCCACTCGTTCATACGAGCTTCGAACGCATCACAAGCAGCAATCTTTTTCGCAGCAGTGACAGATGATTCGTGGCTCATGCCGCACCTCCGGTTTCTCGAACCCGACGGATCACTTGCAGTCGCGCTCGGTGGACCCATGTCTTGATCGTGCCCGCTGGATGCCCCATCAATGTCGATGCTTGCTCGTACGACATCCCGTCAAAATGAACCAATTCAAACGCCCGACGTGAGGAAGCCGGCAATGAAGCCATCGCTTCTCGCAGCGTTTGATCAACCTGCACTCCACTCGCTGGTGAATCAACGTCAGCGACAATCGCGTCGGTTTCCTCGATCCCAGCCAGCCTGGGCTTGGAACGCTGCTTGGCCAAAAAAGATCGGCAGCGATTGCCAGCGATGGTTGTCAGCCAAGGCTCGATTGGACGTGAACGGTCCCAAGATTGAATGGAAGCTGCGACCCGGCGGAAAGTTTCTTGGGTCAGGTCTTCCGCGTCTTGATGGTGTCCCAACCAGCGAACACAAACTCGATAAACCAAATCGCGATGTCGACGAAACAGTTCCGTGAACGCGGAGTCCATGCGAGCGTCACGCCCTAGATAGGCGTCCGCCAAAGCTTCATTGGACAGCATCGCGAGCGAAATGGTCTTCATTACCTAGCGGCCGCTGAAGAAACGCTTCAGTGCATCATCCGCCGCATCTCGAGAATTTTCTTTCAACGCCTTCTTCGCACCCTCGGGAAGTTTCCCCGGTTTGCTCTTCGGCGGAATGACCCGCGATCCGGTGCTGGTGTCATCATCGGACGACATTTTTGTGTCGTTGTTTTGCTTCTTGGCGGGAACGTCTTCGATCATGACGGTGCCATCGACCGAAAGATCGTCGCTGTTCTCGCCTTCCTTTTGGTCCAAACGAAACTGTCGCGTGTCCGGATCAGTCTGCTTACGAACACGATCGATCGCGTCGGCTTCATCCAACCAGGAATCCACATCGACTTCTTCGAAACGACTGTCTTCGCCGGCACTCTTCTTGGTTCGTGCCGCGGCGTCGGCGACGTCTTTGACTTCGGGTTTTTTCGATGCCTGCAACCCGTGCTCGATCACAAGCGAAAACATCAGCTTACCAACTCGCAGAAGATCGCCGTCCTTAAGGACTTTGGCTTTATCAGCAGGCAAACGCTTGTCATTGACGAAGGTGCCGTTGCGACTCTTCAGGTCCTGAACCAAAACTCGCCCATCTTTGATCGCCAGAATGCAATGCCGGCGGCTGACCGACTCGCTCTTTGGGCGAAGCTGGCAGGATTCGCTACGTCCAATCAAGAATCTCTTGTCCGAGACCTCGATCTCTTTGCCTTCATGGCTGCCCGATTGGACTCGCAGTCTAACTTGCATCGGTACCCTTCGTTGCGAAAACCAAACGCACGATTCAACGTCGGTCGTGCGTAACTTAGATGGTCGAACCTGGTGCGTGCTATTGCAAAAGAAGGGCCAACACCGGCCTTTCTGCTTCATGAAAAGCGAATTGCAAGCAACCTTGCAGCCATGTTCGCCGCCGATCTTATTGTAATTGGCCGAATAGCGGGAGAGTATTAATCGACCTTTCACTGGCGATATCGTGAGATTACCCACCACTACCCCTCTGGAGCATAGCGCCACCCCCTCAAAAATAACATCACACACTGGCAAGCACACCCCCGCCGGCGAAGGTTCAGATGGGGACGAAGGGTAGGTTCGGGAGCACAGCCTAGGATCAGCGACTGAATCCGATGCCTTGGTAGTCAAACCCGATGTCTTCGAGATTCAGGCCTTTCAGCGTATTGCGTCCGTCAAACACGAAGGCTGGCTTCTTCATTCGCTGCAGAATCTTCGCAAAATCTGCATTCGCGAATTCGTCCCATTCCGTCAAAACGGCAATCGCGTGAGCCGAATCGGCCGCCGTTTCAGCATCCGAAACCACTTCGACGTTGTTCTCGATCAATTGCCGCGACACAGCACTGAGCTCTTGATCACCATTCTGAAAGACCGCCTCGAGATTGGCGACGATTTGAGCCTTGGTGACCTGCGGGTCGTAAATCGACAAACGAGCCTTTTCGAGCAGCAGGTCCCGACAAACATAAATCGCGGCGGATTCGCGGGTGTCGTTGGTGTCCTTTTTGAATGCAAACCCCCAGATCGCGATCTTCTTGTCTGACACCGTATTGAACATTGTTCGGACCATTCGGTGTACGAAGCGTCGCTTCTGGTAGTCGTTCATCGTGACGACTTGCTGCCAATAGTCGGCGACTTCGGGCAACCCAAAGTATTCGCAGAGATAAACGAGGTTCAGAATATCCTTCTGAAAGCAAGATCCTCCGAACCCGACCGATGACTTCAAAAACTTCGGCCCAATCCGCGAGTCCATTCCGATCGCCATCGCCACTTCATCGACGTCCGCTTCGGTGGCTTCGCACAATGCGGAGATCGAATTGATGGACGAAACCCGCTGAGCCAAAAACGCATTCGCGGTCAACTTCGAAAGCTCGCTGCTCCACAAGTTCGTCGTCAGCAGACGCTCGGCCGGAACCCATTGAGCGTAGACGTCCACGAGTGCCTGGATGGCAGCTTCGCTCTCGCCACCGATCAAAACTCGATCGGGTGCCAACAAATCGTCGATTGCAGTTCCCTCGGCCAAGAACTCTGGATTCGAGAGCACGTCAAATGTCGCACCACTGGTTGCTTCAGCCAGAATTGCCTTGACCGCTTCGGCCGTTCGGACGGGCAGCGTCGACTTTTCAACGACAATCTTGTGCCCAACCGAGACCTCCGCAATCTTGCGAGCACACTTCTCGATGAACTCCAAGTTGGCTGCTCGCCCGGCACCGACGCCGAACGTCTTGGTCGGCGTGTTTACCGAAATGAAGATCATGTCGGCTTCACGAATCGCTTCGTCGACCTCGGTCGTGAAGATCAAATTCTGGCCACGCCGGCCTTTGACAATGTCATCCAGGCCCGGTTCGTAAATCGGCAGCTCGTCACTGTTCCATTGTGCGATCCGTTCCGCGTTGATGTCCACCACTTTGACTTCGATGTCATGGCACTGGTGAGCGATCATTGCCATGGTCGGACCACCGACGTAGCCGGCACCGATGCAGCAGATTTTTTTGACAGGTCCGATCGCGGGACGCTCCGATGCGGTAGCAGTCATAGAGGCAAATCAACGAAGAGCAGGAGACAGAGAAACGATTAGCAGGACCGGCACTTTAATCCGGCCGAGCATTTTCGTCCTCTGGAAACCTCAGCCCGCGGATTGTTTGCACGACCAGAAATTCGGCCTGTGTGGTTTGTGCTGGTCGCAGGACTTCCCTCCTGGCACGAAGGATGGCGAATTGCAGCACCGTCCGGGACGTGGATAACGCCTCAAAAACTAGCGAGAACACCTGCTGAGCCATCCGCTCAACCAGCATTTGCATCCGAAACACGACGTTACCGCCGGCTCGTCGCACCCGGCGGGCTGCTCATCAATTGGTACACCGATGGACGTCCCCCAGGCAGATTCGGAGCCACATCGGTGATCATCCCGGAAGCTCCGTCGCTCATCAAAGGCGTCGCGGAATGCGGTGCCCAGGCCAATCGATCTTCCGAGTCGACTTCCTCCAGATGTTCCAGCAAGATCCGTCGAACTTCAAAGATTGCCTTTCCGGTCATGTGCAGTTTTGTGTGTGTCGCGTCAACAATCAATTCGCTTTCTGTGTCCTCCATCGTCGCACTGTTGTATTCGACCACACCGTCACCACGATGATGCCGCCCAGCCAAAATAGGCGGGTCTTCTAAGACACCGACGATGTTGTGGTACTTCACATTCGCAGATCGCTTGGCTCGCAACATCACGGGAAAAATCGGTGAGTCAGGCGCAAGCGAATCCACCGCATTGGCTTCGGTCAACAAACGCGTGTCACGGAAGAACCCTGGGTTCGCGCGAGTCAAACGTGTGCTGGTGGAGACGGCCATTCGAGGAAGCTTGATTACCTTGCCAGCCAACCATCGCGTGGTTGTGTTGGCGAGGTTGCTGCCACGATGCGGCGTGCCGATCGTAATCACACGACCGACGGATCGGTTCGGGCGGAACTCAAGTGCACTGACGAGTTTGTTGATATCTTGCGGCGGACCACGAAGTTTCTCTTTGGGCTTGTCGCTGACCAAGTTCCAAAAATCATCGCCGCTGTCGATGGTCTGCATCCGACTGACCAATCCGCCCATGCTGTGCCCGACCAGAACGGTGTGATCCACAGCCCGATCTTGCCCGGCGGGATCGAATGTCTGCCGCATCGCAAAGAGGTCACTTCGCAATTGAGTCGCGCTGATCCAAAACGGTTGCCCGGATGGATACAGATAAAACCAGAATTGGTAACGTTCCCGAATCTCGGGAAAGCTACGCAAGTCGTTGAACATGTCCATCCAGGTCAGCGGACTTGACCATAGGCCATGCACCATCAACACCGGAATCCGGTTGGGGTCGTAAGGCTCCAGCATGTACAGCCCACGCTTTTGCTGCGCGTCGTCGGGATCGAGCAAGCCTTCTGTTGCTCGATCACGCTTGCGATATTCGTCGCTGTCCAAAAAGTATGCGAGCGGAGTTGTCAGGTCGGTTTCCAACGGCACCCAGTCGTTGGCCAATTGAATCTGATTGGCTCGCAACGGATCAAAGAACTCCAGCACGCAAACAGCGGTCTCGTCCGCCGCCCCAAACTCGTTGGTGTGGGAAACTTGTTGGATCGAATGCGAGTTGCCCGATCGCGCCATTCCGCTGTGGATTCCCGTTCCACGACCGCCACGTGAAGGCTCGGTTGAACATCGCAGCAACGCCGTCACCGCATAGCTCAAGCCTTCCGGATAGTACTCCTCCTCAGGATGCCCTTCGCCACGTGGCTTGCGAACCGCGATCAACGGCACGCCGAGCCCGTAAGTTGTGTGACGATTGTTCAGAGTTTTGATGTCGTAGTCGCTCACAAATTCGTAGTGATCGAATTCGTCTTCTTTCCAAGCACCACGCATCTCCGCCCGAATCACGAACTTCTGATTCGCGGTTTGAATCGTGTATGTCTGACCCGGCCGCAAACGGTTTTCGGCGCACAACAGACGCAGCAAATCCTCCAGCGACTCGTTGTACAAGTCACAGACGGCTCGAAACTGGGGATCGTATTGGTTGCGGACTTCGCCGAGTTGATCACCGAATAGATAGCGGTAGCTCGTTGTCAGAGCCACGCCGTAGTGATTCATTGCATCGCTGGACCGACCGTCTCGGTCCGCAATTTTTCCTTCGACGTAGGACAACTCTGACAGAGCGTAGGCGAGCTCAGTATCCGGGTTTTGGGCATTGAGTGTTTGCAGACGGTGAAGACAGATCTGACTGTCGTCTTGGTAGGTTTCAATCAACCCGTAGCGACTCAGCGTGTTCTGCGTGCGCTCGCTGATCTCAGGACCGCGCCACCGCAACAAATGCAGCGAATTGGTCAGCGCGTTTTCGCGAATCGATCGGTTTTCGAGATACCGAGAGGTGATACAACCGGACGAGGTGCAACACAGCAAAACGATCCAAATGGCGCAGCAACGAACGCTCGCCCAAGGAGGCGATTGAGAACGAAGAATCGGTCGTGCAGACGAACGATTGGAACAGACCATGGGCGGACACTAGGAAACCCCGTCGAACCGTGTCAACGCGAACATGGCAAGCTGGGCCGCTTGCGGGCTCTGCAAATACCGATGGTCCGATCAGCTCAATTCAAGGCAACTTGGCAGTGCGGTCTATCCACGAGCGCAAAAGAAAACGCCCGTAGCGAAATTGAATCGCCACGAGCGTTTTGCGTGCGGTTATCAGAATTCAAGCGACGACTATTCGAGTCCGGCCGTTTCCTTCATGGCCTTGGTACCGAGAGCGCCCCACAAACCGTACGGACTTTGCATCCCCGGTAGTGTTGTCGACGATCCAACGGGCCAGTTCGGTGCGTTCGCGTTCTTGTTGCCAGCATCGATCGAGTCGGTGATGAAGCGAACCGCTCCGTCACCCATCAACACGTGAGCTCCACCTTGGTGCCGGCTGCCCATAGCCACCATGCAGTCCGAACCGTCACCAGACCAAGAACAACTGACGCCATTGGGAGGCATGATCGTTGTCACGCTCGACATGACCGGACGTCCGTCGGCCCAACGCATCCCATGCCGCTGTGAGGCACCCCAGTTATTGGCATTGGTTCCTGCGACGTGAAATTGAGGTCGAGCCGGATCAATTGTGTCCTCACAAACAGCCGGGTCGCTGAAGAATGCTGCATTGCTGCCGCGGTTGATCACAACCGTGTTGATCTCAAGGGTGTTGTTGTCCGTGACAATCTCACCGCACGCGATCGTGTTGCTCAAACCATCCAGGATATCTCTGAAACGAGTCTCACGCCGCGTGACAAAGAACCCTCGATCCATCCCGCCACGTCGTGGCGTACACCATCCCGCTTCGGATCCATCTTGGTTCACGCAAGAGTGATTGTTGCTGGCAATACCGTCGCCGATACACGCCGCATAGTTCGTGAACGCTTCGAAGTTTCCTGGAGGAACATTGGGATCACTCGGGCAGCGGAACGTGCCCACTTGAGTCAACCAGGGCGTGTAGTTTCGATCCCAAGGCACCGGCCCCATCGGTGGAAACGGAGTCCCGCGGGTCGAACCGTTGTGATTGGTCGCACGAGGATTGGCAATTTGTTCCCACAAACCTTGCTGTTCAATGAATGGGGTGAGACCAACCAGAAAGCTCAAAAGGTGACGGTTGCCTGGGTTCTCGTACGTCCCACCACTTTGTGTCGGCAGGCGATTGTAAGCCGAATGATAGTTGTGAAGACCCAAGCCAATTTGCTTGAAATTATTGCTGCACTGCATACGCCGTGCGGCTTCGCGTGCTGCCTGGACGGCGGGCAACAACAGCCCCACCAGCACGCCGATGATCGCGATCACGACCAATAGTTCGACGAGCGTGAAGCCCTGAGAGGAATTGCGTTTCATTGAAAACGCCCTTTTAAAAAGAAGGGAACGACAGGAGCACTCAACGCGAGTGCTCGAAAGAAATGCTCCAAAACTGGAGACAAATGATTGGAAAGGCCGGTCTTCGGCCAATCGCGACGAACTACTTGCTCATCATGTCAGCGGCATTGGAGGCTTCCATTTCCGCCATTTGCTCTTCGGTGTGAACAACGCTGTCGTCAACTTCCGAGACGGTCACGTCGTTGTTGGGTCCACATCCGACAAATCCGCCGAGACAAAATATCAAAGCACCAACGGCAACAAATTTATTCAACATCAAAAACACTCCTCAAATCAAAAGCAAGAAAATTGCGAATTGCATGCCCGACAATGCGCGAGCATGCCCCGCCAAACTAAATCTACGGGCGCGAGGCCGACAACAAGAAAAGCCAGTAATTTGATACCGAATCGGCTTTTGACAATATTCATTCCATTTTTCACGCCAGAATATTTCTACGGCCCGACGCAAAACACTCGCATTTAGCAATAGATTGCGACAAATGAACATGCGTGCACCCGCAGGGAAGAATCGCCACACCCCGCCTCGGCAAAGCTTCTCAAGGAGATTCACTCCGACGCAACTGACTGGAATCTCGCCAAGAAAGTGAAGGATCAAACGACCGCTCGCGCGCCGCATTGCCGCCACTAAAATGAACGGGAATCCGTTGCGATGAATTCGACCGCTTCCAGAGCCATGGCTAACAGCCTGTTGATTTAGTCGTATACCGAGTGACAACAATAAGCCGATGGGCGTTAGCCCCGGTTGGCGTCTGACTAACCGCCGCTAACGCGGTGCGGCTCATTAAATCAACAGCCCGCTAAGGACGGACCTCCGGCCGGAGAACCAAGGCATGTGAATGCCTGGACCATGAATTCACTGCTCCGACTATTTTCTGGGCTTGTTTCATAGCTGCGTGATTTGATACCCCGACATGCCTGGAACCAGACTTTCGCCAGGATGAAGCGAAAGACACGCAAAGGAATGCGAACGATGGAAATTTTTGGCAAACGAATTGGCTACCGGCTAACCGGTGGAGTCGCGACGATTCTTCTCGGAGCTTTTGCTGCCGCGCAAGCTCAACGCAGCGAGCTTCCCAGCGACACAGAACTGGCCGATCAAAACGTGCCGGCCCTGGACGCTCCTCGTTGGCAATCCGAAATGCCAGCACCGATCTCGATGCCGGGCACCGAAGAGACCGGGCCTCAAAACTTCCTCGCGGCCTTCGATGATTCGTCTGATCCAGGTGCGATTCAACAAGCGGCTTACTCAGATGAGACATACGTGTCTCAGCCTGTCGAAATGGCGAGCCACAATGAATCGTTTGACGGTCCTACGCCGATGACGATTCCAGAACCCGCTCCTCAAGCGGTACCACAAACATCCGCACAAGACGCTGGACCTAGCAACGCTGGACCAAGCAACGCTGGACCAAGCAACGCTGGACCAAGCAACGCCGGTCCGAACATGGCACTGCCAGCGATGGCAATGGACATGCCCGCGATGGACATGCCTCCAGCCGATGCGCCCGTTAACGCGATGCCGGAAGCCGACCTTTCGATGCCGGGCGGTTTTGATATGCCCGACATGAGCATGTCGATGACGATGCCACCTCAACCTGAGGCCACCGCACCAACCGAACCGCAACAAGACGCCGGCCCAGCAATGGACATGTCGGCTATGTCATTCGGTGGCATGCCCGCACCTGATCAAACCATGGCCAGCGAAGGTCCCTCGGACATTCCTGTCAATGACATGCGAATGAATGACGGTCCGGCGCGGATGCCTGAGCCTGCACAAATGGCGAACGACTCATTGCCAAACCTACCGGCTCCACAGCAACCGGGCGCTTCGGTCGCACAACCTGCCGACGCATCGTTCGGCGCGATGCCAAACGACATGGCATACGAGCAACCAAGCCAAAACAATCAATCGTCACCCTACGGCCAACCCGAACCAGCGAATGCGAACAGCATGCGTTCCGGCGGCGATGCAAATTTCAACAACGACCTTCGTTCCGCACCGGCCGCTGCTCCCTATGGTGCTCCCGACCAGTTTGCCAATGCCGACCCAACCACCGGTTCCGATCAGTTTGGCGGAGGCAACCAATTCGGTTCGCCTGAACCATCGGCCTATGGCGGCAACGCCCCCAACAACAACTTCGCCAACAGTAACCCTGGATACGAAAACCCTGGATACGAAGAACCTGCTCCCGCAGCTTCGACTCGTTTCGCCAGCCAGCGTGGGCTTCCCGCGCCAGGCTACGCTGCTCCGGGAGCCGGCAACAATTACGCCAGCAACGCACCGACGGCGGCGCAAGCAGCCGCTTATGCGATGCCGGGTGAACGTCGCTTGGAAGGAATGCAAACACCAAGCATCGTCATTCACAAAGAAGCACCAGCGGAAGTCAAAGTCGGCCAACCCGCCACGTTCAAACTCAACGTCCAAAATGTCGGAACCGCGGAAGCCTTGGGCGTTCGAGTTCACGACACTATTCCTGCTGGAATGCGTTTCAACGATGCGTCCGGCAACCCTGTCATGCAAGGCGACGCATTGATGTGGGAACTGGGTGCCTTGCCCGCTGGCGAACAACGCATCATCACGATGAACCTGACACCTGTCGAAGAAGGCGAACTCGGAAGCATCGCTCGCGTGACGTTCGAGGCCGCTGCCTCGGTGCGAACTCGCAGCACACGCCCCGAACTCAAAGTCACCCAGCACGCACCGGCAAAGGTCTTGATCGGTCAACAACTCGAAATCGAACTCGAAGTGTCCAACGTTGGCTCGGGTGCCGCAACAAACGTCGTCCTTCGTGAAGATGTTCCTGAAGGCATGGACCACCCCGGTGGCCGCGAACTCGATTCGTTCTTGAACACACTCCGTCCCGGCGAAGTCCGTCGCGAAGTGCTGCGGATGCGAGCGGTTGAACCAGGCGTGATTCGCAACACCGTTGAACTGGTGTCCGACGACGCCGAACCGACCAGCCACACAGTCGAAGTCGAAGTCGTTGCTCCGGCGATCGATGTTCGCTTGACCGGACCAGGCCTGCGTTTCTTGGAACGACAAGCGACCTACGAAGTTGAACTGATCAACCGCGGCACCGCACCAGCGACCAATGTTGAAATCATCGCTCGCCTCGACCGCGGATTCACTTTCGTCGGAACCGAGAACGCTGGCTACTACGATCCCAACCGTCACGCCGTCCTTTGGTCGGTTGCGTCCTTGCCACCGGGCAAACCCGCCAAGGTGCCGTTGACGTTGCTGCCAGTCGAAGAAGGCGAACAAGCGATCCAGTTGGAAGCCGCCGCCGATCTCAACACTCGAGCAACCAGCGAAAGCACGGTTCGAGTGGAATCGCAAGCGGAACTCAGCTTCAGCATTTCGGACTTGGCCGACCCAATCGAACAGGGTGCCGAGACGACCTATGAAATCCGTGTCCAAAACACCGGCTCGCGAAACGACTCCAACGTCCAAGTTCGTTTGATGGTGCCACGCGGCATGGAAGTCCTGGGAGCCGACGCGGAAGTCCGTCCGGACGGCCAAGGCGGAATGATCTTCGCACCTGAAAACGAACTTCCCGCCGGATCGGAACTGACCTACCGCATTCGTGTTCGCGGTGACGCCGCCGACACGCACTTGGTAAAAGCCATCGTGACGAGCGATCAGTCGCCCAAACCGGTGACCAAAGAAGAGTCAACGATGGTTTACGCGGACCGCTAAGATCCGCGGGTCAACCACACGCCTCCTATCTCGGGTGGTTTCATCACCCGAGACGGCGACCTACAGTATCTATCGACGGGTGATTGGCATCCGTCCACTGACTGTTTGTTTGCCGCGGAGGATCGCCCGTGAGTGATCGCGTCCTAATTGTCGAATCCGATGCTGATGCACGCGATGAATTGGTGCGCATCCTGGATGACGATTCTCGCGAAGTCTTCGCGGTGAAAAGCTGCGATCAGTCACTGAAGGAACTGGAAGTCGCCTCCTTCGACTTGATCATTACCGAGCTGCCGAAGTGCAAAACACTTTCCGCGGATTCCGGTGATGCCAGCTCCCCGTCCAGCGACGCAGGCACCGCCGCGATTCGCTGGGTCGAAAAATTGCGAGCCGCGGCCCCGCGAGTTCCCATCATCTTGATCACACGAGAGGGGGCCGAACCAGTCGCCGGCGAAGCCCTGATGCGAGGAGCCGCGACCTACATTCCGTTGCATTTAGCCCAAGAAGGCTTGGTCGAAACGGTTGAGCAAGTTCTCAAGGTCAGCCGCTCGGCATCGCAGGCCACCGACATCGATCAGTGCGTTTCGCGAATCAAGCTGGAGTTGGTCCTGCCCAGCCACGAACAACTTGTTCCCGCCGTGATCGCCCGACTGGAACAAGAGCTGGAACAACTGCATCTGTTCGACGAAATGACGTGGACGCAAATCGCGATGGCGCTCGACGAAGCCATCCTCAACGCGATGATCCACGGCAACCTGGAAGTCGAATCGGCTCTGCGTGAGGTCGACGAGGGCGAAGCCTACCAAGAAAAGATTCGCCGACATCGCGAACTGTCGCCCTATGCCGAACGTCGTACCTACGTGACGCTGACCGCCACCCGCAGCCAAGCCGTCTTTGTCATTCGTGACCAAGGCCCCGGCTACGATGTCTCGGCACTTCCCGATCCAACCGACCCGGCCAACTTGGAATCGATCGGTGGACGAGGGCTCCTGTTGATCAGTGCATTCATGGACGAAATCCATCACAATGAGATTGGCAACGAACTGACGATGATCAAACGCAAGCGATCCGACAGTTCCGCGTCGTGATCATCCGTCGTTCAACTTCCCATCTCGCTTTGTATCTGCCATGACTCCGGTCCACCCCGGCGATCGATCTTCCGCGGCAATGCTGCGCAAGCAAGAAGCCATCGAACAATCGATGTGCTTTGGTCGATCCATCCGGTGGCCCGTTCTTCGAATCGCCGGCGTCGAAGTCTCCGTCGCGATGTCATTGCCGCTCGGTCTGTTCGCTGCCATCGCATTTGGTGTCTCGGCTTACTTGACCGACACCACCGCTTCGGCCAATTGGCAATCGCACGCCCACTGGATGGCTTGGCTGATCGGCTTCTGGTTGCTGGGTCTGCTGATTCAAACGTCCATCGCGATTTGGCATCAACGAAACGCCGGTGTGCATCGCGGCGGTTGCATCGTTTCAATCGGAGGCGTTTGGACCGCCCCGACTCAGCGTCCGCACGGAATCTCGGTTGCCGGCGTCCTGATGATTTGGTCGCTCTGCATGCTTGCACTTGGACTCGGATCACTCTCGTTGATCGGCGTATCCTTGTTCACCATCGACGCCCCCATGAAAGGCGGCCCGATCGTTTGGCTGGATGATCCGTGGGCGGCCGTCGCTTGGTTGTGGTGCCTGCAAGGCATTTGGAATCTGCTGCCTTTGCCACAATCGCTTGGACGAGTCGGCTGGGCACTCGTGTTCGCATTATTTGGTGGCGGGCCAAACCATGATCCTCGTGTTTGCCTCCGGACATTGCGAGCTTGGATCATCGCGATGGCCTTGCTGACTTTGGTGACCGGCAACTTGCTGCTCAGTACCAGTGGAGTGACTTCGCAAGCGGGCGGATTGGCTTGGCCGGCCGTTGCAGGCGTGATTGCTTTGTCGCTTTGGCTGTTCACTTCAGCTGGCTCGCCCGATTTGACCGCGATCTACGAATCGATTGTTCGCAGAGCGGAATACATCGAGGTCGGTGAGCAAAATCCGATCGGCCGTTTTCGTGGACGGTTCGGCCCCGTCGCCACATGGCGTCGATACAAAGCCCGCCGAGAAGATGTCGCCAAGCAACAAAAGCTTCGCGAAACGATGGAGCGTGAACATCGCGAAGCCGACGACGCGTCGCGGGTCGATGAAATCTTGCAGCGTTTGCACCAGGATGGGGCCGAGTCGCTGTCGCAAGAAGAGCGAGAGCTGCTTCAAAGAGTCAGCGAAGCGCTTAAGAATGAGCGTCAGAACATCGCACGTGACATCGACTCCAACGGCTAATTGTTAAAGGCGGAGCAATCGCACGGGGGGAGCACGCATCCACCGCCTCCTAAATCGTTTGAATGACGACCAAGTGTCATCGAAGTGGTACGGTTTTGCATGACCGTTACATCAACCAACACATCGAACACCGACATCGATCCGCTGCACGCCAGCGTATTGGCTGGCGTGTGTGTCGCCGAACGTGCCGCAGCCGAAGCGGCTCGTGTTGGCACCGCGACGGAAGATGCGATGGAACGCGTCAATCAAACGCTCGTCAATGATATTGAGCAGCTTTCAATTTCTCTCTCGGACAAGTTCGAAGAGATCCGGCTGATTCACGACCTGACGGCTAACCTGGAACTGGAAAGCGATGCAGATGACATTTGCATCGACATGCTGAATCAGCTTTCTGTCTGTGTTCCTTGGAAGACAGCCATCGTCGAACTGTGCCCGGCCGATGCCGAATGCGTCGTCGACGAACCCGATCGCTTGATCGTCGGCGAGCCAATCAGCACACAAGCATTGGACTCGATGATCGCCGCCTCTTGGCGACACGCGGCGAAGACCGATGGCATCGTTCGCGATATCACGATCGTCAACCAAAGCGACGAACCAAGACTCGACAACCATCGGTTGATGATCCTGCCAATCCACCGTGGCGGAACCCATCTTGGGCGGATGATATCCATCCGCACGCTCGATCAACCTGAATTCACCACTGTCGATATCGATCTGGTGCGATCAGTTCTGATGATGTTGTCCATGCACTTGGTCAACCAACGTCAGTACATCGAAATGCAGTCGATGCTGGAAGGCATGGTGCGTTCTCTCGCGTCGGCTCTGGACGCGAAAGATGCTTACACGTGCGGTCACAGTTCTCGCGTTGCAGATCTCGCCGTCGCACTTTCGCGTCGACTTGGAATGACGCAACAAGATTCCGACTCGCTGCAACTGGCCGGTATCCTTCACGACATCGGCAAGATCGGCATCGATGACTCGGTACTGAAAAAACCCGGCGCACTGACGGACGAAGAGTTTGACCAAATCAAACGACACCCGGTGCTGGGATATGAAATCCTGAAAGGCATCCGTCCGTTCCGACACATCTTGCCCGCCGTTCGCCATCACCACGAATCGTGGGACGGCCGCGGGTACCCGGACGGATTGTCTGGCGACAACATCCCACGTGCCGCACAAATCTTGGCCGTCGCGGATTCATTCGACGCCATGGTGAGTGACCGCCCGTATCGCCGAGGCATGCCACTTGATAAAGTCCGCAAGATTTTCCGCGAAGGTCGCGGGAAGCAGTGGGCATCCGATGTCGTCGACGCCCTGCTCAGCAACGAAGAATTGATGATTCGATTCGCTGAAAACTATCAAGCTCCACCGGAAATTGATCCTTAAGCATGTTCTTGATCGCGGTTGATGAAGCCGGCTATGGCCCGAAACTCGGACCGCTGGTAATCGCCGCAACACTTTGGGAAGGCCCCACCGAATCGTCTCAGTGGAATGACACGATTGCCGAGATGTGGGATGTGATGAAGACGCCCGTCTCCATCGATGGCCAACGCATTCGAGTCGATGACTCCAAACGCGTTTTTCAAAGTCGCACTCAGCGACGCGGTGACACATCACCGCTTGGCAACCTGCATCGAGCGATCTCGTTTGCCCATCGCTCGATGGGCCGCCCGGAATCAAACTGGCAAGATCGCCTTTCGACACTGATTCCGGATGACCTTGATTGCGTGGCATCGATCCCGTGGTTGGCCGACATGCTGAAGCCGGGACGCTGGCTGCGCGAGCTTCCTGATCAGTGGCTGTCTGAGGAATCCATTGCGCGAGCCACTCAGGCTTGGGCTGTTCCCGATTGGAAAATCACCGACGCGCGAGCCCGCATGGTTACGGCGAAAGCTTTCAACGCGTTCTGCGAACCAAACGCTTCGGGAACTTCTGCCAACAAGAGCGACCTGCTCGGCGAAACCAGCCTTGGACTGGTCGCCTCGATGCTGAATTCGCAACGACTAGAGTCCCACAAGCACGGGCAGATCTTCTTTGACCGTCACGGCGGACGACGCTACTACGCCGGAGTCATCGCGGCGACCTTCCCAGACGCGATTGTTCGCGTGGTGGATGAAACCAGTCGCTGCAGTGTTTACGATGTTGAAACAGCGACCCATCAACTGAGAATGCATTTCGCTGTCAAAGGTGATTCGTTCGTTCCCGTCGCCATGTCATCGCTTCACGCCAAATGCCTTCGCGAAATTGCGATGGCGTTTTTCAATCATCACTTCGAAGACCGATGGCTCGGACCAGAACCATACCAACCCACCGCGGGCTACCCCGTCGACGCCGACCGCTTTCTTGCCGCGGCCACCGCGACACTGAACTCGCAGTCCATTGCGACGTCCGATTTGATTCGATGCCGTTGATTCGATTCACCGCCGCATTGCTTCTCACCGTTCTTGGCGGGCTCAACTTGTCGTGGTGCGATGAACCACGACGAACAGAAACGACCGACTCCAATCCTCCCAAACTTCTTCGGCCGGATCTGATTCTTCAATCGCTTGAGTCACCCGACGCATCCGAACGTCGCCAAGCAGTGCTCGACCTCGGTCAGTACCACGCCAAACATCCGGACTTGGTCCCCGGTGCGATGCAGCTGCTTCGGAGATGTGCCAACGATTCGGAATTTGATGTTGCCATGGCATCCATCGAGGCTGCGGCAACGATCGGCAACCTTGAGTCATTCGGTGCGGTCGTCGATGCGCTGCGAGGCGATCACACCTCATCGGAAGCAGGAAGAATTCTGGACGCGATCGATGTTCCGTCGCTTCGGCGATTTTGGAGAACCTCCGATCCGTTCCGTGTTGGCGACATCGTCAAAGACCTGCAGCAGAAGGCGACGCGGCAACACACAATGGCTTCCTTGTCTGCAATCGAAATCCCCGAACCGTCCGCCGGCGTGATCGCATCCGGTCGCGAAGCATTCATGATCGCGCGATGCGACGCGTGTCATCAAGTCGCTGGATACGGCCGAGCCGCCGGCCCCGATCTTCGAGGCATTGGAATGTGCTACTCCAACACGGAGCTCATTCGACACATTCTTCAACCGTCGCTCGATCTTCACGACACCGGACGATTCGAGAAATTCCTTCTGACCGATGGCCGAATCATCACCGGCCGCACGGTCACCAATCAATCCACAACGACCGATCGATCGAGCGTTCAAATCCAAACGGACCTCTCCAACCCCGATGCGATTCAATCCATCAAACTCAGTGACATCGAACAACGCCAGCCATCGCCCGTCTCACCGATGCCGGTCGGCCTGTTGAATTCATTGACGCCGACCCAGGTCGCGGAACTGGTCGTGTATTTGCGCAGCGACGGCGGACGGCTCGCCCCACCAGACGCCAGCCACGAACATTGACCGACACGGCGATTGCGAGCATCGGGCCGATGCCATCCATCCGGCACCCAATGCGCAGAAAAAACGGCAACCCAAAATGGATTGCCGTGGCGTGTTTTCAAGTTCGGCGAAATTCAAATTCGGCCGATGTGAGCGGAGTGATCTCAGCCCGACTTGCGAACGGGTTCACCGCTCATCGATGAGTGCGAAGCCGGCGTGTCACGCAGCAACTTTGTATACTCGTCGACGCCTTCCTGCTCTTCCTTCAGGATGTCTTCCAGGAAGACGACCAAGCTGCGTTGCGGCTCGGCCAATTCGATCGCCTGGGTGTACATCTCGACAGCCTTGGCTTCGAAGTCACGGCTGAACTCGAGAACTTCAACCAGGTTCTTGCTCTGCTTGATCTCATTGCGAGTCGCGACAGGAACCCCGCCGAGAGCCGAGATCTTCTCTCCGACGAGCTGAGCGTGACCGAAGGATTCCTTCGCGTCGCCCAAAAATTTGTCGGCGTAAACTTCTCGCCAAACGCCTTCGATGATGAACGAAGCCTGGGAGTACTGAGCGACCCCGGTCCATTCGTGCTTGAGAATTTCGTTGAGCTGATTGATCAGTGCTTCGCTGGCCATCGCATTTCCTTTGAGTGGTCGGTGTGGGATTAGGTGGACCGAAAAATCCAATTCGGTATCTCAACCAAAGCTTCCCAAAATTCTTTCACACCGCACACCCCGAGACGCCCAGCCGACCTCAAACACTCGTCGAATTCCTCACCCGCGGACAGCGCCACCGCGGCCATCAACCACCACCGGATGACTCGCGGAACCATCCGGCAACCAGGCCGACACAGAACACCGCCAATTGATTTAGGAAAAAAATTGTTTGGCAAATTCTGGACACGCAATCGAGATGGACACTTCCAATTCAACCACTTTTCACACGCACAAAAAACAGGCAGCCTCGCCGACCCCCGCCACATCAGGGCTTGCTCAAAAAACACGCAGCCTCCAAGCGGCGACGTAAGTCCCATTGCTAGCAAAGGTTCCGAAGGCACGTTTGATCGGCCTCGAGGATAGCACCACGTCCCAAACGACCCGTGCACCCTCAGCCCAACTCACTCCTGACATGACGTCATCGCCTTCGCACCGAACCGAATCCACTGACTCCCGACAAGTCTCTTCGTCACGGATGAACGAAAATTCAGTGGAGCAAACCGCCGCGAGCGATGATGCCCCAGCCGTCTACGCTAGTGACTTGGCTCGGCCCACCGGTTCGACCAGCTCTTCCACCAAGACCAAAGCTCCATCGGTTGCCGCAGCAACGAGCCCCATCAAGCTGTCGCCGTTCGACCCAGACATGCCCTACGAAGATCGCCCGGAGATGGTCCTCAAACTGGCCGCCGAAGCCTTCGCTCAAACCGGAAGCTGGGTCGTCTTCTATCGCGAGATCATGGGCTGCGACGGCGTCGTTTGGAAACTGTTCCCCGAAGCCCCCCAACGCCGCCACTTCGAGTCCAGCCCCGAGTTCGCGGAACTGCTCGAGATCATGACCTCGATCCGCAGCCAGGACAATTCGAAGACCAGCTTGCACGAACCCGAACGAATGATCACCGTTCGCCTGCCACGCTCGATGCACTCGACCGCGGTCAAGGAAGCCTCCGAACTGGGCCTGAGCATCAACAGCTACTGCCTGACCAAACTGCTTCAACCGATTAACAAACGCTTCACCCCGCTAGAAGCTGGCCCCCGCCGCGGACGTCGCCCCGGACCTCAAATCCAAGTCGAAAAAACCGCCACCGGCGAGATCTCCATGCAGCGTATTCGCGTACCATCGAAGTCGACCAAATCGACTCCCAAGTCTGGCCGGAAATCCCAGAAGTAGTCGCGAACCTGATCCGGATCACGACGTCCTTCCGGAGCGCAACCGATCCATCTCGCGCAACCGCATCTTGCTCCCGACCACCTGACCCCAGGCATCTTCGAAGTGGCACGCAACGAACAACTGATTCGCCAACACAAACTCCTGCAGCTCCTCGAAGATTCACGCTTTGGCCGAACCCTGGATGAACTGCGCGGCGACCTGATCCTGGACCTGGGACTGTCGACGCTGCACACCCGCACGGTCCGCCGCGACGTCGAGGCTCTGCAAGGCGCAGGCTACGATATTCAAAACGAGGTCCTGGAACGCGGCCGCATCTACCGCCTTGGTCGCAACCACACCGCGGTCCACGAAATCGCGTTTTCGGCGACCGAGCTGATCGCGCTGTCGATCGGCCGTGAACTGCTTTACCCGCTGATGGGCACCCAGTACTGGCAAGGCATCGAGACGTTCTGGAACAAAGTCCAAGAAGCGATTCCCGAAGGCGTCTACGAACACTACCAGCGATACCGAAAAGTCCTGTACGTTTCCGGAACCCCCAGCAAAACGTACGAAGCTCAATCGGGAATGCTGAAGACGATTAACCGAGCAATCCTGGAACACCGCGTCGTCGAGATCAAATACAAACCGATCGGCCGCGAAGCATCCGTGCGTCAGATCGAACCCTATGGTTTGGCCGTTCATCAAAACAGCATCTACGTGGTCGCCGCAGCCCCCGAGGTCACCGACGAGTCCGAACGACTTCGCAACTGGAAGCTCGATCGATTCACACAGGCCACCGTACTGGACGACTACTTCAAACCCGACCCGAAGATCAACCTGAATGAGTTCCTGGGAAAGAGCATCGGCATCTTCTCGGGCGACAGCAGCACACCGGTCAAGATTCGGCTGGGCAACCGATCCGCGTCGTACCTTCGCGAAGACCCTTGGCACCCGGAACAAAAATTGGAACCGGTCGACGCCGACGATCCGGCATCCGACACGATCCTAACCGTTCCCGCGTCACATCCTCGCGAACTACTTCCGAAGGTGCTCGCTCTGGGAAGCGACGCGGAAGTTTTGGAACCGGCGGAATACAGACAAGCCGTCGCGGACGTCATTGAAAAGCTCGCCCAAACCTACAACGGCTAGTCACATAAGCTCGCCCGAGTAGACGCGGCAAGCAAGTCTCACGCATGAAACGACCGTACGATGGACTTCCAAGTCCGTCGGGCCAACACCTCAGTCCCAAACGATCTTGCAGGCGTCGAAGATTGGGCCTTCCACGCAAGTGCGTTTGTAATCCCACTCGCCATCGTCTTGCTTGACTTTGGCGACACACGAGAAACAAATCCCGATCCCGCACGCCATCGGTGTTTCCATCGACACTTGGCAATCAACACCCAGCCGCTCGCAGACCTCAGCCGACTTTTCCATCATGATCTCCGGCCCGCAGGTGATGACGCGGATACGAGTCTCGGGACTTTCGCTTTGAAGCGACTGCAAACGGTCGGCCAACACATCGGGCACGCGTGCGGCGCGACCTTCGGATCCATCGTCCGTGCAGGTCGTCACCTCAAATTCAGCCGATCGAAAATCGTCGACGCCCGCTAACAAAGAAGCACGACGAGCTCCGTAAATCAACTCGACATCCTTGGCCCAACCACGCTGCCTCGCATCGCGTCCCGCGGCGAGCATTGGGGTTTGGCCGATTCCACCAACCGCCATGATCAACCGATCACACGGCCGATCATCAAAACCATTTCCGAGCGGTCCCCATACCGTGACCATCGTTCCGACGGGAGCTTCCGACAACGGAAGCGTGAGCGCCCCTTTGCGCAGATAGATCAGATCGATCGACTCGGGCTGGCCATCAACGCCCGCGTGCACGTCATAAATCGCGAAAGCTCGCCCGATCAACGGTGCGTTGACGCCCGTCATTCGAATCATGACAAACTGCCCGGGGCGGAAAGACCGTGCGATCTCCGGTGCCGCCACGCGAAGCAAATACGTGTTCTCCGCGATGGCTTCGTTGCGGATCAGCGGTGCATCGACACGCACCATCGCGTCGGCGTAGTGGGCAGCGTGCAAGTTGGACATGTGCTCAAGGGGTCAAGACTCGAAACGATTCATTCGGCCCGAGAAGTGTACCGCCACTTCGTTTGCACCTCTAGGACGCCCTCAAACGGGCTTGCGAATAAACTCCACCCGCGGCGCCTTCGATCCCTGTCGGTCGCACCTGAAAAACTCCGCGACGTATCGGACCGGGGTCCGCTGCTCGGGCACGCGGAATCGATCCCCCTTCTGCAAAACCGGGCGTGCTTCCAACATCCCGCCAAATTGTTCGGTCCCAGCGGCCTGACATGGGTACCAAGTCCCCGCCAATTCGCCGCGCTCAGGCTTGGCATCCTTCGGCTCCAAATAGAACTCCGGATAGCAGTGCCCCGGAATCCAAACCATCCGCGCCGGAATGCCGGCGTTGCGACACAACGCGACAAACAAACTGGTCATGTCTTCACAATCACCCACGCCGGCTTTGAGAGCATCCGACGCGTCGCGAATCGGGCCTTCTTGATAACGCACCTTGTCCCGGACCACGTCATAGATCTGACGCACTTTTTCCCAATCACTCTCCGGCGCATCGCCAGCCAACTCACGAGACAAAGCTCGGATGGAAGGATGCGAAGAATCGATCATCGGGCTGTTGCCCATGTAAGCCCGCATCTCGCGAGGCAACCTCGCTGGAACAATCAAATTGTCCGTTTCCGTGGGAGCCACAATCGGTTGCCGAACGACCTCCATTTCCAATTCGACTTGAATCGAACCTCCCGATGTCAAACGCGGAATTGCAACGACAACTTGCCGTGCCCCATCCAATTCGCGGACGGCGACATTGCCAACACGTCCATCCACCATGCGATCCTTGATCGAAACCGTTTGCTCCGGCCAATCCATGAACACGGGGAAAGTCGCCAGCCCCGAAGTAAACGTCACCGGCGTGTCGATGTTCACGCCCAAACGCCAACGCGTGGTCTGAGGAACAGTCAAATCGAGCTGCGTCGCTGCAACGGGAGATGCATCCAACTGCGACTGCGCCGCGTTTTCGCCAGCAGCGTTCGACAAGCCTTCTTGCCCAAACACGCTGCCAATAGGCAGAACCGATCCGGCAACGACAAAAGCGCCTGTTCCCGAGCCAACAAGAGATCGCAAACACGCGCGACGAGTCATTTGTTTCTTTGATTCAGTCATACCCACATTCTAACTCCCGCGGGTCTCGATCCCAAAGATTTTCCGCCGCCTCGTGCCGCTCAAACCCTCCAACCTTCCATCCAGAGAGGTTGTGCAGTTTTGAAGTGCCGTGCTCGCAAGGTTGAATTCACCCTCCTGAACGCAGTTGGGGAGGGTCGGAATGCGAGCGTTCAGCGAGAATTCCGGGGAGGGTAGTGCGCGACGTTTCCCATGCTCGGGTCGCGGTAGGGACGACCGTTTCCGGTCGCCCCCCGCACAGATCCGTACGTGAGTGTTGTCTCATACGGCTCCTGCCTTGATTCGGGCGCGAAATCTTTGATCTGGATACGGGTGGCTGACTTTGGCTGGAGGCAAGTAGATCCGCAGCAGACGCTTCATCCGCGACCACGGCCAGCGATGACGCTGGCTCCGACGCCGCAGCGCACGCAACCACAGACGGCTGACCTCGTCACGAAATCGACGCAGTCGGCTCACGTTGCCCGGGACGGCATAATAGGCCATCCAACCACGAACCACCCTGCCAAGCCAACGGCCTTGCTGGCCGATCCCCTGGTGGCGCCGACGATGAAGTTTCGCTTTGATTGCCGAGAGGGTATGAGCCATCCGGCTCGCGATCGTCTCGCGGCGAATCATGAACCAACCCTTCTTCGCGCTGGTATCACAGCGATGTGTGAAGCCGAGAAAGTCGAACGTTTCCGGTCGACCTTCTCCACGCTCGGACCGTCGTTCGATCGCGTAACGACCGAACTCGATCAAGCGTGTCTTCTCGGGATGAAGCTCCAGGCCAAACTTCCCAAAACGCTCCCGGAGTGCTTCCAGGCACATTTCAGCCTCAGCCTTGCTCTCAAACCCGATCACGAAATCATCGACGTACCGAACCACAACGACGTCCTTGCGGCCGCGTTGCTTTCGCCAGTGGTCGATCCACAAGTCCAACACATAGTGAAGATAGATGTTCGCTAGCAGCGGCGAGATCACCGCTCCTTGCGGAGTCCCCACCGTCGTCTTGGACCATTCCCCGTCTTCGCTGACACCGGCTCGAAGCCATTTGCCAATCAGACGGAGAATCCGCTTGTCGCTAATGCGATGCTCGATGAACTTCATGAGCCACTTGTGGTCCACGTTGTCAAAGAAGCCTTTCACATCGGCGTCCAGAATCCAGTTCACTCTTTTCCTGCTCACGCCAACACACAACGCATCGAGTGCGTCGTAAGCGCCGCGACCAGGACGGCCGCCATAACTGAATCCGAGAAAATCCTGCTCGTAGATGCACTGCATCACCCACGCAGTGGCCTTTTGGACAATCTTATCCTCCAGGGCCGCGATGCCGATCGGACGTTGCCGTCCATCGGCTTTGGAAATGTAGATTCTCTTGGAGGGTTTCGCTCGGTAGGCGCCCCGGTGAATGCGACCGTGGAGAGCCTCGATCGAGGCTTCCCGGTCTTGCTCGTACAGTTGCCAAGTCACTTCGTCGATGCCAACCGCGGCAGACTTCTTCAAAGCATCGAAGGCCTCGTGCAGCAGCGGAACGTTGATGTGATGCAACAGGTTCTCGAACTTCAGCGTGGGACGATCCCTCGCTGTTTCGCGCACACCCGACAGCCCGCGTGAACGACGCTTGGTCCGACTCGAAGTTCGGGGTCGATCGTGCTGCAAGGTGTTCATCTTGGCTGAGTCCCTTTCCTCGACGGACTCCGCGACCGGTTCAGTTCCGGCGTTGTTCGCCCGCGTCGGCGGTACTATGGACTCATCCGACTTCCGATCAGCGTTCATGGCAGCCTTTCCCGCTGGACGGTTCGCTGCCCGTGCAGCCAGCGAGCAAGCTCGCCGCCGCAACTGATCGGATCTCCCGGTTCTCGCGATTGAGATTTCCACGCATGCACAGGTTCCCCAGACTCCGCCGTGTCCGCGCCGCTCTCGCCATACGCGAGCGTCGCGATTTCGCCTTCCCCGTAGAGGGACCAGGTCGGCACACGGAAGTTCAGATTTCGGAGCTCAATAGCTGGCCTGCGTTTCCCCCTTGCCGGACGCTCAGCGCGGATCGGTTACCCTCTCCGCACCTCCGGTGGAGGCCATAGCAGTTGGCTAAACTTTCTACGTAGGACACTTTCATTCCCTATCTCAATCCGGTTTATCCCGGCACTCCCCTCACCCTCGCGTACGCCTGAACGGCGTCACTCGACCTCTCCCCAAACTTCGTTTCGGGAGAGGTACGCCGTGTAAAAATCTGCCGAAAAGCGGTATTAGAAAACTGCACGACCTCCAGATTGGGCACGATCGTCACAGCCGGACCAGGAACCAACTTGGCTCGGCCTTCCTGCTAAACTGTTCGCCCCCCGCCAATGCTGGCGCCCCATCCTCGCCCTACCTGCTCCACATCCCACCATGTCTTGGATCCACTCCGACCTCGGCGACACATTCCTTCGGACCACCTCAATCGCGGTCGCGATCACTGCTCTTCTCATTGCGTCCCCACAACCGATCAATGCGACTTCGCCCAACGTGATCGTCGTCATGACCGACGACCAGGGATACGGCGACTTCTCCTTCAACGGCAACCCTTACACGCAAACGCCAGCGATCGATCAACTGGCATCTGAAAGCGTTCAGCTCACGGATTTCCATGTCGCTCCGATGTGCACGCCAACTCGCGGGCAATTGATGTCTGGCCTAGACGCGTTTCGCAACGCCGCGATCAACGTCAGCAGTGGGCGAACACTGTTGCGACATGATTTGAAAACGATGGCCAATGTCTTCCAAGACGCTGGTTACCGGACCGGGATCTTTGGAAAATGGCACCTCGGCGACAACTATCCCTTCCGCCCCGAAGACCGAGGATTTGACGAAGCCTTGTGGTTCCCTTCGTCGCATATCAACAGCGTTCCCGATCACTGGGACAATGACTACTTCGATGACACTTACATTCACAACGGAAAACGTGTCGCGTATTCCGGCTACTGCACCGACGTGTTCTTTGACGAAGCGATCAAGTGGTCAAAGCAATCCAGTTCGAATGGCTCACCCTTCTTCGCATTCATCCCGTTGAACTCCGCACACTGGCCTTGGTTCGTTCCTGATCAATATCGCGACCGAGTCCGACAGATACTCAGCCGTGACAAAGCTCTGCAAGAAGAACTCCAGCAGAAACTCGACACCACGCCCAGCAATCTCGAAGACCTGATCAGCTTTCTGGCGATGGGTTTGAACATCGACGACAACGTCGGCAAGCTGACTCAGTTCCTGAATGAATCCGGACTCGCCGAAAACACAATCCTTGTTTTTTTGACCGACAACGGCAGCACGTTCGGACACCACTACTTCAACGCGGGCATGCGAGGCAACAAAACCAAACTATGGGAAGGCGGTCACCGTGTTCCTTGCTTGATCCGCTGGCCCAACCAACTCGCCGCTCAAAAGATCGACGACCTGACACATGTGCAAGACCTTCTGCCGACGCTCGCTGATCTGGCCGATTGCGAGGAACACCTGCCCGGCTCACTGGATGGAACCAGCCTCGCGTCAAGGCTTCTCGGCACTACCGATTCTTTGGCCGATCGGATGCTGGTGATCAACTACAGCCGCATGCCACAGTTCAAAGTCACCTACACCAAAGGCAACCCCGCCATTCCTCGTCGCAACGGCGCCGCGGTGATGTGGAAGAAGTGGCGATTGCTAGAGAACCGACGTCTTTACGACGTGGAACAAGATCCTCACCAAGACCACAACGTCGCGCAAGATCACCCCGAAATCGTCGCGAAAATGCGAGAGCACTTGGCGACATGGTGGGACGGCGTGAAAGATGATGTGATGACTCCCGAACGCGTTGTGATCGGCAGCGAACAAGAGAACCCAAGCTTGCTGACCGCTTGCGAATGGCTGGATATCTTCGTTGATCAACAAGTCCAAATCCGCCGGGGTGTGCTTAAGAACGGAGTGTGGCATCTGATCGCCGATCAACCCGGAACCTATGAATTCGCGCTGCGTCGTTGGCCCAAAGAATCAGGCTTGAAACTTGACCAAGCTATTCCGATGAAGCAAGTCACTGACGGAACATTTCCCGCTGGTGCCGCCCTGCCAATCAAGGCCGGCCGACTCAAGATCGGCGACTTCGATCAAACCAGCCTGGCGGATTCATCTGGCGAATCGATCACGTTCCGAACGCAACTCAGCGCCGGCCCAATCGAGATGCAAACCTGGATGCTCGACGGCAACCAAGATTCCATCTGCGGTGCTTACTACGTCGACGTTCAACGCGTCGAAGATTGACGTCACCGCCGGGTCCCAGGCAATTTCCCCAGCAAACCAAGCACAAGCCCGATCACACCAATCACCTGGGGTGCGAGCATCCAAACGATGCTGAACCAGGCACTTGGATTCGCCGGGGGGCTGCCCGCGGAATAGCGAACCGAAAAGTAAATGCCCGTCAAAAAACCAAGTACCATTGCCGAGACAAAAAAGTAGACGACCATCCAAACGATCGAAACCAAACCAACTCGCACAAACACCAAAAGGCTATGCCAGAACGTCCTGGGTTCCTCGGCGACCGAATGGTTGTCCGCACCGTCACCGACAGAATAAGGATTGAATTCGGGCGACATCAATGAACTTTTCTAAGAGGTGCAAAACGAATCATCAATAGATCATCCACAAACCAACGACACCCTGTGGCCCTGCGTCACTTTCTTCACTCCCCAACCGGCAGGTTCACCACGCAAACTTCGCGATCCCGGTCAGCTCCCTGCGCCAGAACTCTGGCTTCCGGAGTGACAGCGTAGCTCTGACCACCGTAGATCATTCCCCGCCACGGCCCGCCGCTGATACTGCCGACCACATTCGTCCCAACAATCGGACATCCTATCGTTTTGGCCGCGCGGGCGATGGTGTCTCGAAGAGAGGTACCATGCTGTGGCCAATCACCCGCGTTCGCAGCCCATCCATAAGGAACCAGCAATAAATCGGGTTGTTTGCCAGCCATCCGCTGCACCGTCTCGTCATGAAAAGTGTCCGCGCAAATCAACATGCCGATTCGCCCAAACTTCGTCTCGACGACATCAACTGTTTCACCTCGCGTGTACGGAGGACTCATCAAATGAGTCAGCACATTCATCTTGCGGTGTTTGAGAATCAACTCGCCTTCATCGTCGATCAATACGACTGAGTCGAACAACTGATCGCCTTCCTTTTCAGACAATCCAACCGACAGAAACACGCGGTTCTTCCGAGCGATCTTCGCCAATGCATCAGTGTCTTTCCCGGGAATCGGATGGGCCAGCTCATGTGCTTTCGCGTTCGCCCATCCGTACAAGCAAGTTTCCGGCAGACAGACGATCTCGGCTCCCTTGGCCGAGGCTTCCTCGACGGCGTTTTCAATGCGTCGCAAGTTGCCTTCGCGATCGCCATCGATGCAGTAGATCTGGGCCATCGCCACTCGGCAAACTTTCTCGGATTCTGCCGCGTCCGTCGCATAAGCCAATGAGCTTATACCGACGCAGAGAAACAAGGCAATTGCGCGTACCGAATACCGAGCAGAGTTCATCGCGGAACAATCCATCTGAGTGAGATACTTCGAAAACGGGCGGGAAGTCCGCCCGCAGTTTGCTCGAGCGCAGACATTGCGTGATAACTCAGACCATCTGGGCATTCCTCAATCAGGTCAGCCAGTTGCACCCGCCTCTTGCAACCGTGCCATCACGCGTTTCCAACCTAAGCACTTTGCCAAAGTATACGGCGTCATGCCGTTTTCAGCGACGCCGTTCGGATCCGCACCGTGATTCAAACAGACATCCACCCCATCGAGCGACCCTGCCAACGCGAGTTGATGCAGAAACGTATAGCCGTTGTCATCGGCCTCATTCAAAAGGTCTGAATTTTCCGTCAACGTCTCGTCGAGTGACTCACGCATGTTAATTGACATGGGGTGCTCGTTCTCAGCAACCTTCGCATAGTCCTGAGGTTTCACTTCGGGATGGCTGAACCGAGCAAACAGCCCTTTCTTTTTCGCCGTGGTCTCACCGATGTAGTCGGGTGGAACCAAATTCACCATCCCGACTTCACCAAAGTCGAATCCCCATGCCTGATCGTGTTGTTTGCGCTCCACGTTGCTCATCCGCGACCGCATCAGATCAACGGTGAATCCGCCATACACTTCGCCCAACGTCACATACATCCAGTCGCACAGTTGGCGTCCTGGGATCCTAACGCGATCGCCTTCATGAACCGACTGCAACGAACTCGGCGCGTTGATCAACGTGCCTTCGATTTTGCGGCCATCAAAATCAACATCCATCAGCCACATGTGTTCGCATTCCAACGCATCAGGATCCTCTGACCGAATTTCCGGCGGATCGGTGAAGGTAGCCTTCACCGCCGACAACTCCAATCCTGGGATAATCCGACGGCGTTCCCAGGACATCTCACGCCAAAAGTAGCGAAACGTCTTGCGAGCCTTGGCCGCCGCTTCCTTCATCTCGGAATCATTTCCAGGTGTATGGAAAACAGGAGATGCTTGTGATGACATTGCTCAACCCCAACCTTGCTGATCGAAAGAAACTTGCACACGACAACGCACGAAGGCGAATTGACGGACAAACCGATCGCCAACGTGGATACTCGTCCAAGCTTCGAAGCTCTCTCACCAACACACCACGCGGTTTGCAAAGTTGGCATCGATCAGTGCCAGGGCGAAGTTGCTTGGAACGCCTTAGCATACCCCAGATGGCGCCCGCAATGGGCCGCTACAGCGGAATCCGCCCCGCCGGACTGGCGTACAGCGACACCACGCCCCGTAAGACCTTCGTCTGAATCGCACGATCAGCGACTCTTACCAGTCCGCGATTTGTGAGTGAGAAGTTCGATCGGTGTCGCAATTTCAACTGGCGACGTTGAATCTTCGGTAGCAACCGAGCAAGAACATATGCACCGCATAGGCCATCAAACCAAACCCGACGATGCCCAATAGAATTCGACCGTATATCTGGCCGGCGATCGCAGAAAGAGCGTCACCCATGCCCGCAATCTCACCGTTGGCAGTCCCCTGCCAAGCCGACTGGGCCAAAAAGAACCCGATGATCGCAAAGGCAATTCCACGCGTGATCAAACCAATTCGACCCGCATGAAGTGCCGTCGTTCGAAACGTGTCACCCATTTCGGCCAACTGATACTTCGTCATGAACTTGGCGTAGTAGCCCTTCACCATGAAGTAGATTCCAACACCGATCGTGACAGCGCCCGCGACACCAAGGATGATCCGTCCCGGCGTACTATCGAGCAAGAAAGATGCACCGGACGAATTGCCGCCAGATGACCCACCGACAAAACCAAGTGCCAGCGATCCCGCATAGCAACCGAGCACCAAGTAGGCGAGGCCACTGATCGCGTATCCGGTTCGCTTCACCAAGCCCTTCGCTTCTGTTCCCGCACCCTCGGTGTCCTTGATCGCCTGGACCCAACGCCAAGCGGTGTAGCCAAGCAAACCAATCGCCACCAATCCCAACAAGAATTTGCCGTAGGGTTGCTCGCCAATTTCGCGAATTGCGTTGCGAGACCCACCGACCTCACCACCGGCGCCGATGGTAACGCGAAAGGCGAGGAAGCCGACGATGAAATACACCACGCCCTTGGCGATGTGTCCCGCACGACCAAGCGTCTCCACCCAAGAGGGAACTTGTGGTAAACGAGCTTCTTGAAAACCGCGCCAAGAGAAACGGGAAGTGGCGTCAGCGGACATGGATCGGACCTCGATGGTACACAGTGGAAGCAAATGAGCAGATTGGATCCCACAGTGGCAAAGTTCCATGAGATCGACTGCTTGCAGATGGTTCGCAAACCCCATGCCGATTAGCCATCATTCCGACACCATTGCGCATCCCCGCCCCGCGATTGAGCTGTTTCAAGGTCGACGCTCGTGGTCGGTCGTCGAGCAGGTTCCACGCAGGATAACAATGCCAGCAATCGCACTGGCCGTTGATCGTGCCACACAACCACGCGAAACAGCTCGCCCCTACATCAAACAGGTCCGCGACCCGAAGGCCGCGAACCTGTCTTGAAATCAATCGTGATTCACCAGTCAAACTGGCGTTTATTCACTCAGCGTTTGAAAATTCGCGTAGGCTCTTCCGCGGTAATTTTCGACGAAAGCGATTGGCTGGCCAATTGAGTCGTCAATCGTACCGAACCTTCCCCGTCACCCTCGGCTTTCACGGTGTAGGTCACTTCGTCACCAGGCTGCATCTTTTTAATGGGAGCAAACTGGATTGACTGGCCTTCTTCCTTCAATTCCGTTGGCCCATCAGCGGAGACGAACTTCAAACCGTCTGGCAGTTCAGCGGTCAGACGAACATTGTTATCAAGCGCATCCCCTTCATTCCAAACCTTGATTGTGTAGGTCACTTCGCTACCGTTGTTCACTGGATCTTCGTCGTCCACAACAGTGAGCTGCAATGCGGGTAGACGAACCACTTTCGCACGAGTCATCGCGGTCGCGATGGCGCGAGTCGTCGCCTTCTCTTCGTCTTCGGCGACATCGACGGTGCAAACGCTCGTTGCCTGCACTTTGGTTGGAATCTCTTCCAACTCACCAGTACGAATGGCATAGTCAATCGTGGCACTCTGACCAGGCTTCAACGCATCAATCGTCAGCGTTTTCTCTGCCATCTTGGGCATATCCTTTTGCTTGGACTGCTCGTTGTCATTGCTGCCTTCTGATTGATTCGACGCCGACTTCTGTTCCGAGTCCGCTGGTGTAGGCTGACCATCCGACTGGTTCTTCGAATCGTTCTTTTGCGACTGACTCGATTTCATTTGCGGCTCGCTCATATCAGCCAAGTTGGCTGCTTCCGGCCACATTAAATTCACTCGCACGTCTTCGGCCGGTGCGTTGCCCTGGTTCGTGATGGTCGCAGTGAATTGCGCCAAGTCATTGCCATACAAACGATTGGGGCCCTCGACCTTTGCGACCAAGTCAGCGGAAACGACTTTCGTTTGAGTTTCCTTGCTTCGTGAACTCAAATCACTCTCGGTCGCTTTGGCTTCCGCACGGCTACCAAATTCGCCGCTCTTCGATGCGTACACACGAGCGATGAACTTGCGGGTTTCGCCTGCTTCGAGTCCGTCGATATCGAACTTCAATTCGTTGTTTCCTTCGATCGTGGCCAGACCGTCACCAAGAGAATCCTTGATCGTGATTGGCCCGACATCGCCACTCCCGCCGTTTTTCAGCGTGTACTCCATCTTGATGACGTTGCATCGATTGGCTTTCTTGGGCGCAACTTTGGTCAGCTCGAGCTGAGGCTTGACCGCCTCGCTGGTCAGGCAGATTGCGGGTTTGTAGCTGACCACTTCCAGGCAACTGCGAATCTCACCTTCCTGATCAGCAACCGCTTGAACATCAAACGTTCGCGATTCACCGGGCTTCAGCATCTGAATCAACATTTGATTCTTGTTGCTGTTCTTCTTTTCTTCGGCTTCGGATTGAGATTGCTGCTTGTTTGCCTTCTCACCCTGCTGAGAAACTGACTCGATGGACAATCCCTCTGCCTTCTTCTGGGCCAACTTCACTCGGTGCAAAGTGACTTGGTCAGAGATATTTGAAACTTCAACCGTGTAGTTGAAGCTTTCGCCGAGCCGAACCTCCTCCGGCATCTGGCTGGTTACCTTCAATAGTCCGTCGCCTGTCGACAAAGACGTTTGGGCTTGGGCGGACGAGAGCAACGACGCGGAACATACGGCGGCTGCTGCGAAGAAGAGACTTCTTCCAAATGAAGTCATGACATACCTCTTGTCTAGGTTGGAAATCGGATTGGAAACAACGTGCGTCATTGAGAGATGACGGAGGCGGCTTCGTGCAAGGGCTATGCCAGCGGCTCGCTTTCTCCAATGAAGATTCCAAGAATGCAAACTCTTGGGTGCATCCCGTGGTTGATACACGGCATGCTGGTTCGTCAGATCAAAAATTTGAACGTTCACGACGCACCGTGTTCGTGAATTGAACAAACGGATTGGTCTTTCTGGCCGTGCCATCTCATCCATCGGTTGTCTGTGATCGACCAAGCCGATCGACCTTCTCTCAAACGCCGGCCGAGCACGCTGGACCGCGTCGATTGGCATCGGGCGATCGCTCCGGTCTATACTGGAATTGGCCACGGCAAGATGGATTGAACGTGGTCTGCAGCCTGATGGTCACGAGCATGATGAGTTCAATGCTTTGGCCGTTCTTTTCTCAACAAAGGCGAATCGCGATGTCCGGCAACTTGAATCCCCCGATCGATCCATCTCCCGATGCGACCGCAACGATCGCTGCCAAAGACCACGGGATCCCCATTGGGCTGGCAACCCGCGAAATCACAGCGGCCCTGGTCTGGACCTTTGCCGCGGACGTGCTGATTTTTCGCCTCGCTACCTACCTCTCCGTGGCGATCTTCTTGGTTCTGACGCCTATTCTCTTCCGGTACGCGGCGACCAGCCGACCTCATAGTCGGTCGCTCGCGGTCTGTGGTATGTTGTCCGCTCTCGTTGCTTTGCGTTTGCTTTGGCAAGGCTCACCGCTTGCGATCGGTTCGGCGATCTTGTTGATCGTGGCGATGTCGATGGCCGCCAGCGGCGTCGTCCCTTTCGTGCTAGAAGGGTTTCTTTGGTTCGGACGCAGTTTGGGCGACGGAGCCAACCGCATTTCCCGCTACCGGATGACTCATCAAGCGATCGACCAAGTCCGCAACCACCACCGTCTGGCGTCGATCCTGCTGCCGGCCGCCGCGGTCTTGGCGTTTGGCGGGATTTTCGTGATGGCCAACCCCGATTTGGTTTCTTGGGTTGGGACCCACGTTCGCTCCGCTTGGAAGTTCACCTTCAACTGGCTGAGCAATTTCTCGGTTTGGGAAATCCCGTTCTGCGTCTTGGCGTTGACCATCGGTGTTGGATTGATTCGCCCCCTTCGTCCTTTCCTTCGATTCGGTAGCACCACCGAAGACGAATCGATTTCCACGACTGCGGAATCGGGACTGTACTCCGCCTATCGCAACACGCTGATTGCGGTGACCAGTCTTTTCGCCGCCTACCTCTGCTTCGAATTCTGGACGCTTTGGCGGCGAGATTTCCCCGAAGGGTTCTACTACGCGGGATACGCTCATCAAGGCGCAGCGTGGTTGACCATCGCTTTGGGCCTGGCGACCGTTTCGTTGTCGATCATTTTCGGACGCAGTCTCTTGGCCGACCCTCGCATGCCGCAAGTTCGACGATGGGCATGGATCTGGTCGGCAGAAAACCTGTTGCTCGCCTTGGCGGTTTACAACCGGTTGATGATTTACATCGGCTACAACGGAATGACTCAACTGCGGATGGTCGGGTTGTTCGGAATCACTGCCGTCGTGATCGGATTCGCTTTGGTTGTCTACAAGATCGCCAAGACCAAGAACTTTTGGTGGCTGCTCCGATCTCAGATGCTGGCTTTGACCATCGTCGTGATCGCCTACAGCGTCACGCCCGTCGACTATCTCGCCCATCGATACAACGTTTTGCGAGTCAATGCCGGGTACTCAGCACCATCAGTGATGCTGGCTGTCAAACCGATCAGCGACGAAGGTTTGCTGTCGACGTTCCATCTGCTCGAACACCCCGATCCGATTATTCGAGAAGGCGTTCAAGCTCGCCTGGCAATTCGCGAAGCAGAGCTGTCCGCAAAGTTGACGACTCAATGGAGTGAACAACAAGGAGCCACCCGAATGCTCGCGTCTCGATTGGCCGATCACCCGGAGCTCTCCACGCGATTCGCCAATCCCGCCGAACGCCGGTCCACCCTGCAACGTTTCAAAGACTACGCCATGCAGTGGTATTGAGGTTTGGAAACTGAATCATTCGTTCAAACCGAGCTTTGGTCGTGTTTTGGAAGGCTTTTGATGGTGCAAAGTTTCCGGCCAGCGACCATCGCCAGGTACAACCTGGCCTACGCTAGAGCAACGCCGTAGGCCATGTTCCACATGGCATCCGAGCCGATGCTTTGGAACAAAGCGAGGCGTGATCGCGACCGAACATCCCATCGGTGTGGTGAGTGATCCGGCCAGCAACCACCGCCAGGCTGGGCCTGGCCTACGTGTGTCTTCGTGGCGAACCTCACGGTTCGCCCCAATTGGTTTTGTTGGCTCGCCCAAACTCCGGATCCGTTCCGCCCCAATCCAATTCATACTGGCCTTCTTCCACAAATCGATGAAACCTCGAAAAAGGATAGTCGCCCACTCGACTGACCAACCCGTGCTTGCGAGGGTTCCAGTGAAGGTAGTCCACGCATCGTTCTAAATCTTGTTCGTCTCGAACGGTGTGTTCCCAAAACCGAGATTGCCAGATCCCTTTCCTGTTCTGGCGTCGCTCGCCATCCGTAACGGGCAAGTCCACTCCGCCACCATCTAGGTAACGCTGCGTGAAGCACTTCTTAATCACTTGCCACCGAGCCGAGTAGTCCGAATCCCCACGCGGCAGAATCCAGACGCAATGCAAATGATCGGGCAACAGGCAAATCGCAAACAGGTTGAACGGATGCGTCCGGATCTGCTCTTCCATGGCTTGTCTCAAACAATTCCTTGCGAGACCAGATCGAAACAAAGGACGACGTCGGTAGGTCACCAAAGTGAAGAAAAAGGTTCCGCCCGGAAGATGCTTGCGACGAAAGTTTGACATCCCAAATTCATAGCAGGTTTGCAGAGGCGATTCCATTTGCAAATTTGAACCACCCCGCCCGACACCAGTGGTCGTTCACGCCGTAGGCCATGTTCCACATGGCATCCACGCCGATGCTTTGGAACAAAGCGAGGCGTGATCGCGACGGAACATGCCAACGGCATGGTAAAAACCCCGGCCAGCGACCATCGCCAGGTACAACCTGGCCTACGCTTGAGCAACGCCGTAGGCCATGTTCCACATGGCATCCATGCCGATGCTTTGGAACAAAGCGAGGAGTGCTCGCGACCGAACATCCCATCGGTGTGGTGAACAGTCCGGCATACCACCATCGCCAGGTGGAACCTGGCCTACGGGAGAAGCAGGATTTAGAAGCCGCCGGGGCTGGTGAATTCGCGGTAGTCGTCGAATTCGCTGTGATGTTCCGCGGCGCGATTGCTGAATCGAGTGAAGTCGCCTTCCCAGGTCAGCTCGACATCGCCGACCGGACCGTTCCGTTGTTTGGCGATGATGATTTCGGCTTGTCCAGCGAACTGAGCCTTGTCTTCGCCGCGGTGATAATACTCCTCACGGTGAACAAACATCACAACGTCGGCATCCTGCTCGATAGCACCCGACTCACGAAGGTGAGACAGCTTCGGACGGTGATCCTTGCCATCTTCCGCTTGCCGGTTGAGCTGAGACAAACACAGCAGTGGGACTTCCAATTCCCGTGCCATCCCTTTCAAACGACGAGCGATCTTTGCAACCTGCTCCTGCCGAGGGTCACGTGAGTTGTCCGGTTCAATGAGCTGCAAATAGTCAATCACAATCAGCCCAAGACCGTCTTCTTTCCGCTTGATCCGACGAGCCGCTGCGGCGATTTCGCTGACCGTTCGACTGGGCGAATCATCCACGAAAAGCGGAGCTTGGCTGATGTCGTTGGCTTTGGAAACCAAGCGGTCGCGGTCGTCGGAACTGATCGTCCCGTTTCGCAAACGGTGACCGTTCACGCGAGCCAAACTACAAAGCATCCGGTCAGCCAATTCGATCGCCGACATTTCCAAACTGACGAACAAGACCGGTTCACGTTGAACGATCGCACAATGTTCGGCGATGTTCATGGCCAGTGCCGTTTTGCCCATCGAAGGACGAGCGGCCAAAATGATCAGCTCACCGTGGTGCAAACCGCCAGTCATTTGGTCAAAGTCCGTCAGACCGGTTTCCGCACCGCCTTCGACGTAATCATCACGCATCCGTGCTTCCATGCGATCCATCGCTTGGTGCAGCACGTCGCTGATCGCCCAAACCGAGTTACCCGACCGGCCTTCCATGATCGCGAAAACTTTTTGTTCCGCTTGGGCACACAGTTCCTTCGCGGTACCGGTTTGCTCGTAGGCGTCACGCAGGATCTCGGTGCCGGATTCGATCAAGCGACGGAACATCGCCTTTTCACGAACGATCTCGCCATAGAAAGCCGCGTGCGCCGCATTGGCAACGCTGCCACCAAGCTGAGCCAGATATGCAGCCCCGCCGACTTTTTCAAAGTCGCCCGCGGTACGCATCCGAGACACCAGCAACGTAATGTCGATCTTTTCCCCCGAGTCAAACATGTCTCGAAGGTGGCGATAGATGATCTGGTTGGCTTCGTCGTAGAAGTCATCCGCTTTCAACGACGCGATCTCGTCGCAGATATCGGGCATCAGCAAAACGGAACCGATCACGCCCATCTCAGCTTCGCGATCGAACGGTTGCTGCCGAGCAAGGATCTCGCTGGTCGAAGCTTCTTTCTTCTTCTTGCCGCGATGAGGTCCGTCGAATTTGTTGTCTGCGATCATCCGTGAAGCTGCCGTTGGGGTCGGATGGATGGTTCAAAGAAACGATTCCATTCAATCAGAATGGATGGCGATGAGAATGCAAGGCGTTGAGTCATCCGGCGACTCAGCCAACTCGCAAACGTGATTCCACGCGAGCGATGGCGTCTTGCGCCGACATGGCACCGTCGCCGGCGCCGATGGGTTTGCCGCTGGACAACCAAGTCTCCACTTTACTGATTGCGGAGATCGCGTTGGAGTGGCTGCGTCGACCAAAATGCTTGGCAATTTCCGTGAACGCACTGCCGGTGTGTTGTCGAGCCAAGTACATCGCGAGGGTGCGAGGTTCGCTGACCCGTCTTGTTTGAGCTTTGCCGCGAAGACCGTCGCCTTCAAGTCCGAATGTTTCGCAGACAGCTTTTTCAATGCTCCGCAGCGTCGGTGCCACCTGGGTACTTCGCAGCAAATCGCCCCCGTAGCGACGAATTTCGTCGATCGTGGGTTCGCGGCGGAACATTCGCTGGAGCATGCCGATCAGGTTCGCGATTCCGCCGGCCGCGCGAGCGTCGCCGCCAATCAATTCGCTGACTTCTTCCAGCAATGTGTTGTCACATCCCAGCACACAGCGGGTCGCCACCATCCGCTGCAACAACTTGAAACGTGTTTCTTGGTCGAGCGCCGCCAGGGGGCAAACCAGCCCCGATGCCATTCGCCCGGCCACTTCGCCGGTCAATCCGCGAATGTCGCTGGGCGGCAGGTTGGCGGAGAAAACCAGGGGCTTGCCCGCCGATGCCAAGGTTTCGACGGTGTACAAAGCTTCTCGCAAGGTCGCCGTTTTGGCGGCCAAGAAATGGACGTCATCAATCAACAACGCATCCACGTCACGATATCGACGCCGGAAGGCGGGCAATCCGGTCGAGCCCACCGACACGACAAAGTCATTGGTGAATTGTTCCGCGGTCAGCAAAACAACGCGACGCATTCGGCGGCGAGTGCGAAATTCGTTCGCAAGCGCGGCCAGCAAGTGAGACTTGCCCGTTCCAGTTGGACCGTGCAAGAAAAGCGGTGTGGCAACGGAGGGTGTCGCGACCGCCATCATCGCCGCGGAGAACGCGAACTCGTTGCAGGGACCGGTGATGAAACTGTCGAGCGTTCGGCCGCCGGTCGGTTGTGATTCGGGAAGCGGTGGAAGTTTGGACTTCGACGACCGAGGCGTTGAGACGGCGACTTCTTCGTCTTCCAACTCTTCGTCATCGAAGCGTTCCTCGGCTGGCAATTCCGACGCCGCGATTGGGTCGTGTTCAACGCGACCGCGCGAGCGACCTTTCCCACCGCTAGAGCCACCGGGTTTTTCGCTGCCCGTTGCGGTCGATTGAGCCAGAAGACTGGCGAGACTGTTTGCTGATCCGCGACGGCCAGTCGATGAGCGTCCACCGGATTGCCGGCCTGCTGTCGCACGAGCGCTGGTTTGACGTGCCGTTGATCGACGGCCACCGCTCTTCGTTGTCGCTTTCTTTTCAGCAGCAACCTTTGCGGCGCGAGTTCGTTTCTTTGGTGCGGGTTGTTCCGCTTCTTCCACGTCGATGCGATAGCGAGCTCGTTCACCGCAAGCGATCATTGCCGCGGCGCGCAGTTCGGTCGCAAAGCTGTTGCCCATCCGCTGTGCCGCGAATGGACCGCTGGTGCGGATGACCACCACCACGGTTGGCTTGCCATCATCGGGTGAATCGCCGACCTCCAAGTCGAAGCCAACCCCATGGGTGAACCACAACCGGTATCGGTCAGCGCCGATGCGTTGATGCAAAGCCTCGGCGAACCGCTCAATGGCTTCCTGCGTCTCGATGCTACCTTGCGTCGACGACATACCGGTTGCGCAGACCTCCCTCATGGATTTTGTTAACACGGGCGACGAATCGGGCGGCCAGCGTGGCTGCGATTCTTCGAAGCGATGAGTGTCGCCGAGTGATGTGCTCCCTCACGACGTTGGGGCAGATTCTAGGTTTGCTAGCAAACAAGTCAAATAGATTGAGTGAAGTTTTGGAGCGTGGAGGCCGACATGGCGAGAGGTCATCCGGCGGGGTCGGGAAATCCCGACTCGTTCGCGGTCCGAGATCATGACGGAGTCTCTTCAGTGTCGGCAAGGCGAGTTTGGTGACTCGTGGAAAATCTGTCGGTAACCTTTTCCACACAAAACCTTCTTCAAAATGTCATCCGCGTAAACGACTGCGTGTCAGTCACTTACGAACCACAAACCGTGTTGATAAGAATTTTGGTGCCGAAATCGCCGTTTCGGCACTCCCCGGGAAGACGCCTCGCCAGCATCCGATAAACTGGTTGTCATGACGAAAGACCTTCCCTTAATGACCGACCTTCCGCGAGCGGAATTGCCTGGCTCGGCATCGCCAAATCCGGAATCTTTGATCCTGGCTAGCGGCTCCCCGCGACGGGCACAACTGCTCTCCGCGGCCGGATACGAATTCTCGGTTCAACCGGCCGCCGACTCCGCCGAGTGTGGAATCTGTAGCCGAGAGACCGCCCCCGAAATGGTGGCACGTCTGGCGTACCGAAAAGCCGCCGATGTGGTCGCACGTATCGACGATGGTTTGGTGCTGGCCGCCGACACAGTTGCTTCTTGCGTGGGAAACATCCTGGGCAAACCCCACAACCGAGATCACGCCGAAGAAATGCTGCGTTTGCTCAGCGGACGCAATCACGATGTCTTTACCGGTATCTGTCTTTGGTCACGTCGGCACGAGAAGTTTGTTGTGGATGTCGTTCGAACCCGATTGCAGATGTCGGAACTGACGGAGGAGCAACTGAACGAACACCTGGACAGTTTGCGTTGGGAGGGCAAGGCCGGTGCTTTCGGATATCAAGACGGAAACGACTGGTTAAACGTCATTGGGAACGATAGTGAAAGCAACGTTGTCGGATTGTCGATGGAACGACTGGCGGAATTGTTGGAAAACTTTGAGCAAAATGCCGAAAAGATAACCACCCCGACGATCGATTCGATTGAATCATCCGATTCAAGCTGTTCCTAGGTCGGACGACCTCAGCGAGCAGAGGCGGCGAAGGACGGCGTCGACGAATTGAATGTCCCATTGCCCACCCGATATCCTCGTGCGAACGCCCCAGCGTTGCTGCTGTGCCAGAATTCGCCCTAGCCTGATGGATTTGTTTGATGATTGGATCACTCGTCCGTTCCAGCCTGACCGGTTGCATCGCTCTGCTCTCTTTGATGTCGCTGGCTTCTTCAGCCAACGCTCAAAACTGGGCGGAGAAAATGTTCACTGAGACCAACCACGATTTTCGAGTCGTCGGTCGCGGAACCAAGGCGGAATACAAATTCGAGTTTCGCAATCTTTACGAAGAGACTGTCCACGTCCAAGGCGTCCGAAGCAGTTGTGGTTGCACCACGCCGACCGTTTCCGACGACACCCTGGAAACGCACGAAACCAGTTCCATCGTTGCGACACTGAACACGAGTACCTTCATCGGTCAAAAGGCCGCGACGGTGACGGTCGTGTTTGACCAACCGTACTACGCCGAAGTTCAACTGAAAGTCAGCGGCTTCATTCGCACCGACGTCACGTTTGATCCACCCGAAGTCGATTTTGGTCAGTGCAAGAATGGCGAAGTCAAAGAGAAAGACATCACGATCACGCACCGCGGCAATTCGAGCTGGCGTTTGACCGACGTCCGCAGCCACTGCGACGACTTTGCGGTCAAGTTGGAACAACCAATCATTCAGCCGAACATGGTTCAGTACAAAATGCGTGTTCGCATGAAAGACACCATGGAAGAAGGCGAAATTCGCGAACGATTGACGTTGGTCAGCAACGACGCCAAATTCCCAACCATTGAAATGTCGATCGCGGGAATGATCCGTCCAACGATCAGCGTTTCTCCCGCCGCCGTCAGCCTGGGCACAACCGAGTCGGGCAAAACGGTCAGCAAACGGTTGTTGGTGCGTGGTGAAGAGGCATTTGAAATCAAAGAAGTACGATGCCCGGACGATCGCTTCCAGTTTGAAATTCCCGAAGGCAAAAAAAAGCTGCACTTCGTGGAAATGAAATTCACCGGTGGCGATGAACCTGCCCGCGTCGCTCAACGAATCGAAATCGTGACGGATCTGCCGGGCAACAAGACCGCTGAATGCGTCGCGACGGGTACGGTAAAGCAGCCCGCTCGCTGATCTCGCACCGACGGGATCGATTCTGTTGATTTGGGGCGAACGCCCTTCGCCCACATCGCTACCGCATGCCTTCTTCGCCTCCCAAGCTGACCGCCGACTCGCACGTTCATTTCTTGACCGGGCGATTGGCGGAAGCTGCCGTGAGCGAAGAGGCAAATCGCATCGCAAAGACGTTTGGTTGCGAGCACAGCGTCGGCGTGGTTCCGATCACCGTGGCAGCATTGATCACGCCCAAGTGGCTGTCGCGTCACTGGGAAATCCCCGATTGCGCCACCCACGTGATCCTGCCTGGATTTCTGGAGGACAACCTGGAAGCGGCCGGCGATTTGGCAGCTCCATTGCTCAGGCTGATCCAGCAGACTTCTGCTGAAGTGTTGTGTGGTCCGAAAGATTGCCGAGACCTGCATGCGTGGACGACCGGTCGTCAAGAAGCCGTCGACTTGTCGGCTCACTCGATCGAGATCATTGCTGAGATCAATCACGCCCCGCGATTGTCGATCGAAGAGGTCGTGCGAATCGCGAATCAATTGCGTGAACAGGGAGCAGATCGAATCGACGTGGGATGTGATCCTTCGCGTCGTTGCCAAACGATCGGAAACTACGTTTCGGCTCTCGTCGACTCCGGCCACACCGTCAGCATCGACACGTTTGATGGCGAAGAAGCTGGCGATGCAATTCGCGCGGGTGCCACGTTGGTGCTGTCCGTCAACTCATCCAACCGCGAGGCGGCGCGTCACTGGGGATGCGAAGTGGTCGCGATTCCCGATGTGCCAGACGATTTGTCCAGCCTCGATGAAACGATCGACTT
Organism: Rhodopirellula europaea 6C; assembly: GCF_000338295.1. Lineage (GTDB taxonomy): Bacteria > Planctomycetota > Planctomycetia > Pirellulales > Pirellulaceae > Rhodopirellula > Rhodopirellula europaea. Next base: position 122,606 of record NZ_ANMO01000011.1, read on the forward strand.
TCTCTCACAACACAATGTTCCCTTTCGAGTCGATCCGATTCTTGAGCCCATCGGATCGGGCTTCACCAACAGCCTGCTCCGCTACGCTGAGGTTCGGCGGCGGTATCCCGACATTGAAATGATGATGGGAATCGGCAACCTGACTGAATTGACCGATGTCGATTCGGCGGGCGTTAATTTTTTGCTGCTCGGAATCTGCCAAGAGCTGTCCGTCCGAAGTGTCTTGACCACGCAAGTCATCAACTGGGCGAAATCGTCGGTCGCGGAATGCGAAATCGCTCGACGATTGGTCTACCACGCGGTTTCGCGAGGCGTGCCGCCCAAACGGCTGTCCGATCAACTCGTCACTCTTCGCGATCCGAAACTGCGACCACATTCGGACGCGGCACTCGCGGCGCTCGCCGACGGCGTTAAAGACAACAATTACCGTTTGATCGCTCAGAATGACACAATCCATTTGATCAGTGCCGGTTTGCACCTGGTCGGCAAAGACCCGTTTGAGTTGTTCGCTGAATTGATGCGGCAACCGCAATCGGACAACGTCGACGCATCGCACGCGTTTTATTTGGGTTATGAAATGGCGAAAGCCAACATCGCACTGACGCTGAGCAAACAATACGAACAAGACCAAGCGTTGCACTGGGGGCACCTCACGGTGGAGGAAGATTCGCACCGGATCGAGCGAACCAGTCGGCATGCACGCAGTCCGCAAAAACCAGACGATCCGTCCAATTCCTGACCTGGCCTCGGTCAATCGATTCCGCCGGCCGCCGCACCTGTGTTCGGTTTGACGTCGTCGTAAAGGATTCAATCGCTGCAGCACGCACGGTTGAACGGCGACCGGACACTCCAAACGTTTTAACATTTCGTCAAGACGGTCTTGTCCTTCGTAGCAATCGGGTAAAACCTAACCAGAGATGTCCTTCTTGGTTCTTTTGGTTCGGTTGCCCACGTGTCAGTTCTACGCACCACGTTGCTATGGATCTCCGCCTCGATTCTGGTCCTAATACCGTTGTGTTTGGCAGCGGATTTCGGCGGGATCTTGCACTGGAGTCAATACGTTGCGGCCACCGGTATCTTGGTCGCGATGCTGTTATCGCTGGTCGGTTTGACGGACACGACCGCGTCCAGCGGTCTGCGCCAACACAAGTTGCTGATCCCGCTGGGATTGTTGGTGCTGCTCGCATGGATCCAGACCATGCCGCTGCCGTCCAGCCTCGTTGGATTGCTCAGCCCTGGGTCCCAAGATGCCTATTCGACTTGGCTGGACGGTTTGGTGCCCGCGGAGGAACAACCTTCGATCCACGCGATGTCGGTGTCGCCGTTTGATACCCATCACGTCGCAATGTTATTGACGTTGTTGCTGCCACTTTCCTTCGCGGCATCGATCGTCTTCCACGCTCGCAACCGATTGACGATGTTGCTCAGCGCGATCGCAATCACGGGTGCGTCCGTTGCGATCATCGGCTTCTACCGCAAACTGGACCCGACGGCGGACATCTGGTTCTTTCAAACGAGGTCCAGCGGGTTCGCCGGATTCGTCAATCGCAACAACGCTGCGTTGATGTTGAATTTCGGTTTGGCCGCCAGCCTCGGGTTGTTGTCTTGGCGGATGATGGCTTTGCACAACATCGAATTGGATGATCCCGATTTCGAATTCAACGATCTTTTGGCACTGATCTCGGACCGAGAGTCACTGATCGGTTTGCTTTCATCAATTACCTGTGTTGCCGGTTTGCTTCTGAATGGTTCGCGAGGCGGTGTGGTCGCGGCGTTGTTTGGATTGGTTTTCGCTTTCGGATACGTTCGCCCAAGACGCGGGTTGATCGGTTTGCCTGTGTTGGCAGTTGTGATCGCAATCTCGGTCGCGATTTTGACAGTTCCGATGCAGCTCAATCTCGAATCCATCACTCGGCTCGAGATGATTTCCGCAAACGCGGACACTTTGCAAAAAGACGGCCGGTTGCTGCACTGGCAAGATGGATGGAATGCCGCGATGGCTTACCTCCCGATGGGATCCGGCATCAGCACCTACGGATATTCCTACTTGCCGTACCAATCGCAAAGTCCGGGACCATGGTTTGAACACGCCGACAACTTGTGGTTGGAAATGCTGGTCGAGACCGGATTGCCTGGCGTAGTGATTACGGTGCTGCTGTTTGTGATCTTGCTTCGGTCACTGCGGCGGTTGTCGACATCAGCTGACCCCGTTGATCAAGGCGTTCGGGTCGCGGCGTGGTATGCGATCGCCGCGGTTGCCGCGTCGCAATTCTTTGACTTCGGTTTGATCATGCCCGCCAACCTATTCGTTGCCGTGGTGCTGGCGACCGCTGTGGTTTCGCGACAGGTTGCTGGCGGTGGACTGCAAGCTCCAATGCCCGAGGAAGAAGACGATCCTTATCACGCGATGGCGATGGCGGATCCCGAATACGCCATGGCGATGGCTGCGGCGGAACGGGAAGAAGAAGCCGCTGCCGCAGACCTCGAACCAGAATCCACAACCGACAACACGAAGTCCGCTTCGGGCGGTGCGAAGATCAAATTGAAATCCACTTCCAAGTGGGGCCGCCTGACATCATCCGTCAGTGTCGGTGCCATCGCGGTTGGGATCATCTTGCTGTCCTTGCTAGCAATTCCTGGTTTGAAAAACGACGCCGAATCAGAATCGCTGGTCCGCCGCATCCAAAGCGAATACGCGGGAATGAAGTTTCAACCTGAGGTTTTGGAACAAGTCGAATCGTTGCTAGCCGAGAACCTGGACTATAACCCGTTCCCCGAGACCCGCACTTTGCTCGCTGCGACTCAGCGTGATCGCGGACGCTTGGCGGAGACGTTGGAATGGCGGCCGACCACGATTGAACAGGCAGGTGAGATTTACGCGAAAACGAATCTGAATGAGCGTGAACTGAATTACCCGCCGCCATTGGCTGCGATGACGCGAGATCCACTCAAGAGCATTCTGCATTACGAAGACGCTTGGAACACGTCCTTGGCTGGCGTGGTGACTTGCCCGCTCGGACAAGCCTCGCGAGCATCGTTGGTGCAATTGCAATCTGTTCTGGAACCCCAACCCGAAACAAACGTCGCGGTCAAACATCTTGCGAAGTTCTACTCGACCGAACCCATTCGTTTGATGCGATTGGGGCGACGCGCTTTCATGATCGGCGACTACGATTCAGCCGTATCGACGTTTCGAGATTCGCTGGCTTTGCGTCCTGGCCTGGCGTCTCAGTTGATGCCTCTGTTCCGAGTCAACCAAGACAAGCTTCCGCTCAGCAGAGTCATTCCGGAACAATCGCAAGCGATCGAATTAGCGGCGGCCGATGTGATGTTGTGGGATGAACCCGATCAACCGTTCCTTCAGTACGCTGCAAGTTCGATCGATTGCAGTCGCGCATCCAATTTGGCTGGTCGTGCTAAATGCCAAGCCCTTCTTTCACGGATTCACTTCACACTGGCTGACACCGAGAAAGCGACCAAGTCGGGCGAAGAAGCCATCCGCTTGATGCCCGATGAGCCGCGATACCGAGTTCAATTGATTGAGCAAATGCTGATCACCGGCAATCGGAAAGATGCCCTGCGACATTCACGAATGGGCCGCGAAGCATTTCCGAAAGACAAACGGTTCCAACAATTTGTTGATCGCATTGCAGAAGCCGATCGAAAGGAAATGCTCGAACCAAACCTCCCCAAGGACGACACGCTGCCCAGCGTCGAGTCAATTTTGAATTAGCAGCGGCCCTTGTTATCGAGGGCGGCCGTTTACAGAAAAAGCAGTCGGCAAAACCTGCATCGCAAATTCCGGGTCGTCTCAAGATGTGCCTTCGGCCAACCATTCCCAAAACCGTCTTCCCAGGCTTCGTTGATCGCGAAGAGCCATTTGTCCGGTCTCGCCAGCTCGCACGCGATCGCTGACAACGGGCGAAAGAGGGACAATCGCTTGAAAGCGTGGTGTCAACAATTCGTAGGGATCCGCTGACTGCGACTGTTCCTTTGCAGGAGATACCGGCAGCGGTCCATCCGCGATCGCCGCGAGAGCGGGATGCGGAATTTGGCGACTAGCACGAGGTTGCAATTTCTTGGGATGGACCTCGATCAATTCTCCGCCACGGAAAAGCACTTGCATGGGTTCGTCTTTTTGCAGTGCCGAACGATAGGCGTCCAAGTCGGAATCACCGACCGAGACCAAGAGTTCCATTCGCTGACGAACGCCGATATGGACAAGTTCTTCTCCAGCACGCACATAGGCCCCGCGAAGGTCTTCTAAATCCGTTGTCAAAATCTCTCCGTCGCGTTGAGCAACCACCCGAAGCGAATCCACTTGCGCGTTCAACTCTTCCAAACTGCGGCGTAAACTCTCGGACTTCTGTTTGGCAGCTTCTGCCAAGCCAAGTTCGCCCAACCCTTCATGGCGTTGCCACTTGATCTCCTCCGCCTCCAATTCCAACTGAGTCGCATCGCGTTCAGCGACCAATTCATGATCACTCAACTGAAGGATCACTTGTCCAGCCATCACTGGATCACCGGAACGCATGATGATCTGGTCGACAAAACCATTGACCGGCGAGCGGAGAATCTGATCGTCCGCGAACCGCACAACGACGGGCACCGGACGGCTGAGAGGTGACGGCAACGTCACCAAAAACTGGGCAAGAAAGCAAAACGTCACGCAGGTCCAGATTGCACGGCGACGGTGCGACCACTTTGAAAACGATTCCGCCTCCCCCTCGTAGTTCCAAACCTTGCCCGCGAATTTCATCGTTGGAAGCATGACCCACAATAGGATCGCAGCCACTGCCATCAGCAATCCAACCGGCCCCGCCCACATGGATACGACGACAATCAATCCGCCCATCCAGACAATTTGGAAGACGATGGATGCGGCGGCGTGACAAGCAGCGAATCCACGCCGCCAACCCGATAGCTTGCAACTGTCACCTCGCATCGCAAACAACTTGAACTGCAACCAACCACCGAACAGTTTGCGACCTTGTTCTCGCAAGTTGGGAATGTCCGTCCAGTCGGAGAGAACGTAGTAGCCGTCCAAACGCAACAACGGGTTGGCATTGACCAGCAACGTCGCAGGACCGGCGATGAAGAAGATTTGTGCTGCCAAGTGTGCCGCGAAGTCGGATGGGTGCCAGCACCAAATCCAATATGCAACCGATGCGATCAACAATTCCCAGTACACACCCGCCATCGCGATCGAAGCGCGAGATTGGCGGTTGGGAAGACGCCAAGCGTTGGTCACGTCCACGTAGGCAAGTGGTGCCATCAGAAAGAACATCACGCCGGCTTTACCAACCTGGACTCCATGCCAACGAGCCGCGACGGCGTGGCCCATCTCGTGAATCAATTTCATCACGGCCCAGATGGCCAGCATTCCGATCCAAAGCTCAGAATCAAAGATCCGCATCAACTCCGCGGTTAGTTGGCTACGTTGGAACAAAGCGAAAGTCATCGTGATTGCAATGAACGATCCCGCAACCACAACACCGTGAGCCGTGAACAGTGGTCGCGAGAGTGGAAGCAGCGCGTTCGCGGGTCCATTGGCATTGACCAGCGGAAACCGCAAGCTGATCAACCACGAACACGCCTTGATCAACGGACCAATGCAAACGGAAAACAACCGATTTAGAACCGCGAAAAGACCGGGTCGCTTGGCCCGCGCTGGCTGTTTAACTGCAGCCTCAACTGAGTCCTCCGTCGACACCTCATCAGTATTCAGCAAGTCGGCCTTGGTCGCGGAATCAGTTACGACTTCAGCTGGCATTGCAGGCGGCGTCGCGGTCGGAACGGCTTCTGCGATTGCGATTTTCTGAGCCACTAACACCGCGATAAAATCAGCGACGTCTTCTGGCGACCAATCCAAGCCATCCCGTTGTGCTTGGTGAACAATCTCAGTTGTCGAGCGATGACCGTCCAGGAGCGTAGCGACATAGTGTTCCGATGTTCCCAATTGGAAATGTTGCCCCGTTCCACCATGCGCGGCACGGATGACAGTGACTCCGGCCACTTCGCATACGGTGAATTCAAGCTCCGGATCCAGACGCACCTTGGGTGCTTGCAACGGTGGCCCACTCAGGCCATTCAGTTCAGTGAGAACGCTCTCATCGATCGGGCTCTGGTTTGTGACAGCTTCGTTTGGATTCACCATCCGATCATCCACCCCATTCGTCTCACGGGAGTTCGGATCCACTTCCAAATCCACGGGTAAGTGGGCCCCATCACGATGGCCTCGCCACGCATTCCCACTCGTAGTGCCGCGTTTTCGTTGGGCAGTTCCGCGATCGCGACGAAGACATTGGCATCATCACGAATGGTGGCGGCAGGCCAAACCGACTGCACACTGCTCTCAAACGCTTCCCCGTCCAAAGCGGGAAACCACAATTCGACAGGAGCGTTCATTTCCACGAATCCAATTTCAGACTCGGGCAACTCCAATTCAATCTCAACGTTTCCTTCGGGAGCGACTTCCATCAACGTTTGCCCGATTTCTAACGGTGTCCCGAGGGATCGAGTCAGGTCACCTTGGATGATGATCCCATCGATCGGCGACACGACATCAAGTTTGCTCAGTTTGTCTTGCAACAATTCCGCTTTCCGAAGCAACGTCTTCCGGCGCAACCCAGCCAACTGAGCCGAAGCAATTTGATTGCTTGCCAGTGCAATGTCCTCGTCCTTTTGGGCTTCATCGATTTCTGCCAGCAGAGATTCCAACTCGATCCGCAACGGCCGACCGTCCAACTGCAACAGCGTTTGCCCGGCTGTGACACGATCGCCGGGACGAACCAACGTCGTCAGCAGCGTCGCATCGATTGGCGATGCGATCAGGCGTCCGTTCATCGGGGCGACCGTCGCGATCGCATGAGTGCGATACGACATGGGAATGCATGTCAAAATCAAAGTCACCAAGAAAGCGATTCCGATCAGCCCTCGCCGTGACCACCACTTGCTCAGCTTGTTCGCCAGACGTCCCCAATGATCCTTTGCCGGGCGACTCAAGAAAATCGCAGCGAACAATCCCATCACGTCGGGAGTCAGCATTCTTTGAAACGTTCGGGCGTCAAAGTCATCTGACTCGGGCGGCCGAATCCACAGCTGACAACGCGGCGTCGTTGAACCGCTGGATGCGTTCTCGCTTGGTTGGGACGCGTTCTCGACATCCGGAACTAGATCAATCACCAGAGTTCCGTTGTCCCATCGCGACGTGCTTTCGGTCGGCGGCGGACTGTCTTCTGCGGTCGATGCCAACCACTGTGCGTCATAGCGCTGACGAATGGAGTTGTCTGCTCCCAACCAACCCAGCCGTCCATCGTGCAACCGATGCATCGTCCGACCGCCCCAACCCAATCGAATGGTGTGTTCTGGCAGCACGGTGCACAACCGCTGGACCAACAATTCCGCGGCCGACACACGGTCCTTGGTGGACGCCATCTCGGTCAACCAAGTGTGCCACATCGATTGAAAATGCTTTGACTGGGGAACATCCGACAACTCAGCAGATTGCATCGGTCGCGCAGACGCATCATTCGACGCGGCCACTTGTTGGGGATTGTTCTTGTCTCGGAATGTGGTCGATGTGGCAGCACTTACCATCGATTGATTCCTGACTGTTGTAGTTTGGAAACCGACTCGGATCCTTCGTCAGTCAGGTTCGGTGCAACGACTCGCATGGTGCAGCGGTCACCTGGCCGAAGTTCGCCCGTTGGATTGTCGATCCGTACCCGAATTTCAATTGTGCCGCTTTCGCTATTGATTGATGGACCGACCGTATCGATCTTTCCATCGACAGTCTTGCGAGCGGCGCGGAAATAGACCTGTGTATCCATGCCCGGCTTCATCTGTAACGCCCGATCGGCCATCACATTGAAAACAGCGTGAAGAATGTCCGTCCGCACCAAGCGAACGATCTCCGGTGAAGAAGGTGTGATTGTGGCTCCCAAACTGGCTCGTTTTTCCGCGATGACTCCATCGAACGGAGCTCGAATCGTTCGTCGCTTCCATTGCAATTCGAGTCGGTTGGCTTCCGCCGATCGAAGCGTTCGTTGTTCGGTCGCGGTCAACAACCGCGCCGCGGCAATCTTCAATTCCAGTTCAGCTCGACGAAGTTCATCGGAACCCGCCATCTCGTCTCGCAACAAACGGCGAAGGTGTTCGACCCGAATCGTTTGCATATCCAACGACGCTTGCGCCGCGTTGACTTCACCCAACATGGCGGCTTGCGTTTGAGCGATCTCCATCGACGCCTTTTCAATTTCGTCGTCCAATCGAGCAATGACATCGTTGGCCTTGACCCGCTGGCCGACTTTCACTGGCAATTCGATGATTCGCCCGAGATCTTCACTTCCAAGGCAGACGTCTTCGATGGCTTGCGAGAAACCTTCGTAGGCAGAATCACCATACAATGCGATGCCGCGCTGCGTCGCAGTCGTACCTTGCGCGAGTGCGAAATCCGCCGTTAGATGAAACGCGATGAAGACGCTCAAACCGACAATCGTCCATGATGTTTGCTTTGTCATTTTCCTATTCCATCCGTTCCAATGTGGACGCTGCGTCGCCGGAAGATGAATCTTCGAATTCAATCAGCCCAACCTCTCCAATCAACGATTCACCGACCACCTGCTGGCTCCACTGGGTGACTTGCGTCGGAGCGTGCATGTGATTGATCTCAACTGGGTCAATTCGTGACAGGTCAATCTGGCTAGTGTTTCCGGGGCGATATGGCTGGACGCCCTCGGTCATCAACAACGTCCCCATCGCCTTTTGCAACTCGATCAAAGAGATGATCGACGAGACTTGTGCGGTGACGAATAGCTGTTCGCTTTCGGTACGACGCTTCTGAGTTTCCAGTAAATCTTCCAACACAAGCGCTGTCGGTCCACCATCACCGGCGAGCAATTCCCAACGCCGCATTGCGATTTCTTCTTCGCGAATTGCGGCTTGCAGTGTGATCGCCTTGCTTTCACGCAACCGAAAGTTTGCGTCCGCCTGTATCAACGCGGTTTCAATTTCGCGTCGCGCAACCAACAAACTCTGACGCAACTCCTCACTTCGTTGTTGGTATCGATACCTTGCTTCGCGAACACGACTGCGTGCGGCGCGGCGACCATACGGCAAGCTGTACTGCAAGGTCGCCGTCAGGCCGGGACCTTCAGTGAATTGGTCACCAAACGCTTGTAAGAATCGATTGTCTCCGCGAAGCCCGGACAAATACGCATCAAAAACCGCGTCCAATTGTGGTTTCAGTTCATTACGAGTCACGTTGATGCCCAACCCCGCAGACGCCAGTTCTTGCGTCGCGGCTTGGATGTCGGGTCGATACTCCAACCCGCGCACGATGGCGTCCTTCAGCTCGATGTCTTCCTTGGGAATATCGGGATTGGCCAAAGGGATCAATTCAACCGATTGTTTCATCGCCGCAATTTCCGGACTACCAACGAGTGTTCTTAGTCGAACCTGAAGTCGTTGCAACTCCGCTTCGATTTCGATTTGGCGATCACGGTCGTTTGCCAATCGACGCTGGACCTTGATGCGTTGAAGCGGTCCAGAGTCCAGATCTGCACGTCCATCAACGATGCGAGCGATTTGTTCGCCTCGTTCGATCAGGCTTCGCTGTTGGACCAAGTGGCAACGGCGTTCGTACAATCGCCAAAACGCTTGGAAGGTGTCGACAAGATGAGATTCAATTTCCGAACGCATCTCTTGCCAAGCAATCCGGCTTTCAATGGATGCCTGCGTGACGAGCCGCGTGTTGTAGACCTCGCCGCTGGTTGCCAACAACGGTTGTGTGATGCTAAGGCTGACTCTTGAGTTGCCTTGGGGATTTGGTTCGAAGAAAAGACTATTGCTATCCAGAGTTCCCAATTCTTGCGTCAAGTCGACGACCGCACCACGTCGCGTCAGTTTACGAAAGCCACCGCTGGCGATCACCGAGTTTTGGATCAATCGATCGGGGCCACCCGTTGTCAATGTGCTGCCGACCGGATCATTGACACGGCCGTAGCCACCTTCCAACAACAACGTCGGGTCGAAAACAGCGTTTTGCTGCACAATCTTTTCGTACGCAATCGAAGTCCGCCGTGAAACTGATGAGATCCGAGGACTGGTCTCGAGCGTGTCCGTCAGGACGGTTGGCAAATCAAATGACACTTGCTCGGGCGTCTGCAACAGCCCCGAGAAGGCAATGGATTCCCACCAGGGAGCGACGGTGTCAACCGCCGTGGTGACTTCCGTCGGTTCCGGCGGCAACGCCAACGTGTCGGTGGTCGAAGACGAAGGCGGCTTTGATTCGGTTGCCAACGGTGTCTCTGGTTGCAACGAATCCCGGCGATTGGCCTCCGCCATGTTGCGTGCAGCGTTCTCGAGAAACTGTTGAAACGACGTTTCTTCCGCTCTGAGGATTGGTGATTGCATACCGAGTAAGACCAAACCACCAGTTGCTAGCATCCAAGCAGCGACCGTCGACCGCCGGAAAGGCCAGATTGCCTTCGGCGACGATCGTCGTTTTTCGCATGTCGACGAGGAGACCTGCGGGGGCCTCCTCCATCGGATGCTGCGGTGATGCTGATACGTGGGCTTCATTCCTACCTAGACCAGATTTGCAAACGCAAACAATCACCTTCGGCTGTCGCCCGCTCCTTCATCCGAAGGTCTGCAAGCGTGCCCTCTCAACCGCTGGTGATCACGAATCGTGAGATCTAGCGCCTTGATCCACGACGTGTACATAACTCTTCGGATGAGACGGTCGCGAGGATTGCAACGACCGCAAGCAAATTGAGCGTCGCAACGATCTGACCGGTATCAATCGGAAAAACGCGTCAAGTCAGCGGAACCCGCAAAGTCAGCGGATCCTACGTGAACCCCCGCACGTCTCATGCGTGCGCGAATTTGTGTCGTTTAGGACGATGAGGCAAACCACCATGCAAAATCACGTTCCTGAAGATACAGCGATGTCCAAACGCGACTTTCACTTCTTTCAACTGGAAGATCGAGTCCTTCTCTCCGGTGAAGGTTTGGAAGCGATTGATGTCGTCGCACCCGATGCCGAATTGCTCGAATCGCTCAACGCCGAACTGGATTCGATCGATGCTGCGCTGAACGATATCAACGCGTCCGACGTGACACCTGACGGCGAAGCGCGTCGACCGAAAGACGATCCCGAGTTTTACGATCCGGCCGATGGCCCGCTCACGATGGATCCGGCTCGGCCGATCGAGGTCATCTTCATCGATGACGGGGTGCAAGACAGCGATACCCTTGTCCAGAACCTTCGCGATCAAAATGAAGACACTCAGTGGGTCATCGTACGCCTATCGAGTGACGAAAGCGGCGTCAACCAAATTAGTCTCGCGTTATCGATGTTGCAGGGTGTCGATGCGATCCATCTGGTTTCACACGGCGACGGGGAAGCGATCCAGTTGGGTAGCGATCGTCTAAGCATCGACTCCGCTCCCTCATTCGCTGGTGACATCGCATCATGGGGCCACTCGCTCGACGCGCAGGCTGACTTGCTGATCTACGGGTGCGATTTGGCCAGTACCACCGAGGGTCAGGACCTAATCGACATCCTAGCCCTGGTCTGCGATTGCGACGTTGCAGCGAGTGACGACGCGACCGGGCATGCGGACTTGGGTGGTGACTGGATTTTGGAATACAGCGTCGGCGATGTTGAAACGGACGTCGCGTTTGGTTTCGTGGCCCAAGCGAGTTGGCACCAAACACTGGACCTAACTGCGTCGGGAGGTGAAACGCTGGTCAATGCAACTGCGACGGCAAACCAAGAGACGCGGCCGTTGAGTGGCAATGTCGACATGGATGAGTCGGGGCGTTACGTCGTCGTTTGGGACGATTATCAGAACGGCGACTCCGATGTTTACGCCAAGGTTTACGATGCGGACGGTACCGTTCTTACCGCTGACTTTCGCGTGCATTCTGCCAGTACCAGCGCCCAGGATTGGGGCAGTGTCACAATGGCTGAGAATGGGAACTTCCTCGTGACGTGGGACGATGCGCGTTCGGGTACCTATGAGACATACATGCGGTTGTTTGATGTCAACGGGAACGCCTTAACGGCCGAGACTCAGGTCAGCGGGCTTTCAGGCGGACAAGCCAACACTTCAGCGGACTTTGCAGCCGATGGTTCTTTCGTCGTCGTCTTTGAAAGTTTGACAGAACCAAATGTGTATCTTCAGCGATACAACGCCAGCGGTGTCGCTCAGGGAACCAATACGCTCATCAACACGACGACCAGCGGCACTCAACAAAACGCGGTTGTCGCGGTCGCTGACGATGGCAGTTTTGTCGTCACCTGGGAAAGCGAAAACCAAGACGATGGCATCTCCTATGGCATCTATGCCCAACGCTACGACGCATCAGGCGTAGCGCAAGGTTCCAACTTTCTGGTGAACCAGACGATCGCAGGGAATCAGCAATACGCGAATGTGGATTCCGATGCGGAGGGCAACTTCGTCGTTACCTGGACGAGTTCGGACGGAAACCAAGACGGCACCTGGGCGAGACGTTTCGATTCGTCGGGGTCGGCTTTGGACGATGAATTCCAGGTCAATACCTACACGCAGGGGAACCAGGCTCGCTCGCATGTCGACATGAATGCCACTGGCGATTTCATGATCACCTGGAACAGCGCGTCCCAAGATGGAAACGGCGGCGGTGTGTACGCCCAGCAATTCAATAGCGACGGTGTTCGAGTCAGTGAAGAAGTGCTGGTCAACACAACCACCTCCAACGAACAGGGGAATACCACTGTCGCACTGAGTGGCGACAAAGCCGTGGTTGCATGGAGTGGAAACGGACCTGGAGATGCGCAAGGTGTGTTCACGCAGCGTTTTTCAACCAACAGCCTCAGCCCTCTGGTAGTCGACACCACCAGCGATGTGATCGACGGCACTGTCACCGACGTGGCATCGCTATTAGCCGACCGAGGCGCCGATGGATTTATCTCGCTCCGCGAAGCCATCATTGCGGTCAACAACGATTCGGTAACGAACTGGCGGATCGATGTTGGCTCGGGCACCTACACGTTTGCAGCAGGTGCCGGCGATACCGCAGGCGATTTCGACATTCGCAACAGCGTACAAATTGTCGGTGCTGGCATCGGCAGCACAATCATTGATGCCAATCAAAACGACCGAGTCTTTGAAGTCTTTTCCGGATCGGTGGTTTTCCAAGACATGACGATTCAGGGTGGGCAAGGGACCGTCGTTGGATCAGGCATCGATGTCAACGTCGGAGCGGATGTCACGCTCGACACCGTTCGTATGTTCAACAACGAGTCCAACAATGCCGGAGGCGGAGCGGTATTGAACGCCGGCACGCTGACGATCCTCGATTCCGAATTTGAATCTAACAACGCAACGGGTGCCGAGGGCGGGGCAATTCGCAACTCAGGTGACTTGACGATTGAGCGAACCACATTCACCGACAACTGGTCAAGCAACAGTCTCGGGGGTGCTCTTTATCAAGCTGGAACCGGAACGGCCACGATCACCGATTCTCTTTTTGTCGGCAATTCCAGCACGCTAAATTCAGGTGGTGCAATCTACGGTGCGGGGGTTTTGACAATCACCAACACAACCTTCAGTGGCAATAGCGCAGGGGCCAGTCACCACGGTTCAGCAATATTCGTTACCAACGGAACGACAACGCTGCAAAACGTCACAGCTACCGGCAACACCCATGGAGACGGCGGCGCGGTCCGAGTGACTAGCACCGGCACACTGGACATCCGCAACACCATCATCGCTGGAAACACCGGTGGTGGGGCCGACGATCTTTCGTCCGTCGGCACGATCAACGATCTGGGTTACAACCTAATCGGCGACGGGACCGGTCAATCCGTTCTAGTCGACGGCGTCAACGGGAATCAAGTCGGCACCAGCGGCAGCCCACTCGATCCGATGTTGGAAGCTTTAGCGGACAATGGCGGTGCAACATGGACACACGCCCTTTTGGGAGCCAGCACCGCCATTGATGCGGGCAGCAACACAGACGCACCCCCTGCCGACCAACGTGGAGTCGCTCGCGATAGCTCTGTTGATATTGGTGCCTACGAATTCGTCGCTCCGATCGGACTGTTGGCACACTACAAATTCGATCCGCAAACCGGAGCCACCGACAGCAGCGAAAACAGTCTTGACGGAACGTTTGTCGGTAATGCATCGATTGACACGACAAGCGGAACGAACCAAGTTGGCAACGGAAAACTGACACTAGATGGAACAGGCGACTACGTGGACTTGACGTCGTCAATCTCAAGGTTTGACGACCTCTCCGAAGGAACCATATCGGCTTGGGTCAACACAACCGACACCGGTTTCAATACGATCCTGGATATCAACGATGGAACGACATCGAACTTTGCTTCCCTGTGGATCGACAATGGGCAATTGATCTGGAGCGTCAATGTTGGCGGTTCATCGCTTGTTCGCGCTACGTCGACCGCAACGATCAACGATGGCAATTGGCACCACATCGCCGTCACCACCGATGGCACAGGAACCTCGGTTTACATTGATGGATTGGAACTGTCGGGGGGCGCGGTCACGTATTCAAGTTCGACGGATACAACAGCGTTCTTCGACGATATCACTGGTGCGACGACCATCTCATTGGGCGCCTATAATTCGGGCGGTGTCGGCGGTGAGTTTGACGGTTTGGTCGATGATGTGCGGATCTACAATTACGCGGTCACTGATTCGGACATGTCCGATCTTTATGCTTACCGCTCCGCATCTCCTAACGATCTTGCCATCACCGACACGACACAAGGAGGCATCAGCATCAATGAAGATGGCGGAAACGATGCGTATTTCATCGCCGATGACGGCGACAGTGTCCTCGGTGGGTTGACCGAATTCACGATCGAGATGCAGTTTTCATCGACTTCGATCACCAATCAAACAACACTTTTTTCTTACGCGACTGCCGCGGATTCGAATGCTTTACTGAGTATCGTCAGCGGAACAACTCTTCTGCTGTATACCGATGGAGCGAGTTACAGCTTCTCCGGTTTTGACTTCACGTCGCTCGGTGATGGCGAGCTTCATGGCATCGCAATGACGTGGGATAGCGTGACGGGTGAGGCGGAACTGCATGTCGACGGGGTAGTCAAGTCCACAATATCTAGCGTTGCAGTTGGACACTCGATTGCTGTCGGTGGAACACTGGTATTTGGCCAAGAACAAGACTCTGTCGATGGAGGCTATGTCGCGAGCCAAATTTTTCGTGGCACGCTTCACGATGTGCGTGTTTTCGATGACGTCCGGACTGCCGGGGAAATCGGGGCCAGCTACCGCAGCGAATTGCCCTACGATGAAGCCAACTTACTTGCAAACTGGAAATTTGACGGTTTGTCGCCTGACGGAATCGTCACCGAATCAGTCAGCGGCAACAACCTAACGATCAAACACACCAGCGAATCTGGATTCACTGCCAGCAAAGCAGCACTCACGCTTGCAATCGACGAGAACACGATCAGCGGGAGCGTTGTGGGCAGCGTCTCTGGTCAAGACGCTGAACGTGCAGCAAGAATCGCATCGTTATTGGCGGCTGACGCAAACTTGCGATATTCGGCAGAGACGGGCAAGTTTTATGAACTCATCAATGTGTCGGCCGTTTGGACTACCGCTCAGTCATCGGCGAATTCAAACATGCTTGGAGGCGTCTCGGGCCAATTGTTGACGATTGGATCCGCGGCTGAGAATGAGCTTGCCACGTTGTTTGCCAACGAACTTGGAGGAGACGTCTGGCTAGGCTACTCGGACCAAGTCGTCGAAGGCGAATTCCAAGAGTACACCGGCACGACTGCAGGAAAAGTTGTCTGGCGTGGGGCCGCATCCGGCTACCGTGTCGACGACGCCTATTCCAATTGGGCAGCGGGAGAACCCAATGACGACGGCGGCCAGGACTTCGCAAAACTTTATGTCAACGGGACGTGGGATGACGAGGGCAGTGGAGCGATGGTGCGATCCATTGTGGAATGGAACGCCGATGCGGTTCTCGACGCCACCGATGCGGTGACTTACACGATCCAATCACAAACCGTCGCCGGTGCCTTCGCGATCGATACCAGCACGGGCACGATCACGGTCGCCGATGGATCATTGTTGAACTACGAGAGTCAGGCATCTCATTCGTTGACCGTTCGCGTGACGGACGAGGACAGCAACACTTACGACGAAGTCTTTACGGTTTCACTCAACGACTTGGCCGAATCCAATAACGCGCCAAGCGACGTGTCCAGCGGTATCGAGCTGAACACTGATGGCGGGAACGATGCGTATCTTGCTGCTGCGGATGCCGACTTTCTGCTTGGGGCGGATGGGCACACTTACGAAGTTCGGTTTTCAGGTCTGACCGATATCGCCCCAGGTGGTATGGCCACGTTTTACACGCAAAGAGACTTTGGCTCGGCGCAGTCCTATCTTGCGATTCACGACGATGGAACGCTCGATTGGGCGGGACTCACGTCCTCAGGGCAGTACACTCAACTACTTGACGGCGATGTCCACTCCCTAGCGATCACCTGGGATGCGTCGGCAGGCCATATCGCGTTCTATGTTGACGGAGAGTATGTCGAATCCACTTCGGTCGCATCGCAAGCGGGCAGTACTGGCGGTGACACGTTTGTGCTCGGACAGCACGTGGACTATTCGACCGGATCCTTTGATTCCGATGAAGCCTTCAAAGGGACCTTTCATGATTTCCGAGTGTGGGACCACGCCCGCGGCGCCGAAGAGATTGCACTGAACTATCAGCAGAAACTGGACTTTACACCAGCGGAAGCGACAGCCGAAGGATTGATGGCGAACTGGCAATTCGATGTTTTCAATGGTTCCAACGAAGTGGTCGACATCGTCACTGCGGGCACTGGGTCCGAAAACAACCTGAGCATTGGACATGCAGTTGGAACTGGTTTTACAGCCAGCACTCCGGTTGAAGATCTTCACGTCGCTGAGAACACCACCAACGGATCGACGGTCGGCTTCGTCTTACCGAGCGCCCCGGACGTTGCTGAAGACATTGCCGGCGATGGTTTATTCAACGAAGCGACTCCGTCCACCACCCAGTATGGTGTGACCGGGACGTTTGGTGACTGGACGGTCACGGAAGCCTCCATCGACCTGTTTGCGACCACCGATTGGGAGTCTCCGTTGGGCGGTCGCGTTGTCAACCTGGACGGTTCTGCGCCGGGAGCGATTGAGCAAAATCTGACGACGGTTGCGGGGCGGCAGTACCAAGTCGTCTTTGCGCTCACAGGCGACTTTAGCGGCGGAGACGCCGTCAAGAACCTTCGCGTGAGTGCGAGTGGTACGAGTGTCGATTACCAAGCGACTCAGGAGAGCAATTGGTCATGGGGTGAAATCGGGGCGTTTGAGCAGCGTAGCTTCACCTTCACAGCCGACGACACGACTTCGGTGCTCCAGTTCCGATCGCTCGAAGGTCCGACCAGCACCTATGGTCCATACATCGCCGACGTTCAAGTCATCGAAATTCCCGCTGCTGTGACGACGATTTTGAACGATGACCCGACGTTGTCCTACGACGCGGCGACGGGCAAGTTTTACAAACTTGTCACAAACGCAGTGGACGTGACCACCGCCATGTCGAGCGCGTCCAGCGACTTGATTAACGGAGTCGGCGGTCAATTGGTAACGATCCGTTCGTCCTACGAGAACGAACTGGTTCAGGACATCGTTTCCAGAGCGGGATCGGAGTTCTACATTGGAGGCACCGACGCGACGAGCGAAGGTAACTGGAATTGGATCGAAGACGGAGTGGAGGCAGACAACTTCTGGGTTGGTGATGAATTGGGTGCAGCACCTGCCGGCGTTTACGCCAATTTTAATTCGATTGAGCCCAATGACTTTGGAGGGAACGAAGACTACCTAGCTATCTACGGATCGACCGGCGAGTGGCTTGACCTCTCCGGTGCAGACAACCGCGGCTGCATCATTGAATGGAACGCCAGCGAAGTTTTATCTAACTTCACGTTCAGCCTGAACGACGATGCGGGCGGGCGGTTCGCGATCGATTCAAACACCGGCGAAATCACCGTCGCCGATGGATCGCAACTGGATTACGAAGTAGCGGTGTCGCACAACATCACCGTGCAGGCAACCGATG
Source organism: Rhodopirellula europaea 6C (assembly GCF_000338295.1). GTDB lineage: Bacteria > Planctomycetota > Planctomycetia > Pirellulales > Pirellulaceae > Rhodopirellula > Rhodopirellula europaea. Next base: position 140,753 of record NZ_ANMO01000011.1, read on the forward strand.
CGTCGGGCAATTCATATAGCGAAGTGATGGCGATTGCGTTAGACGACTTGGCTGAATCGACTTCGGTAGTGGTGCCTATTGCTCAGTCAATCAACGAAGACACCAGCTTGACATTTTCCACCGTCGGCGGGAACGCGATCGTTGTTGCAGGCGGTGGTTTGGATGATCCAATCCTCTCGGTCAGTCTCTCGGTCGCCAACGGTTCGCTGACACTCGCTACGACATCAGGCATCACATTCCTAGATGGTACAAATGATGGCGACGCTAGCATTGTCATTTCCGGCGCGGAGTCGGATCTCAATACGGCCCTCGATGGGCTGCAGTACCTTGGCAACCAGGACTACAACGGCAGCGATACGCTGACGGTCACGACCGGATCGAACGCGGGCGTGGAGGCGAACTTGTATGCGAGATACGAGTTCGCAGGTGGATCGACGACGGATGACAGCGGTAACGGATACGACGGCTCCGCGAGCGGCAATCCGAGTTTGACGACTGACGCCGAGCGTGGCGATGTGATGACGTTCGATGGCGATGACAAAGTTGTCGTCACCAATGGGACCCTGGGACTTGGCGGAGAAGTCACCATCGCGGCCTGGGTGAACTTGGATGCTGGCCAGGGCGACGCAGTCGCAATTTCGCTGGGGGACAGATTCTTCATCGAACTCGATAACAACAGTTCGGGATGGGGCGTTGGCGCGGCCGCGTTTGGCTCCGGGACCTACACGGCAGGCGCCGGTGAAATTGACGTCGCGGGAACCGGTTGGCGACATGTCGCCGCGACGTTCAGCGATGCAAACGACGAACTACGCCTGTACATCGATGGAAATTTGGAACGCACATTCACCGGGCTGACTCAAGTTCCTGACTGGGCCAGCTACTCAAGCCAGGACATCGTCATAGGCGATCGAGTGGATTCCACCGCCCCGATGGTAGGAAGCCTGGATGACGTCCGAGTTTACAACGCAGCCCTGAGCGAAACAGAAATCGTCGCCATGATGGGCGATCAGGGATACGCCTCCGAAACCGTCGCCATCACCGTGACGGCTGTTAACGATGCGCCGGTGATGACGGCTTCATCGCCCACCTATCCCGCCACCGAAGATGGAGCTCCTTTCGCCGCTTCAGTCTCAGCGTTCTTGGGCAGTACCGTCACCGATGCCGACGCCGGTGCAGTGGAAGGTGCCGCGATCTATGGATCCGCGGGCTCTGGTGGAACTTTGGAATACAGCATCAACGGTGGATCCAGTTGGACATTGATTCCATCGGTCGATGCGACTTCCGCGTTGCTTTTGAGAGCGAATGACCTGATTCGCTTCACACCGGACACAGAGAATGGCGGCACCCTGACGTTGGACTACCACGCCTGGGACCAAACGTCCGGTACCGCCGGTGGAACAGCGGATGTAACGACACGCGGCGGTTCGACCGCATTCAGTACAGCAGACAACACCGTCACGGTGACCGTCGCGGATGTCAACGACGAACAAGTCATCAGCACCAACAACGGAGCAACGTTCACCGAAGGCTCAGCGGGAAACACTATCACTTCCTCGATGCTGGAGACCACCGATGTTGACAACACCGCTGGCGAATTGACTTACACCGTGACGGCCAACCCCGGTCACGGCCAATTGAAATTGGACGGACTCGTCACCACCTCGTTCACGCAATCGGAAATCGACGCCGGACGCATCACTTACGATCACGATGACAGCGAAAACCTGGCAGACAGTTTTTCGTTCAGCGTGGATGATGGCGCTGGCTCGGCGTCGACCGGTTCGTTCAGTATCACGCTGAACCCGATCAACGACAACGCTGTCGCGATCACCAGCGATGGTGGTGGAGCAACGGCCAGCATCAACGTGAATGAAACCGTGTCCTTCGTGACCCAGGTCACCGTCAGCGATGCCGACATGCCGGGTGATACGATGACGTATTCGATCACCGGCGGAGCGGACCAAAACGACTTTACAATCGACAGCGGTGGAAACCTGACTTTCGTCAACCCGCCGGATTACGAAAGTCCAGCTGATGATGACCTGGACAATGTCTACACCGTAACGGTTCAGGTCAGCGATGGTGTGCACACCGATAGTCAATCAATTACTGTCACCGTCCAGGACGTGCAAAATTCGTCGCTAACCGTCACCACAACTTCGGATGTCGACGACACGGGGCTGGGTGCAACCTACACGATCGAAGAGCTGTACGCGGTCGGTGGTGGCACCGACGGCGAGGTTTCGCTTCGCGAAGCAATCACCGCGGCCAATGGAACGCTCGGCCAAGATACGATCAACTTTGCCATTCTGAACACCGACGCTGGCTACACCGGAACGCCTGGTGTTGATGCGTACTGGCAAATTTCGCTGACCGCCGCGCTGCCGACCATCACCGAATCCGTCATTTTGGACGGAACCAGCCAAACCGTCTTTGGCGGAGACGTCAATCCAGGAAGCTTGGGCGTCAGTAACGAAGCCGGCACCAACGACCAAGCGATCAGCAGCGTTGAGCGACCAGAAATCGCAATCATCGGTGCGTCAGGATTCGATGGCTTGGTTGTAGGCGCCGACAACGTCACGGTGCAAGGCTTCGCGATGTTTGGCTTCTCATCTGATGCCGCGATCTACATTAGTGATGCTGTTATCAATACCGTGATCGACTCCAACGTCTTCGGCGTGTCTGCCACGGGAATTTCGGATCCAGGTGCCGCCCTGAATAACCAGATACATGTTCAATCGGTTGGCGCAGACAACGGAATTCTATCGAACAACATCCTGGCCTACTCCAAGGCAGCGGCAATCCACGCCAGCAACGCCTCCGACGGCTGGAGCATCACCGGCAACCAATTTGTCAACAGCGGGTTCAACTACAGCAACGGTGATGCCATCGCGATGAACGGCTCCACCGGCGGCACCATCGACGGAAACTATATTGCCGGCAGTTCAACGCAAGCGATTCTGCTGTCGGGTTCAACCAGCGGCGTCACGATCACTGACAACACGATCGTCGGCAATGGGGTCGGACCGAGTTCTGGATCAGAAGTCCAGTTTGATGCGATCGCGTTCCGCAGCGGCACGAATGACATCACGCTTCGCCACAACATAATCGCTGACAACTACGGCGCTGGAATCACGGTCAACGACGGTGCGTACGGCATCGAGATCACGCAGAACTCGATGTACGGCAACGGCACGATTCTGTCTCGCCAGGGTGCTGCAGCCAGTGACATCGTCGCGATCGATTTGCAGACAACTGGCGAAGACGCTGCTTTTGGAACCGCTCCGTACTACACGCCCAATGATGCGGGCGACGCCGATACAGGTGGAAATTCGCTGCAGAACTTCCCGGTCATCGACTCTGCCAGCACCGACGGAACTCAGTTGGCGGTTTCTGGCTCATTCAATAGTTTGGCCGCTCGCACGTATCGGATTGAGTTCTTTCTGACCGACGAATACGCCAGCGGTCACGGGCAAGGCGAAACCTATCTGGGATCAATCGACGTCACCACCGACGGTTCCGGAAACGCAACCTTCGACACCAACTTTGTTGCTGCCCTGCCATCAGGAACACTTGTTACCGCAACCGCGACTGATTTAACGACGAAGGAAACGTCGGAGTTTTCACAGCAGTTCGCGGTCAACGATACGCCGCACATCCTCGGTAGCGATCTCGTCACCAACGGCCAATTTACCTCCGACGCCAGTGGTTGGAATGTCAGCGGGAATCTGGATCATGACGGCAGCCAAATGCGATTCGGCCAAATTGGAGGTGCTCCCGGAGTTCTATCGCAGACTCTGACGACTGAAATCGGCAAAGAGTACTTTCTCACCTTCCGGTATGGCGACGGTAGCGCAACTCAGTCGCAGTCGATTCAGCTCGACGTCAATGGCAGTGCGTTTCTTTTGGACGAAGCGATCGCCAGCGATGTGGCGAGTATGTTGCTGCAACCCTACACCTACAGCTTTGTCGCTGATTCCACCAGCACAACGCTGACGTTCACCGACACCTCGGCCGACCATTCTGGTGTCCGCGGTTATCTCGATGACGTTGAAGTGCGAGAAGCATCCGCCCCCGCCTGGGCTGATCTGGACTACACCGAAAACGATTCCGCGACCGTCGTATTTCCAGATGTGAACCTGGCAGATGTCGATGACACGCAGCTGGAGTCCGCCGTCGTTCGCATCAGCGCCAACTTTGTTTTATCGGAAGATGTCTTGGCGGCGGTCGATCAATTCGGGATTGTCTCCACCTGGAACTCTGGAACTGGGGAACTGACACTGACCGGTACCGCAACGGTGGAACAGTACGAAACGGTTCTAGCGTCCGTCACCTACGAAAACACCGATAACAGTCCGAGCACTGCCACACGGACCATCGAGGTAGTCGTCAACGACGGGGACGGCGATTCCAACGTTTTGTCACGCGATGTCACCGTCGAGTCGGTCAATGATGATCCCTATAACAACGGATCACTTCCAGCCAGCATCACGGTTACCGAAGACGTTGCGTCCAACGTGGACCTGTCATCCATCGATCTGCGCGATGTGGATGGTAGTGGCGGACAAGACCTGAGCATCAAATTGTCGACCTCCACCGGCGGCAACCTGTACGCCACAACGACAGCAGACGTGACCGTCGTTGGCAGTGGAACGTCGACACTGACGTTGACCGGAGCTCGCGGAGACTTGAACGCGTTTCTAGACATCGCCACATCGATCACTTATCAGCACGCCACGCCAAACGTGAATGGTGTCGCTGCGGATTCGATTCAGGTCGCCGCGAATGACAACGGCAACACCGGCACAGGCGGCGGCACGGATCAGGTCTTTGGAAATGTCTCGGTCGACATCACCGCCGTCAACGACGCACCAACGATCTCGACTGGTTTTGACACCATGGTCGGGGAGTTCGGCGGTAACACAACGACGTCGATCATCGGAAAAGCGACTCTCGAATCGACCAACCGAATCGCGGTCGATTCGGACCAGACGTACGAACTGTCCGTGACCGCTTGGTCGGGCGATGGCGTGGGCGGCAACTACGACGCGGGCGAATCCCACTACCTCGGTTTTTACAGCTACGACATCGACGGCAATCAAATCACTTCTCAACATACCGGCCACTACGCGGGGGCAGCTGATACGACTCTTGCCATCGACCTTGTCGCGGGGGCGACCGAAATCGTGCTAACCGACGCAACCGGTTGGTACGAGGGCGGCACCCAAAACAATCGCTCGTTCGCTTGGTACGGCTACACCAATAGCCTGGGGGAAACCTACGCCGACTACACCTACACCCGTAACGTTGAAACGAACTTATGGGATGCCGGTGCGATCGATCACGTGACCGGTGTCATCACGCTGCGAGAAGCTTGGTCCGGACCGACCATCTTGGCGGGTGAAGCCGTTCGCAACATGTCACCGACGGGCGGAACGTACCAATACCCGTTGTTGTCCAACGGACCGATCGACGAAACCGGCGGCGATTATTCCATCGTGATTGGAGGTGCCAACGATACCGGTGCCACCAGCCAAACGCAGTTCCGTCATGGCACCGCCTACATTGCGCCTTTGGTTTTGGCCAACTACACCGGAACCAGCAACGAGTTGAACATCAGCGATTTTACCGTCGCCACTCAGCAAGGCACCACGGTGTTCACCGAGGACGCCGGCCCGATCGCAATCATCGACAACGACTTTGCGATCACCGATGCGGACGACACCTTTGCCGAGTCCATGACGATCACTTTGACCAACGGGAAGTTGGGCGACATTTTGAATGTCGATGAAAGCGCGATCAAAGCACTCGGGATCTCGGTCATCGGTATCCCAAGCGGCAACCTGACTGCCGATGGATCGATCACGTTGACACTGACCAGCGACACCCCAGACACCGTGACGTTTGCGGACTACCAGGCTGCGCTCAACGAAATCACGTTCGACAACAACAGCGACGATCCTGACACAACTGATCGCACGATGACCTTCGTCGTCAACGATGGAGACGTTGATTCGGCAGCAGAGAACTTGGTCATCAAAGTCCACGCCGTTGATGATGCCCCAGTCGTTTCAACCACCGCCGACAATCCGACGTTTACCGAAGGCGGCGCGGCCGTTTCAGTGTTTTCGGGCACCACCATTGATGCCGTGGAACTGGGCGACACGATCGGATCTTTCTCGATCTCGATCGACGGAGTCGCTGACGGAGCGCACGAGCAGTATCGCATCAACAGCGAATACATCGAGCTAGTCGATGGCAACGAAGGTCTCACCGATTCGTCTGGGTTCAGCTACAGCGTCAGCGTCAACGCCGGTGTCGCAACCGTGACGCTCTCACGTGATTTTGGAATCGGGCCGGGCACTGCCGCGGCCTTGATCAACAACAGCGCCTATCAAAACACCAGTGACGCCCCCACGGGCACCACCCGCACAGTGACGCTGGAAACGGTCACCGAATTCGAGCAAGACGGAGTCAACGACACGACAGTTGTCGGCACGCAATCGGTCATCACGATCGCCGGTGTGAACGATGCCCCCGAGTTCGTCGGACCGGAATTGATCAGCAACGGCACCTTCGATACCGACTTGAGCGGTTGGTCAACCGTCGGTTCAACTGCCTACACCAGTGGCGAGATGAACTTCGGCGGCGGCAACGCAGTGGGACCACACACGGCCTCGCAAACGATCGCTACCGAGGCTGGCCAAACTTATCGATTGACGTTCGATTATCGCGACGGATCGGATCTGAAAAATCAATCGCTGCAAGTCACCGTGGACGGCGACAGCAATCTGCTGACGACTTCGCACATCGTCACCGACATTGATGGCAACACTTTCGTACGATACGAGTACACGTTTACCGCCGATTCGTCTGCGTCCACGATCACCTTCAACGACACGTCGGACACCGCCGGATTGTCCGATGATACCAACAACGTCGACGGTCGCATTGACAACGTATCGGTCCAGCAAATCAATGGTCACGTCGGATCGGCAAGCTTCACCGAAGGCGGATCCGCCGTGGTGCTCGACGGCGACCTGACGCTGTTCGATGACGAAATTGCCGCCGGACTGGACAACTACAACAACACAATTCTGCGGATTTCACGCAACGGTGGAGCCAGCGGGGACGACGTGTTCGGCGCCAGTGGCAACCTTGCCTCACTGACCGAAACCGGCAGTCTTGTCCTGAACGGCGAAACGATCGGTACCGTCGACCAAAACTCCGGCGGCCAATTGACGTTGCGTTTCAACACGAATTTGGACGCGGCCAAACTGAACGAAGTCCTGCAGTCGATCACCTACGAAAACACCAGCGACGCACCGCCGGTAAGCTTGCAGTTGAACTGGGAGTTTGACGACGACAACTTCGGCACCCAACAAGGCACCAGTGGCGAGCTGACAGGCACGGCATACACCGTCGTGAACATCTCCGGTACGAACGACGCACCGGAACTGGACAACAGCGGCACGCCGACCGTCACTTCGATCACCGAAGATCAAATCAACAATGCCGGCATGACCGTCGCCGACCTTTTGGCAACGGGTGCGGGCGGCGACCCAATCAGCGACGCTGATAGCGATCCGGAGGGCATCGCAATCACGGCTCGTATCAACGGCAATGGACAGTGGCAATATTCGACCGATGGTGGAACGAACTGGTCGGCCGTTGGCACGGTCTCCGAAAACTCGGCGTTGCTCCTGCGCAGTACCGACCTAGTCCGATTCCAACCCGATGGAGACAACGGAGTCACGCAAACGTTCGAATTCCGTGCTTGGGATCAGACATCCGGAACCGAAGGTACGAAGGTCGACACGACCACCAACGGGGGAACAACCGCGTTCAGCACAGCGATCGAATCGGCTTCGATCACGGTCACCCATGTCAATGACGCTCCCACCCTGGACAATTCACCCGCGTTGACACTGACGACTCAAACGGAAGACGCTGGCGTACCGGTGGGAGCGGTTGGGACGCTCGTCACCGACCTGGTTTCTCTTGGTGGCAATGTGGGCGATGTCGACAACAACGCCCAAACCGGGATCGCACTGATCAGCGCCGACACAACCAACGGAACTTGGTGGTTCACAACCGATGGGGGAACCAACTGGAACGCACTGGGAACCGTTAGTGATTCATCGGCGCGGGTTTTAGAGGCGAATACCAGCACGCGCATCTATTTCCAATCCGATGCTGACTTCAACGGCACGATCACCGATGCCATTCGTTTTCGTGCCTGGGATCGTACCGTGGGCACCAACGGATCGCTGGAAGATGCGACGCTCGTTGGTGGGACCACCGCCTTTTCGAGTGCGGTTGAACGGGCAGACCAGACGATCACACCGGTCAACGACGCGCCGCAGTTGGATTTCAGTTTCTCAACGTCGCTGAACACGATCAATGAAGACGCTGTCGACAATGCAGGGCAAACCGTCGCGTCAATCTTGTCTTCTTCGGGCCAAGACATCCTGACCGATGTCGATGGCGATCCCGAAGGCATCGCAATTATCGTTTCCAACCCAGGCAACGGAACTTGGGAATACTCGTTAGACGGCGGCACCATTTGGACTGATATCGGCAGTGTCAGCAACTCCAACGCATTGTTGTTGCGTTCCACGGATCTCGTTCGATTCAATCCCGACGGTGAAAACGGCACGCTGGCCAACTTCGGCTTCCGCGGTTGGGACCAAACCAACGGCACGGCCGGCACCCACCACAATATCAGCTCCACCGGTGGACCTTCAGCGTTTAGCAATTCGACGGAATCGGCGTTGATCACTGTCACCGATGTCAATGACGCACCAGTATTGGACAACAGCGCCAATCTGATCTTGACCGCGCAAACCGAAGACGCAGGCGCTCCGTCGGGAGCCGTCGGTACGGTCATCACCGATTTGGTCTCGCTAGGCGGGAACGTCACCGATGTCGATGCCAGCGTACAGACGGGCGTCGCCATCACGGCTGCCGATACCGCCAATGGAACCTGGTGGTACACGACCGATGGCGGCACGAACTGGAACGCCTTGGGAAGCGTCAGTGATTCATCGGCTCGCGTTTTGAATGCCAACAGCAACACACGAATCTACTTCGAAGCCAATGCTGACTTCAACGGAACGATCAGCAACGCGATCACCTTCCGAGCCTGGGATCGCAGCCTTGGTAGTAATGGTTCGTTGCAAGATGCTAGCACGAACGGTGGCACGACGGCGTTCTCCTCGGCGAGCGAAACCGCAGATTTGACCATCACAGCAACCAATGACGAAGAAGTTGTATCGACGAACACCGGGGCAACTTTCACGGAAAATTCGACTGGCAATGTGGTCACGACTGCGATGTTGCATACCAGCGATGTCGACAACACTTCGGCACAGTTGATCTACACACTGACCAGCGACGCGACGACCGGCAGTTTGTATCGCAACGGAACGCTCATCGGCAACGGAGACACATTCACCCAAGCCGACATCGACGCCGGCTTGGTGACCTACGATCACGATGGTGCTGAAGTCTTCAGCGATAGCTTCGGCTTCAGTGTTGACGACGGGGCGGGCAATGCGTCAACAGGCACATTCAACTTGACCATCACTCCGGTCAATGATCAGACGCCAACGATCACCAGTGACGGGGGGGGGCGTCGGCCAGTATTGATGTCAACGAAACGCTCACTTTTGTGACGCAAGTTACCGCGACCGATGCCGACTTGCCTGGCGATACGCTCACCTACTCGCTCATTGGCGGGCCGGACCAGAGTCGATTCAGCATCGACGGCAGTGGAAATCTGACATTCAGCACCGCGCCGGACTTTGAGAATCCGACCGACAGCGGCCTGGACAATATTTACAATGTCACCGTTCAGGTCAGCGATGGTGTGTATACCGACACACAAAGCATGACGATCAACGTTCAGGATATGGAAAGCACAGCGTTGGTCGTGACGACGACGTCCGACGTCGATGACAGTGGTCTCGGTGCGACCTACACCATCGAAGAACTTTATGCGGTCGGCGGTGGTGCGGATGGCCACATCTCGCTGCGTGAGGCGATGATTGCCGCCAACATGACCGCGGGCGAGGACAGTATCAGCTTCAATATCAGCACCAGCGATGCTGGCTACGTCGATCCCGATGCAATTCCTGGCAATGGGAACGAGTACTGGAAGATCACTGCCAACACAGGTTACACGTTCACTGACACAGTGACGATCGACGCGCGCACTCAAGGCGGCTACGCGAACGCACCCGTCATCGAAATCACCGGTGACGGTTCGTTCAATACCTTTAGCCTGCAGAACCACTCCGGTTCGACGATCGCCGGTCTCTCGTTGACCAATTCACTGCGTGGCGTGTTCCTTTCCGGAGGCGATTCACACACCATCGTCGGCAACTACTTCGGACTGCAGACTGACGGAGAGACGATTTCCGGCATCGGTTCGATGGGCGTTTCCGCCTCAGGCAGCGACAACAATTTGATCGGGGACACCGGTGTCACCAATCGCAACGTGTTCGCAGGTGGCGGCGGAAACGGGATCTTTATCGATGCCACCTCCGACGGCACGGTGATTCAGAATAACTACATCGGTGTCAACGCAGCCGGCGACACGGATCTTGGCTTCACAACGGCCGGTATCAATGTTTCGGGCACGGGAACGTTGATCGGAACCGACGGCGACGGAAGTGACGATTCGTTGGAAGGTAACTTGATCGCAGGCAGCAGCAACAACATTCGTCTGCTCGGTGACAACACGACCATTTCCGGAAATACGATCGGTTCAAGTGGCATGACGCAGACGACCGGTGTCCTGATCGGTGCCGGAACCGTAGGCACGACGATTGGCGGCACAGCGGCCGACACGGGCAACGTCATCACCGCTCACAGTGGACGGGGCATCAGCGTCAACGGCGATGGAGAGGTCGCCATACTCGGCAATGCTATTTATGGGAACGCTCTCCTGCCGATCGACTTGAACACCGACGGCCCCGATACGAATGATGGGGCTCTGAATCCGACGCTCGCCAACGACGGAATGGATGCACCAGTGGTAACCACGGCCAACCTGGATGGGACCACACTATCGCTGGACGGTTTCATCGGCGTGAGTGCTCTGGGTGACGCCGACTTTGCCAATGCACGGGTTGAGTTTTTCCTCAGCGACGGAACGGGATCGTCCGAATTCCTCGGCTTTTTAACCGCGGATGCCAATGGTCTGTTTTCTGGCGACCTGACTGTCAGTGGCGTTGTGGACACGGACAAAATCATCGCAACAGCGACTCTGGGCGGCACCGTGACCTCCGAATACGGAAATGAGTTCGACGTCAACGTCGCGCCGCACGATCTAAATCCCAATTCTGCGACGGTCAACGAAAACACCGACACCAGTGGCGGACTCGTGGTGGCGACTTTATTGACCAGCGATGTTGATCCGGGGGACTCGGCAACCTACAGCGTCGTCGGTGGAGCAGACGCGGGTGTGTTCAGCATCAGCGGCGACCAACTTGTTCTCACCGATGGTGTCTTGGACCATGAAACGCAATCTTCCTACACGGTTCGCATCCGAACGACGGACGGCGGTGGCATGTTCCGTGAAGAAGACGTCGTTGTTTCAGTCAACGATCTGAACGAAGCCCCTATTATCACTGGTCCGGCATCGGCAACGGTGGGCGAGTCACAATCGATTACCTTCGACGCCGTCGGCAGCGGACTGATTGACACCTACGATGACGACGGTGATGGTTTGAGCATTACCGTCACCGCCAGCGATGCCTCGATCACACTGGCACAAACCACCGGCCTGACCATCGTCGATGGCGACGGAAGTGATGGCACTCTCTCGTTCTCGGGTTCGCAAGCCGACATCGACACGGCACTGGACGGATTGGTTTACCAAAGTGACTCCGGTTTCAACGGTGTCGCAACCCTGACGATCGACGCCTCAGACGGTTCACTGTCTGATCAGCACATCGTCAGCATCACCGTGAATCCCGGTCAAACGGTCTTTGTCTGGGACGGTGGCGGCTCAAGCAACGATTGGACCGACGCGGACAACTGGAATCACGACCGCGTTCCGGAAGCGGACGACGTCGTGGTCTTCAACGCGACAAGTTCGAAAGACTCCACGCTGGACGCCGCGTTCGCCGGATCGATTAGCGAAATCCAAGTCAACGCGGGCTATACCGGCACGCTGACCTTTGCGACCGGGCTGACCAACACGGGCGACTTCATCATCGCCGACGGAACCGTCGACACCAACGGACAGGCCATCGACATGGAAGGCTTCATCAACGTCACCGGCGGAACGCTGACGATCGACGGCAGTACGCTGAATCTGGCCGATGACTTCATCCATTCCGGTGGGACTTTAAACACCAATGGTTCAACGCTGTACTTCGATGGCTCGGGCGATCGCAGTTTGCAAACGTCTGCCGAGATCGACAACATTGAGATCGATCACGTCGGCGCATTGACATTCCTCAGCGATCTGTCTTTCGCCGGTGACTTCACGCACAGCCAAGGCACTGTCGACTTTCGCGGTCACGAAGTCAGCGTCGCCGGAACGACCGGCCAAACCGTCGACGCGTCGGGACTCACGTTTGACGATTTCGAATTCAACAACAGCAACACCGTCACCATCGTCGGCGGACTCGATATCGATGGTGACCTGAATTACACCAACGCCGTCACCATTAACGGCGGCAACGTGACCGCGGCGGGTAATATCACGACGATCGACAGTGTTTGGTCAGGCACCAGCGTTTTGACGCTTGATGGCACCGCCGACCAAACGATTTCGACCGGTGGCGGTGCCGGCGAACTTGGCAACCTGGTCATCAACAAAGCCTCCGGCACGGTTCAACTAGTCGACGATATCGAACTGGGTGGCGACTTCACGCACACCTCCGGCGGCTTTGACACCAACGGGCAAACCGTCGAATTCCAAGGCCACAACACCACGATCGATGCAGGTTCGTTGACATTCGAAGATGTGATCCTCAACAGCACCATTGCGGGGTCACGCGTGATTGTCGGAACGCTGGACGTCGACGGAGACTTCACGTTCGCAAACGCTGGCACGTTGAACAATGGACAAATCACGGTTGCAGGCGACATCACCTACAGCGATGACAGCTACAGCGGGACGACGATGATCATTGCCGATGGCACCGGCGATCAAATCGTTTCGGCAACGTCCGGCACCGCGAAAGCCGAACACCTGACGATCAACAAAGCGTCCGGCACGCTAACGTTCGGCACCGACCTGACCATCAATGGCACATTGAATCATGTCGCCGGCAGCGTAGCGGATCTGACGCACACGATCACGTTCGGCAATAACTCGGGAACCATCACCGCGTCGTCGATTAACTTTGATGATGTCATCTTTGATTCCAATTACAGCAAGAACATCTCCGGCGTGCTGAACGTCGGTGGCGACTTGACCATCACCAGCGTCAATGCATTGAACGTTGGTGAAATTCGTGTCGCGGGTAACATCACGTCGTCCGACACCAGCGTCGGCGGCAACTCGCAAATCACGCTGAACGGGACCGGAACGCAAACGATCTCTGGCGACGATCTTTCCGATGGCAGGCTGAACATCGACAAGACCTCCGGCGTTGCGGTCCTGGCCGATGACCTGGTGCTCAACGGAATCTCGCAAGACCTGAACGTGATTTCGGGCACGTTGGATTTGAACGGTCACACGATCAACGCGACCGGCGAAGTTGTGATCGACGATTCGCTGTTGATCGGCACGGGCGCGATCACGAACGGTCTGACGCTAGACAACGACGCGATTGTTCGCCTGTCCGCATCTTCGACCAGTGTTTACGAATCGATCGCGATTGGTGGCACACTGACGCTGGGGCTCGGCGCGCAATTGGAACTCGACCTGACCGGCATGACGGCGGGCGGTTACCTGCAAGACATCCTCACATCCACAACTTTGGCGGGAACGTTCGACGCCATCACGTTGCTCAATGACTCCGTCGGCTTCACCGTCTACGACGAATACAACTCGCCGACCGGTGCCGTTGACATTTTCTTGAACAGCAATCCGACCGGCAGCGTCAGCGACGTCAGCGTCAATGAAGACGCCCCCGACACGGTGATCGATCTCGACGCCGCGTTCAGCGATCTCGAACACGCCGACAACGAGTTGACCTACAGCCTGATCGGCTACAGCAATCCCGCGTTCCTGGACTCCGCGAACATCGACAACGGTGCCGGCACGTTAACGCTGGACTACGCCGCCGAGCAACACGGCACGACCACGATCACCGTCCGAGCCACCGATGCACGCGGCGAATTCACCGATGTGACCTTCAACGTCACCGTCAACTCGATCGAAGACGCACCGGTCGTCACGGGTGGTCCCGCCACATCGTCTCTGACCGAAACCGACAGCGGCCTGACCGATGCCGGCACGTTCACCGTCAGCGATTCCGACATCGCCGACAACGTCACCGCCGCCGTCGATAGCGTTGCCGTTTCAGGCACCGGCGCGTCAAGCATTCCCGGATCGCTCGACAACGCGACCCTGCAAAGCTTCCTGTCCGTTTCCCCGACCGCGATTCTGGACGGAACCGAAACGACCGACACGCTGACGTGGAATTTCAACAGCGGATCCGAACCGTTCGACTTCCTAGCCAATGGCGAAACACTGATTCTAACCTACACCATCAGCGCCACCGACGATTCCGCCTCCACCCTGTCGGATACCGAAACCGTCACCGTCACGATCACCGGAACCAACGACACGCCCGACGTGTTTGTCGATACGGGCGATAGTGCCGCAGAGACACTGACCGAGACGGACACCACGCTGACCAGCAGCGGAACGCTGACGGTGAGCGATTTGGATTTGACGGATAGCGTGACCAGCAGCGTGACGGGAGTCGTTACCTCCGGAACCACGACAGGCCTTGGATCCGACAACGCGGCGTTGCTGGCGATGATGTCCTCGACGGCGGGCGTGCTGGATGCGACCGAGTTATCCGATCAGTTGACCTGGAATTTCAACAGTGGCGGCGAGTCATTTGACTACTTGGCCAGTGGTGAATCTTTAACGCTGACTTACACGATCGAAGTCACCGACAGCCAAGGTGCCACGGACACGCAAAATATCACCATCACCGTCAACGGAACCGGTGACGCACCGGTCATCACCGGCGGTCCTGACACGTCCAGCCTGACTGAGACCGATAGCGGACTGACCGACACCGGAACACTGACGATCAGCGACCTTGACCGAACCGACAACGTCACCGCCGCGGTTGACAGCGTCGCGGTTTCGGGCACCGGAGCGTCCAGCGTTCCCGGATCGCTCGACAACGCGACCCTGCAAAGCTTCCTGTCCGTATCGCCCACCGCAATCCTGGACGGCACCGAGACAACCGACACGCTGACATGGGATTTCAACAGCGGCGCCGAAGCGTTCGACTTCTTGGCCGACGGCGAAACGCTGATCCTGACCTACGCCGTCAGCGCCACCGACGACGATGGCACGCCACTGTCGGACACCGAAACCGTCACGGTCACCATCACCGGCACCAACGATTCACCCGACGTCTATGTCGACACCGGCGACAGTGCCGCTGAAACGCTCGGCAAGACTGGGGCGACATTGACGACCTCGGGAACTCTGACGGTTGACGATTTGGATCTGACCGACTCGGTCACGTCCACTGTCAACGGCGTCGCGGCATCCGGTGATACGACGGGACTGGCGTCCAACAATGCAGAACTGTTGGCAATGCTGACGTCGACCGCCAACGTGATCGATAGCAACAAGCTGACCGACACACTGAACTGGGATTTCAACTCGGGAAGCGAGACGTTTGACTATCTGGCCGCGGGCGAATCGCTGACACTGACCTACACCATCACGGTCGCGGACAGTCAGTCGGCGACGGACACGCAGAACGTCGTCATCACCATCACGGGTAACAACAATGTCCCCGTGATCACCGTGGAAACGGGCGATAGTGCAGCCGAGACACTTACTGAAACCGACACGACACTGACTTCAACCGGCACACTGACGGTCACCGACGTCAACCTCAGCGACACGGTCACCTCGACTGTCACCGGAGTCGCCAGCAGCGGAACCACGGCGGGATTGGGCAGCGACAACGCGGCAATCCTTGCGATGTTGTCATCGACGGCGAGTGTGCTCGACGCGTCCGAAACATCTGATCAATTGACATGGAACTTCAACAGCGGCGGCGAGTCATTCGATTACCTGGCCAGCGGTGAAACATTAACCCTGACCTACACGATCGAAGTCACCGACAGCCAAGGTGCCACCGACACGCAAAACGTCACCATCACCGTCAACGGAACCGGTGACGCACCGGTCATCACCGGCGGCCCTGACACGTCCAGTCTGACGGAGACCGATAGCGAGCTGACCGACACCGGTACGTTCACGATTGAAGATTTGGACCGAAGCGACAACGTCACCGCCGCCGTCGATAGCGTTGCGGTTTCTGGCACGGGTGCTAGTAGCGTCCCTGGATCGCTCGATACCGCGACCTTACAAAGTTTCCTGTCAGTTTCGCCGACCGCGATCTTGGACGGAACCGAGACCACCGACACACTCACATGGAGCTTCAACAGCGGCACCGAAGCGTTCGATTTCCTTGCCAACGGCGAAACGCTGATTCTGACTTATAGCGTCAGCGCAACCGACGATGACGGCACATCGCTTTCAGATACAGAAACCGTCACCGTCACGATCACCGGCACGAACGATGGACCGGCTGCTTCGGTCGATACTGGCACCGCGAACGAGTCGGGCGGGGTCGCCAATGCGACAACTGGAAACGATGCGACCGGAAATGTCTTGACCAACGACACCGATTCAGACGTGACGGACTCGCTGACAGTTGTCGGGGTCGCTGCGGGTTCACAAGGCTCCGCTTCTGGTTCCGTCGCCAGCGACGTTGTTGGTACCTTCGGAACGATCCAAATCTCTAGCAACGGATCGTACACCTTTGTTGTCGATGAAAACAACGCGACCGTCCAAGGACTTCGAACCACGAGCGACACACTTCAGGACGTCTTCACCTACACGATCGAGGATTCAAACGGTGCGAACAGCACTGCCGAAATTACAGTCACCATCCGAGGAGCCAACGATAACCCTCATGACTTGGCGACCACCGGCCTGACCGTCATCGAGACCGCCAACAATGGCACCTCAGTCGGCACGATCACTCATAGCGACGTTGATTCCGGCGATACGGCGACCTTCACACTGACAGACGACGCAAACGGACGCTTCGCGATCGATCTCAATACGGGTGAAGTTACCGTTGCAAACACGTCCCAACTCGACCACGAAACCGACACCACTCATAGCATCACTGTTCGCGTGACGGACACCGCAGGCGCGAGCTACGACGAAACCTTTGTCGTGACGGTCACAGATGCCAACGAGCATCCTGTTAGCACACCGATTGACAGCGACGCGGCGGTGAACGAAGTCGATGAAAACTCCGGCGCCGGAACTTCTGTTGGAATTACAGCCGATGCCTTTGATTTGGATTCCACCAACAGCACCGTCACCTACAGTTTGACCAGCAATCCAGACGGGCTGTTCCAGATTGATCCCAATACTGGCGAGGTGACCACATCAGCGGTCGCAATCGATCGCGAAATGCATGGGGCAATCCGATCGATCACGGTTCAAGCCGCCAGTTCCGATGGATCCACAGCGACGCAAACGTTCAACATCACGATCAACGACTTGAACGAATTCAATGCTTCCACTCCGACCGACAGCGACCTTGGGACAAACGAAGTCGACGAGAACGTGGCGATTGGAACCACTGTTGGCGTCACTGCTGACGCATTCGATTTGGATGCCACCAACAACACGATCACATACAGCCTGAGTTCCAACCCAGGCGGACGATTTCAGATCGATTCCAACACCGGCGAAGTCACCGTTGCTGGATCGATCGACCGTGAAGTGTCTGACCGCTACGACATCACCGTCACCGCCACATCCAGTGACACATCTTCGGCATCACAAACCTTCACGATTTTCATTAACGACCTCAACGAATTTGCTGTTGTTGCAGGCGGAGATGTCGACGGCAGCATCAACGAAGTCAACGAAAACTCGGCAGCCGGAACCGTCGTCGGGGTCACCGTCTTTGCTACGGACTCGGATGCCACCAACAATAATATTCAGTACACAATGTCCGACGATGCGGGCGGTCGTTTCGATGTCGACCTGCACTCGGGTGTGGTCACCGTCGCTTCCGGATCTTCGCTGAACTTCGAAGACCACACTTCGCACGATATCATCGTGCGATCCACATCCGACGATGGATCGTTCATCGACCAGACGTTCACAATTCAAATTCTCGATGTCAACGAAGCTCCCGTCGCGCTAGGTGACGGCGTTTACACAGCCATCGTCGGGCAAGGCATCGAACTTGACTCCCCACATCTGCTGGCCAATGACATCGATGTCGACTCCGATCCACTTCGGGTTGTCATCATCGCTCACCCGGCCAACGGAACGCTGCAGATCGATCTGAACGGCGACGTCACCTACACGCCGAACGCGGGGTATTTCGGATCAGATTCGTTCAGCTATCAAGCAGACGACGGATCGCTAACCAGCAACACAGCCACGGTCACAATCGACGTGATCCCCGGATCATCCGGTGGAACCGGGGGGAGTTCCGGTGGTGATGGTGGCGGCGATTCCGGTGGTTCAACGGGAAGCGGCGATGGCGGTTCCGACGGCGACAGCGGATCCGATAGTGGAGATAGCTCCGGCGACTCAGGTGGCGACACCACCATCGATGGCAACGCCAACCCAGTCGGCCCGGGTGGTTCCACTGGTCAGTCAGAAAACGAGTCCACTCAAACCGGCCGAGACAAGGCGGACGCCAATCTCGGTGACGGCAATGGTTCTGAATCGGGCGAAGAGAGTGCCGGCGATGGGAGTGACGCTCGAGGGCAGGGAGTTCGGGCCACATCCAACCAATCCGGGCGAGTCGGTCAACGATTTGGCTTCGGCGATTCGATGTTCATGTACGACATCCTCAATGGTGAGAACGGGCTGCTCAATGGATTGGAGGGTGACTCAGAACTGAGCACGCTGCTCAGTTGGCACCTCTCCGACAATGGTTCGGTCCAAATCAACGAGACCTACGACAACGAAGAAATTCACGTGGGTGCCGTCGGCACAACCTTGGGTTTGGCCTCAATCGGTTACGTGCTCTGGGCACTGCGAGGCGGAATGTTCATCGCGACGATGTACGCCGGTATCCCAAGTTGGCGAATGCTCGATCCGGCATCCTTGCTTTCTGCTTATCGCGGAGTCGACGGCGCAGCCCAGGACAAAGTGGAAGAAATGCTCGACTAACACCACCGGGCACATCGTTACGAAACGAACAGCCGGACCAGCCGGCTGAACCGTCAGCAACGACAAAACTTTTTAGCGTCAACTCAGATGTACACCGCCCATTGCGGGTGTGTCACGTTTCATGGCGAAGACTTATCCAAAGGGAATTCCTCGACTGATTTCTCGCGGCCGACGGGCCGCGTGTCACCGCATGCGTGTGACGAGTCAGCCCGGAATTTGACGTCAACCATCCCGATTTTTTCGATCGACTTTCTTGTTCCAAGCCGTATTCGCATCGCTTCGACTCGCCTTTGCACTGGTGTGCATTGGATTGGGTCTCATCCTCGGAGCTCAGTGGCTCGGGTTTATCCCCGATTCACGGCTGGCCGAAGAAGCTGCGCGGCGCAAATTCTGCGAAACCGTTGCGATCGCTTCGATCGACGACATTCGCCAGCATCGGTGGGCCAAGCTAAACACCACCCTGGAAGCTTTGGTTCGCCAAAACGAATCCTTGCTGTCCGCAGGCTTGCGAACCGATTCCGGCATTCTGCAGGCCAGCACAAAACACCACCGAATTTGCTGGGACAAAAACAAATCGTCCGACGAAGCAAAGACAGTCAACTCAAGCGACGCGAATTTACAGGACGTTCCTTCGCGCGATAGTGACTTGTTCCTCTCAGAAGATCCCGCACCCGTCGAATCTGTCCCAACTTGGGTTGAGCCCACCGAACTGAGTTCCAACCAATCCACCGTTGAACTCGACGGCGACATCATTCGATTGGATATCCCAATCACGGTCCAGGACCGCACATGGGGGAATCTCGAGTTCACGTTCCGAAGCACTCTTGCCGGACCATTCGGTGGATTGCTCGACGAAGGAATCCTTCGACTGCTGATCTTCTTCACCGTGATCGGCATGGGTTCGTATTCATTCTTGATGATGCGAATCCTCGGCGTCTTCTCACGCACTCAAGTCGTTCCGGAACGCGTCCGTCAAGCTCTTGACACTCTCGCTGAAGGCCTGCTCGTACTTGATAAAGACGGCAAGATCGTTCTTGCCAATGATAACTTTCTAGCCACCAATGGATTCGAACCCGAAGAACTGCAAGAACGCTTGGCCGCCGATCTGCCATGGGTATTCGGCAACGGCGACAAATCGTCCAAAGACGCTGAACTGCCATGGACGCAAGCTATCAGCCAACGCAAATCGGTCGTCGGTGAAATACTCCGATTGACCGGGCGAGACGGTGTTCACCGAGTCTTCAGCGTCAATGCGGGACCGATCGGCGAAGACGAAAAACAAAAAGGTGCTCTGGTCACCTTCCAGGACGTCACGCACGTTGAGAAACATCGTCTCGAACTCGAGAACATGTTGTCGATGTTGCGATTGAGCAAAGACGAGATTCAGAAGAAAAACCAAGAACTCGAAATCCTTGCGACGCGAGATGCCTTGACCGGTTGTTTGAACCGACGTGCATTTTTTGAACGCATGGAAGAAATGCTGACGGACTACCGCAACGCCGGACGTCCGCTGTCATGCTTCATGGTTGACATCGACCACTTCAAAAGCGTCAACGATACCTATGGTCACCATGCCGGTGACGAGGTGCTTCGCAAGGTCAGCAAAGTTTTGCGAGACCTACACGAAGAGAACCAAGTCGTTTGTCGTTACGGCGGAGAAGAGTTCTGCGTGATGTTGCCAGGTCATGACCTGGACGAAGCGATGGAACAATCCGAGCGAACTCGATTGGCGGTGATGAACATTCGCCTCGAAGACCCCGAATCGCTGCGACTGACTGCTTCACTCGGTGTCAGCGAGTTGAAATTCGGCGCCACGGATGTCCAATCACTGATCAACCAAGCCGACAGCTGCCTGTACGTTGCCAAACGCGGCGGACG
Source organism: Rhodopirellula europaea 6C (assembly GCF_000338295.1). Classification (GTDB taxonomy): domain Bacteria; phylum Planctomycetota; class Planctomycetia; order Pirellulales; family Pirellulaceae; genus Rhodopirellula; species Rhodopirellula europaea. The sequence goes on from NZ_ANMO01000011.1 coordinate 162,018, forward strand.
AAACCAATCCGTTGCATTCGATCCTGATCGAGTCGATGTGCTCGGTGAAGAAGAATCACAACCGGAGGAAGTCGTCGATCCAAACTTGGTCAGCCTTCCGTTCCATGCCGTCACGGCACTGGTTTCCGCATTGGCCTACCGTGACCCCGCGACTGCCGAACACAGCCGACGCGTTGCGAACCTCTGCGTTCAAGCCGCGGATGGATTGGTTTGCCAGCGTGACATTTATGTTTTGGAAATCGCCGCTCTGCTGCACGACATCGGAAAGATCGGCGTGCCGGATGATGTGCTGCATAAACCCGGTCCGCTGACTGACGAGGAATGGAAAGTCATGCGGCGTCACAACACGATCGGGTTGGATATGGTTGCGGGCACATTCCATTGCCCCGAACTGGAACGCATCATCCGAGCCCATCATGCAATTTCGGAACGCGGAGCCACAGAACGGAACCTCAAACTGGATGAGCTTCCGATGGAAGCTCGCATCCTCACGATCGCCGATACTTATGACTCCATCGTCTCCGACCATGCCTATCGGCAAGGTCGGCCGCACTCCACCGCGGTGACGGAACTGAAGCGATGCGCAGGCAAACAATTCGACGCTGATTTGGTGAATCACTTTCTCGCCAAGATTGAAGCCGATGTCAAAGAAAGCGCCATGGGTGTCCCCACCGCGACCGGAATTTCGTTCGCCGTGCCAAAACCAACCGCGCTCAAGATCGGACAGCAGATTGAACGCATTGCCGAAGCCATGGACGCGCAAAACATCACGGAACTACGTGACCTTTCTCGAAATCTATGTGAAATCGCGGATGCGAGCTACCTGACTCCGATTGTCGACTCCGCACGGCAAATCGAAGAAGCGGCATCCAACGGTGAAAACGTCGAATGGATCACTCTGCTACGTCAGACCCAGAAATTATTGGACCTGTGTCGAGCCACGCAGAACGCCCACCTCATTGAAGTCGACCAAACCGAGGAAGAGTTATTCCTACCGTAAAGGAATAGCGCAAACGACGTCCCTGTCACCGTGATCATGCCTTCGCCTCCCCGGTGTAGCGATAACGTCCACCAACGGCTGGATCGAGCAAACCCGCGGTTTGGAAGGCTTGCAATCGAGGTCGCAACCAATCCCACAACTCGGTGTCGGTTACATCCTGATCCAATTGCCGTCTGGTCGCATCGATCAGACGCCCGAATTCGGGGTTGTCCAAGAACCACAACGGCGAGTGCACTTCACCGCCCGATGCCAAAAACTCTTCTGAGTTGATTGCGGCTGCAAAGTACAACATGGAAACAGCCTCAAACCGCAACATGCTGCGCAAGCATCGGTAACACATCGCCACCAACGAATCAATCCGAAGCAATTCGCTTTCGACGGTCTCGGCGTAGCTCGCCAACAGATCCGCTTGGCGTGCCGGCTCACTCAGCAGCGCATCCGCCAATCGTGCAACACCGATCAATCCATGAGCGATCCCGGTACTGTGCAATGGATCAATCGTTGCCACCGCGGTCGGCATCGCGATGTAGTTTCGCAATCTGATCGGCGTTTGCATTCGCTGAACTCGGTCAACGCTGATCCAATCAGGAGTCGCCTCGTCGAAAGTCGCATCTCGCATCAGTCGTTGCAAACTCGCGTACCGCTGCCAATCCACGGAATCGCGACCGTTCGGCTCAGTCCATCCGACACTGGTGACGCCGTGATCCAAACGCAGCATCCACATCCAACCGTCCGCGGTCAAATGATGTTGAGCCGCGTCATCGGGATCAAAGGGTTCGTCCTCGCCCAACTGGTTCGTTCGTCGCAATTCATCCGTCCATGATCGCACGTTGCGAAAGTGAGCGAACACGCTTCGGGTGTTCGTTTGCAATCGTTGGTCGACTCGACGCAGCCCAATGAACGCGGCCAAGTCCTCCGGCAACACACCAAACCGCCCCGACGCATTGATCAACCACCCCGCCGATACAGACTGACTTGTTCGCTTGTCTTCTCTCTGCGTGCGTTCGCGAAGTATCAGCCGAACGGGCTCACCCATCTCCGCCGAAACAACCTGAGTGCACTCCCGGCAATCCGCCCCCGCGAGAGTTGCTTGCTCGACAAAAAACGCATCGACATCGCTTCGCAACCAATGCGTGTCCGCCCAAGTGTCATTGGGACTCGCCGTTACCATCAAACTGTTTCGCTTCGCACCGGACGTTCCATCCATGTGATCCTGAAACCCATCACTGGCGATCTCGTCACTTCGCACTTCGCCGTGATGATAGTAGCTGAACCCGCGTTTCTTTCCGCATCGCAAATTGGGAAACGTTTGTTTCCAACTCGGATAGGTCGACAAGGCGTGCAGCTTCGGCAACTCATACTTCTCCGCAAGCTGCCGCATCACTAAATCAGCTATTGGCGTACTTGATTCCCCGATGACAAAGCGACCAAATCGATCTCGCTCAACCAACAACACTCGCATGCCACGAGCAGCCAACACCCAGGCAAGCAGCCCTCCGGAAAACCCGCCGCCCAAGATGGCAACGTCATAGTGGGTCGATGAATCAGACATCATGTGTCGCATCGTTCTTCGGTTCAGCGGTAACGCTCTCACTCAATTCAACTGGCTCCGGTTCCAATCCCCAAGTGTCCAAAGTCAGCACCGGTCCGTGATCAAATCGCGGATCGTTTTCGAGAGCAGCCATGACCACCCGCATCTGTTTTCGCGTTGGCGGACAAAACATGCCTTCGCGAGCCAAACGATCCATGAAACCGTTGCCCGTTCGACACGGCAACAAACTGATATGACGAGCCCCCGCCGCGGCGGCAAACCGTGCCGATGCGATCGTCCATGCGTAGGATTCCGCCGGAGCCAACCACGGCAGACCATGAATCAAGAACACACGCAGATCAATCGACGCTTCTTTCAGGTGTTTTGCGAATTGAAAAAATTGCCCCGGACGAAGTCGTTTGTTCAATCGTTCCAACATTCGCGGCGCGATGCATTCCAAACCGACTGCTATTTCCAGTTTCCCGCGCAAACGTTTCCCGAACTCAAACAAACGTCGTGTCCCGATCAGCGGATGGTTCTCGACCACCACGCGATCAAACGGTTCACACAAACGGAGAATCTCTTCGTCATCCACCGACGGTGTCGTTCGCGGGTCGAAGAAATTCCCGCTGTTGTAAAGCTTGATCGTTCCGCCCGATTCGCGACCGGTTTGCTCTCGCCAGTGCCGCAAACCCAATCGAATTTGTTCGGGCAGAGCCCCTGGCGGCGTTGGTTCGTTTAGCGTGTTTCGCCATAAATCGCACATCGTGCATCGCAGCGAACATTCCGACGACGCAAGCAACAAGGTCAACACCTGAGTCATCTCCGGTTGCTGGCCTCGATGGCGATTGGCAGCTTCCAGTTCCACGAAGACGGAATTGGGTCGATTGGCATCCCGGTTGCGACGTTCCAAATCAACAACCACCGCGTCACCGCGCGATGCCAGCACTTCTTGTGGTGAGGGTTTGGTAAACGAGTTCGATTCCCTGCGTGTCATGGAATTGATCTTGATGCAGTCCGCCACAGATTGATACCCCCAACAAGATCACGCTTTTACGAACGGGATACCATGAACCGCAATCTGACCAACGATTCGCAACCCAAACGCGCTCGCAAGCTCATCGCAGCCATCGTTGTGTTGGCCGGTGGAGCAACACTTGCTTCGCCCGAAACGTTGTGGGCCCAGCAATCACTGCCGTTCCGGCCCATCGGTTCACCCAGCGCGGTCGACCAAACCGAAACCGCCCGTCGCCAACGAGCGAACCAAAGCACCAACATCACGCCGACCTCCTACCGGTCCACTACTGGAGCAAACAACCAGTCCCGCGGTTATGATCCCAACGTGCGACAGGTTGCGATGCAATCAAACGGATTCTCATTGCCCGGCGATGTGGGCGGACCACAAACATTCACGCCACCTGCGGATTCCGCACCGGTGCCGACGCAGCCTTCGTTCGCTGCCCCGCCTTTGAACAACCCTCCACCTTCGGCGGTGTCACCGAATCCAGGTGTGACGCAACCCGGTGGGAATGCGGTAGCCCCTCAAAATGTCGTTCCAAGAAATGCTGTCCCGAGAAACGCTGCTCCCGGCAATTCGCTGCGAAACGACGACTTTTCGCAAGGCCGATCGTTACCGCAGCCCAGTCCCGTTCCGAACGACGTCTTAGGTGGCAATCCAACGTTTGCACCCAACACCATCGGTCCTCCACCATCGGATTACGCGCCCGTTCCGCCACCACAACTGAGCAACGGTGGCTTTGCAACAATGAGCAACTGCGCACTCATCACAGCACCAAGCGAGTACTCCGCGATGAGTCCCTATTCCGGTTACGGATACGGGCAAGGTTGTGCGGCGCCTGCCGGAGTCTCACCGGTCAACTACATCGCACCACCGGCGCAGATCGCCGCTCCCGCCGCGATTCCCGCCAGCACTTATCCCGGCGTTGCAACGGTTCCACCGGTTGCATCAACGACGCTACCCGCCGGTCCCGCTGGTGCGTTGATTGATTTCGGCCAAGGCACCAACGCCGTCCAAGTCGGACCAGGACTCTGGGGCCAACCGGTCGCATACGTTCCCGGTCAAGGATTCAGAAACTGGTTGCGTTACTTCTCGTTTTAGACGACCGCAAGACGGAACCAGTGCCATATCGACACGCCATTCGAATAAACGTTTCAACCGGAATCGACCGGACCAACCCAACCTACCGCCCGTCCTTTTCGCTTCGCGGGACGGGAAGCCTTTCAGGCGGCATCGCGATCGTTCGATGAATTCCTGTAGGGTCATTTCATTTGATGACGTGACCCGCCGGCAGCTTGCTCTTCCCAACCCTCCCCGGCAACGCCGCCCTCCCAATCCGTGTCTCTCCTACTTTTCAGGACCGATCTCATGCGCAACTCCTCCCTGCGCGTATGTTCGCTCGCCGGCGTGTCTTCGCTGGTTCTCCTCGCTGGCTTGTCCGCTGGTTGCCGCGGTCGCGGTGTGTTGCCTGCACCGGGAACAATGAACCAACAACAAGCCCGCGCGATCGTGCACGATCCCTATCCGCTGACTGATATCGGACCGAACGATCAAGGCAGTCGTCCGCCCAGCTATCAGCAACCGCTGCCCGGGCCAGTTCGCAATCGCCTAAGCGCCGACGCGATGCCTTGGTTGGGCCGATAAAGCCAGCTCGCCTCACCCCCAATCGGGTGTTCGGCGTCTCAACATGCAACCGGAAGTGACATCACATCGAACACACTCCGGAGAAGCCTCGCGAGTCATTTAGCGATTGAAACCAGGGTATCATCTCCAAAAACCCAACGTTTTACGCTTTCAATCGCATTTCGTGACGAATTGGCACCGTTTGGCCCCGGGCTTGCTTTCATTCTCCTTCGAAATGAGTTTCACGCGACTTTGTGAACCGATGCCAAGGCGGCATCACGCGGCGGAACAAGTTTTCTACGGAGAAAAAAACAATGTCTCGATTGACCAAATGGATCGCCGTCCCGGTTCTCGCCGTCGCCGCAACCTTCATGGGCGACGCCCCTGAGGCAAACGCGCAAGGCTTTTCGCTCAGCATCGGAACCGGCGGTTTCAGCTATGGCAACTATGGGCCAAGCCGATACAGCAGTCGCTACGGAAGCCGCTATGGCAGCTACTACAACAACGGGCACCGAGCCTTCGGACCGGTTGTGTACCCAAGCCGCTATTCGTCCGGCTACCGCGGTTACGCTCGACCACACTACGATTACCACGGGCCAACCTTGGTTCCTCACGGAAACCACTACCACTATCAACCAGGTCACTACGACCTGCACTACGGTCGACATGGTCGTGGTCACCGCGGTCACCATTGATTCGCGTTTGGCCTGAGGTGTCATTAACTGACGCACGAGCCAATTCATTCTGATGTGTGATTCTCGTTCTGGATCACCGAAACAACTTTCAAGCGTGTCGTCTCCTGTTGCGAGACGGCACGCTTGTCTATTTTCGGGCCTATGAATGGCATCCTTGCACTCCAGATTCTCGGCGGCGTCCTCCTTCTTTTGGTCGGAGGCGAGTGGGTTGTTCGCGGCGCCTCCCGTTTGGCGATCGCGGCGAAGCTCAGTCCGCTGTTCGTGGGACTGACCGTCGTATCGCTCGGTACCAGCGCCCCCGAAATGGCAGTTTCATTCGCAACCGCCCTCCGCGGTCAAGCGGACATCACGATCGGAAACGTCGTCGGCAGCAATCTGTTCAACATGTTGATGATCGTTGGATTCAGCGCTCTGTTCGCACCGCTGCCGGTCGATCGTCAGATCACACGCTTTGACGTTCCGGTCATGATTGCCGCGACCATCGCGATGCTGGTCGCATCCTTGAACGGAATCATCGGGCGTTTCGACGGAATCGTCTTGATCCTGATCATGATTGGCTACTTCGCGATTTCGTACCGACTGGGAAAAAAGTCGGGCAATCAGCCGATCAGCGACGACCTGCTGACGCCAGAAATTGTCGAAGAAGCCGCCGAAACCTTGGGGCGCCGCGTTGCCGTCATCGTTTGGCAACTGATCATGCTGACCGCCGGTGTTGCCGCCTTGGTCTTCGGATGCGACTTGTTCGTTGACGGTGCCGTTTCGATGGCACGCATTCTTGGCGTATCGGAATTGGTCATCGGCCTCACAATCGTGTCCGCGGGAACCTCGCTTCCTGAACTGGTCACCTCCGTCGCCGCAACCATCAAAGGCGAACGAGGAATCGCGATTGGCAACGCGGTGGGTAGCACGACGCTGAACATCGTCGCGGTCCTCGGGATCACCTCCGTCATCGCACCGAGCGGGCTGAACGTTGCCGACGAGATCCTACAACTGGACATGCCACTGATGGTGATCGCCGCGATTCTCAGTTGGGTTCTGTACCGGACCGGTCGAACGATCGAACGCTGGGAAGGCGTGTCGATGATTTTGATCTACTGCGGCTACATCGGGTACTTATTGAAAACCAACGGAGCATTCGGATGAATTCTCAGCCCCGAAGACTTCGCTACACCCGGCGAGATTTGCTGTCTTCGGTGCTCGGTGCCGGTGCCCTCGCCTGCGTCGGCTGCGATTCCCTGACATCCAAATGGTCGGGTGCCCTGCCTTTCTCTGGCTCGATGCTCTCGCCGAATCGCGAAATCGGCCATCGTTTGCGAGTTCCCGTTGCAGAACGATTCGCTTCGCAAACAGACGACATCAGCCGCCACGCCAGTTGCATCATCGTCGGCGGCGGTGTCGCCGGGCTGGCCGCCGGTTACGAACTTCTAAAATCGGGCGTCGATGACTTCCTCATCCTCGAACTGGAATCGTCTCCCGGCGGAACCTCAAAAAGCACTCAGTACACTTCCGACTCATTCGGATCATTGCGTGCGCCGTGGGGAGCCCACTACTTGCCGCTTCCCGGCACTCACAACAAACCACTGCGAGCCTTCTTGCGTGATTGCGGCGTTCTAAATGATGACGGTGAAGCCGCCGAGCAGATGCTTTGTCGCGATCCGGAAGAACGAGTGTGGGCAAACGGCCAATGGCAATACGGTTTGCTCCCGATGCGCGATGCGACCGACCAAGACGTCTCGCAAATCGAACGCTTCCAAAAAGAGATGTCCGAATTCGCACAGCAAACCGATGCGAGCGGCAAACGATGGTTCGTGCTTCCAACCTCGCAAGCGAGTGATGATCCCGAGTGTCTCGCACTCGATCAGCTTTCGATGACACAGTGGATGCAATCCCGCGAATTTGATTCGCCGCGATTGCTTTGGTTGGTCGACCACTCCTGCCGAGATGACTATGGACTGCGCGCCGACCAAACCAGTGCATGGGCGGGCATCTTCTACTTCGCTTCGCGGATGCTCGATCCGTCCAACTCGACCGAGTCCGCTCCCGTGCTGACCTGGCCCGAAGGCAACGGATTCTTGGTCGACCAATTGACTCAACGAGTCGGTGATCGCATCGAAAAAAACCAGGCGGTTCTGTCGATCAGCCAAACCGAAGCAGCCAACTACAAGCTGCATTCCTTCGACACACAAACGCAAAAGCAAACGAACTTCACCGCGGACTCGGTCATTCTCGCCGTCCCGCAATTCATTGCGTCTCAGCTGTTGCCCGCTTCTCTCGGCGAAATCAAACAAGAGCGAATCGAGACGGCTCGATCGTTTCAGTACGGCAGTTGGTTGGTCGCGAATATTGTGCTTAAGGATCGGCCAAAAGAAGCTCAGCCAGCGATGTGCTGGGACAACGTTCGCTATCAGTCCGCCTCCCTGGGTTATGTCAACGCGGGACATCAAACCGGACGCGACCACGGCGGAACGGTGCTGACCTGGTACCAAGCTCTCAACACCGACAACGTCGCGATCACCCGCACTGAGCTATTGAACCTGACATGGGAAGAAGCCGCCGAAGTCGTTTGCAGTGATCTCGAGGTCATGCACCCTGACATTCGAAATCAAATCGAGACGTTGGATGTCATGATGTGGGGACACGCCATGATCCAGCCCACCATCGGCAGTCGCTCCAATCCACTCCGAGCAAAGGCCAGCGACCCCATCGGCAACCTGCACTTCGCCGCATCAGATCTCAGCGGCGTCGCCCTCTTCGAAGAAGCCTTCGACCACGGCCGCCGAGCCGCCCAAGCGGTTGCACAAAGCAAAGTGGGACGAAAATCCACGTAGGCCAGGTTCCACCTGGCGATCGCCGCGTTCCAATTCACGTACCACTTCAAACCAGCCCAAACCGCAAACAACGCCCCAATTCGCAGTCGCCATGTGAAACATGGCCTACCGAACCGCCAACAATCGGAACACCGTCAAACTGCTCCGCATTGCTTCGCGAAAATTCAACTTGCTGGTCCCGTGAACTCGTTCGGTAAACGTGATCGGAACCTCGACGCACTTCGCTCCATCGCGATGGAGCCGCAGCAAGACTTCTTGGATGAACGCATAACCGTCACTCGGATTGCGAGGCGGATCCAATCCAGCCAGACATCGCACGCGATAGCAACGATACGAACCGCTGGCGTCATGAACCGGCAACCGCAACATCTTTCTCGTGAACGCGTTGATCAAACCGCTCATCACCTTGCGACGCCAAGGCCAACCGACGATGGCGCCGCCTTCGATGTAACGAGACCCGACGACCACGTCGGCGTTCTCATTCAGACACGTCGAAACCAGCCGCGGCAAGTCCGCTGGGTCATGACTGAGATCCGCGTCCATGTTGCAGAACAAATCGTACTTCCCGTCGATCGCGGTTTGCATCGCGGCACGAATGGCGCCACCCAACCCACGTTCGTCCTTGCGGACTTTCACCAGAACCGAATCACCGGCCCCAGATTCCTCCGCGTACCGTCGTGCGATTTCCGCGGTTCCATCGGGCGAATCGTCATCGACGACCAAACACACCGCGTTTGGCAAAGCCTCACGAATCTTCGTCAACATCGTTTTGACGTTGGCGGCTTCGTTGTAGGTGCAGATTCCAACTAAAATCCGTTGCCCTGACGCGAAGTCAGGGGCAACGGAATGGGGCACGGTTTCGTTGGCGGCTTGGGAAGTCGTTTCGATGGCTACGATTCAATCAGAAGTGCAACCGCTTCGAGGTAGCGGCGAATCACGTCGGGCGACACGTCATTGAAACCAGCGGACTTGTGTCGCAAGATCGACAATTTCAGTTGTTCCACGACGTCGCTGAGGTCATCTGGCAATTCTGGCAAACCAGCGAACGGTTGCAAAGGTGACGGCGGCGTTTCCGTCGCCAATCCCGCTTCCCCTTCTTCGCGGCCCGACTCACCGAGCTTGTTCAGTTCCTCTTCATCGCCAAAGTCCGGTCCCTCGTAGGTAGGACCTTGGACGCCATCGGTATCGCCGTCGTAATCCTTTGTCGTGTCGTCGCCCTGCGCGGGAGCGGTGCCCAAATTGGCATCGCTCATTTCAGGCTGGTCCTCATCCAAATCAACCTCCATGACTTGGCTGGCCGACGGACGCTGCGATTCGACTTCGCCGTTGGCTTTCCAACGCTTGTCTCGCATGTTCGAAACCGACCACTTCTCTTCGACGGCTCCTTGCAACCAAAGTGCCGCGTCATCCCAATCCAACGCGGCCAAGAAGTGCGACCAATATAAACCTTCGTACTTCGGCTGGTCTTCCGCGAATCGGTCAAAGACGCGACGCAAACGCCCCACGTGGGGTGCCGTGACACCTCCGACGCGAGAGGCCCAAGCCTCATCGGAATATTCGGTCGACGGAGCACCGGCTTCGATCAACGCGGCTCGCCACTGACTGATGATGCGGCCTTTTTCCCAGTTCGTCGTGCTGACCAACCCGTTCCATTGACCGACGAACGGTTGCTGCAACGCCAACAACTCGGGCGACAGCTCCGTGTCGACGGATTCTTCGGCAGCGTCCGTTGCCGCGACGGCTGAAACCGCGAATTGGTTGACTTCGTCCGAAAGCTCTTCGACGTCGTCAGCCAAATCCGAAACGTCTTCGTTCAGCATTTCGGCCGTCAACGTCTCAGGAGCGGCCTCGGTTGCGGCGGAAGTTTCGCCGACGGGCTCGTCATCCGGCACGTCTTCGTAAACATCCGAATTGGCGGTGGGGTTCGACTCCACTGAATCGGGCGTGCCCAAATCATCGGCGTCGAATCGTGGCGAGTCGCTGGTCAAAGAAGGGTTTTCGTCAGAATTCATGTGCAGGGATTCGCGAGGAGCGGGACGTGATTTCAGTCCGCATACGCTAACCCGCCGACCATGCTTCCGGGAAGAATCCCGACGTCCTTTTCTGGTTTCTCAACGCCATCACGAGTCAGACGCATCGCGTGGGGAAACCGTGCGGTGTGGGAAAGATGTCGGGCTTGAACGAACAAACGGCCCGGTGAGCTCAAATGCTCATCGGACCGTTGCTTTTGTTCAGTGCGATTGCCAACCGGAGTGTTGCATCCGGAACGTCGATCCCAGCAGGCTAGGACCTACAAGTTCGGTGTCGTGTAAGGCTCGACGTCACCAACCATGTGGAAGTGGTTGTGGTCAATGTAGACGACTTCAATCGCTTCGCGGTCACGCAGCGTGTGCGGAACGGGGTAGCCGATGATGGTCGACTCGTCGAAGTAGATCGTGCACTTGTAGTGTGCGTGGTGCAGCTGGGCTGGACCGATCAAAGGGTAGAAACGCGGTGGATCGATGTAATCCGCGATCTTCTCTTTGATGATTCGCACATCGTTGCGTTGCTTTTCCCAGATCAACGGGATGCCGCCTTGGACAGGACGAGCCTGCTCGAGTGCTTGCATCACTTCGTCATCGCTGGGTGGATCCAACGCGATTGGAGGTCCGCCTGACGTGGTGGGGCCGAGAATCGGCACCCGGTCATAGCGTTCCTTGTTGTGGAACTTCTCTTCTTGTTTGTGCTGGTAGTACGGGCTCACAGGAATTGGAAATCCGAGGATTCCCAAGTTGTAGTTGCTGCCGCCCAGGCCGTAGCAACCTGTGCTAGAGATCACCACAGTGGTGAGCAGGCACAACGTCCCGAAACGAGTGAGTGTTGAGGTCATCTTGCTGGTCATCCGAGCAACCTTCCTTGGTTTCCGACTTGGCAAATCCGCACTTGAACCGATCCGCAGAGGATCATTCATTTGCGTAGTACCTGTATCGTGTCAAACTGTTCCGATCTTGCGGGTCATTCCGGAAATTCGTTCGGAAAGTTTTGACCGGAACGTTTCACGCGTGGAACTCAATCCGTCAACCAGCACGCAAACTCAACCTTTTGCCGCGTTTCCTGCTGATACTCCGCAAACGCATCCACCACGGAGTCGCTCGGAAACACTGCGGCGTGAACAGGAAAGAATCTCAAGAGCGGACAAGCTGACTCTGACCAATACTGTTTGAACCGACTCGGCACCAAACACCAGCGAGCCTTCGCTCACTCGCCGTCCGTCAGAACCGCCATGAAAGCCTTTTGGCTGATCTCGACGTTGCCGACCGCCTTCATCCGCTTCTTGCCTTCCTTTTGCTTCTGCAGCAACTTCCGTTTTCGCGTGATGTCACCGCCGTAACACTTCGCGGTCACGTTCTTTCGCATCGCCGGCACGGTTTCACGAGCGATCACGCGGCTGCCGATCGCCGCTTGCACAGCAACCTCGAACATGTGCCGCTCGATCTCTGACTTCAACTTCTTCGCCACCGCACGCCCGCGACGATCCGCATCGGCTCGGTGACAAACCACCGACAACGCGTCGACTCGGTTGCCGTTGACGAGAATATCCAGTCGGCACAGGTCCGCTTCTTCGTAACCGACCATCTCGTAATCCAGCGTCCCGTAACCGCGCGTGCAGCTCTTGATCCGGTCGTGCAAATCGTAGATGACTTCCGCCAGCGGAATGTCATATGTCAGCATCGCTCGCGAAGCACCCAGCACTTCGTGCCCCTTTTGGATGCCACGTCGTTCCTGGCACAGTTTCATGACCGGGCCGATGTATTCCTCCGGCACGATGACGTTGCATCGCACGATCGGCTGACAGAACTTTTCGATGTCCCCGGGATCGGGAACATCCTGAGGCTTGTGAATATTCTTTGTTTCGCCTCGTTTATCGGTGATCTCGTAGGTCACGTTGGGAGCGGTTTGGACCAGATCGATGTCCGATTCCTGCTCCAATCGTTGCTGGACGATTTCCATGTGCAGCAATCCGAGGAAACCACAGCGGAAACCAAACCCGAGCGCGTCACTCGTTTCGGGTTCGAACTCAAAACTCGGATCGTTGACCGCCAATCGCTCGAGTGCGTCCCGCAATTCGCTGAAGTCCTGCCCATCGCTGGGGAACAAACCGCAATAAACCATCCGTTTCGGGCGGTCATAACCGGGCAACGCCGGCGCGGGATCATTGCCCGCGATACTGATCGTGTCCCCGATGTGAACGTCGCCGAGGCTCTTGATGTTGCAGATCAAATAGCCCACCTGGCCCGCGACCAACTCGTCGCAAGGAACGCGACTGGGAGCAAACTGGCCCAATTCCACGACATCGTGTGTGGATCCAGCTCGCAGGAATTTGATCTTTTGACCCTTTCGAACCGTTCCCTGCATGACTCGGATGTAAGTGATCGCACCACGAAAATCATCGTAGTTGGAATCAAAAACCATCGCCTGCAGAACCGCATCGGGATCGCCGGTCGGTGCGGGGACCGAATCCACGATCGCATCCAACAGTGTCGCAACGCCTTCGCCGGTCTTCGCACTGACGCGTTTGCATTCGTCAGGATCGGTGCCCAACGAATTCATCATTTCCTCGGCCACCTCATCCGGGCGGGCGTGAGTCAAGTCGATTTTGTTGATCACCGGAACAATCGTCAGGTCGTGCTCCATCGCCGCGAAAGCGTTGGCGACCGTTTGTGCTTCCACACCTTGAAACGCATCGACCAGCAACAATGCACCTTCGCAACAAGCCAGCGAACGTGAAACTTCGTATTGGAAGTCGACGTGGCCGGGCGTGTCGATCAGGTTCAGCTCGTACTCGACGCCGTCGCGTTTGTACCGCATGGCCACGGCGCGAGCCTTGATGGTGATTCCGCGTTGTTGTTCCAACGCCAAGTCATCCAGCATTTGCGTCTTCTTCCCGCGGTTATCAACCGTTCCGGTGCTCTCCAACAAACGATCGGCCAACGTGCTTTTGCCGTGGTCGATGTGAGCGATGATGCAGAAGTTGCGAATGTGTTCTTGCGAACGAGAGGATTTCGATGCCATCCGGTTTCAGTTTCAGTGATGATGATTGTTCAAACGGCGAACCCGTTTCAGGAATCTTGCTTGCGAGCATACCCGGCGGCGCCCAAATAACCGGCTTCATGTCCGAGTGTCGCAAACGAAATGGTCGTTCCCTCGAAGACATTCGGGAAGGTCCGTTGTCGAAATTCTTCGGTCACACCCGCTAAAAAACGACGCCCAATCTCACACTCCGACCCGCCGAAATTCATCGCTCCACCCAGAGCGACGTGTCCGGGGTCCAGCGTGTGAACCAAATTGGTGACGCCAATTCCCAACCAATGAGCCGTTTCGTCGATGATCAAATTCGCGAAATCGTCGCCCTCCGTCGCCGCTTCCCAAATTCGTTTGGCGGTCAACTGGGAACTGTTCTCGCCGAGAAACGGCCGCAGCAAGGATTTTGGGTACTCGGCCAACCGGTGCCGCGTTCGCATGACCACCCCGCTGGCCGAGGCGTAAGCTTCCAATTGGCCGCGACCGCCGCCCCATGCACAAAGCTGGGCGTCCGGCGAAGGGTCAACGATGATGTGCCCGCACTCGCTGCCAAAACTGTTCACACCGTTGACCAATTGGTCTTCCACAATGATACCGCCACCGACGCCGGTCCCCAGCGTCAATAGAATCATGGACGATCCCTGAGCGCCACTTCCCAGCCAAAACTCGCCGTATGCGGCCGCATTCGCATCGTTCAAGAACGAAATCGGACGTCCGGTTGCCTCGGTCAACTTTTGACACAACGGGAACTCCCACCACGAAGGCAACTGGGGCGGAGCCACCAACATTCCGCGAGGCAGATCCATCGGCCCGGGTGCTCCCATACCAATTCGTGGCACATTGCCGATTGTTTTCGTCCGCGTTTCGACTTCACGAATCATCGTGGCCAGCCGATCAACCGCCGCTTGGGGGCCTTCGGCTTCCAACGTGGGGACCTGTTCAAACGCGACGGTCTCGCCGTCTGAGTTCACCAGTCCGCACTTGATGCTGGTGCCGCCAATGTCGATGCCCCAGTAATGACGTGAATCGGTTGTCATGCAAACGCTTGAGTGAAGTTGGGAATGAGTCTTAGCGGGCTGTTGATCTAATGAGCCGTACCGCGTTAGCGGCGGTTGATCAGACGCCAACCGGGGCTAACGCCCATCGGCTAATTGTTGTCATGCGGTATACGATTAAATCAACAGGCTGTTAGTAGTTGGCGAGAAGTATAGCGGATTGCCCAATTTTGGCATCGCCGTACCGCCCCAATCCCAGCGGGAATCGCTCCCCAGCCAAAACCGAAAGCCATGTCGATAGACTTCGCTAGGCTTCTTCGCTTTCGACAGCCAGTGCGTTGGCCCGCGCCCATTTCTGAGTGTCGGTGCCCAATTGCTCGAACGTTCCGACCACGTCGCCAAAAGGTGCGTCGATTCGCTGCACCCGAGATGCTTCGACCATCACCACCTTTCCGTTCCAAGGATCCGGCGACCCTGGCAAATACAGCGTCACACCAAGTGGATCGTTGGCGATGTCCGATCCGCGATAACGTTCCACCTCGAACGCCAACTGCGAAAACCCTTCCAACTGCACCACCACCGGACGCAACCGGTTCTTCGCAACGTCGCCGCCAATGTTGCCGCTGAGTTGTTCCTTGAAAATCGCGTAACGCGGAAACAGCATCAACAAATACTTCTCGATGAAACGAGTGAATTGCCTCGCGATCGATCGACGAGCCATGATGCCCGACACGAAACACGCCAACACCAGCAACAGCGTCGCGATGCCAAAGACCAACAGGTATCCCGTTGTGTCATGAAACGGTGTGTAGTCTCGCAAGAACGGCAACAACGCGATTGCCACGGCGTAGATGACCTGAACCAACTGGCCGAGCAGCACGCACACCACCAGCAAAGGCAGCAAGAAGAAAATTCCGCCGATCGCGGTTGTGCGAAGAAACGAAAAGTGTTTTTGAACGTGCTGTTTCATGGCGTCAGTGTTTCACGGAACAAATCGAAAAATCGCATGGTATCACGCCGGTGGTGAACTCAATACGCGGAACACACCACGCTGCTCGACCTACTTACCACGTAGCGCGACCTCCAACTCTGGGCCGATTGCGTCGTTTGCAAAGGCGCGGCCGGTTGGGAAAACCTCAGATTTCGCGGAACTCATCGCGGCTCGCATGGAACTTCAACCCGACTGGGGTTCCCATCGCTCACCGGCATTTCGTAGCGTCTGGATCGTCCAGGATTCACATCAATCGACGCGGACCGCTTGACCGAATGATTTCGATCTTGCCCCGATTGTCCGATCGCGAATCCGGCCTCCAGACCGTCGATCTGAACCAGTCGCGATACAGGACGCCATCGTGAACCGAATCGAATCGCCTCGCGAAACACAACCTCGCGAAAACCATACGTTCACCAAATCCAGCACGACCAACGATGCGGTCACGCTGTATCGTCCCGTGACGCTGCTCTACATGGCAGCCATGACGATGATGCTGGTGCCGATGATTACGTTGGTGGACGTGAACATCGCCTCGTATTTCCGCACCGAACCGTTGCCTGCGGAATTGGATTCTGCACTCGAGCTTTCGTTGGTGCTATCGCACGGCTACGGCGTCTTTGTGATCTTGCTGGCGATTTTGCTAATGGCACCGAAACGCCGTTGGCATTTGCCACGACTGGCCACACTCGCCATGGGTGGCGGTGCCATCGCAACGATCGCAAAGATGTTTGTTCTCCGACCTCGCCCCAGCAACCTCAACCTGAATCACGCGGGCCACGATTCGGCTTGGCTATGGGCATTTGATTGGGACCTCAGCGAAGTCGCATCCTTCGATGCGGCCATGCGAGCCTTTCCGAGTGGTCATGTTGTGACCGCAACAGCCATGCTGATTGGTTTGTGGGTGGTCGTTCCCCGCGGCCGGGTTCTTTTCGCGATGATTTGGATGGGTGTGCTGATCAATCGGGTCAACACCAGCTCCCATTTCGCCAGTGATGTGTGCGGCGGTGTGGCGTTTGGACTGTTTTGGTCCTACGTCTGCTTTCATCCACGTTTGCTGGGCACTTTGTTTGACAAGATGGGCCCCGAGCTTGGACGACGAACGCGCGTGGATACCAGCCATTCAACAAAGATCGTCACGGAGCATGACGCCGATTCATCCACGCGATTGCCTTCGTTCCCAATGCATACGTCTCCAATGCACGCATCGCAAATGAGTGCGACCGAACAATACGAAGCGATGCAGTCCACGATGGCACCTCAACACGCATCGCAATCACGTTCGATCCATTCGAACAATGGAAATCAAAGTGAGGAACAGACGTCTCATCGACAAAATGTCGGCCAGCAAGATTACGGCGACGCGGGCGAACGAGCAGCCTAGTTTCGCGACGTGTGATGGGCTCATGGAAAGCGGATCACGAAATCGTGATCGGCCACGCCGTTAAGAAAGTTCGTTTTCGCGTTGGACACGGTGCATCATCGCGAAAACCGCGATTGACTCCGTTTAGCGAATCGAAAGTGGTGATGTCTGTCGAAGCAGTCGGCTCGAAAAACCTCCGAGCCAGTCCTAGCTGACGACACACCCAATGTCAGGATCCCGGCTCAGCGAGATCCAAGTTGAGTCAGAACAAACGTCCTGATTCGTTGCGGCCTAGAGTGAGCCGTCTTGTTCCAACATTTCTTTGTATTGGTCACGTTCGCGACGGGTCGCTTCCAAATCAAAGATCAGATACTTCATGTCCAAACGCAGTTGCGACAGGGCTTCTTGGACCAAGTTCAGGATGCGACGACGACGCGTGCTGCATTCCACGACTCGAGCCAAAGCGGGTGCGACGGCGTCCCGATAGCGAGCGGGAAGGGCATCAATGGCGGCAGCCATTTCTTGCAATTCAACAGGAGTTTCGTCGTTGATTTTGGCGGTGTTGTTTGCAGCGATCTTGGTCATAAAAGTGACTTTCCTTCGAGGGCGTCAGGGTGTGGGACCAAACCAGCCAGTGGTTGCTTGTTTGGTGATAGCCATCCATTGCACTTGCGGTGCCGGCCGCCTGCCGGAACGACGTTGTGATCCCGAAGTCATTACGGGAAAAGCACTTACGGTTTTTGTTGATGTGTGTTGCGTTTTCGCAACGTGGCGTTCTGGCAACACACTTTCGATCTGGCTTTCCTGCCCAAGACTTGGTATCCCAAGCACTTAGGTGCGTTTCGGGGGATCAACCCGTAGTTGGGGAGGTTTCGCAACGTGATGCTGCGTTTTCGCCTCCCGGTCACTTGCAAGGGATTGTTCCCTTGGCTCCGAAGGTGGTCAACGTTCAATCCGGCTCGCCGACACGTTTGCAGAACTTCCCGCGATGGCTGAAACGGCTAGGAAAAGTATTCCGATGCGGCCCCGATCGAATCGGGTGTGGCCACCGCGTGCGCACACATCTCAAACGAAGATTGCGATGAAAAAACGCTGCCTCGGAACGGCCACTTGGGCGAACATCACCTCCATCTTTGTCGCGATTGCATGTTCGCTTTGGATGATGAACGTCGCGTCGGCGCAGTTGATCGATTCGCTCGATGCCTATCCGCCGCGATGGTCACTTCACGAAAGTGATTGCGATGCAAAGGTTGCTGAGCAAGGTCATGAGAACGATCCATCGGCCGAAGGTGGTGTCTGCGAAGCCATTACATTGGTGATGGGGCATGGCACGAAAGCCATCCTTGTCTACCCGATCGAACCAGTTCGCCCCATTGATGAACTGTCCGCCATGGTGTCGGTCAAAGGACTCAACACGGGAATTCAAATCGGCTTTCGAGTTCGGTTCCCCTATCTGATTGATCCTGAAACGCGTCGTCCTGCGTCGGTCAACATCTTTGGATCTCAATACCGACGAGTCGGCGAGTTTCAACGTCTTGGCGTGAGCGACATCACCGCACCGTTGCGGTTGAAGATCATCGCACTGCGAAACGAATATGGCATTCAAGCCGACGTGTCGTCTCCCTATGTCGATGCGGTTGTTGTTAACGCTTACGCCAAACCCGGCAACGCAACCTTGCGATTGGACGATCTTCGCGTCAACGCGATGGTCCCGGTCACCGAACTGGACAGCTCACCTCATTCAACGCCCAATGCCAATCGCAAGCCGCTGCAGTCGTCCTCGCGGATGAGCGTTGACCTGTCGCTGTTACAAGGTGAACGTCGAGCGGGCCTTTCCGAATCCGCCTCCAATCCGCGGTCGTTGGTTTCTCCAGCTGACCAACCCGCGTTTCCCATTGGACGCGTCACCCGAATCATTCAGTACAACAACGAGCCTCTCAGCTGGATACGTTCGTTGGGATTCGATGCGATCTGGTTGGCCGAACCTCCCACAGCGGCCATCCTGTCCGACGCGATCGCTCACCGCATGCGTATCTACGCGCCGTGTCCGACCATTCCCGATCCTAAACTCGAACCGTTGCTCGAACCAGTCGCCGGATGGATTGCGGCGCCAGGTTTGGCAATGGACAGCCACCACCGGGAAGAGATCTCTCAAAAGATTGCTCGCCTGCGTGCCTTGCCTCGACGTTGGCAACGGCCGATCGTTGGTTCGCCCGTCGAAGACTTCCGACACTATGGCGCGATGCTGGATGCCGCCGTGCTGACCGCTCCGCCTCGCATTCGTGCCTTGTCGAGCGAAGCGATTCGCAGCGAACGATCACAGCAACGATTGCGATTGGGCGGCAAGCAGATCGCCATCAGCGTGCTCGGAATGCCCAATGCCGCCGCGATCGCTCAGTCCAACGCGATCTCAAATCGCATTGGCACTCCACCCACGGAAACATTTGCCTGGCAACCAATGTGGCGAGAAGTCGCCGATGCGATGGCGGATGCTCCCTCGGCCATCCTCGTGCGTTCGGCTCGGTCGCTGGCCTCTGGCGAAACACTTGACCAGAACCGCGGCATGGCGATCAGCTTCATCAATCGCTTCGTCGCATCGCTCGAACAATGGATCTCGACCGGGACGCCCGACGTCACGTCAGTTCCTGTGGGTCCGTACTACACCGCCCATCGACTCAGCAGCGGCTCCACCACGTTTTTGATTTGCACGTCCGCAATGGTTCGCGGGACTCGCATCATGGGCGGCGATGGCAAGACGCTTCGCATTGACTTGCCCGCCTTTGAACAAGGCAAGCTGATGTGGCGATTGACTCATTTCGCCGCCGAACGAATCGAACCGGAAACGACCACCCAAGGAACCTCGATTGAGATCGTTTCTCCAGACGTGGTCGAAGTCATCGCGATCAGCGACCAGCTCACCGACGGCGGTCAACTGGCCTCGTCGCTCTCCAAGTTCGCACAACAAGCATCACTGGATCGTTGGCAGTTGGCTCGCGATTCCATCGAGCAATCCAACACCGCTTGGTCGCGAGCCGTCGCCGCCCGCGCCGTTTCGCGTGACGCACCAAATGACCTGCTCGAGGTTGCTCGCAGCACGATCAACAATTCCGAACGCATGGTCCGCAGCAACGACGCCCAATCCGCGTTGCGTTTGGCAGCTCGAGCGGATGCTTGGTGCATGAAAGCCAACTGGATGCTTTGCGACGCGTTCCGAGAAGATCCCTATGGCATCGTCAGCAGCCCACCGATGGACGCGGGCAACTACGAAACCCAAATCGCATGGGCTCCCTTGTTGAATTCAGGCTTGGCAACAACTTCGGTGTTGAAGCTGCCACCGATTGGTGATGTGCACGGACGATCTCGCTGGGGAGTCAACCTGCTTAGCGGTGGTGGCATGGACCGTCCCGACAGTCTGCAAACCGAGGGATGGACCTTTGGTCGTCGCCACTCCGAGTGGGCGGAGACCGCTGCTCAGTGCGTCGATCGCGGAGTCTTTCATGGTACGGGAGCGTTGGCGGTTCGTGTCATCCCCAAACGAGACGACTCATTGCCTGGCGGCTACGAAGGAACTGCGTTGTTGGTACGCAGCCCACCGATTTTTGTCGAACCCAATCGAGCGGTCCGGATCGATGCCGTCGTTCGCACGCTAGGATTCGGCGGTCCCCACCAAGGCTTGTTGATGTACGACTCGCTGGGCACGCAAGAACTCGGAGTGCTCATTCAAGACCGCCCCGACTGGACACCGGTCACGCTCTACCGTCAAACCGTAAGCGACGAACCCATTCACGTTATGTTCGAAGTCCTGGGCGGTGGCGAAGCGATCATCGACGAAATTCAAGTCCGAGCGTGGGAAACCGACGCCAATCCGCTCCCCGCCATGCGTCCCATCTCGCATCAATCCAATTAGATGCAAGCGGCAACCGCCGCTGAAACGATTGGACGTGTGACAACATCGTCGAGTGTGGAATGATGTCGCAACGCCTTCCGTCGAGTCATTCACGCCAATCGGCGATGGATTGCTTCAGTTCATCCACTCGATCGGGATACTGATCAGCCAGATTATTCTGCTCGCTAGGGTCCGACTGAATGTCGTACAAATGGACTGGCGTTTGGTCCCACGAATGCACCCGCTTGTAGTTGGTTGTGTCCACGCCATTGAAACGCTCAATGAGCTTCCACCTGCGAGTCACGGTCCAAAGGTATTGTTGGGTGTCGTCTGGATCACCCACCGTCATGTTGTGAATCGAGTGCGTTACACCAAAGACTTGATGCCGAGCCTGTCGAACATCGGCATCCATCAAGTTGATTCCGGGAAGGTCATCGGGTGGTTCCAGCCCAGCGGCGTCAGCAATCGTTGGATACAGGTCGATCGAATGGGCGAGATCATCGCAGACTCCTGGTTCGATTTGGCCGGGCCAAGACACCAGGAAGGGTGTGCGGATTCCGTTTTCATAGGGCGAACCCTTTGATCGCAAAGCAAAGCCAGACCATTGCGATTGCTGCGGATCGCTCGCGTTCGTGCTGGTGGCGGCCCATCCGTTGTCACACAGAAACAACACCAATGTATTTTCCGTCACGCCAGCCTCGTCGAGATGCCTCAGCAAGGTCCCGCAGGTTTCATCAAACCATTCGCACATGGCGTAGTATTTTGCAACGTCGGAAGCCCGGTCGGGTTGCATGTATTTTTGTAGCAGCCGCGGCGGAGGATTATGCGGTGTGTGGGGAAGAAAAGGTGCGTACCAAACGAAGAATGGCGTTTCCGCCTCCACGGCATCGTCGATAAAATCTTCAATCGGTTCCATGCCACGACGACCGATCGCTAGTCCGGCATCGCCGTGCCGGCCACCTCGGGCTGGATTGCCATGCGTCATCCCATGCGTGAAGCCGCCATCTTTGTAAGAACCTTCCCACCACTTGCCGGATTGATGCGCCACATAGCCCGCCGCGGTCAGTGACCGAACGAAGCTGGGAACCGCATGGAATTGCTTCCGCATGGGAACATCCAACTCGGCACGGTTGTTTCGTCCATCGACATCATTGCCGGTGACGCCATGCTCGAACGGAAATCGTCCGGTGACAATGGACGCGAGCGATGGTCGGCACAGCGGCGACGCAACGTAACCGCGAGGGAACACCAAACCACTGGCCGCCAACTTGTCTAAGTTCGGCGTTTCGATATCCGGATGCTTCATGAAGCCGTAGTCGCTCCACGCTTGATCATCGCCCAAAATCAAAACAATATTGGGGCGATCGTCCGCATGAGTCCCGTCATGGACGATCAAACCGCCGATCAATACCACAACGCATGCGGCGATCATTCTTGTATAAGCACGATTCACTTGTTGTCTCGCTGGAGTGATTCTTTGATCTAAAAACGGCCATCGCTCAGCAACTGAATCACCCCTGCCTGAGAGGCCAAACTCATTCGCGGGGCGATGTCGGAACATGCTCGATGCCTTGAGGGATGGTCGCGATTCACTTCTGCTCCTTCAGCTTCTGATACATGTTGAATCGCTCGGGGAACAACACGCCCGTCTTCGTCGCCCAAGCCTCCCAGGCTGCAACCATCCGATCACGCCGATCCGATTCCGCGGCCGAGAGGTCATTCAGCTCCGTCCGATCTTCGGCGATGTTGTACAACTCCCAAGGCTTCCTGTATTCGCGAACCAGCTTCCAGTCCCCATCACGCATCGCCGCGTTGCCCTCGTGCTCGAAGAACATCGGTGAATCATGAATGGGTCGTCTGGCTGCTTCCGAGTCGCCCTTCAATACGTTCGCAAACGAGCTGCCCACGCACGGAGGAACATCGCCGGGTATCTCCGCACCGGCCAGTTCAACACAGGTCGCCATGATGTCCGGCAAGTACGCCGGTTGTCTCACAAACGAGTTGCGACGAGCCGCAGGGATTCCACCTGGCCAATGAGCAATCAACGGCGTGTTCGCACCACCTTCGTGCAAGAAGTGTTTGTACAAACGAAACGGAGTGTTGCTCGCATTTGCCCAAGCCAACCCCTGACGCACACCGTTGGTCGTTTCGAAAGGAGGATTCCGGACCATGTTCTCGTCGCCGAATCCCAGTCGCCCGCCCTCCTGACAAGCACCATTGTCAGACAAAAACAGAATCAACGTGTTCTCGTATTGGTCAATTGATTTCAAATGAGCGACCAGCCTTCCAATGTTCTGATCGATGTTGTCCACGCATCCGGCGTACGCTGCCATGATCGCATCCAAATCATCACGCTTCTTTGGCTTCAATGATTCCCAAGCCGGACCGACGTGGGGCGCCGGTTGCAATGATTCACCGAACAGCCCGATCTCACGTTGCTTGGCCTGCCGGGCTTTCATCACCGCTTCCCAGCCAGCCGTGTAGCGTCCTCGGTACTTCTCGAAGTCCTTGACCTTCGCGTTCAACGGCCAGTGAGGTGCGTTGTAGGCGAGGTAAAGAAAGAATGGTTTGTCGTCGGCTTGGGTAGCGTCGCTGATGTACTCACAAGCGATGTCAGTGAATGCATCCGTCGCATAAAAGCCGTCCTCGGTCGCGACCGCTTTGTTTCCATCGGTCATCCCACGATCACCACCCGGCTTGAAATAGTTGAACGCGCCGCTGATTCCACCATAGAAGCGATCGAAACCTCGTTGCATCGGCCAATCATCTTGGCTTGCATGACCCAAGTGCCACTTACCTGTCATGAATGTGTGATAATCCTTCGACTTCAACACTTGCGGAATCGTAACGCAGGTCTCATTCAAGTGCCCCTGATACGCCGGCGGGGCGATTAGAGTCTTGCCGGGAGGCGCGGTCATGTGACCAATCCCGACCTGGTGCGGGTGCAACCCCGTCATCAAACTCGCGCGAGTCGGACAGCACCGACCGGAGTTGTAAAACTGCGTGAACCGCAAACCATTCTCTGCCAATGAATCAATGTGCGGCGTTTCAATTTCGCTGCCGTAACACCCCAGATCAGAGAACCCCATGTCGTCGACCAACACCACGACAATGTTCGGTGGCGAAGTTTCCGCGGCACTCGATTGCGAAACCGCGATCAGAACGAAAAGACAAGCAAAGAGGGAGAGACAAGCTCCCATCACAACACGTTTCATGCTGACTCAATCAATAGGTAGGTAGGAGATGGTGGGGCGGTAGCGTTGTCTGACGAGCACGCGAATCGAATCATTCGGCGAGAATTTTTCGAAATATTCAAAATCGATTTGGTTTCGAGCCGCGTCCAAAAGCGTCAGGCCAAACGAAACCAAACGGCTCTGTCCAGGTCGCATCGCAAAACATTTTGCATCGAACGACTGAACCAAGCCGTCAGGGTCAATCCGGGGCGACCGGCCATTGTAAACTAACGGCGACTCAGAATCTTTGTCACCAGCCCGCTGTTCTTCCATTCTCTGTCCCGACACCATGAACCAAAACTTCGCGCGACTCGCCTTCGCTTTCCTGCTAGCTTTCCCAACCGCCGCGACTGGCCACTCGGATGACTTCCCAGCCGACCATGTGCAGCGGGTCGTGACGAAAGGCATTCAAGCCGGCAAATGCCCTGGAGCAGTGGTCGCGATCGGCTTCGACGGACAAACCATCTATCAAGATGCGTTCGGCAACCGCCAAGTCGAACCGACCAAAGTCCCCATGATAGAAGACACCATCTTCGATCTGGCTTCGTTGACAAAACCGATTGCGACCGCAACCAGCGTGATGATCCTGGCCGACCAAGGCAAACTCTCGATTGAAGATCCGGTCAGCCAATACCTTCCCGACTTCGCCAGCCACGACAAAGAATCCGTCACGATCCGGCACCTGCTACTGCACACCTCCGGACTGATTCCCGACAACGGAATGTCTGACTACAAAGGCACGCATGCAGAGTCGATCGAAAATTTGATGAACCAAAAACTTCGCAGTCCACCCGGCACGCGATTCCGGTACTCCGATGTTGGCTTCATGGTCCTTGGCGAACTGGTCGAGCAAGTCTCCGGCAAACCGCTGAATGAGTTTGCAAAGCAGAACATCTTTGAACCGTTGAAGATGACCGACACCGGCTTTCGATCAATCGGGCAAAACGACGAACGCTGCGCAACCACCCAACAACGTGAAGGTCACTGGATGCGAGGCGAAGTCCACGACCCTCGGTGCTACGCTTTGGGCGGCGTCGCTGGTCACGCCGGACTGTTCAGCACCGCCGAAGATCTTTCCAAACTCGCCAATGTTCTGCTGAACTCGGGAAAGAACGAAGACGTGAGCCTGTTTTCGCAATCAACCTTTGATGCGATGATCACCGGCGTCGAAGTCCCCAGCGCGTCGAGAGATCAGATTCAGTTGCGAAGCCTTGGGTGGGACAAGCAATCGGGCTACTCGTCCAATCGAGGCAAATCGATGAGCGAGTCGGCCTTTGGACATGGCGGCTTCACCGGCACCGCGATTTGGATCGATCCTGAACTCAAACTGTACGTTATCTTCCTCAGCAATCGCGTTCATCCGAATGGCAAAGGCTCCGTCAACTCGCTTGCCGGTGAAATCGGAACCATCGCCGCGGACTGGGCCACACAAGAACTCCGCACATCAAAAACTCCTTGATCGCGGAAGCACCCATCGTTGGAATGCAAACGTCAGAATGTCCCCGGCGATCCCCACCACTCGCCCCCTTTCCACCCCGCCGATTCAAAAGCGAAGCATGAGCCAGTCGCCATCCAAGCAAAACGAATCAACATTGCATTTCGCGACCGACGCATGCGCCCTCGGACACTTCTTAATCGCACGCGTTTGCGAAGCCAACTCAGCGAAGGGAATCTGCTTCCTCTCCCTTGGTGACGATCCGTCGAGTCAGTTATCCGAGTTGGCAGCTGCAATCCCACACCATGAACTTGTCGAAGCACCTGACTCTTTCCAAACGGAACTAGCCGCCGTCCGGCAATTCATTGGGCAACCGACACAGTCGCTGGTCCTTCCTCTGGACCTTCGCGGCACCTCGTTTCAAAAACGCGTGTGGGAAGCCCTGGTTCAAACAATTCCGGGTGAAACGATCACCTATCGCGAATTGGCCGAAAGGATTGGATCTCCGGGTTCCAGCCGCGCGGTTGGAGCCGCCTGCGGCCAGAACCAAATTGCGTTGGCCGTCCCCTGTCACCGAGCGGTTCGATCCGATGGCAAAGACTCCGGTTTTCGATGGGGTTTGGAACGCAAACGCGAACTCCTCGATCGAGAACGTGTGCTCAACAGACCAAGCCTTCGTACTGGCAAGAATCAACTCCAATTGGCTGGTTTTGATGCACCGTCCCCCAATCCGAAGTCCCCAACACACTCCTGCTCGACACCACTGAGACAACCGCAGACATGAGTGAAACGACCACCGGCAGCGGCTTCAGCCTCAAGGATCAACTCTTCAATCGAGAACGCATCAGCTACCTGAGCGGACTATTCCAAGAAGCCGACGCAAGCTTCGATGGCAAAGCCTTCACTCGACAATGCGTGCGAGGCCTTCAAGACCTCGAACTGAAACAACGCATCGTCCACATTGCGAGTGTGCTCGAAAAACATCTGTCGGATGACTTTTCTACCGCGGCCAAACAAATTCGTGAGGCACTGCCGCCACCCCTGGATCCCACACGCACCGACGATGACTTTGGCGATTTCATCTTTGCTCCTCTTGGCGAATTTGTCGTCCGCAATGGGCTCGACCGCAAACAACTTCGACACTCGCTTCGGACGCTCAAACAAATCACCATGCGTTTCTCGATGGAGGACGCCATCCGCGCCTTCATTGACGCCCATCCCGACGCGACTCTGGCCGAACTCACGCATTGGTCCACCGATTCCAACTACCACGTACGGCGTTTGGTCAGCGAGGGAACACGCCCCAAACTGCCGTGGTCACGCCGCCTCACGATCGATGTCACAGCACCGATCCCGTTTCTCGAAACACTGCACGCCGACCCGACTCGCTATGTCACTCGTTCCGTCGCCAATCACCTGAACGACATTTCGAAGTCACACCCTGAACTCGTCCTGAAACTCCTTCGCGAATGGAAGATAGTCAAACGTCAAACAACAAAGGAATTGGATTGGATCAGCCGCCATGCTTTGCGAACGCTGATCAAACAAGGTCATGCTCCCGCGCTGAAGTTTCTTGGTTATCGAGACAACCCCAAGATTGAAGTCTCGGATTTTGAACTCAAGACCAGTGAACTGAAGCCGGGCGACTCACTGGAGCTTTCCTTCTTGGTCCAAGCGGAGCGATCCGAAGAACTGATGATTGACTACGTCATCGACTTCGTCAAAGCCAATGGAACCACCGCCCCCAAAGTTCACAAGCTCAAGCGTCTTTCTCTCACCAAGGGAGAAACCGTTGCACTAAAAAAACGCCATCGACTGCACGCCAACGCCACCACGTACAAACTCTATCCCGGCCGACACGCGGTCACGTTGCAGATCAACGGGCAACCATTCGGAACGCTTCCATTTGAATTGCTTGCCAGTAGCCAAGCATGACGCCAGAAACAAACGACGCAACGAGCGGCTGATTCCCCATACCGACCGTGCCCAGACGTCAGACGGATGAAACCTCACGACTTGCAAAGCCACGAAAAGCCCCCAATCAGCATCCCATGTAGCCGACCGAGGC
>NZ_ANMO01000012.1 GCF_000338295.1 Rhodopirellula europaea 6C
AATGGCTGCGATGATCCAGCGTCCACCAGAATTCGTGATGACGATTGATCACTTACGGCTGAAGCACCGGAGCCAAGTAGAGATTCCGATACGACACATTGGTGTGGTCGCCTTGCAAGTAAATCGGTCCGGGCTCATCCGGGTTGGTGTGGATCGCTCCCGCGGTCGGTCGCGAAATCGGTTGATTGTCGATGACGTTCTCGCCGTTGAGCACCACGGTCACGTGACGGTCCACCAACGTGATGTCGTACGTTTGCCACTCGCCTCCTGCTCGCCCCGCGTTCTTCGAAGGTGGGATCTCACCGAAGATCGCTCCCACACCTTGAATGCCTTGCATCCGGCTGTCACGGCCCACCACTTGAGCCTCGTACATGCCTCGCAGGTAAACTCCACTGTTGCGTTGTGACCCAACGAGAAATTCAAGGTGCAACCAGAAGTCCTCAAACGATGCTTCCGTCTTCAAATTGGCGTGGTCGCCGGTCGCACTGAAATCGGTCTTCGGCGTGTTGTTCTGCAATACGCCATCGACCACCGACCAACCATTCTTTTTGTTCGGCTCATGAGTCGTCCAACCAGTCATGTCCTTTCCATTGAACAAGCTGATCGGGTGCCCAAACCGAACCTTGGAAAGGTCCGGACGATCCGCAGGCATGGCAGAGATCTTCGTCCCCGTGAACGTCACATGTTCCGGTTCATGACTGGCGTTTGTTCTCACCATCACACCATCCAATTCATCGTTCACCAACCCAACGTTCACACGGGTCGTGCTCACGCGTTTGCCTTTCGACTTCTTGACGATCTCAAACTGGACGCGTCCGTCGATCACTTCGACATCGCGGTATGGCCCGGCCGAGCCAACATAAATCCGCAATGACACAACCGGCTTGCCTGCCTGCTCTTCCACTCTCATCCAAGCCGGTTCGCCTGTGGACAGGTCCAGCGACCAATCACCAAGCAACCCCGCTGGAACGGACTCGCCATGAACCGTCCCAACGAGGAATGTTGCGAGACCAAAGAACGCGACCACGCCAGTCAAACGAGCACGAGAAATCAGCTTCATCACAATCTTGCAAAGTCAACGAGAGAGAAAAGAGAAAGAGGGAACCCGACACGCCGCCAAACATCCCACCACCAAGGCGAACGAAATGATAAGCCAAACCAGTGGCGGGCACTGCCCGACATAGGCCAAGCCCCAAGACACACGGCAAGGACAGTGTCCGAACCAATTCGCCTCGCCACGAACCAGAAACACGTGGCGGAATGAATCTTGGAAGAGCGATTTCATTTGCAATCGTTCATCAACCAAGAACTGGCCACAATCCCCACATACGACAATGAAACAACAAATCTTCCTCAGCTCGCCCAAGCAAATTTCCTATGGTTTGCTCGCCCTCCGCGTTGCGTTTGGCTGCTTCATGATGCTTCACGGCCTGCAAAAGGTCATGGGCTTCTCAACGATCTCGGAAGGCTTCCCCGACCCGCTCGGCATGGGCCATCAACTGAGCCTCGTGTGCGCCATCGCCACCGAAGTCGGTTGCTCCATCTTGTTGATCCTCGGCCTGGGAACACGCGTCGCGGTTCTGGGCCTCGCGTTCACGATGTTCGTCGCTCTGTTCTTGGTTCACGGCAGCGACCCGTGGAAGGTCAAAGAACTGGCCGCGGTCTATCTCGCTACATACGCAGTAATATTGATCACCGGACCGGGCGAACTCTCGCTCGATCAAAAACTCTTTGGAAAAATCGAAACGGATCCAAACTGACCAAGCAAGTTAGCTTTCGCCCCATCAAGCAAACAACGCCTCCACGTGTGTGCGGTTGAATGGTTCCAGTAGCGAAATTCGTAGAGAATTTCGAAGATCGCAGCCTAGAGGCGAAATTCTTGACGACTTCTGCGATTGGTTTCCAGGCGGAATCTCAACGAATGTTCATCACATCATGCTCATCTTTTGCTACCCGCGTTTGCTGAGACGGACTCCCTCGACGCCTCACCGTGATCGCCGTCGCTACAATACCGCCATGTTTGATAGTGAGTTTGGGTTGACCGAGCTTGCCGAGGGGCCTTTTGCATTTCGAGCATCGCTTTCGTCTGCAGGGCCCCACGCAGCGTAATTTCGCCCTTCGACGCATCATTCGTTTCGCTTATCGTCGCCTGACTCACCGTTCTGCTGGAGAATTCAACATTCATGCCCATCGCCAATCCCGAAGGTAGCATCGCGTTGCTGATCGATGCTGACAACGCTCCGTCCTCCAAGATTGAATTCATTATTTCTGAACTCGCCACCTACGGCGTAGTTAACATTCGAAAAGCGTATGGGAACTGGACCAAACGAGGCCTGGAGGGTTGGATCAACGTGCTCCATGAATATGCCATCGCACCGACTCAGTGTTTCGATTTGATCAAGGGAAAGAACGCAACCGACATGGCGTTGCTGATCGACGCGATGGATATTCTGTACACGCGACAAGTCAACACGTTTGGTTTGGTTTCGTCGGATTGCGACTTCACACCGCTGGTTTGCCGCCTACGAGAAGAGGGCAAACAGGTGATTGGATTTGGACGACAGAATTCGCCAGGACCCTTTGTCATGGCGTGCAGTCGGTTCATCTACTTGGACGAAGAAGCCAATGACAAAACGCCATCCAAGAAGATGCGGGAAAGTTCGGTGTCCTCGCTACAAAAGAACATCAAACTCATGAACACACTCCGAACTGCGGTGAAGGAAGCTGCCGACGACGATGGCTGGGCATCGCTCGGACCAGTCGGTGCCCATATCTCGAACCAGGGTCCTTTCAGCCATCGCACCTACGGCTTCCCTAAGCTCAGTGACATGTTCGAAGCGATTGATCTGTTCGAAGTTCAAAAGGACCGGCAAGGTGGCAACGGATCCGTACGAGTTCGACTGAAACGATAACGATGCCCCACGAATCCTTGTCCCGGTTCGTCTAAAAGCGACGTTGCCGAAGCGGTACATACCCGATCTCACCTTCAGTGCTCGGGCCAATTGAATCGGCGTCTCCGGTTCGTTTTCATTAGCGAAAACGTCCCTCATTCGCTCCAGTCTTCTGTTGAGCGAACGACTTCTACTTCTCGCCAGCATCATGCCGAGACGAATGCGTCGCAGGAAGCATTCTTGTCAAATGTGCCGACCAGCGAACTGTTGCGTTAAAGTCGGCGCCCGGGAATCCAGGTTACCGCGAAGTGAGCTCGATCACTTCTTTCCGCCGCATCAATGTCTCTGATTCCAAAGCCGTAGTCGAAGCGAGCTATTAGCCGATCGCTAACCTGAAAACGCATCCCAACACCGGCGCTCATCGCGAATGTATACGCGTCTTCTCCTGCCAATGGCTGATCGATGTATCCGTTCCCCAGGTCAGCAAAACCATAGCCGCGCACTGTCCTTGGATCCTTTACCGTTCCGAAGCGGTAAGTTTTTGGACCAAATTCAAAATTCGCGATCCAACCATGATCGGCGTTGTAAGCACGACTGTCGGTACCACGAATCGTATCATACCCACCCAGACCCAGTGTTTCGCTGAACAACAACCGCTCCGATGAAGCTTGCCCCGTCAATCGTGTCGCCAACATCCAATGTTTTCGAACGACATCCACTCGCTCGTAGCGAAACTTACCGTACACATAATCCGGCGAGGTGCCGGGGCGAATCGTGCTGAATGCTGCTGCTGAGTGACTTCCGGTTAGACCGCCTCCCGGACCGATGAACAATTCCGCCCGAAACGACCGATATTCATCCATTTCAATTCGCTCGAAACTGTCGTATCCAAAACGCAATTGGAACAGATCGGCAACGGAATCGCTGACTTGCGTGCCGGCAAATTCTAGGTTGTTGTTCGTTGACTTAAAATCAAAACCCGCACTCAGGTTTCGACTATGAAATCGATCGCGGGACAGATGCCGGATCAATTGCCCGCCGAACTGATAGCTCTCACCGTCCTGAGCAAACCCGCTATCCATCATTGGAGTCACGCCTGCCCAACTGCCGTACCCTTGCAACGAGAACTCGCGACTGAGCGGCTGATCCAAGCTAACTGAATGAGCTCGCAGCAGCGCAAACTCTTCATCGGTTGTGAACTGGTAACCCAAGATTCCACCGCGTCCAAGAAAGTTCCCGTATTGGAAACCGGCGAAGAACCTTCCGTAGTTCAACGTTGACACTCCGCTGTCATCAACCCCCATGTAGCCTCGTACAGGACACAGGTCCTCAATTTCATAGATCACATCAGTTGTTCCGCTCTCAGATCCCTTTCTAAAATCAACGCTGACCCGTCGGAACGGGTTCTGATTCATCCAGAACAAATCGTTCTCAATGTGCGGCTCACACAGTCGATTGCCGCGGCGTGTTTTTTCTATCCAGTGTGACGCGGATTCACAATTGAAGTGTTTCCCGCTACGAACCATCACGCGACCAATCCGTGTTTCAATCACGACGAGGTACAGCGTCCCACCGGTGATCCGTTGCTCAGGAATTACGACATCCACGATCGGCTGCTTGCATCTTTGATATTGCTCAATAATATCGCGAGAGAGTTCGTTGATTCGTCGTAGCGTGATCGGTTTTCCGATCGCGTTCGTCACGATTCCACGTACCTTTTGCTTGTAGACCAGTGAATCGGTCTCGTCGAAGTCGTAGTGAATTCCAACGAAAGAGTCGATCGCTGCGGACTGATCAATCTTATCGGCGTGATCGACAATCACGACCGCTTCCAATTCGCGAACCAGCACGCGGTCATCTTCGACGGGAGCGGGCAAGTTTGTTTTTGCGTCGACGTTTGGAATGTCGCCAGAGCGCATTGGAAGCTCGAGCGGCCTGTACGCTTCGTAGTTTTGTGCTTGGATCTTGCCACTACAAGACAACCAGGTCAGGCCCACAACACTGATCGCCAATGCGACCCGTACAGTCGTACGATTCATTCCACCATCCTTGAATTGCCCCACGAAAGGATTTTGGTGGGCTCAATCCTTCAAGCCAACACCTTCCGCATCCATCAGCAACGATCGACTCAGCAGCAGAAAGAACTTTTGCGCTGAACCAGCGTGAATCAAATCACCCGCGGACTCGTTCGGGAAATGTTGGTTGTATTGACTGCAATCACCACTCCACCTTCCGTTTCGCTTGAGCGATTTTTGCTGAGAAATTCCTACCAATACAATCGGTATAGTTCAGCGAACTTCGCTGATTTCGCTGATCCATCATGAGCACCTAAATGACAAATCAAAAACATCGGGAACACTTTAAGAACTGAACCTTCTCGAAAGAGGAGGACTGGGGCACAACATTCAAGGATTGAAAATGACTCTTCAAGGTAATTGGGCAGCGAATTCGCGTCTCGTGCAAGTCACTCTCTCTTCAAATGCCAAACGAAAGCGTGCAGCCCTTTTCGCGGCGATATGCTCGATCGGCGTGACTGCCAGCACGGCGTCCGCACAGCTGCCAACCGGAGCCGACGTCGTCGCTGGGCAAGCTTCGATCTCACAAGCCGGATCCGTCATGAACGTGAACGCCGCTACGAATCGTGCGATTGTGAACTGGGACTCTTTCAACGTCGGCGCCGGCAGCACGGCCAACTTCAATCTCCCCGATGCCAACTCAGCAATCCTGAACCGAGTCACATCACCCGGCATGCCGTCAACAATCGCCGGCACACTGAACTCAAATGGCAACGTGTTCTTAGTCAATCCGTCCGGGATAGTGGTTTCAGGTTCAGGCATGGTGAATACGAACGGATTCACCGCGTCGACCTTTGATGTTTCCAATCAGAATTTCATGAATGGTGGGGCACTCGCTTTCACCCGCGACGAGGGTGCGGGTGATATCGTAAACAACGGAACGATCGTCACAGGCAGCGGTGGGGCTCATCTGATTGCCAGTAACATCGCCAACAACGGGACGATCGAAAGTCACGGCGGCAATATCACTTTGTCTTCCGGTGGCAGCGTGACACTGGACAATGGCGTCACCTACGTGCAGCCATCAATGGCGACACTTGAAAGCGGCATCAGCCCCACCGCGGGACTGATACAGAACACTGGCATGATTCGAGCGACCGGCGCAGCGACCAGTGGCGGTGAGGTGTATCTAGTCAATCCAAACGGCAACATCCTCCATGATGGAACGATCTCGGCGAGCCAAATATCCCGCGTCGTGACCAATGATTCAGATGTCGGGCCGGAAGCCAACCTCACGGTTGGCGGCCGTGTTCAACTCGAAGCGGACGAAGTCACCCTTGCGGCTGATTCCATGATTGACGCTAGCGGCACGACTGGAGGCGGCGAAGTTCTCATCGGTGGCGACTGGCAGGGATCCGGTCAAATGAAACAGGCGACCACTGTCACAATGGATTCTGGAGCGACGATCGATGCATCTGCGACCGAGCATGGCGATGGTGGAACGATCGTACTTTGGTCCAACATCCTTGATTCGGAATCTGTCACCAGGGTTGCTGGAACGCTGCTCGCCAAAGCAGGCGACCTATTCGGAAACGGTGGTCGTATTGAGACATCCGGAAGCAGCGTCGAAACAGACGGGATCGAAGTCGCTGCAGGGTCGGCGAACGGAAATGGCGGTTTGTGGTTGATCGATCCATACAACTATCTGATCGACTCCATCGCTGCCGCCAATATCACGAATACACTCAACAGTGGAACCAGCGTAACAGTCACGACCACCACGGACAATTCTTCGCTGGGGAGCTCCGGTGATCACTCGGGGCACGGCGACATCAATGTGACCAGTGCGATTACCACCGGCGTAATGCAGGGCGATGCCACGCTCACCTTGCAAGCGACACGACACATCCAAGTCGCTGCGGATATAGATGCCACGCAGAATGGCAACCAAAACAAACTGAACGTACGGCTGCTCGCGGACAGCGATCTCTCCGGGGACGGAATCAACATCGTCTCGACGCAGTCGATTAAAACCAATGGCGGTAACCTCAGCTTCGGCGACGGAACAACCACTACGATCAACGGCACGGAAGTCCAGATCGGTGGTGATTTGTATGTCAACGGTTCAGTCGCACAAAGTTTCGAAACCGCTGGCGGCGACGTCACCATCAACGGTGAAACCATTGTCGCTAACTCGAACGGATTGACCGTTGACGCAAGCAGTGGCGATATCGAATTTGGTGGTGTGATCAATTCTGGGAACACTTATCAAGGCGTCAATAGCACGCAAAGCTGGACAAATGCAGTTGGCGCTGCGGCATCCGGTACCGGTGGGCAGACCGGAGACACTTATCTCGCAACGATCACTTCCCGGTTGGAAAACGCGATCGCCGGAATCGCCGTGGACTATCTACCATCATGGCTCGGTGGACGACGAGTCACCGGCATCGGTACCGACGCCGCTTGGCGATGGGTAACGGGCCCCGAAGGCTTGCAAGACAATGGCCAAGGATTGATCTACGCGTTGCAAGATTCGGCCGGTGGTGTGACGGCACAAAATGACCTTTTTAACAACTGGAATCCCGGCGAACCCAACAACTGGACGGGTAGCACAACAGGAGCGTTGAACACAGAGAGGGAGAGCGCACACCAATTCACAGGTTCCGCCGGGAACTGGAACGATTTGCCGAGGACATCTACCACGCTCGATTGGTATGTCAAGGAAACGAACGCAGTCGCATCGCCACTGAGTGTAACCACCTCGGGCACAGTTGATTTTGCCGGCGGCATTGGCGGCGGCAAAGCGCTCGCGTCGCTTGACGTAACAGGCAGTGCCATCTCGGTGAATGGTAATGCAATTGTAACAACCGGTGCTCAAAACTTTTCGTCTGACTTAACGGTGGCGAGTACATCGACATTGCAAGTCGATGCCACTTCGGTGACCGTCCAGGGAGTAATCGATTTATCAGCAACAACCGGGAATATTGACGTAACGACTCCGATAGATGTCCTCGGCGACGTCAGCATCGTCAGCGGCAACGACTTGAATCTTCACGCGGCAGTGATACGCAATGGAGATTCTGACACCTCCATGCTGTTGAAAGCGGATCGTCACGTTGTGCTGCATGAAGACGCCGACCTCACCACCGCCGACGGGTCTCAATCGATCCAGTTTTGGGCTGACGCCGACAACTCCGGAGATGGCATCAACACCATGTTCTCCGACGTTATCGCAACAAGTGGTGGTGCCCTGCAGTTCGGAAATGGAGAAACAGCCACGGTCAACGGCAGCCCTGTCAAAGTTGGTGGGGATGTCTATCTCAGTAGCAACAACGCGCAATCAATCACCACCGATGGCGGCGACCTCACGATTGACGGCGAAACCATTCTTGCCAATCTAAATGGCGTGACTCTCAATTCCGGTGGAGGTGATGTCACGCTGAACGGTTTGCTGAATTCCGGAAACGCGTACACCTACGTCGACGGGCCCGACGGCCAATCCAATGCCTGGGATTGGGCCAGAACCGATGCGAGAAATGGAACCGCAGGAGACGACACGCTAGGCGACAGCTACTTGGTGACAATTACCTCAAGACTTGAAAACGCCATCGCGGGAATTGCGGCCGGCTATCGAGGTGCATGGATCGGTGCCTACCGAGCCAATCCTTCCGGATCTTATGCGTGGATTTGGGCGGATGGTCCCGAACAAGGACAGGTCTTTTTCACTCAATCGGGTAGCGGCGGCGATGGCGGCGGCAGCACACAATCCGGATGGTATTCCAACTTCGGCAGTGGTGAACCCAACGGCAACCTAGCTACTGACGGAGAACGCTATGGTCAGTTCTTCGGGACCGCAGGCCTCTGGAACGACCTCTCCGCCGCTACGTCTTTCGAAGAAACTCAAGCGAACCAGTACTCCGTGTTGGGGTATGTCCGCGAAACGAACCTGGCCCCAACTTCGCTCACAATCAACGCCGGACTCGGCAGTGTCACGTTCGATGGAGCTGCCGGCACGAGCAAAGCATTGTCTGAACTCAACATCACTGCTGCCGGTGGCATACATATTCACGGCGGAGCCATCAACACGACCGGAATCCAAACCTACAACAGCCCGGTTGTACTGGGAGACCACACGAATTTTTCCACCATCCAAAATGACATTCTGTTCCATTCCACCGTTGATTCTGACAGCGTTGCGAACCATTGGAACCTGACTGCCACGATTACACCCAGCAACGTCTATCACTGGGTCGACTGGACGACATGGGACTCAGTCAGCAAGACGGCAACCGGTACGATCACCGTTGGATCCGATGTCATCACCGTCACCTACCACAACCCGCAAGGCATATTTGGCATCCAAACTTCGGGTGGAGTCAATTATTGGACGGGACGAGCCGGAGCCGCCTTCGTCGGGCAATCTCCTTACATTAGCAATAACGTGTCCAACGGTCCCTCCACGACCGACCTCATCCAATTGCAATACGCTGGAACACAGAAACTTAGCTTTAGCGAATCCGTCGAAAACCTAGCCTTCAGCATCATGAGCATGAACGGCAACGGATACGGATTCGACCAAGATTTCACGATCGAATCGTACTCTGGGTTGAACGGTGCCGGCCCGGGATACTATGGCGGTGGCACGATGACCAAAGCCATTGTGGGTGACACATTCCAACTCAATGACGGCGGAATGAACAGCGCCAGCGATGGGCATAGCGAACCGCACGGCACGATCCGTTTCAACAATGCGTTCTCCGAACTCACTTGGGAAAGCCTCAGCGACGAAACCTGGAACGGGTTTTCAGTCGGAGTCAGCGGCACCAGTTCGACCGCCGGCAGCGTGCAATTCAACGGAGCCGTCGGCAGCAACGCGGCACTCGGTAACATCTCCATCAACGCCGCCGTTCAAACGACCGCCAACATCGCCGCTGCGTCCTCGTTCGAAGTGACCGGTCTCGCCAATCTCGGTGGCGACATCACGACCACCGGCGACCAAACCTTCGGCAGTGCAATCACGCTGGCCGCCGATCTGGCGTTAACCACCACAGACGCCGGCGACATCCAAGCCACCAGCACAATCGATGGAGCTCATGACCTAACGATCGAAACCGACACCACTGGCGACACCACGATCGCAGGAAATGTTGGTAGCAACAACACGTTAGCCGACCTCACCATCGACACCCATTCGCTCGATGCCAACGCCGTTTCATTGGCGACCGACGCCGCATTCGATGTCACGACACGCGGTGCAAGTGAAATCGCAGGCGTGATTTCCGGCACCGACGCAACGCTCGCGAAAGACGGCGACGGCACACTCGTTCTCTCAGCGACGAACACCTACACCGGTTCGACCACGATCACCGGAGGAAAACTGTCGATCAGCGGCGATGCCAACCTCGGCCCGGCACCATCGAGTCCCACCGAATCGCATCTCACACTCGACGGCGGAACGCTGCTGGTCACCGGCAACACGACGCTCAACGCCAATCGCGGCATCGAACTAGGTGACGGTGATGGAGCGATCGAGGTCGCCACCGGCACAACAACGCAGTACACCGGCATCATCGCCGGCAGTGGCGGACTGACCAAATCGGCCGCAGGCAAACTCAGTCTGTCTGGCGAAAACACCTACTCCGGCGCGACAACCATCGATGGCGGGATCGTCGAGACCAGCAACGCATCCGCACTCGGCGATGACTCCGCCGTCACGCTCGCCAACGTCGCCGACACCAGCCTGAACCTGCTTTCCAATCTCACCATTGGTTCCCTCGCAGGCGGCGGCAGCACGGGCGGAAATGTGTCGCTCGGCACGTCAACACTCACCAACGGAGACGACGGCACATCGACCGACTTCGCCGGTAACATCTCCGGCACCGGCGGTTTGATAAAGGCGGGCGATGGTACATTCACCGCATCCGGCCTTGCCACCTACTCAGGCAGCACCGCGGTGACCGGTGGAATTGTCTTTCAAAACAACACCCCACCGCTCACCAGCGGTTTCACCGGAACCGGTACAGTCACGATCGAGCCTACCGGCACCAGCTTTTCCAGTGCACTGACCAGCAACTACAGTTTCGCAAACACGCTCGGCGGATTGACGCTCGGCAAGTCAGGAAACGCCTCCGACATCAACATCAACACAGCGACCATCATCGATGGTGATGTAGCGATTCATGGCGGCGACGTCGCGATCAACAACACGCTGCAAACCTTCGCGGGTAAAACGCTCACGCTCGGTGTGTTGGGCAACGCGACTCAAACAAACGCAATCACGACCGACAACATCGCTCTGCAAGGCACAGGCAATTTCACGCTCGACAATGTCGCCAACTCCATCGGTACACTTGCCGGTGGCCAGTCAGGTACGCTGATCGGCAACGTGACCCTCTACAACTCAGACGCGTTGACCGTCGGTAGTGCTGGATTGCAAAACGGAATCGCCGCAAGTGGATTGTTGAATTTGGCAACCCAATCCGGTGATCTGACCATCGCCCAAAACGTCTCGACGACCAACGCAACTGCGTCCGCCATCACGTTGAACGCTGGACGAACGACTGCCGCTGGAACCGCGACAGGTGGCAACCTCATTCTATCCAATTCATCATCGATCACGGTTGGCACGGGCGGAAGAGCCACCCTGTTCACCGGCAGCATCGCCGACAGCCTCGGTCTAACCGATCTGCTAAACAGCGGCAGTGGCCGCTTCCGCTACAACAGCGATGAATCCGCAACGAACTACACCTTGGCCTTGGGCACCGGTCTGTTTGGAATCTATCGCGAGCAGCCCTCCATCACCGTCACCGCCGCCGACACGACCACTACCTACGGCACCGCCCCCACATTGACCACTTCCATCAACGGCCAAAACGGAGACACAGCCGCGCAAGCCTTCGGTGTTGCACCGACAATCATCGCCGGCGGCGACCTTTCAACATCTGGCAACCTCATCGCGGGCAATCACTCACTATCGGTTTCCGGCGGAATCGACCAACTGGGCTACCTGATCAGCGGCTACTCCGGTGGAACTTTGACCGTCAATCAGAAGGCCATTTCCGTGCCCATCGCGATTGACAGCAAAGTCTACGATGGCACCACGAGTGCACAACTCAACGCGACGGCCAGCGGCATGATTCCGACCGACTTGCTGACCATCAACGGAACCGCAAGTTTCAGCGACAAAAATGTTGGCACAAACAAGACAGTCAACGTTACTGGATTGAATCTAGCCGGACTTGATTCGTCCAACTACGTGCTTCAAAGCACCACCGATACATCAACTGCTGATATCACGCCACTAACCATCAATGTTGCGGGACTCAGTGGACAAAACAAGGTCTACGATGGGGTGACTCTCGCGACGCTCAGCGGCACAGCGACGGTCAGTCCCCTTGGCACAGACGACCTGCAAGTCGGCGGCGTCGCAATCGCCAACTTCAATAACAAAAACGTGGGCACGTCGAGGTCGATTATTGTCAGCGGTCTAGCTTTGACCGGCAAAGATGCCAACAACTACAGCATCAATCAACCTACCGGCCTGGCCGCCAATATCACTCCGGCGCCTTTGACGATCACCGCCAACGACGATGCCAAGTTTGTCACCAAACTGGATGACTTGAGTTATGCGGGTGCTAGGTATGATGGATTCGTTGCGGGCGAAGGGACATCCGATCTGACTGGCACTCTGGCAATCGCTCGCGTCGGCATCGGTTTGAATGAAACCGCAGGAACCTATGCCGACACTCTGGTACCGACCGGTCTGCTGTCCAGCAACTACGACATTACCTTCATTAACGGCGACTACACCGTCGTCCCGGCCGATCAATTGCTCGCTCGATTCGACAACAGCAGTTCGTCCTACGGCGACCCACTAGGCCTGCAACTGTTGTCGGCTCAGTACATGGACTCAGGCAACACCGTACACACACTCGCCGCTCCATCTGTCATCGACGGCCGCTACGTCTTTGACGACGGTTCCGGTGGCTCGGCAGCCTTCGATGTTGTCCTCGACGGATCCTCGCTCAGCACATCCAACCACAGAAACGTTGGTGCATTCTCGCTCGGCATGGAGAACGTCGACATCACTAGCGGCAACTTTTCCAACAGTTTGGAGATTGTCGGTAGCCACACGGTTACTCGAACCGCAATCGATGTCGAGGCCACCGGCGTCACCAAAACGTACGACGGCACCAACTCGATGGCCAACCTCTCTCTGAATCAAACCGGTGCTATCACGGGCGACTCGTTCACCTTGAACGGCCAGGGCAGCTACGCCGAAAGCAACGCCAGTTCTGGCCTGAATTACACGGTCGGCAACCTGGAACTTAGCGGCACCGACGCAAATAATTACTACCTTTCCGGCGGCAGCACTTACACCGCAGACGATGGCGTGATCACGCCTAAAAACGTAACCGTCACCGCACCATCGGTTGTCAAAGTGTACGACGGAAACACGAACATCGAAGCCACACCAACTCAACTGCAAGCCTTCACCGATGCGCTCGGCATCACCTCCGACAGCGTCGCCTCAATCACACTGACTTACGATAATAAGAACGTGGGCACCAACAAAACGCTCGCGGCATCCAATATTTCGATCAGCGACGGAAACGGAGGCGCCAACTACAACATCACTTTCACCGACGACATCAGCAGCAGCATCACTCGTCTTGGCACCGTCACCTGGATCGGTGGCACGACCGGTGATTGGAATGATCCAGCCAACTGGGCCGGCGGCGCAGTTCCAGACCTCGCCAATGTCGCCAACGTCATCATCCCGCAAGGAGTGACGCCCACGTTTGATAGCACCGTCAACGGCCCCGTCGCAATCGACTCCCTGCTTGGCGGCAACTTGCAAGTCGATAGCGGAACGCTGAACGTGGACGGCAGCCTCGACGTCGACACCTTTACACAGGACGGCGGCACCGTGACTGCCGGCACCTTCACCGCCGATAACTTTACGCAGAACGATGGCTCTATCGACGTCGACACCGCGTTCACAGTCAACAACAGCTTCTCGCAAAGCAGCACTGGAAGGATCAACGTCACCGGTGATATTGACGTCACCCAAACCAGCGGTGACTTAAACGTCAACAACATGTCCGGTGGTAACATCAAACTGGACAGCCAAACCGGTGGCGTCAATCTGCATAACCTCACATCCACTGGCAATCTGGACATCGACGCTGCGGGCAATGTCACCCAACACTCCACCGGAACAATGACTGTCGGTCGAACGACCACAATCAACGCTGGTGGTAACATCAGCCTGCTGGGAACCAATAACGACTTCGTCGGCCCCGTTCACGCCGCCGGCGACGACATCACCCTTATCGACGGTCATGGCGGATTGACGCTCGGCAACATTGACGCTAGCGGAGCATTCACCGCCGAATCCACCGATGGCGACCTCAATCAACACCCAGGCACCGCCATCGAAATCGATGGTGACACGACAGTCAGCGCCAGTGGTGACGTGGTTCTGGACAACGAAGGCAATATCTTTGCCGGCGTCGTCAACCTGCTCGCCGCCAATGGGATCATCCATCAATCTACCGGTAACCTAATGCTGGGCAACGTAGAAACCACTGGTGACTTCACCGTCACCGCGGCTCACGGAAGCATTGACCAATCACTCACATCAACAGTTGACGTCGATGGCAACAGCAGCTTTACCGCCAGAAACGGCATCTATTTGCCTAACGCAAGCAACCGACTCGGCCAGCAAACGACCGTCAACGCCCCGATCTACGAACTCAACTCTCTCGACCCGATTGACCTAGTCCGCGCCGGAGCTGCACTTGGCGACGAAACGCTCAGCCGATCCGTCTCCGAAACCACGAACGACACGTTCACTCGTCCCGCCTCAGCGAACGAATCCGATTCACAAGACTCGTCCCCATCCGATCCTGAAATGGGCCCCAACGGTTGGTTCCAGAAGTTCAAAACATTCGTTTCTAGCCTGGTAACAGGTGGATCGACACACCCTACCAACAACCAAGAGTCTCAGCTCAACGCGGAGCAAACAGGCAACGACACCTTCCTCCGCCACCGAGACCCAGCATAACGATCCAAAGTGGACCAATTTCCACAGGTTCTATGCGTAGTTCAAAAGGACCGCCGAAACGGAACTGACTCTGCTCGCGTCCGATTGGAAGATAGTCCGTGCCACATGCAACACTGTCCTACCGGGCCGTGTCGAAACACAGCCGAACCGGCATCCTTTCGTTCTCGGACGCAGCGCCCTTCACCACGAATATGCCTCTCTGACGAGTGGTCGGTCACGACCATTTTCAAGGGTAGTGGACGATCCCACGAGTCCTGAACTGGCTTCAAATCCAAGGTCTTGTAGCCTCGTCCATTACGATCAGCCTAAACTTTTAGCCAAGGAAAACATCTAGCGTTAATCAGCGAAACCAAGCGTTCTAAAACGGCCTGATGACGAACGCGAATCATCACTCCTTCGACAATAATATTCTCTCATTCTCCCGCTTCTGCTTTCGCTGATATTTTGCGTGAGATTGAATTCCTACAGCAAAGAACTGGCGGACTCAGCGAAGTGATGTTCTGGAATTTTACTACCAATCGCTGATGGCATCGCAATCTTTGCTTCCGAAGCTGACTTGCCTGGCAGCTTACCAAAGATAGACCATGCTACCGCTTACAACGTGCATGTCTTGACGATCGTTCAGTTGCAGATCGTAACCCGCGTACACGGACCAATGTCGGCCTCGGTTGCCGCGGAATCCAGTATGTACCAATGCCCAGTCGCGGCCGAAGTCGGAAGCCTGTGACGCAAACGCGGTCCCGTCGCTTACCCCCGAAATAACCGCATTGGTATCCAGGTACTCATGCATCCAATCCAGTCGAACGGTCGGCACAATCGTCCAGTGTTCGCGCAAGGTCCAAAGTCGATCAGGAGTGACACCGATGCCGACACGGCTGCGTAGAGAGTGGATTGAGAAATCGTCCACATACACGCCGGCCGATCCCATTTCTTGATAGTCCTCTTGCCCGATAAATAGATACTGTAGCGATACAGCAGGCTGCACAATCGACCGCTTCCAAAGTCGATTCCAACCACGCTCCAAAAACAAACCGGCTTGCCCTCCATCGAAATCACCCTCAGCATCTTGGCGGTGGGTGTCGTGGTCGTTGTAGCCCACCGATCCAGCAAGCAGGTAGTAGTTTCCTACCG
>NZ_ANMO01000013.1 GCF_000338295.1 Rhodopirellula europaea 6C
AACTGAGTTCGAAAAATAGGCGTTTTGTCGGGCGATTGAAATCCAACACAAAGCTCGACGCCTTGGCTGCCGAGCACATCCATCGTCCACCAGGGCGGCCACCGCAGAACGGGTACGAGTACACCGTTGAGCTTGGGAACTATCAGGCCGACTCGTGGAAGCATGCCCAACGATTGATCCTCGTTGTGGTCGATCAGCCTGATTCTACGACAGGTCAATTGAACTTGATGCCGCGCTGGTTCTTCTTGGTGACCAATTGGGAGGAGGAATCCCGCGATGCTGACACGCTGCTCGCTCACTATCGAAAGCGAGGCACGTTCGAGGACCGACTTGGTGAGTTCAACGAATCGATCGGCGTTCACTTGTCTTCGCAAGGATTCAAGGCGAATGAGGTGACGATGCTACTTGCGTTGTTGGCTTTCAATCTCAACACGATCTGTCGCAACGAGCTTGAAGATGCGGTTGGTGGTGGTTGGGACATGCGGCGGTTCGTCGGGTCCGTGCTGAAGGTTGGCGGCCGGATGGTGAAACATTCGCGACGACTGATTTTGCGAATCGCGGAGTCGGCCGAGCCACTGTGGTCGATGCTGACCGAACGTCTTGAAGGCTGGCAAGTGACGCTGCCAAAGCCGAGTGTCGGACAAAGCTTCCTGCCTCCACCGGATCACGCTCACCTACGAGGAGTACTTCGTCAGTAACAGCACCCACCAACACAAGAAACGACTTTGGGGAGGGGGCCGTTGTGCGCTCGCTGCAAGAATCAACGCCAAAAGCTCGGACAGCAATGCTCCCGACCACGCCACCAACAA
This sequence comes from Rhodopirellula europaea 6C, assembly GCF_000338295.1. Classification (GTDB taxonomy): domain Bacteria; phylum Planctomycetota; class Planctomycetia; order Pirellulales; family Pirellulaceae; genus Rhodopirellula; species Rhodopirellula europaea. The sequence continues at coordinate 810 of NZ_ANMO01000013.1, forward strand.
AAACCAACGAGCTCACAGGCTTGGTGAATAATGCGGGGTTATAGCCCAGCGTGTGCCTGCTTTCGGTCGTTCGTGGTTTGAAGGACTTGGGTTGAATCGCTGAAAGCCCAGCGATTTTCAGTAGTTTGGCGGCTCTTGCGCGTCCGATCGGAATGCCTTGCAGCTTCAGATCCGCAGCATTGCGCCGGGCACCGTAGCGTTTTCTGTGCCGGTGAAACGTTGTGATCACCATGAGGAGAACATCCATGTCGCTCTGTTCTCTTTGGCTTGGAGGTTCAATTTGGAATCGTTGAAAAGCCGATCGCGAGAAGCCGAGTATTTCACTCACTTCACGCTCGGAGGCAACACCGTCGTCGACGATGCTGGACGCGGCGTCGTAGAGCTGACTCACTCGCCGCGGCCGAAAATGATCAAAGCTTTTTTTAGAACGTCGCGTTCCCTCTCAACGCGTCGCAGTTCGGCTTCCAGCTCGACAACACGGCTGTCGAGCACTTCGCCGACAGGCCCGGCCGAGTCGACTTACTGCTTCTTCCAACGATAAAGCAAATTGGTTCCCGAGATCCCAAGACGCTGAACAATCGATGCGGCCGAGTGACCATCGAGCAGCATGGCGACCGCATCGCGTTTAAATTCATCGGTGTAGGTGCGACGTTCGGGAGTCGCTGAAGGCGTGATCTTCCGTGGCATGGTAGGCTCCTTGAGTTCCTTTCAATTTAAGGACTCGCGTGGCCCCCGAAACCCATGCCACCTCACCCATCTATACCAGTTCCGTTACCAATGTAATGCCGGTCACTGCCAGACTTGCCCGCTGAGAAGCCGTTGCCTTGGCGGCAACGGCCCGCGCAAGATCAAACGGATGGAGGGCGAAGAACTGATTGAAGTTCAGCGGTCAAAGATGTCGCAAGACGACGCGAAAGAACACTACCGCCTTCGCGGACAAACGATTGAAGGCAGTTTCGGCAATGCGAAAGGAAACCGTGGCGTGGATCGCTTTCACGGAAGAGGCCTAGCCCGTGCCCGCACCGAGACAGGCTTGCTAACCCTCGCCCAAAACTTGCTGCGTCTAGATAACCTGCAACAAAATGCCGCACACCCATGAGAATCAAACACTTAAAAACTGCACGATCTCCATAAGCTATGGGATTCCGTATCAATGGCCAATCCTATCGCCGCTGCGCAATCAATTCAAAACAATCGAGACGGTTGATAGTCGTGTAGACCATCTTCGTCTTCATTGTCAGGGGTGGCATCAGTGGATTGAGCAGAGATTGGCTCAGCCATTCCGCTAGAACGGTTGAGCGTATTGATGATCGTCAACGCATCCAAAGCGGAAACTCGACCATCGGCGTTGACATCCAGCGAATCTTGCGGCGATGACGAATCAGCCGGTTCCCCGTTTCCAAACTGATCATTCAATTGATTGATGATCATTAACGCGTCCAAAGCTGACACTCTGCCGTCTTTGTTAACGTCCTCGGCTTCGAATGCAGTTTGGTTGACCAATCGCACTGTCGAGGAATCGTCAGACGCGAAGACCCGAGCATCTCCAGCTGCAAAGACCTGCTCTCGGCCAGAGAGTTCCATCGTCTCAATGGACAGGTTACCGGCGACAGCGGTGAGGATCTGGGCGGAGCGATTTTCCAAGTGCGGCGGATCCTGAAGCGTGACGACGCCTCCGGGAGCGATGTCTGCCTTCGTGCCGTAAACGTAATTGCCAAGAGAGACCGAGTCGGTGATGGTGAACTCACCATTGCTGCCGCGGGTCATCAATACAGCGGTTAACGGAACAGGTGTGGCCCCGATTGCATCGGTATCAAGCTCGAGTATCGGATCGAGATCTGCACGCACCGACACGATTTGATTGGAATCCAAAACAAAAGCGGGAACGAACCCGACTTTGAACCCAGGAAGTTCAATCTGCTGACGATTGGGGGACTCTTGCCCGTCAACATCCGTCAGAACAGTGATAGAACTTAACGGACGACTAGAGAATGGCGACAGCCAAGTGTCGTCTGAAAATTCACGATAAACCGAACGAAGAGAGGAGTCGCTAAGGTCCTGCTTCAATTGATCGGCGTCGACCGGGACGGCCTCAAACGATAGCACCTGACCGAAATCATCAACCAGAACCGTTCCCTCCCCAGTAGCCTCGCCCACTGAGGCATAACCGGTAACAGCCAATGGCTCGCCTGGCTGCTCCGACACAGCTTTCACCTCGAGAAACGCCTCCGGAAAATCAATTGGAGTGGCCATCCCGTTGTTTTCGTCAAGAGTGATTAGATTCCCTGACTCCCCGGTTTTCAGCAGCAAGCGATCGCTCTCAGGCAGCAAGAAAACGCTCGGCGGGTAGTCGGAAACCACCGAGACGCCGTCGCCGAGCTTTCCATCATCGAGAATGAAGTAATCGTAGGCGAAAGGTTCAGAGGGCTGCTCCTCAATCGTAAGCAGCGGATTCTGAAATTCATTGAGATTGAGCAGACCTTGATGAGAAATTTCCCATCGCGCCGTTAAGACTCCATCGTGCACAAACACTGACGGGGATCGTAGGCCGCGACTGAAGCTATCTGTGATCTCCAGCTGATTGTCGGCAGTTAGTTTGGCTACTGCGAAAGAGCTCTCCGCATTGTACGGCCCGTCAAACGAGCCTCCTGTCAATACAATCAAATCACCAAAGGCTTTCACCTCCGTAATACTGGCGTCGTCGCCGAATCCAGGCAGGCTAAGCGTTTGATTGAGGATGTAATCGGTGGGAGACGCTGGGTCGGGGGCGTAGACATGAACGCGGGAGCCTGCGGAGATAATGAACACGTCACCGACATGTGCTGATCCAGTGTCTTGAGCGAACCCAAAGGCCGATCCCAGATTGCGTATCAGGTCATGGCCATCACTAAAACGACTCTGGATCTCATCACCTTCCCTTTGAGCTTGGTCGACCGCAGGAACGGAAGACCCAACGGTTGCGATCTCGGCAGCAGGCGGATCGCTCTGCGGCGACGATAGATCCGCGGCAAGGAGAAGGCGACCAGTCAGTGATTGGAACGTCAAGCGTCTTGATGAGCGGGTATTCATGGTAACTCCGGTGTTGAAGAAAAGCTTGGGATTTGCATTTCATGCAAATCACGAGTGTCATGACTCATGAATTCAATGGCGTGTTTCTCGGCTCGCTCCATCATCTCACGCTGTTCTAAGTTTAATTTTGACCGCAGTTGAGAGTCAAATCTTGCTTTGAAGTCTTCCGCGTCGGACTCTTTCAGAATTTCCTTCTGGCCGCGAATCTCGTTGACAAAGTCCTTAATCAACTTACGCACATCTTGAAGTGATTCGCCTTCAAGACCTATGGCGTCGGCAATTCTGTGGTCTAAGAGTCCAGTAGGCCCCACCAAGCCAAGGTGAGTCAGAATCAGCCGCTCATAATGTTCTGGTCCAACTATGTTCGCCAGCTCGTCCTCGGCAAGACTGATCTCGTCTGAATACCGCTTGCGAACATCAGCGAAAATACGCTCTGCCTCCGCTTCGGTGGTTTGGTCATCGACTTCGCGAACCAACTGGTTGATTTCCGGTTTATCCAGACTTATCCGCTCTAGCACCTTCGACTCAAGTTCTTTTTGCTGCGCCGAACTCTCAAATGCATCAGCAAACGGCTTAGAGAAAAGAAGACGAAAACGATAACGAGGCCCCACCATCGCCGCCCGCACAAGGCGGGACGGCGCAGGCAGGCGGCTTCCTTCGTCAACCTCTGTTTGGCCGGAAGTCTGCGCGGCAACAAATTGCGGCAGCGACATCACCGCGACAGCAATAAACAATGATGCGAAAAGAGCCTTCATCAGAGCAATTAGTTGGAGTTGGCGTTAAGGAAATCAATAACGGCCTGTGCATCCTCCGACGTCACGATATTATCGCCGTTGACATCCAAGAATGTAGACTGACTGATCTGCTTCAGTGTCCAACCGAGATTGAAAGGGTACCCCCCTGCTGGACCGCTTGGATCAGGTGCGGTAGCGAGATTGCTGTATGGAGGATAAACCGGTTCCGAAGAACCCGTGTAATTAATTACCTGTAATGCATCCAACGCTGAAGTGTGACCGTTACCGTTGACATCAGTTGCCTCGGTTGGATTCTGATGAAAGTTCGTGTTGCCGAAATTAATGATCCGCAGAGCATCCAATGCCGAGATACTATTGCTTGCTAGAGAAAATTGATCGAAGTCCGCTTGAGCCCCCGTCACGTCGTAACGCGACCTGCCCCCAGTCACTAAAGGATCTGAGCCGGGATGAATTGGCGTAGGTATGCTCGGGTCGTTGAAATTCAAGTAATCGATGATAGTGAGCGCGTCCCCGCGATCTCCGCCTTGCTCCTCAATCTCGATGTGCCCATCGCCGTCAGCATCGTAGGTTGGGAAATAAACAATCTCCCCAGGAATAAATATCCCTTGGCTTGCCGCTTGCGAGCCAGTCTGGGCGAAGGTAGTAGCCACGGTCCACTGAGTTGTGAACAACACGGCAACAAAAACTAGGATCGGTCGACACATACAATACTCCTTCAAGGGCGATTACTGCCCACCTCTGCACGATGCGCGGGGGGCCTGAACGATTTTACTGGCATGCTCACTTTGAGTGCAACCATAAAAACCTAAAGTTTCACAGATTTGCACTCTGGCAGCAAAATCTCTCGTGGGTTCTCAGTTGTGTTGCCCACGCGCAGCTCAGTCAAGCATGCAGCGCGACTGGCAACCGACTTTAGAATGCCGCGAACTCCTTTCTTGCCGAGGTCGTCTTTAATGCCACAACTCGCCGCAACGTAGCGGACGCAAGATTCACTGCTGTGCGTATTCAGGTTGTCGGCAATGATCCGATAGCCGGCATCGGGATCGAGCCCGATCACCCCATCGATGTATTCAAGGTAATCTG
>NZ_ANMO01000014.1 GCF_000338295.1 Rhodopirellula europaea 6C
CCAGGTGCTTCTTGAACCGGCGGGCCAAGCGTTTCCATCCGCCGCCGGGCGGCAGGGGGCTCATGATCGCGACGTGTTTGCTGCGTGAGTGCATGCAGGCAGCGGCAATCAATCGTTCTTCCAGCGTCTCGGTGAAATTCAACCGACGGTCACGCCAGATGTCGCGAATCGGTACGGGCGGATACAAGAACATCGCACCACCATAGATCCCCAGCCCGATGCCTGGGCCGACCATCTCTTGTTGGAAGTCACTGGCGAAGAATGCGAGCGTGGATTCCCATTCGTGCTCAGCGAACCAAGTCGTGCGCCAGGGGTAGTCTCGAGGGTCGGCGGGGGAGTCAAACAGCATCAGGCAGGCATCGAGTTGCCCGCGACTGGGCGGCATGACTTTAACGTAGATCTCTTTTTCGTACCAATGTCGAATTGTGTCCCGGATGTCGATTCCGTCTTTGACGCTGGTGGTGAACTTTTCAGTGCGAGCTAAGTCTTGGCCCATGATCGCCTGGGCTCGTTCGCTGACTCGGTTTCTCAGCAGTTCAATGCGTTCGTCTTCGGGCGGGTAGCTGCACTGGGAATAGGGGTTCCAATTGTGCTGCCATTCATGACGTTCTTTGTCGTTGGGCCGTCGCTGGAGCTGGATCGTTTGCCACGAAATCGGTGGTCCTGGCAAACGATTGACCAGCGACACGACATCTTGATTGGGCAAGCGAGCTTGGTCGATTCCCAGCGTGATCGGTTGATCGGATTCAGGGATCCATTGGTCGGAGTTGGCACCAGGTTCGTCCGCGTAGGCGTACTTGGTCGCGACCTCGGTGACATGCAATGCGAACTGGTCGCCGAGGACTTGTTTGCAGGCGGTGATGATCGTGACCATGTCCGGGGTCATCCGGCGGTTGATCAACGACAAGTTGCGGATGTATTGCAAGCACTTCGAAAGCAGCAACGGCGTGATCTTGCGGGCTCGGTTGCCCAGGTCGTCGAGGTAGCTTTGTCGGCCGGCGATCAACAGTTCCTTGACGCCGTCTATCTGCAAATTTTCGTCGTCTTCCAGTTCGGCTCGCGCACGTTCGTGGAGCGACGTGATGAAAGGCAACTCGCCGAACAAGAACAGCAGCGTTTTCGAATTGATTTTGTGCCGAGTCGGTGTGGAGACCTCTTCGTTTTCGAGGTCATCAACCGATCGGCCTTGGTCGGTTCGCAGGAGTCGGTGGGCATCGCGAATCCATGGCCAATGCAGAATGCTGGTGACCAGCAGAATCCGCTGGTAGATCTTTTCTAGTTCGGTGAGCTGAGCGGCCATGTAATGCATTCGGTCGCGAGTCAGCTCATCGCTCGGTGGTGGAATGCTGGGGAGGATCGCGGCGGCGAACTTTTCAATCGCAACGTGCCGGACCGCATGCGCGTCGGGCATGACGGTCGAGAAAGGTTGGAAGTGGTTCGTTTCCAGATCAATGAAGTGCCGCGGGATGTGTTCGCCCATCGCGGCGCGGATTGCCATGATCACGCTTTGGCACGGATCGATCGGCACGTAGCTGCTTGGCAGGGGATCAGCGTCTTCGTCGGCTGACTCGCCGTATTCTTCGGCCGACAATTCAGGATTGAAGGGCAGCGGCGGTTCGAACGTTGATTGTGATGCGGGGTGTTGCAACACGATCGAAGGACGCGGGAGTTCCAAGACCGCTTCTTCAACCGGTTGTTGGAAGGACGGCGGCAGCGGAACGGCCAGGCAATCGAAGTTGTGTTCGAGCATGAACCGACGGGTCAGCCAGGCGAACTGGCCACTGCCGTGGATGATGGGCAGCAGTGTGACGCGATCGTTCAGGCGTAGCAGCTCGGGGACCGTGTCGCTCATCTTTTAATCAACCAACCAAATTGGATTGCGGTTCAGCGGAGGAGGCAACGACTTCGGTTGCTGATTGGCCCAAGTAGGTTCGGGCGGCTTCGGCAACGCTTTCGATTGTCACACCACGGTAGGCGTCCAGCAACTCATCGAGAGACAGGTGGTCACCACAGCACAACCAGCGACTGCCTAACCCGAACAAGCGGTTTGATGGGCGTTCGGATTGCATGATGCAGCCGGCGACCGTCTTATTGATGATTTGGTCCAGCTCGGATTGTTCGACGCCGTCACGGGCAACTCGGCCAAGGACTTCGTTCATCAACCGAACGTTGGAATCCATGTCGTCGGCGGCGCAGACCAAGTAGGTGAACAGGGCACCGGTGTCGGTGAACTCTTGCGGCCAAAGCGTGGCGACTTCGGCGCGGCCGGTGTCAATCAAATCCCAGAACAGCCGACTGCCGCCATCATCGCCGACGATGGACGCCAGCAACCGCATTGCGTAGCGGAGCGGTGACTGCATGGACGGGCCATCGCCAAGAGTCACCCGGTAACTTTGTGCTGCATCGGGGACACTCAAGTGCTGTGTCAGTTCGATGCCTTCGGGGGTGGTGCTGAGGTCATCACCGGCCAGATCCGTCGGGGCAGGGCGGTCGAGCCAATGCTGCGTCATCTTTTCGGCTTGAGCGACCAAGCCATCAAAGTCGACGTTGCCACTGGCGGCCAGCACAATGTTCTCGGGGCGATAACGGCGATTGAAATAGGCTCGCATCGATTCGACTTGCATCGATTCGATCGAGTGAGTCGTGCCAAGCACGCGCCGTCCCAGCCCGCGAGGTCCGTAGGCACATTCCATCACCCGTTCGAAGGCGCCAAACGGGGGCTGGTCTTCGTACTTGGCGATTTCTTCCAGGATCACGTTTCGCTCGGTCGCGAAATCGTCGGCGTCGAGCGACGGGCTGAGCATGTCGGTCAGCAAGTCGACCATTCGGTCTTGGTACTTGGGCAGCACAGACGAATAGTAAACCGTTTGTTCCTCGGACGTGTAGGCGTTGGATTGACCGCCGAGTTCGTCCAGTTCGCGATTCACGTCGGCGGCCGATCGACGAGCGGTTCCTTTGAACATCATGTGTTCGAGGAAGTGGCTGAGTCCCGATTCGATGTCGGTTTCGTCACGAGCACCGGCTCGCACGAAGTAACCGACCGCAGCGGAGTAACCACGTAGGTCGATGTCGGCAACGATTCGCAACCCATTGGCCAGGGTCGTTGATTTGAGTTCGTTCATGCGAGCGTTTCGCCTCCTTGAAGGGCTTCCGGTCCGACGGTCACGATTCGGAATTGCCGCGGGCCGTGTTGGCGAAAATAGGATGCGACTTGGTCGAGGGTGATGGCTTCGATTTTGGCTTCGAGTTCTTCGGTTGGAATGACGCGTCCGAGTTGATATTGGTCGGATGCGAGTGAGCTGGCTCGTGAGCCGGCGGATTCTTGTTCCATGATCAGTCCGCTTTCGATGCGAACTTTCCAACGCGAGAGTTCTTCTTGTTCGAGGTCGTCGGCTAGGTTCTGGATTTCGCGAAGGCTGACGTCCAGCGTTTCCTGTGCTCGAGCGGGCGTGGTGCCGGCGTAACCGAACACGGCACCGTTCTGGCCGATCGTGTGTGTGCTGGCCCACACGCTGTAGCACAGTCCGCGTTGTTCGCGAACGCGATCGAACAGGCGACTGCTCATGCCATCGCTGAGGATTCCGATTCCGGCTCGCATGACGAAGTAGTCATCGCTGCCGTAGGGAATCGAATCGAAAGAAAATCCGATGTGCGTTTGGCTGCTGGGCAACTCGATGTGTTCGTTGCCATCGATCGGGGCAGGGGAGGGCAGGGCAGGGCGTTTGCCTGATTTCCAATCGCCAAAGGATTGCTCGATGGAGTCAAAGATTTGATTGGCGTCGAAGTTGCCCGCGACGGCCAGCACGCTTCCACCGGCATGATATTGATCGGTGTAGAACTGGCGGACGTCGTCCATGCTGAGCGCTTCCAGGCTCGCTTCGCTGGCGTATCCACCTCGTCCCAGGTACGGCCCGTATTGACGCTCGCGAAGACGACGCATCAAACGCTGAGTCGGTTCGTCTTGGAACGCGGCGAGTTCTTGCCGAAGAATCATTTTGGCGTCGTCGAATTGGTTGCCTGGCAAGTGTGGTCGACGAACGACGTCGGCCAGCAATTCGATGGCGGGAAGCAATGAGTCCGCGGGCATGCGTGCGGAGTAACCGGCGACGCTGGTCGCGGCCGAGTTGCCGCTGTCGATGCCCAGGTTGTCTTCGGCGGCAACCAGTTGGCGACTGTTGTAGGCACCGGCACCACGCTGGACCATTTCGCAGGTCAGCGAAGCCAGGCCATCGCGACGAGCCAAGAACTCCGTGTCGGCCAGTTGTGCTTCGCTCAAACCATGCAATTCGGTTGTGATCCCGGCAGGCAACCACAGCGTGTACGCGGCGGTTCGCAGCCAAGGCATCGGTTGCACGACGACGGTCAGGCCGTTGTCGAGCGTTCGAGTTTGAATCGGGGGAGATTGAGTGCTGAGCAAGGGAATCGCTGAGGGCTGAGGGCTGAGGAGGAGCTAGGGACCTGGGAGCTGGGAGCTAGCCCGGCATTCCGAGCGAGACAACTTCCACTGTTTTGACGCGGCCGATCAGCGTGTGGCTGCTGACATCGTCGATTTGAATGTCCATCAATTGGCCGGCTTGGCGTCGGTTGCCATCAAACACCACGATTCGGTCGCAGATGGTTCGTCCGGTCATTTGAACGACGGGCGCATCCGGATCGGATCTATCGGCTTTCTTGCTTGGTCCCTCGACCAGCACCTCGACGGTGTCGCCAATCAGTTTTTGGTTGTCCTCTTTCGAGATTCGATCTTGGACCGCCAGCAGTTCGTTGTTGCGAGCCGCTTTGACTTCGCGAGGCACATCGTCGATCAGGTTGGCGGCGGCTTTGGTGCCTTCGCGAACGCTGTACTGGAAGATGAAGCTGTTCTTGAATCGGCAGCGTTCGATCAGTTTCACCGACTTTTGGAAGTCCTCATCGGTTTCGCCGCAGAAGCCAACGATGAAGTCACTGCTGACCGAGGCTTCGGGTAGGATCGTTTCAATCCGTTCGAACATCTCCATGTAGTCGGCGATCGTGTAGCCGCGTTTCATGCGTTTAAGAACCGCGTCGCTGCCGCTTTGTGCTGGCACGTGCAAGTAAGGCGACACCTTGGGCAGATCGCGAATGGTTTCCAGCAACCGGGCGGTCATGTCTTTGGGGTAGTTCGTCACAAACTTGATGCGTTTCAAACCATCGATGTCGTGCAGACGTTCCAGCAGTCCAGCCATGTCGGTTTCGCCGTCCGGTCCGCGGTGGCGATAGCTGTTGACGGTTTGTCCGAGCAACGTGATTTCGAGTGCACCTTGTTCAGCGAGCACGCGAGCTTCGGAAACGATCTCTTCGGGCGATCGGCCTTGTTCGGGACCGCGAGTGTTGGGCACGACGCAGTAGGTGCAGAATTTGTCGCAGCCGATTTGGATTCGCAGGTAGGCTTGGAAGGGAGTCGGCCGCATGGTTGGATCCCGCAAAGGATCGAACGTTTCATGGCTGCGAGCGACGACGGTTTGCTTGCCATCTTTGCGACCCAGCGAAACGGCCATTTGCCGTCCTTCGCCGCTGGTGACTTTCGTCAGCATGTCGGGAATCGCGTGCAGTTGTCCGGGGCCGACGACCATGTCGACGAAGGGGGCACGTCGAAAGATCGTTTCTTGGTCTTTCTGAGCCATGCATCCCATCACGCCGATGGTTTTTTCGGGGTGGCGAGCTTTGGTTTCTTTGAGTTTGCCGAGGGCGCTGTACGTTTTTTCTTCGGCCTGCTCGCGAATGCTGCATGTGTTGTAGAGCAGTAGGTCGGCTTCGCCGGGAGAATCGACGACGGTGTAGCCGTGACGTTTCAAGTCGGCGATCACCATTTCGCTGTCCAGAACATTCATCTGGCAGCCGACGGTCTTGATGTAAACAGTTTTAGTCATGGAGATCACTCCGGCTCGTCTTCGGAAGGTTTTTTGCTGGCTTCGATGGCGGCCCGTTGGGCCTCTTGGGTGCGGTTAACGTGGTCCCGCAAGAGCCCCGTCAGATGGGCTTGTCGTCGGTTCATTGCACCCACGACGATCCAGGCGGCAACCGCCGCTCCGGCGACCCACAGCCAGTTGATATTGGTCAGAAAAGTTTGTCCCCACAGCGCATTCATCGCTCCAGGATAACGCCACGAGGGCGTTTCTCGGAAGACGAGCCTTTTTCAATCGGTTGAGGCCCCGTTTGGCCTTTGAAAACGTTGGGAAGACGACGATTTTCGCCATTGGTCGTGAAGCACCACAAAGCTGGGCACGAGGACCGTTCGCACATAAAGCGTGTCCAGCAGGACTCCGAGACCGAGTGCAAACCCGAGTTCCGTGATTCCCCGCAGCGTGGTCGGTTGCTTGGCAATTTGGTCGCCGAGCGATGCGGCGTCGTCACTGGTCAGGAACGCGAAGCTTTGAGTGATCCAGGGCCACCAGGACGACGCTGTCATGCTGATGAAGGTGGCGGCCATGACCAAGCCGCAGGCGGTGATGATGCCGCCGGTTCGAGCCACCGCGCGGCGGACCGCGGCGAGAGAACCGAGTTTGCGTTTCTCTTCCAGAATTCGGGTGACCAAGTAAACGTTGTAGTCCTGGCCCACGGCGACCAGGATCACAAACAAGAAAATCGGCAGTTTCCAATCCAAACCTGGGAAGGTTGGTCCGTGCCAAAAACGAAAGAACAGGTACGTCAGCCCGAGGGTGGTGTAGTAGCTGAGCAAGACGGTGGCGATCAGATAGATCGAGAGTGCAACGCGCCGAATCACCAGCACCAGCACCGCGAAAACGGCGGCGATCACGGCGAGCTTGATTCGAAAGGTGTCCGAAAGGGTGACTTCGCGAAGGTCCACGATGGATGGTGTTGTGCCCGCATAGAACGCATCGATTTTGAGTCCGGCTTGACCGAATGCGGCGGTCTGCTCGGCGATGGTTTCTTCAATTCGCTTCAGGCTGTTGCCGGCATCCTCGCTGAACGGATCTTCCTCGATGATCACGTCCATTCGAATCAGCCGATCGGCGTACTGCGGCATCGAAGACACAAAGTGCAGCTGCGTTAAACGATGATTCTGAAGTGCCCGGCGGCGCCAGGCTTCACTACTGAGCAAACTCATTTCGCGATCCGGAGGGAAATCCCCCAGCGGATCATTGCGATGACGAACGGCGGTGACGCCCTCGGTTTGATAGAGCGCCTGCGTGATAGTTTGCAGGGTTTCTTTTTGTTCCTCTTTTTGCATTGGTTGTTCGGACAGCATCAGCACCGAGATCGGTGCGAGTTGGCCGATGCCAAACTCTCGATCGAGCACTCGCATGCCCTGTCGTGTGCTGGCTGAAGCGGACAATTGTCCGCTGATGTCGTAGGTGACGGTGCGTTCGTTTTGAAAACCGATCCAAGCCGGTGGCAGCAGCAACGCCAATCCAATCAGCAATGTCGCTAACGGGCGACGCGTCAACTGGATCGCCATCCAGTTCCACAGGAGATCACCGGCTGAGCTGTCTTTGTCGTTGACGCTGCGATTGCCGATCAACTGAATCCGTGGTTCGCGGCTGACCTGACCGGCCGATGTGGGCCAGAAGACTTTGGGGCCTAACAAGCACAGACATGCGGGTGTGAGCGTCATGCAGACCAGCAATCCGATCGACAAGCACACCGCGATGATTGGGCCGGTGTGATGAAACTTTCCGAAGTCGGCAAACCAAAGCATGCCCAAGCCAACGATCGTTGTCATGGCGCTGCCGATCAACGCGCCGCTGACCTGCGTGAGTGCTTTGCGACATGCGACGGGCCAAGGTGACTGAGCGGCTTCTTCTCGCAAACGAGCAATCAAGAACAAGCAATAGTCCGTGCCAGCACCGAACAAGATGACAACCACAAAGATTCGGCTGGTCGTGTAGATCTGAATATCTAGCCCGGGAACCAGACCGGATTGCGACAACTGTGTTAGAAACGTGACCGCGGCGGTCGACACCATCACCGCGATCGCGATTGAAAACAAAGGCACGGCGACCAGCAGCGGGGCGCGATACACGATGGACAGCAGCAGTAGGATCATCACGACCGTGAACCACTCCGTGTACTGAATGGCGGAGCGAGCGGCCGAAAGGGTTTGTCCGCCGATCGCGGCTGAACCGGTGACGATCAACTGCGGTGATCCTGTTTCGGAACGTTCGTCTTCGGTCAGGTAGGCGTGGCTGTAGGCGATCGTTTCGTCGACGATCTCTTGCAGTTGTTCCAGCAGTTCGATGTTGCCCGTTGCCGCCAGTTCGCTAGAAAGAGTCAGCACAGCGAGGCGAGCGCGCGGGGTTTTCAGCTGTGAACCCAGCGTGCGATCTTCCCAGCTGTAGATGTCCAGCAGCGGTTCCCAGTCCTTCAGTGGCCGCTTTGAAATCGGCAACACGGACATGGGGAGGTCTGAGTCCAAGACCAAAGCGGCTTCGAGATCCTCGGCCACACGGGCGGTGGTTTCGGAAATGGAGGATGCTTTTTTGTCCGGTTCGGTCTCCGCATCGGTGTCGCCAGGAGCGGCGGCTGTCTCCGGTGCAGTGGATGGTTGGATCACCATTTGCGAACCGAGCAAATTGCCTCGGTCCCAGTAAGCGATCGCCATGCGTGGTTCGTAGGGAGTCGGTGAAGTCTCAGGGACTCGGTCGCCGAGAGCTTCGTAGAACTGCGAATCGATTTCGATTGCTTGGTCAAACGCCTGCGCGGCAACCACCCACCATCGATTGATCGACTCGTCTCCGCTGTCGTCGCGAAGTTGCATCGCACGTTGCCAAGCGACTTCACCGAGCCGGTGATAGAGGCGGCGGAGCAAGTCCAGGCCGATCAGACGATCGGTCTTTGTCAGGTCTTGTTCGGCGCGAGAAAGCGTGACAACCATTTGGCTGCGTGCCCGCGTGCCGAAGAAGGCTTCATCGAGCAACTTGCCGCCCGCGACGCTGGTTTGTGTCGCGGGAAGATATTCGAAGTCGCCGTCGAGGGCGACTTGTTTCCAAGAAGGCGAAAACGCTTTGCAGAGGACTGCAAAAACGACCCAACCCAAAACGATCCAATGAGCACGTGCAATGACCTGTCGAGAGAATCGTTGGGTGGCGCTGGTTTTCATTAATCGCGAGATGGACGGCGACGCGGGGAGTCATTGTTGTCGCGCCGACGATCATCTGAATTTGAATTGCGATCCCGTGAAGGACGCGCATCGGATTCAACTCCCAAAGCCGCCAGGGCTCGCTGGACGGCCTCGGCCGAGACGCCTCCGCTGAGATTGATGATCTCAACGTCGCCTCCCGGTTTCGCGGCAACGTCCAACTTGTCGACCATCTCAGCGATCAAGTCAAGCAGCGACTCGCCTTCGGCACTGATTAACAACGTGTTGCCGACTTCGTCGACACCCATGGAAAGCTTGCCGTTGAAGGAGAAATCCTGTCCGCCACCATCTTTTCCGCTTTCGCTGTCTTCCAATCCACTGCCGCTCTCACGGTTACTTGCCGTCTTTGCCCCCCCACGTTGGCCGCCTCGTCCACCACCGCCTTGGAACGCTTTGTCGTTGCTGCTGAGCAAATCGCGATACGCGTCCTTCACTGTTTCGGCAATTTTCGCCGCACTGCCATATTGGATCTGCACCAGCTTTGTGTACCGGACCTTTCGCGGATTGACCGGTTCAGGAACGTCCCACAAACGGATGAGCTCTTCGATGGTTTGTAATTGTTGACCTGTCGCCCCACTGACGATCAGAGTGCCAGTATCGGAGTTAGGAAGAAACTTCAATTTGCCCGCGGCATCCAGGCCTTTCGGACCTTTGTCTTCCGAATCTCCACTGCCGAAGATGTAGCGATAGAATCGATCCGATTCATCCTCATCGTCTTCGCCGTCCTCTTCGAAGTAATCTTCCAGATCGAGTGCGATGTAGGTAACGGATGCATATCGGATACGGAAAACATGGTAAGGACGCCTTGGTGGCGAGACCTGGAGCATTAAGTCTTCTAATCGATCCAGCGCGTCGGTGTCGTCACTACGGAGGATCAGATTGCCTGCCGCGTCCAACTTGATTTCGATCTTCGGCTTGGATGATGCTGGCTTGGACGAAACGTTGGTTGTCGTTGCGATCGAGCGGTCGGTTGCAGGTGTCGATTCCTGGTTGGGCAAGTTGGTTGGCTCGCCGTCATCGGAAAAAGCGTTGACCCAAGTGAGTTGCTCTTGTGATTGACCAATGCCGGTGAGTTCGGTTTCCGGCGGCAAGATCACCGCTGGAGCCTCCTCAGTCTCTTCCGTTGAATCTTCGTCTTCGGTTTTCGTGTCTTCTTCTTCGCGTTCTTCGCCAATCGCATCGATCGGATCTTTGAATTCGTCAGCATCCGGTAGCACCAATTCAGTCCCGGAAAGCTGTTGCCAACGTCGTTGCAAACGTTGAAGGTACTCAAGCGTTTCGGGAGTGGCCGAAGCTTCGATGATACGCATTGTTCGTTCGCTTCCGCCGGGCGGTGGAAGTTCACCGAGTTTGATCAGCAGTGAACGGACCTCTTCCATTTCCGTTTCATTCGCCCAAAGCAAGACTTGGCGGTAGGCGACGTTGGCGGTCACACGGAATTTGTCCTTGTCTTTATCGTCGTCATCATCGTTTCCGCCCCATCCGTAGTAGCTGTATCGCGAACGGGAGTTGTTGTCGTCTTCTTCGGGTTCTTGACCCATCAGGAATGAAATGGACTCCGCCACTTCGGCCGCACCGAGACGGCGCAATTGCAGCACTTCCAAGCGGCGTTTGCCGCCATCGAGCCGTTCGATCAGCGATTTGATGATGAAGCGATCCGCGGCCGAGCCGGAAACGATGACCGCCGAGTTGTCTTTGTCGACGCGAATTCGTGTGGTGGGTTCCAGAACGTTCATCTCTTGAGCGATCTCGATCAGCTTTTCAGGATCCAGTGATACCAATCGAAACACATCGACTCGTGATGTCGCATCGGTGAGGCTGCGGAGTGATCCACCGGGCACGTCGATGCGTTTGATGAACTCAGCGGCGATCGCGACTCGATCAAGCGGAGCTCGAACGAGGACGGAGTTTTGACGTGTGTTGGCGACGATTGAGATTTCGACATCGCCTTTTGTGTCGCCACCCTTTTTGCCTTGCTGTTGTTGCATCTGCTGCATTCGCTGCATCATTTGCATTTGTTGTTGAGACATCGGGGCGGAGTCTTTTTTCTCGACGCCGAGGAATTGCTCCAGCATGCTTTTGGCTTCTTCGGCAGGGATGTGCCGCAGACGGAACTCCGGTGCCAAGGCGTCTCGGCTGGCCGCGTCGCGTTCTTCGGCGAGCAAATGAGCGACTTGCCGCAGGTTCACTGCGACGTCCATCACTTCGATGCGGTTGGTGGTTGCCAACGGGATCATTTTGCCCGCGCTGCTGAGCATGGCTTTGAGTTCTTCGGAGAGTTTTTCTGCTGACAGCCAACCTGCGTCGAGCATCGTGCGAACGTAGCGGTGATCCTCCAGGTCGTTCAGTTCGCTGGCGTCCACGCGCCGCACCATCCCAGGATTCACGGCGTCGGTTTTGACAATTGCGATGCCGCCTTCCAAGTCTAGCATCGTGTAGCCGCGGGCCAGCAAGTGGCGGTTGATCAAGTCAGCTGTTTGGGAAACGGTCAAACGATCGGGGCTGATCAAATTGACGGTGTCCCCGGGCAACTCTTGCCAGTCGATCGGTTGTTCGGAGATGTCTGACAACCAGCGCACCAAATCGACCCAGCCTTGATTGCGGAACCGGAAGCCGACTTTGCCGTCGTCGCCGACGGTGGCTTTCAATTCACTTGGGTCGGATGACTTGGCTTCGACGCTGTCACGGCGAATGACCTTGGGAGCGGCTGATTCGGGCGGTTTACCTTCGCCGCCGTTGGCATCTTTCTTCTCGCCATCCTTGCCATCGGGTTTGGAACCCGGTGGTGGGCCACCTGGCGGACGTCCACCAGGGGCCGGCATGGGACCATTGGTGGTGATCGTTTTGCCATCAGCGGTCCGAATCACCGTGGGAGATTGGGCGGAGACGGGCAATGAAAAAATCGCCAGAAACATCGACAAGACTGCTACGCGGGACGCCCAGAGACAGGCTCCGGATTGATCGGCAGATCTCGGCATTCCAGGTGGAAGTGAAAGCGGCACAAGTGCGCTCTTGTGAAAGAAGAATGGGACGTTGGGGGACGTCGTGCGGGGATGACGGCGGATGAAGCACCCGCACGAGTATTATGGATGAACCCCTCCTATAACACAAACAAAACACCCCACGAGAGCCAAATGGGTTCTATCGACTCGCAAAAAGCCGATTGGTACGCTTTGGGGGAACAACGATTGCACTGCTGAACAATTTGGCGTTTGGTTCACTACAGTATGCGTGTTGCGCCCCGCGGGAAGATCCTCGTCGCAACGAGGTCGCGGGGGCTGCTTCTGATTGAACGGCCGCTTTGAATCCAAATGGGCGAGTGTTTTCGCCAGACAGACATTGTCAGACTTAGTTTCGAGCACCGCTCGGTCGATTTTCTTCTTTCACCAAACAAACGCAAAGTAGTTTTCAATGAACCGCTTTTTTTCGCTCCCCGTCGCGTGGACACGTAAGACTCTGCTAGGTGCCGCCTGCGGAGTTGCCTTTTTGACCGGCGGCATTGCGGCCCAAGCCGAGCCGACGTTGACCGTGGGATCGAAAGCGCCTTCGCTCGACATTGAGCACTACATCCACGAAGACCTCGGGAAATTCGGTCCCGTTACCGATTTCGAAGATGGCAAAATCTACGTTGTTGAGTTTTGGGCGACCTGGTGTGGTCCCTGCATCCAAAGCATGCCTCACCTGGTTGAGCTGCAAGAACGACATCGCGAAAATGGTGTTCAGATCGTCAGCATCTCGGACGAAGATTTGGAAACAGTCGAAGGCATTCTGGAACGTGATTACCCAGGCAAAGAAGGCGTCACGTTTGCAGAACTGACATCGGCTTACACACTGACGGTCGATCCCGACGGTTCATCGACCGATGACTACATGCGTGCCGCGAATCAAAACGGGATTCCCGCCGCATTCTTGGTTGGCAAGACCGGTTTGATTGAGTGGATCGGACACCCAATGAGCCTCGACGAGCCGTTGGAACAAGTCATCGAAGGAACGTGGGATCGCGAAGCCTTCAAGGAATCGATGGCTCGCCAGCAGCGTCTGGAAGAAGCGATGCAAAAGGTCAATCGTTTGGCCGGAGAAGGCAACTTTGACGACGCCATCAAAGTCATCGACAAGATTTTGGAAGAGTTCAAAGATGTCGATGACGAGATGGGCCAGTCGGTTCGTGAGCAATTGACTCAGTTCAAGTACGGTCTGCGTCTGGACTCGGGTGATCTTTCCGAAGACGTGATGACGTACTTCCGTGGTCAACTGAAGGACGCGAAGGGCAACCCACAAGCCATGGCTCAGTTCTCCTATGGTTTGATGTCATCGATTCAACAAGGAGCCAAAGTTGGCAAGTTGGCCGACGAAACGTTGGTTGCACTCAACGCTGAAATCGAAGGAGCTGATCCACAAATTCAGCCTTTGATGCACGTCTTGGTCGCTCAGATGAACGCATCGTTGGAACGATTCGACGAGGCGATTGAGGCACAGAAACAAGCGATCGAGAAATCGGAAGGTCGTCAAAAAGACCGCATGGAAAGCATGCTGGAAGAGCTCGAAGAACTCGCGGATGCGGGTTCGGCCACCGAAGAGTCTGACGATAAAAAGGAAGACTCGTCGGAAGACGGTGAGTGATCCAGTCACAGGCGGACAAGCCCGATCAACCGTCTCGTTTGCGGTTGTCGGGAATCAGTAAACGGTTTGGCTCCACCCAAGCTCTGTCGAATGTTTCGATGGAAGTGGAAGGTGGCCAAGCCATCGCGGTTATCGGTGAAAACGGTGCCGGCAAAAGCACGCTGATGAAAGTGCTGGCCGGGATCGTCTCGCCGGACCAAGGTGAAATTGAATTGGACGGCCAAGTGCTTTCTTGGTCCGGTCCCCGTGATGCGATCGATGCTGGCATCGCGTTGATTCACCAAGAGCTGAACCTGCACGACAATTTAAGCGTTGCTGAGAATTTGTTTCTCGGTCGCGAGCCTTCTCGGTTTGGCTTGCTGGATCGTGCCGAGCTTCGACGCACGGCGTCGTCATGGCTGGACCGAGTTGGTTTGTCGGTGTCGCCGGATGCTCCTGTCGGGCCGCTCCCCATTGCGTCCAAGCAGCTGATCGAGATCGCACGTGCTTTATCGACTGATGCTCGCGTGGTCATCATGGACGAACCGACCAGCAGTCTGAGCGAAGATGAATCGCTGCGGTTGTTCGAGTTGATCGAACGGCTTCGCGAAGAAGGTGTCGCGATCCTTTATATCTCGCACCGTTTGCATGAAATCATTCGTTTGGCTGATCGAGTGGAAGTGCTGCGAGACGGCGAGCACGTCGAAACGCTGACGAAGGGCAACATCACCCACGACACCATGGTGCGTGCCATGGTGGGACGCGATCTCACGCGTCGATCTCACGAAACCGCGAAAGAGTGTCTTGAACCTCGACTCACCGTGTCGGGGTTGAAGGTCGGATCCCGTGCGGCACCTCCGGTTGATCTACAAGTGCTCGGTGGTGAAGTGGTCGCCCTCGTCGGATTGGTCGGGGCAGGGCGAACCGAGATTGTGGAAACAATTTTCGGCGTCCGCGAACGGTTCGGCGGCGAGATCTTGATCGATTCCGAACCGCTCAAAGGCGGTGTCGACTCGGCAATCGCAGCCGGGTTGGCATTGGTGCCGGAAGATCGGAAGCGGACCGGTTTGTTGATCCAATCCAGCGTGGGTGATAACGCGACCATCGTCTCGATGACTCGAGAAGGAGTGTTCCGGAGTCGCAAAACGGAACGTGCAACGGCCGCAGAATTGATCGATCGGCTGCGAGTGAAGACTGCTTCGCAAGAAATTGAGATTGCTTCTTTGTCCGGTGGAAACCAGCAAAAGGTGGCTTTGGCGAAGTGGTTGGCCGGTGATGTGAAGGTCTTGATGCTCGACGAGCCAACACGAGGCGTCGACATTGGCGCAAAATCTGAGATCTACGAAGTGATCGATCAGTTGGCGAGCCAAGGCATGGGAGTGTTGGTGGTCAGCAGCGAAATGGAAGAAGTCTTTGCGATCGCCGATCGGGTGATTGTCATTTCCGATGGTTGTGTCGCGGGTGAATTGACAAGATCGGAATTGACCGAAGAGGCGATCATGCGTCTCGCGGTGGCAAAGGGCGAACCTGCCCAAGGTTGAATAGCCCAAGGTTGAATAGAATGCGTGGAAAGAATTTTGGCATCTTCGCGTTGCTGATCGCGATTGTGGTCATTGCAACTTGGTTGGAAGGCAACTTTGTCGCCGCTGCTAACTTGAAGACGCTGATCCGTGACACCAGTTTGTACGGATTGATCTCAATCGGTGTCGCCATGGTGATCATCACGGGCGGAATTGATCTGTCGATCGGTTCGCTGATTGCGTTGTGCGGTGTGATGATGGTCCAAGTCATCGATGTGCGCTACGAAAGATACGATGCGATTGGAAGTATCGCCGTGATTGAACGTCCGGACGAAGGTGACACGCGAATTCGGATTGATACCGGGATCGATCCGGTCCGAGCGGGTGACCGGATCGTTTACGCGGGCGCATTCAGTGAATCGAAGGTCTACCTCACGGGGCAAGTGGAAGAAGCCGGCAACGTCTGGCTGACGAGCGGCAACCCGGCACGCTCGTTGCAAACGGGCACGGAAGTCTCGCTGGAACGCATTCGCTACACCAATCCGTTGCTCGCTTGCGGGTTGGTGTTGTTGGCTGGTGCGTTCATCGGTGCCTTGCATGGCTTGCTTGTTACTCGGGCTCACCTGCAACCGTTTGTGGTGACGCTTTGTGGGTTGCTGGTCTATCGCGGTTTGGCTCGAGTTTGGACCGGGGATGATCAAGTCGGGTTGGGCAGCGCGTTGGCCGATTTCAAAGCGACGGTGACGGGCAACGTTTTTGAATTCCCATTGCCATTGGTCGCGAAGCTATCGGGAGCGTCGGAGTCTTGGTCCGAGTGGACTTGGATCGCGTTCCCGTTCACCGGTGTATTGTTGATCATCGTCGCCTTCGCGGCATGGATCTTTTTGGAACACAGCGTGGCGGGACGTCATTTGTTGGCCGTCGGCGAGAACGAAGAAGCGGCTCGTTTCAGCGGCATTCGCACCGAACGACTGATTGTGATGGCATATGTCGTCAGTGGTCTGCTGGCGGCTCTTGCCGGGATTCTTTTCCTGTTGGAATGGAATTCAGTCCAGCCCGGTTCGAGTGGCAATTTCTACGAGCTCTACGCAATCGCGGCAGCGGTGCTGGGCGGTTGTTCACTGCGCGGCGGCCGAGGAGCGGTCTTTGGCGTGATCGCGGGTGCCGCGGTGATGCGATGCCTGTACAAAGCCATCGTGGTGCTGGGCATCGAGCAGCAATGGGAGATGGTCATCATTGGCGGCGCATTGCTGGCCAGCGTGCTGTTCGATGAAATCTGGCGACGCTATCAGCTGTGGAAGTCAGCCAAGTCCGTGGTCGCGACCTAGACCGCAGTCAGCCTGCTGATCAGGGCTGGAACGTCAACGTGACTTCGGTGCGATAGCGTTTGCCATCTCGCAGGATCACCATCGAGATCGGTCGTTGATCGGGCTGGGCCATACCGGCCAATGCAACCAAGTGATCATCGTCTTCGACGTTGATGGAATCGAACTGCAGGATGATGTCGCCCCGTTGCAGGTGAGCCAATTCGGCCGGCGATCCAGGACGAATGTCCTTCACGCGTGCTCCACCCAATTTGATTTCTTCTTGCGAACCAAATCGCGAATCGAAGTCGGGTGTGATCTTCATCGATGCGTAGATGCCCGATGCCGGAGACAGATCCGCGGCGGCGAAGTTAGGGTCCAACGTCACGCCGAGGTACCCGCGACGCAGGCGACCGTGAACGATCAGTTCTTCCGCCACGCGAGCGGCCATGTTGATCGGAATTGCGAATCCGATGCCTTCGCTGCCACCGCTGCTGCTGGCAATCGCGGTGTTGAGCGCGATCACTTCGCCGCGAAGGTTCAGCAGCGGGCCACCACTGTTGCCAGGGTTGATTGCGGCATCGGTTTGGAAGAAATCTTGCAGATCAATTCGTTCTTCACCCAATGACAAGTCGCGTCGACCCTTGGCACTCAAGATGCCAAACGTGACCGAATGGCTGAGTCCGAACGGGCTACCGATGGCGATGACGAAGTCGCCGATTTGAACTTCGTCGCTGTCGGCCAATCGAGCGGCGGGTGGCATCTTGGCGAACGAGCTGGTTCCGCGACGGATCGAGTCCCGCTCAGCTGATTCGATTCCTGCGATCGACGGTGACAGTTTCATGACAGCAACGTCGGTGTTGGGATCCATCAAGATTTTTTCCGGGACCCAACGTCGACCGTCACTGGTACGCATCACAATTTGATTGGACGCCGCACCCTTGATGACATGGCGATTGGTCAGAACCCAAGATTCACCGGCGACGTCGAGAACGACACCACTGCCGGCTTCATCAAACGACTCGGCTGTCGCACCACTGCCTTGCGTCTTATGAGCCTCGATGTGGATCACGCTGGGTTTAACCAAGTGGCTGACCCGGCGGACCAAATTGCCTAACCGGTCGAAGTGTTCAAACTCTTCGGCCAAGTCTTCGAACAAACGATCTCGCGCCACGTCGACTTGATCCGACGTCGGCAACATTTTGCCTGACCGAGGCCCTTCCAAGCGAGAGCCACTGCTAACGATGTCACGATCAGAGCCTACCCGCAGGCCTTGGCGTGGTCCGTTGTCTTGGGCCGATGCCAGCGGGCTATGGTGAACTCCAGACAACAAAGCCAGCAGCGTAAGTGTCGCTGCGTGGATGGTTGTTCTGAAGGAAACACTCATCGAAGTTCCATCCGCGATCGGGAAGTGTTTGCCAGAAATTGACACACAACTGCATTCGTCACGTTGGAGATTGATCACGTTGGCGAACGTCCGGACGCGGGAGTTGAACGATGAGGAACGGGGGTGCCCCGAACACAGACCGATTGAAATGACGATCGGAAATGCGGGGCGATTCTACGCATCGTCCAAGTCGCGGGACCAGCTTTTGTTTGCCGGCGGGGTGACGCATAACTGCCAGAAACCGACCAATCCGAACGTGAATCCGAGGGATTTCGCTCAATCCGAGCGGGGAATGGTAATGATTGTTCCGGTCTTTTGGGTTAAAGGGGCGTTCTATGTTGTTTGGCGGGATGCAGACATTTATTCTGAGGGCAATTATCTGGTCCCTTGATTAGGGGATACATCGCACGCGAATGGCTGGTCTCATCATGAAACGTACACCTTGGAAAGCTCGACCGTCTCAGTCCCGCTCCGGATCGAAAAACGCTCGCGTTCGGTCAGAGCGACGAAAACTTGCACGGCGGCGAAGTATCCGGATGGAGACACTCGAGAGCCGTCATTTGTTGGCGGCGATCAGTGGCGAAGTGTTTCTGGATCTCAATCAAGACAGCACTCGCCAGGGCACCGAGAACGGCGCCGCCGACGTTCGCGTTTACTTGGATGAGAACGTCAATGGAAGGATGGATGAGGGCGAAGATTCCGTTCTGACCGACTCCGCCGGGTTCTTCTCGTTCTCGCAATTGCCCGCTGGTGACTACCACGTTCGCGTTTTGCCAGAACAAGGTTTGGTGCAGACCGCACCTCAAAAGACGTTTGGCTTGTTGGAAACTGTGACGCAGGAATCGGGAGTGAACGTCCGTGCGTCTCAAGCGTTTCAATTTGGAACGCACGAGGTCGACAACCAACGATTGGTGGAATTGCTCGGCCAACCCATCACCAGCCGGCTTGATGGCATCACTCGCATCAATGATGGTGATTTGCTGGCGGTCGATACTCGAGCCAATGAGGTGTTCCGTATCAACCCCAGCAACGGTGAGATCACTCGTCTGGGAAACACCAACGTCGATATCGTTGGCGGGTTGGCTTACGACGCGGTCACCGACAGCGTTTACACCTTGGTGCGAGGTGGTGGCGACAACACGTTGCGACGTTTGGCCAGTTTGGATGTGAACACGGCGAAGGCGACTTTGATCGGCGGGGGCCGTTCAGGCTTGGCATCGGTCGCTGATATTGCGTTCGATCCCGTCAATCGACGCTTGATCGGATTCGATGACACGGACAATGAGTTCTTTGCGTTCGACACGTTCGGCAATGGGCGTACGTTGTCTTACACGTCGCGAAGTGTCGATACATTCACGATGAGTTTGGCGGGGTCCGATCTGACCGCGGCTTTGCCGGCTGATGCGACCTACGTGACCATGTTTGATGCCGATGACACCGGATTGGTGTCGACGATTTTGGTCGATGTCGACACGGGTTTGGTTTCGGATTCCTTCCATGTCAGCCAACCAATCAAACCGGTCGCGCTGACTCGGCCAACAACGGGCAACAACTCTCAGTACGTCGAAGTGACAGAGTTCCAAACCGTGGCCGGTCTGCAGTTTGGGATCTCGCCCGACGTGATCGGATTCCGAGTGCGTCCCAGCAACCCTGAGTCAGGTGTTGGGGCGTTGGGGCAAGAAGGATTGACCGTCGTTGGCGGTGCCATCGGTCCCGATGTGGTGGAAATCACGCTGAACAGACAACCCGATTCGGATGTTGTCCTCAACCTGGAAGTCATCGCCCCCGGCGGAAGCAATCCTGGGGTGACCTTAGAAACCAATCAGCTCGTGTTTACGCCTGACGATTGGAATCAAGTCCGTCGCGTGGTGGTTTCGCCAGACCCAAACAATCCGGTCAACGTGATCACGAACATCGACCTTGAGATCGTCGTGGATCGTGATCTGTCCGATGCCGCTTGGATCGATCTGCCGCTGCGAACGATGGAAATTCGCGTTCTGCCGCCCGTGTTGTCGGTGGAATTGAATCAACCGGTGATCAACGAGTTGATGATCGAAGCAGGGTTTGCTTCCACGTTCAACGATTTGACGGATCAATACATCGAGTTGCGTGGGATGCCCAACGAGCGATTGGAGGATGGAACATACTTCGTTGCCATTTCCGAAGACACCCTCAACGAAGGTACCGTCGAGACCATCATCGATTTGTCGGGCCAAACGTTCGGTGCCAATGGTTTCCTCGTGTTGCTGCAAGAAGGCAACTCATACGAAGCCGCGTTTGGATCGCGAGTGTTGGAAAGTGACCAGTCGGGTTTCCTGGGGCTTCCCGACGGGATCTATTCGGATGATTCAGACGACGGTTCCTTGTTTCGTACTTTTGATAACCGCGGGTATTTCTTGATTCAGTCGGATGTCCCACCGGCACTCGGCGATGACATCGACACGGATGACGACCAGCGAGCGGACGATGGTGGTTTGTTGTCGACTTGGAATGTGTTGGATGCCGTTGCGATCCAAGACTACGTCTTCGGCGACAACTTCTCCTACGCACCGATTCTGTTCGCTGAAAACATCAGTTCCACGGCGCGGAGTTATGTGTTGCCGCCCGGCGGAACGGTCGTGGAAGCTGACGGTTTTGGCTACGTTGGTCGATTGGGCGATTCCATCGGGTCCTCGCCGGAGGATTGGGTATTCGGAACACCGGTTGATGCGGCCGATGGATCTGCGATTGAGTTCGAAACTGGTGGCAAGCACGAGTTGCTGGCTTCGTCCGTCTCGCAACCGGCACTTGCGGATCGTTTGCTCAACCACATCGGCGAAAGCAATTTCGTTGGCGGTGCTCGCGGACAGATCCTGCTGGCACCCTCGGCGGGGGCCATCGCCGATGGAGCTCCAGAGGATTTGAGGTTGCCCGGTCAAGGCATCACCGTTTTCGCGGATACCAACGACAACGATCGCTTGGACGATTTGACATTTGTCGTCGAGCCCGATGATGTGGTGCCACCATTCGATCCGTTGGATCCAACGGTTCAGGATCTGACGTACGTGCTCACAAACGAATTCCCGGGCGTGACCATCACCAGCACAAGCGGCAGCCTCTTTTCGAACACGCCGGTCTTGGCCGAACGCCAATATTTGAGCGGCCGAATCAGCGGCAACCGAGTGTTCAGTGACGGCGGCTTCCAACAATTCTCAACCTTCAACCGGCTACGGTTTGATTTCTATCGCCCCGTGAAGTCGGTTTCGATTGATGCTCTCGGTAGTGCGTTCACGTCGTTGGTTTCTTACGGGCGCTTGGATGCGTTCAATGCTGATGGTGACTTGATCGCCACGGCGGTGAGTGGCGTGTTGGTTAATGGTCGCCGAGAAACGGTGACGTTGTCGGTGCCTTCGGATGAGATCGTTCGCGTTGAAGCGTATTCGGACACCACGATCAGTGGCGGGACAACGTTTGGTGCGTTCGATCGATTGACCTACGTGCAAAGCGAAGCGACCGCGGTGACCGATCAAGACGGTATCTATGAATTGCGATCGCTGTTCGAAGGCGACTATGACTTGCAGGTCCAAACCGGATCGGGAGCGACGGCGCTATTGGGGACGGCTGAGCATCCCTTCACCGTGTCACGCTTTGACAACTTTGTCTTCGAAGATGTGTTCCGGGTGAACACGCTGCCGAAGACGACTGACCAAGTCATTTTGGTGGATGAGAATCTGCCGGTCGGAACTGAGATCCTTGTGCAGCAAGCAGATGACGCCGATCAGCCAGCTGACGGTGGCGTGCCATTGTTGTATGAGATCATTGGTGGGAACTCCGCCGGATTGGTAGTCGACTCGACCACCGGTAATTTGACCGTGACGACGGACTCGGACTTGGATTTCGAAACCGAGCCCAACCGGATCATTACGATGCGAATCACGGATGCCGCGGGTGCAAAGACCACGAACCGCATCACAATTTCGTTGCGAGACATCAACGAGGCTCCCGTGGTGGACGACACACCGTTGGTGGTCACAGAAGATGTGCCGGCGGGTTCCGCGATTGGACGCATCAAAGCGTTTGATCCCGACATCGCATTCCGTCAACAACTCTCGTTCGAGCTGGTTGGTGGTGAAGCCCAGAATGACTTCAGCGTCGATCCAGTCACCGGTGTGGTGACGTTGCTGAATGCGGATAGTTTGGACTTCGAGAACAACACGCAGCGAACTTTGCTCGTTCGTGTCAGCGATGACGCAGCCATTCCGGCGGAAAACATTGTTGAACAGCAGATCCTTGTGCTCAACGAAAACGACCGGCCGACAATCTCACAAACTCAGTTCACTGTGTCCGAAGACGCGACGGGTGAATTGTTCCGTTTGGAAGTTGACGATCCCGATGAAGGCCAGATGCATCAATTCGAAGTGGTCGGCGGAGTCGCGGCCAACTTCGTTCGTGTCACCCAAGAAGGTGCCGTGAGGTTGTTGCCCGGTGCGGAGTTGGATTTCGAAACGTTCCCGAACATGACGTTGCGAGTTCGCGTCAGCGACAATGGTGGCCCGCCGTTGGCCGAAACGGTGAATGTCCAGATTTCAGTCTTGGGTGTGAACGAACAACCAAGGCTGCAACCATCGGTGGTCCAGTTCAACGAGGGCAGCGTACCCTCCGCGGATCGAATCCTGACGTTGGTGGACCCTGAACAGCGACCGCAAGATCACAGCATTGAATTGCTGGACGGTCCATCGAACTCATTGTTTGAGTTCGTTGCCGGAACCGGTGCTGAAGCGGGTACTGGGACACTCCGAATCGCGTCTGGAGTGGAACTCGATTTTGAGGATCAATCGGTTCACCAATTGAACTTCCGGATCACGGACACCGTCGACAGCTCCGTCGCACCATTCACGGCGACTTTGTTGGTGGAAGTGCTGAACCGCAACGAGAATCCTAGTATCACCACCGAACGTGTCGTCGTTTCGGAAGTGCCGTATCCAAACGGTGCACCCGCCTCGAGCGATAACTGGGTGATTGTCGGACGGATCGGTGTGGCGGATCCCGACGGTGACTTGGTCACGACCCAATTGGTTGGCGGCACCGGGTTCTCCAATTTCGATTTGGATCCCAATTCGCGATTGCTTCGGGTTCGTCCGAACGCTGTCTTTGACGTCGATGCGCCTGACGCACCCGCTCAAACGTTGGTGATTCGGGCCGACGATGGAACCGCGACGACGGATCGCACCATCACGGTGCAGGTCAACAACGTCAACGAACCACCCGTGTTTGATATGGCGATGGCCGATGCAACTTTCCAAGACCGTGCGTTGGTCAGTGGGCAATACCTGGAATTCCAATTGCCCGATAACATGGTCAGTGATCCAGAGGGCGGAAACTTCTCGATCCGCATCTTTGGTCAATCGGGTACCTTGCCGAGCTGGATGAAGTACGACATCGAAACACGAACGCTAGTTGCAACACCGGGACCATTCGACACCGGTGTCTACAACTTGACGGCTCGTGCGTTGGAGTTTGGACCTCGTCCGCTCGCGACGGATGTGCAGTTCACCTACACGGTCGGGTTGGGACAAACACCGTTCCAAAACGCTCGCAACCGTTACGATGTTGACCGAAACCAATCGGTTGCACCTCTGGATGCACTGCGGATCATCAACTACCTGGAAGCCAATGGCCCCGGTCGTTTGGAGCCTGGAAACATGCAATCGTTCCCCGGGTACCTGGATGTTTCCGGCAACGGTGAAGTGACCTCGTTGGACGCCTTGATGGTGATCAACGAGATCAATCGTCTGGAAGAAGAAAACGCTGGTGCCGAACCGGTTTTGGTCGAGATTTCGTCCGATGACTTCTTGCGTCGCGAAGATGCGGTCGATGAAGTGTTGGCGGCTGAATTCGATACCCCCTCGCTGTTCTGAAGGAAGTGACTGGTCACGATGGAAGAAACGGGCACGGACGCCGAAAATGCTTCCATTGATCCAAGCATGCTTTCAACCCGCTGGGCAATCGCCGAGCGGGTGTTGAGCGAATCGTTTGGATTTGATCGTTTGCTACCGCCGCAGAAGAAGGTCATCGAGCGACTGTTTGACGGTCGCAACGTGGTCGCGGTGATGCCGACGGGAAGTGGCAAAAGCTTGTGCTACCAACTGGTCAGCCAATGCTTGCCGCACCTGACCGTGGTTGTGTCGCCCTTGGTCGCTTTGATGAAGGATCAAGGTGACTCGCTGAAACGGCGCGGCATCGAGGTCGCGAGGCTGGATCATTCCGCTTCGCCGCAAGAACTGCGTTTGGACTTGAAACGAGTTCGGTCGGGCCACTGCAAGTTGCTGTACGTTTCCCCGGAACGCTTTTTCAACGAGCGTTTTCGTGCGGTCTTGGGCGAGACACCAATCTCGATGCTGGCGGTCGACGAAGCCCACTGCATGAGCGAATGGGGGCACCATTTTCGCCCCGATTACCTGCGGTTGCCGGACGTGGTGGAGGAGCACAGCATCCCGCAGGTCCTCGCGCTGACAGCGACCGCGCCGCAACGTGTTGTTCGTGAAATTCGATCGGCGTTTGGGTTGGAACGAACCGATGTTGTGAAGGTTCCCACGCATCGTTCGAACTTGCATCTGCAGTGCATGCAGGTGACTTCACAGGAGCGGGACGAGCGATTGTTGGAACAACTTCGCAAGGCGGCGAAGTCTCGAACCAAAGGCGTCACGATCGTTTACGTCACTCGACGTCGAACTGCTGAACAGTTGGCTGAGTCGCTAAGTGAAGCGGGCCTTTCCGCGATGGCATATCACGCGGGATTGACCAGCGAGCAACGTGAATCCATTCAACAGTGGTTCCTGGAATCCAACAACGGCATCTTGGTCGGCACTGTGGCCTTTGGCATGGGTGTGGACAAACCCAATGTTCGCCGAGTGATTCACTACAACCCTTCGTCATCGCTGGAAGGGTACAGCCAAGAAATTGGTCGTGGCGGACGGGATGGCAAAGCGACCCAGTGTCAAACTTGGTTGGTTCCCGAAGACCAAGTCGCGATTCGCAATTTGCCGTGCAGTGATTGGCCGACAAAGGAGTCCGTGGAACGTTTGTTGGATCGATTGATTGGTCAACCGGATTCGTTTTATCTGGCGTTGGGCAAGTTGGCTTGGGAGGTGAACTTGTCATCCGGCGTGGTCGGCACGTTCATGATTCAATTGCGGCAACGCGGGCACCTGGACTTGCTGCCCGCTCGTTATGACGTTTACCGCGTCAAACCAAGGTGCGACATTTCTGAAATTGTTTCGCGGAGTGAGGCGATTGATCCGGAGGCTGTGTCGGCGATTGTTGCTTCGCTGGTCAAAGCCAAGCGGGCGTACCGCGTCAATTTGGTGGTGGCAACGCGTCAGTATCGCGTGCCTCGAACACGCTTGGTCGCGGCCCTGGAAGAATTGTCATTGTCTGGGATCATCGAGTTGGAGTCCTCCGAATTGATGCATGGGTACCGCTGGATAGAACGGATCGCTCGACCCGCGACGACGGTGAAACACTTGCTGAAACGGTTTGACGCGTCGATGGAGGCGACTCAGCAACGCATCGATTCGATGATGGAGTTCATTTCCTGCAAGGAGTGTTTGCCGGTCGCGATGGCGGCTCATTTCGGTTCGCGACGTTCGCGGCCCTGCGGAAAATGCTCAACTTGTCGCGGCGAGGGGCCGTGGGATACCCAGCTGAATCCGCCTGATTCGATCGGAGATTCTGCCCAAAAAGCGATGTCCGATGCGATCGCGGAGTATCCCGACCTCTTTTCAGATCCGATCGATCGGGCCAAATTCCTGTGTGGCTTGTATTCACCCGCTTTCATGCGTTTTCGCGTGAACCGGCATTTTGGCTTTGGTGTCTGTGAATCGGTTCCCTTCCCGACCGTTTTGGCGGCGATGAGGGCGAACTGATTCGTCGTGATCACTAGCTCGCCGGGTTGTTGAATTACTGAGCCGTTTCGGAGGTAGCCTTGGTTCCATCACCAAAGAACCGGGGCTAACGCCCGTCGGCTAAAGGCTGAGTAAATCAACATGCGGTCACGCGTCGGGTTAGGACTCGCAAGCTGATTTTGTAAAACGACCCGCTGCACAACATTCCTTGACTAGTTCCCTCAAAACCACAATCCCTCGAAACCACTTTTGAGACTGGCACCCATGATCACCATCGTCGACTATCAAATGGGAAACCTCCGCAGCGTCCAAAAGGCGGTGGAACGTTCGGGCGTGGAGGCGGAGATCACCAGCGACGCTGGCCAAATCGCGGCGGCGGAACGATTGATCCTTCCGGGCGTAGGAGCGTTTGGGGATGCGATTGGCGAGATTCGTCGTCGTGATCTGGAGAAGCCGATCAAAGATTTCATCGCGTCGGGCAAACCGTTTTTGGGAATCTGCCTGGGTCTGCAAATGTTGTTCGAGCAAGGCTTCGAGGGCGGCACCCACGAAGGACTCGGGGTCTTGGGCGGCGATGTGGTTGCATTCGAATTGCCCGCCGAGTTCAAAGTCCCGCACATGGGATGGAACGCGGTTGACGTGAAAGCCGCCGGCGCGGATCTCGGCATTCAATCCGGAACACATTTCTACTTTGTGCACTCGTACTTCGTTCGCCCGACCGATCCATCGGTGGTCGCACTGACGTGTGATTACGGTGGCGAGTTTTGTGCCGCGGTGCGTCGTGGCAATTTGATGGCGACCCAGTTCCACCCCGAAAAGAGCCAGGGGGACGGACTGCGATTGATGCAGCGTTTCGCGACCTCACCGGTCGAAGTTGCCTGATTCATTCGCCATCCAACCACGAGCACACTCGCATGTCTTCTTCTATCTCGACTCCTCCCGCACACCAATTGCAAACCGAAAACGGGAGTTTGCAAATCCGGTTTGAGTGGCAACAAGATCGCTACGCCCACGTTGTTCGCTGGCAGTCGGAATCGGGCGAGGTGGTCGAAGCCCGCAGCGTGGAAGGTTCGTCCGATCAGGATTGGCCCGCCTCACCCGCACTTCAGCAATTGTCGACCGAGACCATCGAAGGCGTGCCAACGATTTTGGGAGTCGGCTGTGCCGGCAGCAGTCACTTCAGTGTCAGCGTGCAAGTGCTGGAAAAGGGTAATGGGGATGACAGCGAATCCGGATCACCTCGCGTTCGATTTGACTGGGCAGTGAGAATGACCGCGTCCGATGCCAAGGAGCATCTCGTTGCCGATTTGGGGACCCAGTACTCGGCAGAAAACATGCTCCCCGGTTCTTTGTTGGGGCAAACCCAGTCGGTTCGGCAGTCGGGGGCCGATGGCGGAATACGGTTTGTGCCGGATCAATCCGCTGGCGGTCGAACGCGGCAGTGGAGCTATGATCTGCTCGGGGCGACTTAGGGTTTTGTAGCGGAAGGGCGCGAGCTCTCCGGTGACGTGGAACCGGGCGGCTCGCGCCGCTCCGCTAAGAGGGGAAGACCGGGCGGCTCGCGCCGCTCCGCTAGGAGCGAATGCAAAGCAACCGACCGTTCGGTCTTCATTTGAAATACACTGTGGGTTTTCATTCCTCAGGATGCTGCCTCGATGTCGAACACCTTTCCTCGTCGCCAAGCGTTGTTGGCGGCCACCACCGTCGCCGCTCTGCCCACCTCGCACCTTTTCGCGTCCGAGTCACCCGCGACGCTGACGGCGGCAAATTCGTTGGTCGACGCGATTCCGACGCCTCCGCTGGCGATGAACACCAGCACGCTTCGCGGACACAACTTGACCGTGCCCCAGCAAATCGAGGTCGTTGCCAAGGCTGGGTTTGATGGAATCGAACCATGGATTCGCGATCTGCGAAGCTATGTCGATGGTGGCGGCAGCGTCTCCGATCTAAAGAAACAGCTCGACGATGCGGGACTGAATGTTGTCGGCGCAATCGGTTTTGCTCGTTGGATCGTCGATGATCCCGCGGCGCGCCAAGCTGGATTGGACGAAGCCAAGCGGGACATGGAGTTGGTCGCTTCGCTCGGCGGCAAACAAATGGCCGCTCCTCCGATTGGTGTTCATCGAACCGAAGAACTTGGCGATGGCGGTGCACCTTCGCTTGAGACAATTGGGGAGCGTTACCGGGCGATTTTAGAACTTGGTGATACGATGGGCGTGACACCGTTGCTGGAGCTTTGGGGGTTCTCGCCGGTGCTGCATCGTTTGGCAGAATTGGCTTACGTTTCGACGGCGGCAGCTCACCCGTCCGCCGCGGTGCTGCCGGATTTCTATCACATCTACAAAGGCGGCAATGACATGTCGTCGCTGGGCATGATCGAAGCGTCGCGCATGCCGCTGTTCCACATCAACGACTATCCCGGTCAGCCCGCCATTGATGTGATCGCTGACAAGGATCGCGTGTACCCGGGCGATGGAGTGTGTGACTTGGTCGGCACCATTGCCATGTTGCTTCGCAATGGATTCGTCGGCACGTTTTCGTTGGAGTTGTTCAACCCCGGGTATTGGAAGCTGCCCGCTGACAAGGTTGCCGCGGAAGGTTGCCAGAAATCGCGAGACGTGATCGCGAAAGCAGTGGAAACAGCGAAGCAAGACGCAGCCATGCAGGCTTGAACCGAATGAAACCACTTTTCGCCTGGGGACGACGGCACGGGTTTCTTCTGACGTTGGCGATCTTGTTCGCGATTGGATTCACCGCCGCCGACTATCTTCGGCCGGTGGCGGAACAGGATTGGCTTCGCAGTGCGGTGGTGTTTGCCGTGATGTGGGCCTCGGGCATGACCCTGCCTTTGCGTTCGGTGACCGATGCGGTGCGGCGGCCGACCGCGGTGTTGGCAGCGGTCAGCCTCAACACCGTGGCGGTCCCTTTGGCCGCATGGTGGATTGCGGGATGGATCGCACCTGAATGGAAGTTGTCGTTCTACGTGGCGTCGCTGGTGCCATGCACGCTCGCCTCCGCAATGGTGTGGACACGCCGCGCCGGCGGTGACGATTCGATCCCGATGCTGACCACGGTGGTGACCAACCTCGCCTGCGTTGGTGTGATCCCGCTGGGATGGTGGTTGGTCTCGGATACCGAAGCGGTGGCGGAACTCACTCGAGGGCTTCAGGAGATCGGCGCAGCAGTCGGGAGCGGCGGTAGCGGGACGGGCGGCCAGACGCTGGCGAGTCAAGCGATCAAGTTAGGATTGGTGGTGGTGGCTCCTTTGACCTTGGCCCAGTGCATGCGGCATTGGGGATGGGCCGAGTGGGCGGATCGAGCCAAGCCGAAGTTGTCCTGGGCGGCTCAGGGAGGCATCCTGATCATGGTGGTGTTCGGTGCCGTGACCACCGCCGACAAGTTGGTTGCCATCACGCAGGAAGGCGGTGCAGCGATCTTTGCCCAATTGATTGCCGCCGCATCGGCGATGCACTTGGCGTGTTTGGTAGTCGGGATCCTCTTCACGCGATGGATCTTGCGACGCGGGCCCGAGACTCAAATCGCGGTGGGGTTCTCGGCCAGTCAAAAGACGCTCGCGATCGGTTTGCAAACATCGATGGATCTGGGCGTCAGCGTGTTGCCGATGATCATCTATCACATCACTCAATTGATCTGGGACACCGTCGTCGCCGATGCTTGGTTGGCGAAGGGGAAGAAGGATTCCGCCGAGTGATGTGCGGTCAGGTTTTGTGTGAGCCGTTCGAAATTTGAGATCTCCCCCGCCTTTTTCAGTGCGTATGTTTTCAGTCACCTCTCCCCCGACGAAGTTGGGGGTCGTGCAGTTTTCTGGTGCCGCTTTTCGGCAGATTAACACACGGCGCACCTCTCCCGAAACGAAGTTTGGGGAGAGCGACCGTAATGAATCTGGCAAGTGTGAGCGATCAAAAATCTCAAATTTTTTGATTCCATGGCGTCCTCTGCGCAGCATTTCCAACGGCGGGCTCTTGGGTAAAAGCTCGCTTCGATTAAACTTTCAGATTGGTACCGCGTGGCAACACGCGAGTACGTCGGGCCGCCGGTTGTCGGGCTTGTTTCGATGGCCGGCTGCCCCCTTTCACTTCGGGTGGTGGTTGCCTGTGGCGGTGCGACCTCGATCGGGCTCGGCAAAAGGGGCCCTCCCTTCCACA
>NZ_ANMO01000015.1 GCF_000338295.1 Rhodopirellula europaea 6C
CCATTGAACGTCCGACGCCAGCAGAACATGCGTCTTTTGGGCAGAAGGTTCCTCCGCGAGCAAGCAGCTAGCTGGCCAACCGACCAACACGATTGAGGCGAGAAACAGCAACCCCGCAAAACTGCGTTCAGAAAGTCTGCGTGTCATATTTCATCTTT
The DNA here is from genome assembly GCF_000338295.1 of Rhodopirellula europaea 6C. GTDB lineage: Bacteria > Planctomycetota > Planctomycetia > Pirellulales > Pirellulaceae > Rhodopirellula > Rhodopirellula europaea. The sequence goes on from NZ_ANMO01000015.1 coordinate 159, forward strand.
CGTTTGCTCGGCGGTCGAAGCGATCCATCCGGTTCGCATCGCAACGCAGCCTCAGAAAAGGTCGTTAAAGCTGCCAGCATAAACGAACGAGTCCTCCGTATCCGATCAAAAGTTGCCGAGTCGATTCGCCAATCGTTTTCCCGCTTCAGTAGCACGCGTCAGATGCTTCCTCGCGTCTGATCCGGTCAACGCGAGGCTTGAATTTCGGATGCTCGACGAGCAAAATACCGACGACCTCCAAACTTCTCTGAATCTTCTCTACTCTCCTCTTTCGTCACATCCAAATTGTGGCGAGACCACCGAGCACCTCGGTGTGAAAGGGCAAACGAAATGCGACTCGAATGGATTGGATGCTTCTTTGTTGCCTATTGCGCGATCGCTGGATGCGCCGAACCGCAGCCCGAACCAGAACCCTCGATTCAGAACATCGTGGAGGATGAAAGCGAACGTGCCATCCAGGATTACATGGACGCTCAGGACCAAAATTCGCGGCGGATGGCGGAGCAGTATTTAGAACAAGAAAAATACGAGAACGTCGGCGGCGGCCAACCGATGCAGAATAGACCGGCGGAAGTCGAACGGATGGTTACCCCTTCCGAGTTCGCGCCGAGTCCATTGTCCGAACAAGCTCCCGCGGCCGATCCAAATGTGCTTTGAGTTTGAGATCATTTGTGGGCCGAACAAACCGTCTCGCCAGCACTAAGCGCGCGAGAGAAACTGACCGGTTCGCGAATCGATCTTCAACACTTCGTCTTCCTTGATGTACTCGGGAACTTGAACGACCAATCCCGTTTCCATGGTTGCTGGTTTGGTGCGTGACGTGGCCGAGTTCCCCTTCACGCCCGGATCACACTGGGCGATCTTCAGCTCCACCGTCGCCGGCACTTCGATCCCGACGCAAGCATCGTTGTAGATCAACGCCCGCATGCCTTCCAAGCCTTCGGTGATGTAGGGCACCTGCTCTTCCGCGTCCTCCAAGGGGACCTCGTATTGCTGGTAGTCCTCTTTGTCCATCACGTGCAAGTGCTCCGTATCGGTGTACATCAACTGCACATCGCGACGAGAGAAATCGGCTTCTTGCAGGACATCGGTGCCTTTGAGTGTGATGTCGACCTTGTTGCGGGTCATCACGTTGCGAGCCCGAAACTTGTAGAGCGTTGCGGCACCACGAGCTGACGGCGATTGCACCGAGATCCCAACGATCATCACTGGGTTGCCGTCATGAACCACAACGGTGCCGGTTTTCACTTCTTTTGCGAGCATGATTGATAACAAAATGGGAGAGGAGGATTTTTGAGAAACGTACTGCTCGCTCAAACGAAAGAAAAGCCCGGATCCCGCGGCTTTTCGATCAACCCGACGCGACTGTATCCGCCGCATTCCAGAACGCTTGATCCGGAATACCGTCGCAATCGATACCGGTCGAAGTGCTCGACCGTTCGGGGAATCGCTTTCGAGAGACTTCGGTCGCGTTCGGTTCATACCAGCGACCTACGGTTGCCATAGCATCAAATCGGTTGATCACGAACTGAGATCAACACGGCACCGTGAGATTTCAAAGCAACCGTCGCCATGAACGACCCTGACGCATCCAACCCTGAATCGACCGGCCGCTTCGGTGTGGCCGCGTCTGAAAGCGACGGTCTCGACAACAACACCCAGCCATCAAACAGCCGTGGTGATGATTCGTGGAGCGACCCGGGCAGCCGCAACTCGGGATCATCACGAAAGAGTCGTTCACGTTCACGACGTCGCCGAAAGGGGAACGCTTCCGCATCCCACCCGATTCACGAAGAAACGATCGGCGCAAACTCGACTGATCAATCTCGATCTTCGGCAAAGATGCCTCGGCCCAAAGAATCGATCAACGATCCCGCCGACCGATACGAATGTCTCGAAGAGGTAGGACGAGGCGGATGGGGAGTGGTCGAGAAAGCAGTCGATCGACAACTCGATCGCGAAGTCGCGGTGAAGCGTTTTTGCGACGCGAATGATGTCACCGAACAAGAGCGGCAACGCTTTCTGCACGAAGCCAAGGTCACCAGCCAACTTCAGCACCCGGGGATTGTCCCGGTGCACGAGATGGGCGATCGGCGAGACGCTTTCTATGTGATGAAGTTGCTCGACGGAGTCACCTTCAGCCAATCCATTCAAGATCATCACCGCAAACACAAATCTGCGGGAAGAAAAACGCGGTTCCAATTTGGCGAATCGCTCGAACCACTGCTGCAACGCTTCGTCGACATTTGCAACGCGGTGGCCTACGCGCATCAACGTGGCGTCATCCATCGCGACCTGAAACCATCCAATGTGATGATCAGCGGTTTTGGCGAAACCGTGGTCCTCGATTGGGGGCTGGCTCAGTCCGTTGACCAGAACGAACATCCCGAAGTCGACCAAACCCAAGAAACACTTCGCCCTCGTCCCGCCGATGTTTCATCGTTGTTTGAACCCGACGGCACCGTCGTTGGCACGCCCGCGTACATGTCGCCCGAACAAGCTCGCGGCGAAGTTTCGCGAATCAATCGTTCTTCGGATCTGTATTCGCTCGGCGTGATTCTTTACACCATCGTGGCCGGCCGGAATCCCTATCACGGGCAACCGGTCAAACGAATTCTCGAACAAGTCCGCAAAGCATCCTGCCCAGACCTGCGATTGTCGCAATCGCTGGTTCCGCTTCCGCTGCTATCGATTGTTCGCAAAGCGATGTCTTCGTCGCAGCACGATCGATACGAGAATGCGGAAGACCTTGCCAACGACGTTCGTCGTTTCATCGCCGGTGATTCCGTTTCTGTTTATCGCGAAAACTGGATCGACAAAGGTGTCCGTTGGTGTCGTCATCACCAAAGCATCGCCGCGACAGTCTCGCTGGCCGGAACCGGACTGCTGCTGGCCGCGATCCTGTTTGGAGTCTTTATTCACCGGGCACACCGAGCCGAACGATTGGCTCGGATCGAAGCTCAGCAGGCGCACCGAGAGGCGATCCTGAATTTGAGCGAAGCACTGGATGCAACCGACACCTGGCTGATCGAACTCAGCGGTTCGTTGCAGTTCTATCCGGGGATGGCGCCACTGCGTTCCAACCTGCTCGACCGCGCGATCGATCAATACGATCAAATTGCCAATCAAAACATCGCATCACGGAACCAAACTCCAACCGATCAAGTATTCGACGACTTTGATCTGGCGGAATCCAGTCGGCAGACCAAACGTCTTGCTTTGCTGCAGCGAATCAAAACGCACTTGCGTCTGGGTGACCTTCATCGAATCACGAATGATCTCGATCAAGCTAAACAGCAGTACGCCACAGCTGAAAAACTTCTGCAGCGAGTCGCTGTCGATACGGACGAACTGCAAGTCACGTTGGCTTCATCCTCGAGAGCCGACAATTCATTTGCGACGCAGCTAAAAATTGAAAGCATCTATTCGTTGATCGGCCAAGTGTTGATCAACGACACATCGCCATTGTCTGATGCAACAAAACAACGCGTGGTCACCGCACGACGTTGGTTGGCTCAGCGTTTACCGCAATCGTCGGATTTGCTTGACGCTCAATCCCACAACTCACTGCCACATACAATCGGCCAAATTGCATCTACGGCGGTTCGTTTGGAATTGGCGACTCACGCTCTGCGTGGCCCATCTGCATCGACGTTGTGGGACGAAAGCTCCTACCTCCGCGCAATTGAAACCGCACGATGGCTGACGCAGCGCCGCGGAACGTTGAGCGACCGCCGTCTTTCGGAAAATATCCAAACAGACAACTGCCGGCGGTTGACCAACTCCGGGTCGCATCGATTGGCCGAAGCGGCATGGACTCAGTTGATTGTGGACCTGCAGCAATGGCTCAGCTCTGAACCAGACCGGATCGATTACATGCAATCCTGCGCTCACGCTTTGCTGCAACGAGGCAATTGCCGTGTGCACCTGGGGCATCAAGCCGACGCGGTTGAAGACTTTCGAGCATCGATCCAGACGCTCGACAATGCATGGCGTCTGACCGACGACGATGGCTTCTACCGCGTGAACTTGGCGACCGCCGAAAACAACCTGGGCCAATTGCTGACGCGGGGTTCTGAGCGAGATCCAGAATTGGCAGGCAAGCTACTTCGGCAATCGCTTCAAACCTACGAAGCATTGCTTCGCGAAGAAGTCACAGCGGATTTGCTGCGTCGCTATGCCCAAACCCATCATGCTTTGGCGGTGCTCGCTGTCGAATCAAACATGATCGAACAAGGCGATCTCGCGGAGGGACTCGACCATGCGAAACAATCCAAAGCTGCTTTCGACATTCTCAAGGACTACGAACCGCTGACGGTGGACGAAACACTGAGCTGCATGCAACTCAGTCTCATGTTGGCGGCGAAGCCAAACAGCACCGATTCGGACCATTCCGCCCAGCCACATATCAGCGACTTTCATACACACTTGCAATCGCTGTCGATGGAAACGTTGAACGATGAGCAACGCCAGCGAGCGAACCAATTGCAAAACGATTTAGCTAGCCTGATGCAAGAAACTGCGACGACCGATCTGATCGGTACGATCGACAACACCGTCTCGGTCGACACAGATTCTGAAGGCTCAGAATAAATGGCTCAGCTCTGTGCTCTGGATGGGCACAGAGTAACCCATGTTTTCAGGCAGACGTAAACGAGGGGCAGAGCGGACACCAGCCGATCGTTTTCGTCGCTCGCCAAACAACCAATTGACGAACGGTTTGAAACCACCAGGCGATGCCGTATCCAGTCACCTCGAATGAACTGAAACACATGAACTCCGCTACCAGCCCCGCTTTGACCGCAACCGTCATCAACGCCGCCCAATCCAATCACGACCTCGCCGAAGCAACCTTGCGTCAACAAACGACCACGCAACCTCAAAGCGTACAAAACAAATGTTGCCTGGTGCAAATCTATCCGCCGGATGTGATCGAAGGCATGATGCTGCTGGAACAAGATGAGTTCCTTATCGGTCGGTCCCCCGACTCCGATTTGCCACTGCTGGACGGAAGCGTTTCACGTCAACACGCTTTGCTGTTTCGCGACCACGATGGCTACGCCGTTCGCGATTTGGGCAGCACCAATGGAACCATCGTCAACGAATCAACCATTGATTCCGATCGCTATTTAAAGAGCGGTGACACGGTCCGTATCGGCAGCTTCCTATTCCGATTCCTATCAGCCGACAGTATCGAAACGCAGTATCACGAAACCGTCTACAACGCACTCACCCGCGACGCCTTGACCGGCACGATGAACAAGCGATACCTGATGGAAGCGATGAGTCGCGAAATTTCGCGATCGACTCGTGCGAAGTTAGAGATGGCCGTCGTCATGTTGGACATCGACCACTTCAAATCAGTCAACGACACACACGGTCACTTGGTGGGCGACGAAGTCCTGCGAACGTTTGGCCAACGCGTTGGTGCCATCTGCCGAGTCGATGACCTGTTGGCTCGATATGGCGGCGAAGAGTTTTGCTTGTTGCTCGCGGCGACCGGCCGTGAAGACGCATGCGAAATCGCGGAACGTTGTCGCCAAGCGGTGGCCGACACACCTTTCCCAACTTCCATCGGCCCACTTGTGGTGACCGCCAGCTTCGGATTCGCGGTTTTGGATCCCGAGAATCCTCAGTCCAGCAAAGAATTGCTAGAGGCTGCCGACAAACAACTATACGACGCCAAGCGATCCGGTCGCAACCAAGTCTGCGGTTGATCTTCGGTCGCTGGCTCTTCCTAAGAATGAACTTGGGATACTGAACTCGGCAGGCCGAACTCAGTAGGTCAGCTCGGCACCGGCATAGAAGCCAAACCCCGGACGGTAGACGCCCAAACCAGATCGATAGTCGATGTGCTCTCGATAGAACTTGTCAGTGACATTTTCGAACCCACTGGTGACCAGCAGGCTGACGAGCCGTCGGTAAGTTCGAATGTCATACGTCGTGAACCCCGGCGTTTCGACTTCTTGCAGTGTCGTCGCGACGCGATCTTGGTTGTCGACAATTCGATAAAACTTGGATCTTAATAATGTCACTGCACATGCGAACACACACCTCGGGTTATGGAACACCTCAACGCTCGATCGCGATATAGGGGATGTCCCTCGCCCAGCTGAACGCAAATTGGCCTTTGAGTCGTGGGTGACTCGCGAATCGGCGGGGATGAACGACCGAGAGCGTGGATCCGGACTTCAAGTGGAGACGCCGCCAAGTGGCCTCGAGCCATCGGCCCACCATTGAAAGCGTCTCGAATCGTTCAGGTGCTTCGTCAGTCCTCGTCGACGTCGATCTGCAAAGGTCGCAACCGGTACGAAAAGGACACCACATTTTGCAGCACCCACCATGGCGGAAGAAATGTGAGGGCGATTCCGAGCATTACCAATGCAACTTGCCACGGTTCGGGCTCATCAACCGTCGTGTCACCAGCGGTTAGTTCGCTGCTGCTATCAAACACGGTCAGGTACAAGACCAAAGCCATAACAAGTGCAAAGATGGTGCAGGATCCGATCAAGCGTGCAACCACACAAGCGATTCGAACTTTCAACGCCACCAGCACGCCGAGGAGAACGATCCATGCTGGCGACCAAATGATCGACGAAAAACTTGTGAAACCCTGGATCGCATTAGCGACGCCCCAATGGATCACTCCGGCTGCGACGAGCCACCAACCAGCAAAAGAATGGTAGCGAGCATTCAAAGCCTCAGGCGTATCTGCAGATTTTGTTTCAGGAGGCTCGTAAGGATTCATCCATCCAATCTGCTGGTGTCGGAATGCGGGAACCGGCAAGGAACGACTCACCACATTAGCCGTTCGCGAATCGTTTCTCTACGGATGCAGGTTCACGTCGCCAAACAAAAAACTGGACTGGGGCTATCGTTTGGGGTTACGCTGTGGTCCTCCCACCTCCCGCGAAGCAGATGTCCCACCTATGTCGCGAACCATCCTTGCCGTCCTGGCGATCGTTCTCGTTGGCTCGAACTTGCGAGCTGACGTGGACTATGAGTCTGACATCAAACCTCTCTTCCAAGAGAAATGCGGGGCTTGTCACGGCGTCCTAAAACAAGAAGGTGGGCTCCGACTCGACGCTGGGTCCTTGATCCGTGGTGACGAAAGTCCAAACGGGCTGTTGGATTTCGATCAACCGGCTGACAGCGAGTTGATTCATCGAGTCGCGACTTCGGATCCGGACGAACGAATGCCGCCCGAAGGAGAAGGCACACCGCTGTCGGCCCAACAGATCGAAATGCTGACTCAGTGGATCCAGCTTGGTGCACCAAGCCCGCCTGACGAAGAGATCATTGAATCCCCGTCAGAACACTGGGCCTACCAGAATCCCACTCGCCCCGAACTGGCAACCGACATCCCTGAACCATGGTCGTCGAATCCCATCGACGTCCTGATGTTCGACCAGTGGCGGCAAAGCCAACTGGCTCCGGTTCCCCCCGCCGATCCCTCCATGGCTTTGCGTCGCCTTCACTTGGATGTGACTGGGTTGTCCCCATCTCGCGAGGATCAGGCCGAGTTCGCATCGGATCCTTCCACCGATGCTTGGCGTCAACGAATTGATCGTTTGCTCGACGATCCCGCTTACGGTGAAAAATGGGGTCGGCACTGGATGGATGTTTGGCGATACAGCGATTGGGATGGCTACAAGGATGCGCTCCGTGGGAGTCAGCGACACATTTGGCATTGGCGCGATTGGATCATCGAATCGCTGAATGCGGACAAGGGTTACGACACAATGATCCACGAGATGCTGGCGGGCGACGAGATCGCTCCTGAAGATCGCGACGTGCTGCGTGCCACCGGGTTTCTTGCTCGCAACTTCCACAAAAGCAATCGCGACATTTGGCTGGACGCAACCGTTGAACACACCGCGAAAGCTTTCCTAGGAATGACGATCGCCTGCGCACGGTGCCACGACCACAAATACGATCCAATTTCGCAACGAGAGTACTACGCCTTTCGAGCCATCTTCCAACCACACAAAATCCGCACCGACCGTTTGCCAGGACAACCCGACACAGCAAAACTTGGTTTGCCGCGAGCCTATGACGCGGACCAAAGTGTCCCCACTTACTTGTATGTGGCTGGAAACGAAAAAAATCCTGACAAAGAACATCCGCTGGATCCTTCCGTTCCTGAAATCGTTCAAGCTCCTTTCGCGATCGAGCCAGTCTCACTGTCGCATGAAGCGTCGAGACCGTTTCTGCGGAATTACATCGAGGCGGAAGACATCGCCTCCGCAGAGAAACAACTCACGTCGGCCCAAAAAGCACTCCGTGAATCGGACGACAAACAAGACGCAATCACGCTCCAGCAAGTCACCGTCGCCGAAGCGAACCTGCAATTCATCCGTCAACGCTGGGCGGCAACCAAAGCCAAAATCATCGGCGTGGAGGCTAGCGACAGTGAAACATCCGAGGAACGAACATCGGCGAAGGACCTTGCCGTTCAAGCCGCCAACTCCGAACGATCGCTGCTGTTCCAACGATCACTTCTCGAAGTGCTGAAGCAGCGAAAGGCGGTTGCGAAAGCGAAGGAGTCAAAAGAAACAGACGAAGCCAAGAAGAAAGCCGCCATCAATGCGGCCACCAAGAAACTGGCTGAGGTCGAGAAAAAGTTGGTGGATGCTTCCGTTGAGTTGGTCGCCAACGACGCGAAGTTCACTCCTGTCGGCAAGAGCTACCCATCAACCAGCAGCGGACGCCGCACCGCGCTCGCCCGATGGATCACCGACCCGGAAAATCCCCTGACCGCACGCGTTGCCGTCAACCACATTTGGACGCGTTACTTCGGTCAGCCGTTGGTCCCCAGCGTCGATGATTTTGGACTGCGTGCATCTCAACCGGTCCATCACAAACTACTGGATTGGTTGGCCGTGGAACTGATCGAAAAAGACTGGAGCATGAAGCATATCCACCGGCTGATTCTTCAATCTCGCACCTATCAACTCGCTTCATCCGCGACGGTGGAATCCGAAGGCACTTTCGCGAAGAACGCTGAAATGGATCCTGACAACCTTTTCTTCTGGCGAGCGAACGTGCGTCGCCTGGAAGCCGAACTAGTTCGCGACAATCTGCTCGTCGTTGCCGGGACACTCGACAAATCCATGGGCGGACCCGACATTGATTTCAAACAAGGCGAAACCACGCCACGGCGCAGCGTCTACTTCCGCCATGCGTACGAGAAACAAATGCCGATGTTGGTCGTCTTCGATGCAGCCAACCCGACCGATTGCTACCGCCGATCAGAAAGCATCGTCCCGCAACAAGCACTCGCACTCGCGAACAGTCCGCTGGCGATCGATCAATCTCGCACGACCGCTGCGAGTTTGAGTGCCGAAGCCAGCGATGATCCCGCGTTTGTCACGGAAGCTTACGCCGCCATTCTCGGACGTGAACCCAGCGACAGCGAACGCTCTGCATGCGAATCCTTCTTGACTCACCAAGCGACCTTGCTGGCAGATTCCGAGAAGCTTTCTCCATCCCCCGGTGCGGCCAAAACCACGGTCCCGCCAGCGACCGATGCGAACCTTCGCGCACGTGAAAACTTGGTTCACGTCCTGTTCAACCACAACGACTTTGTAACGGTGCGATGAGCATGCAATTTGGAAACAACCGCCCAGACTCATTCTCCGAACGTCATCGCCGTGGCTTCTTGCAAGACCTAGGTCTTGGATTCGGTAGCGTCGCGCTGTCCAGCCTTCTGCAAGGTGACTCGACCGCTCACGGTAACGAGATCGCGGAAAGCGAACTGAAGAAGATCGCTCCAAAAGCCAAGAGCGTGATCTGGTTGTTCATGATCGGCGGCGCCAGCCACATGGAAACCTTTGATCCGAAACCACAACTGAACAAGTTGGCCGGCAAGACGATCAAGGAAACGCCCTACGCCAGAGTCCTCGAGTCTCCCTACTTGGCCAACGAACGCGTCGTCGCGTTTGACCCCAACAACGGATTCATCCGCAACGAAATCTATCCTTTGCAAGTCGGCTTCGCACCGCGAGGCGAAAGCGGAATTGAGATCAGCGACTGGTTCCCGCATGTCGGAGAATGTGCCGACGATCTCTGCGTGATCCGGTCGATGTGGACCGAAGACAGCAACCACGGCGCTCAATTGCAATTTCACACGGGCCGCCATCGCGTCGACGGCTTCTTTCCCACCGTCGGTTCCTGGGCAACCTATGGCCTGGGTTCACTCAACGACAACTTGCCCCAATTTGTTGTGATGGGAACTCCCGTCGCCGATTGCTGCGGCGGTCGTGAATGTCACCGTGCAAACTACTTGGGGCCTCAATACGATGGCATTCCGCTGGACATCGATTCGGACATCCCGCTGCCTTACGCGGCACCACCCGGCGGCGTCTATCAAGAAGAACAGGCCGGTGAGTTTGAACTGCTTCGTCAACTGAATCAAATTTCGTCCGAACAGTTCCCAACCGACGAAGCGTTGCGGGCCCGAGTTCGTTCGTATGAATTGGCGTTTCGAATGCAAACCGCCGTCCCCGACGTGGTGCGACTCCAAGACGAAACCGCACAGACTCAGCGAGACTATGGGCTGGACCAACCTGAGACCAAAGTGTTCGGACGACAAATGCTGACGGCCCGCCGATTGGTCGAGCAGGGAGTTCGATTTGTCCAGGTTTACCACGGCAGCAACGGCGGGGCAGGGCAGTGGGACAACCACAAAGGTTTGAAGGCCGGGCACACCAAACTGTGCAAACAAACCGACCAGCCCATCGGTGCCTTGCTCAAGGATCTGAAACAACGCGGACTGCTGGATGAAACCCTGGTCGTTTGGGCAACCGAGTTCGGGCGAACTCCCGGAGCTCAATCATCCAACGGTCGCGACCATCATCCCTACGGATTCAGCGTTTGGATGGCCGGCGGCGGCGTGAAGGGCGGAATGACGCACGGGGCCACGGATGAAATTGGATTTCACGCGGTCGAAGATCGCCACTATGTGACCGACATCCACGCCACCCTCTTGCACCAACTCGGCCTGAACCCGCACGAGTTGGTCGTTCCCGGTCGCCAGCGATTGGAAAGAGATTTCGGCCACGTCATCCACGACGTGCTCGCCTGAAAACGGACCTTCTAAGTCCAGTCGCGTTTCGCACGGCTGCGCAAACGGTTCGCTTCATCGTCGCCTACAAACGTTTCCGTTTGGGGATCAATCGTGAGCGTCCGATTCAAAATCCAAGACAGCGCCGCGGCATGACAAGCCACGTGCGACCGACGCATCACGGTTGAATTGCAAGTCGCCTGCTCTCGACTCTTGATGCAATCGAAGAAGTTCCGTGCATGAGCGGTGACGTCCAAACCACGGACACGCTCAGCGCTGGAAAGCTCTTTTTGCAAGGCAGGCGAAGACGCCACAATTTCACCTTCATCGCCTGTTTCAATCGAGCCATCCTCACCGATGAATCGCACCGGGCAAGTCCCCAAACGAGTGAGCCAGCGCGGACTTCGATCGCCGAACGGTTCCTCCAAGAAGTCCACTTTCAACTGAATGCCGTTGGCATAAGTGCACATGATCGCGGTCTGCGAAGGCTCATACTTCACGGGCATCGTGTCGTCGGCACTCGCCGCCCATTGGCAAAGATCCAACGTGTGAGCTCCCCAATCCAGCAAACGTGCACCGCTGTCAAAGTCATACTGACCACGCCAACGACCATCGACGTACTTCTGGTTGAATGGACGCCACGGAGCAGGCCCCAACCACATGTTCCAATCGCAAACGGCTTCGTGTGGCGTTGGCTGAGCCGGCAACCAAGTGTTGTCGAGAGTCGGCAGGTAAGCCGTGGCCTGCAACTCTTTGAGCTGCCCGAGCTTTCCTGACTGAGCCACTTGCACGGCTTGGATGAAGTTCGGCACACTGCGTCGCTGAGTGCCCGCCTGAAAGATTCGACCCGTTCGCTGGAAGGTCTCATCGAGCAACTGGCAATCACGGATTGTGATCCCACATGGTTTTTCGCTGTAAACGTCCTTGCCAGCCTCGGCGGCCAAGATCGACGCGGCCGCATGCCAACGATCGCCCGTTGCGATCAACACCGCATCGATGTCATCTCGGGCCAGCAACTCACGAAAGTCTTGATAAAGCTTGCAGTCCTGGTTGCCATAGTGATCATCGACCAATTTCTTTCCGGCATCACGACGTGACTGCTGAACATCAGCGATGGCAACACACCGCACATCTTTGAGCTTCAAGATGGCTTTCAAGTCGTACGTGCAACGAGGCCCGATCCCGATCACCCCCAGCGTAATGCGTTCCGATGGAGCGACCGAATCGCCAGCTCCCAATGCCTCGGAAGAAATCAAATAGGGCGCCGCGAGAGACGCCGCACCAGCGGCCAACGTGGTGGACAAAAAATTGCGTCGGTGGGTCATGACTTTGCGTGGGGAGAGCGTAGCCGGAAGGATTTTCTTGGGCGGTCGCGTTGTGGCACGACACCCAATTTCATCCCCATTCTAATGGCTCAGCGTAACTTGATGCACACGACTTCTTGGTTGTCGCGGATGTATCCCAACCCATCGGCAATCGAAAGTGATTGACGTGTTCGCCCGAACAGTTTGGCTCGCCCCAGTTCTTCGTATCCATCCGGCGAGACTTTCGCGAGCACGAGTTCCCCGTCCATCGTGGTGATCCAAAGCTTGCCATCCGCCAGAACCAAATTGCCTTTGCCGAAACGAGTCTTCCGCCAAACGGTTTCGCCGGTGTCCGCATCAATGCACGTCAGGTGTGTGGTTGGGCCGGCTGCTCCCACGTTGTCAAAGCCGTAGAGATAGCCATCGACCAACACAGATGTTTGCCATTCATTTCGCATCACACTTTTGGAATCGACACTCGCCCAGTGTTCCATTGCCGCGAACTTTCCGCCCGATTCTTCGACGTCAATGAACACGCAACCATGGTTCTCGCCAGCGGAAATGAACACGTCGCCATCGACCGATACCGGGTTGGCTGTATTGCAGGCGTAGGGAGTTTCAAACTCATACGTCCACAGAACAGCTCCGTCGCTCGGGTCAATTCCCAACGCCTTTTCGCCCGTCAAACTGACAATCTGTTGTTTACCCGCCACCTTCATCAGTGTTGGTGACGAGTATCCGGCCGGTCCGCTTCCCGCTGACCAAAGCAACCGCCCGTCGCTGGTTCCAAACGCCGCCACCGCCGTGCCGCGGCCTCCCACGTGCACGATGACCGAATCTCCGACTACCAATGGAGACGACGACATCCCGTATTCCGATTCGCTAGCGCGGCACGCCTGCAATGCATCCGTCCGCCAAATCAACTCGCCCGTCTTCTGATCGACCGCGCACAAGACTCCGTCGCCCGTGAACGCATAGACGACTCCACCCGAAACCGCCGCGGTCGCGCGAGGCCCGTCGCCTTGACCGTTCTTGTACTCCGCTGCCAAACCGGTTTGCCAAGCACGCTCGCCGGTTTTGGCATCGAAAGCAACGAGCAATTGCTTGCCCGAATCATTCATCGTGGTGATCGCCAAACCATCCGCGACCGTGACCGCTGACATTCCCACACCACCGGGCACCCGCCAAACGACCTCGGGACCTTCTTCGGGAAACGCGTCGAGCAACGCAGTCTCGCTGGACGAGCCATCACGTTTTTCGCCCAAAAACTGAGGCCAATCGGCGTGCGTCCAAGAACAGCCAACAACCGTTGCCAGCAAAACGTGGAGACTTCGGTGAATCAAGGTTCGCATGCTGTGTCTCGGACGGAGCGATCAAAAGGAAAAGCAGACCAACATGATAGCGCAATCGGCCCCCTCGAGCACAACTCACTGGCGGTATACTTCTCGTCCCCACCGGCCGTCCTCCAACCCAACTGCAATTTGTGTCCCATCTTTGCTATCTCAACGGCACTGCGATCTTGCCCGACCGCTTGCTTCCCGATGCGGTCATCGTCTGCCGAGACGAACGAATCACGTACGTCGGAACCGCACGCTCTCGCGTTCCTGCTTCCGCGAAAATCATTGATGCAAAAGGCGGCTACATCTGCCCGGGCTTTGTCGACATTCACATTCATGGTGGCGGTGGTGCCGACGTGATGGATGGCAGCCCGGACGCGGTCCAAACGGTGTGCCAGTCCCATGCTCGTCACGGAACAACAACCATGTTCCCCACAACCAGCACCGGAACAGACGACCAGATTCACGCGATGCTGGCGGCATGCGGCGAAGTCCGTGACACTTGGAATATCCAATCCGGCAGCAAGATCGCCGGCGTGCATCTTTACGGCCCGTACTTCGCGAAAGGCAAAACGGGGTGTCACGACGAGTCCGTGTGCCGGGCTCCTGAGGCGACCGAGTATCGTCGTTACTTTGAATCCGGCATCGTTGGCATCGCGACCTGCGCCGCGGAACTTCCTGGAGCGGCAGCATTTTACCGACACGCGAACAAACGAGGTTGCCTGGTGACCTGCGGTCATTCCAATTCCAGTTGGGACGAGATGGAAGCCGCGTTCAAAAATGGCATGCGACACGTCGATCACTTCTGGTGTGCGATGAGCAACGTGTCCTCGGTGCGCAAACGCCTCGGCGTGCCAATGCAAGGCAGTATGTTGGAATACGTTCTGGCCAACCCCGAGATGAGCACCGAGGTCATCGCCGACGGCATGCACCTGGCACCGGAGCTACTGAGCTTTGCTTGGCGAATGAAAGGCAGCGAGCGTTTGTGCTTGGTCACCGACTGCAACCGAGCCCTCGACATGCCTCCGGGGAAATACCGATTTGGACCGGAAGCAGATGGTTCCTGGTTCACCAGCGATGGCCAAGTCGGCTGGGCGTCCCCCGGATCCTTGGCCAGTTCCGTGATGGGGATGGACCACATGGTCCGCACGATGCACAAGGTCGGAAACGTTCCTCTGCCAGACGCCGTTCGAATGGCGTCGCTGACCCCGGCCGAACGAACCGACATCGATCAACAAGTTGGCAGCCTCACCGCCGGCAAACAAGCCGACATCGTCTTGTTAAGCAAGACATTGAAAGTGAAGCAGGTCCACATCAACGGCGAGCGTTGGTCACCGAGTCGCTAACATAATCTGAGTTAGCCGACGCATTGAGCAGGGTGGCGAGAACAGTTGCAAGTGGATTTGGTTGCGATGAGGCTTGGCCGTTGAAGGCTGCCCGACGGAACAGTTGAGGACAACTGTTCTACTCTCGCTTCACTCCTTTCGTGATCCCGCGTGAAACATTCGCCCATCGCGTTGTTACAAAGTGTTTAAACCTCCGATGTGCACGCGAAGTATAAAATTCAGAGACACAGTCACCTTGCATCCTCCATCGCAACTGAAAAACATGAATCGACCGTCACCTCTCCCCCGTTGGGTCGCAGTCGCCACCGCATTGATCTTCTGCTCAAACGCTGTTTCGAGCCTCCATGCCCAACGCCCCGGCGGACGACGGGGGGCTCCCACGGTCGACGAACCTTTCGTCGGCATCGTCACCTCGCAAGGCCCCCAGAAAGGTTTGTTCAAAATCGAGTCCACGGGTGTCTCCACCGAACCGGTTCGCATCGCAGCAGAAGCTTTCCTCGCGGGACTGACCGACCAGCAACGCAAGCGAACCGTCTTTCCGGTCGACGACACCGAATGGAGAAAATGGGACAACCGACACAGCCCCAAACGCCAAGGAGTCGGCTTCGACGAGATGACCGAAGCGCAACGAACGCTTGCCTTCGAAATGCTTCAGCAAAGCCTCAGTGCCAAAGGGCTGAAGAAAACCAAAGACATCATGAAGCTGAACGGGACGCTCGGTGAACTTGCAAAACGCCCTCAGGAATACAACGAGTGGTTGTACTGGATCACCGTGATGGGAACGCCATCCAAAACTGAACCCTGGGGATGGCAACTCGACGGGCACCACGTCGTCATCAACTACTTCGTCTTGGGTGACCAAGTCGTGATGAGTCCTGTCTTCATGGGATCAGAACCCGTCGAAGCCAAGCAAGGAAAATTCGCGGGAACGATCGTGATGCAAGACGAACAGGACAAGGGTCTGAATCTGATCCAGATGTTGACCGATGACCAGCGTTCCGAAGCGATCATCATGAATCGCAAAGATGGCAATAACAATCTGACAGAAGCTTACAAGGACAACGTCAAACTGGACTACGCAGGTCTCATCGGATCAAAACTCGATAACTCTCAGAAACAAGGGTTGCTGCAATTGATCGAAGAGTACGTCGGCACCATGCGAGAAGGACACGCAAAGGTTCGCATGTCAGAAGTCGAAAAGCATCTCGACGAAACCTACTTCGCTTGGATTGGCGGAACCACGGGTGAAAGCGTTTACTACTACCGCGTCCACAGCCCAGTGATTTTGATCGAGTTCGACCACCAACGCCGAGTCGCTCCGTTCCGGACTTCGGAACCAACGCGAGATCACATTCACACCGTCGTTCGAACACCCAACGGCAACGACTACGGCAAAGACATCTTGCGTCAACACTACGAATCGCATTCGCATTGAACCCGAGAATGGCTTAGCTTTCAGCTCCGCTTTTTCGCACGTGGCGAGGGCGGATGATGTGGGTTGCCAGCCCCAGGGCTCCGAACAATCGGATCACGTAATAGTTGGGATCGATTTCCCACCAACGATGTTGAACCGATGCGCTGGCCGGATCCGCGTGATGGTTGTTGTGCCAGCCCTCACCGGCGGTGAGCAAGCTCACAAACCAGTTGTTTCGGCTGTCGTCGGTCGTTTGATAGTTTCGGTATCCAAACACGTGGGTGATCGAATTGACCGACCATGTGATGTGCCAAACCCAAACGGTTCGTGCGATCACGCCCCACACGAACACGCTGGCTGCCATCCGGTAGGCCTCGGCGTTGTTGCCGTAGACGAGCATCGAAATCCCGACGGCCGACAACGCGTACACAAACGCGTGTGCGAGATAGAACATTCCCGCGGGGCTGGGTAGTTTTTCGATCCATCGGTAATAAGGGTCCGACAGAATGTCTCGGGCGTACTTTTCATACATCGAAAACGTTGCCATGCGTGTCCGACTTTCGTGCACCAACCATCGCACGTGAGCCCACATGAAGCTGATGCGTGGCGAGTGCGGGTCTTCCGCGTGATCGGAATGACTGTGGTGCATGCGATGCCAAGCCACCCAGTGCGCCGGCGTTTCTTGGGCGGTGCACATGGCCAACGTCACCAGCGTTCGCTCGAACCACTTGGGCGATCGAAAACTGCGGTGCGACAACATGCGGTGGTAACCGATTGGAATCGCCATTTGCCCGAAGACAACCACACCAACGACAAACGCAGCAACCCCGGCCCAAGAAAAGAAATAGGGCACCAAAACCAACAGCGTCAGCAAGTGCAGGGTCACGAAAAAGATCGTGTAATCCCAACGGATCGAGCGTTTGGTTGGATCGCTGTAGGAATGCTCCTGCGAAGCCTTGCCGGTGGGAGCGGGAGATGCAGGTTGAGTTGGAGACTGCAAATCGACTTTGGGACTTCTCTGTCCAATCTTTCCAGACCTAGCTGGAATCGTTGCCGCCTCGGTGGTCATCATGATACCTGGGATGAGTTCGCGGCTAAGAGGTTTGTTTCGATCAGAACCAGCCGTGTGCCCGATCGAGCCGCAGCATATCGTATCGAGGGTGGAAAGGAAGAACGATTCGCGTAGTCCCACAAACGCATCTCGGCAGGAGAACGCTTCGCGACGATGACACAAACTCTCCGGCTTCGGGTTTGTTGAAGTGCTCGCGTCTCGATCGGCGACGATCGTGTCGGGATCCCACCACGAAACCAGCCACTTCCTTCAAACCGGCAAGTCCAAATCCGGAACGAATCGGCTATGGTGTCCCGTGTCGATGCAGCGAAACCGCGCATCTACTTTGACGACACAACCAGCCTGAGCCACCCTTCGTCCACGTCTGACCACTGATGGAAACCCAACCAAGCGAACCGATTGCATCCACCTCACCGTCTTTTGATCTGATTGTCCCCTGTGCGTTTGGATTGGAAGCCATCGTCAAACGGGAACTCAAAGGACTGGGCATCGACGCCAGCATCAGTGATTCCGGGCGGGTCTCTTTCCAAGGCTCGCACGAATCCATTTGCCGAGCCAATTTGTGGCTCCGCACCGCCGACCGGATTTTGATCCGTGTCGCTGAGTTCCCCGCCGGTGATTTCGATGCGTTGTTCGACACGACTCGCGATATTCCCTGGGGAAACTTGCTTCCCGCGGACGCTGCCTTTCCCGTCACCGGACGTTCGATCAAATCGACGTTGACCAGCGTTCCGGCATGCCAACGCAGCGTTAAGAAAGCCATCGTCGAAGCGATGATGCGTGATCACAGAACCAGCGAACTGCCTGAAACAGGACCGCTCTACAAAGTCGACGTGGCGATCGTGAAGGACGTCGCGACGCTGACCATCGACACGACGGGCCGCAGCCTTCACCGCCGCGGATACCGAACGCACATCTCCGCGGCTCCTTTGAAAGAAACGTTGGCCTCGGCGATGGTTTTGCTGAGCTACTGGCGAAACGGTCGTCCATTGATCGACCCGTTTTGCGGCAGCGGCACGATCCCGATCGAAGCCGCCCGGATTGGTCGCAACATGGCCCCAGGGCTGGAACGCGAATTTGCTTGCCAGGCTTGGCCTGATTTCTCAGCCGAACTTTGGTCGGACGCACGTGCCACCGCAGCCAGCCAAAGTCTTCCGCCGTTGGAAGAGAAAATTTTGGCCAGCGACATCGACGGTCGCGTCCTGACCGCCGCTCGAGACAACGCGATTCGCGCCGGCGTTCAAGACGACATTCACTTCCAAGCCATGCCGGTTCACGAGATCAGCAGCAAGAAAACGTTTGGCTGTGTAATCGCCAACCCGCCTTATGGCCAACGGATTGGTTCAGGTCAATCTTCACGCTTCGATGCCGAAGATCAAAACGGCGATGGCCCTGAGGATTGGGAACTCGACGAACTGTACGAGTCGTTGCCCGCCATCTTCGAGCGATTGCCGACTTGGTCGCGTTACATTTTGACCGCCTACTCCAACTTGGAGCATGCGATGGGTCGTGCCGCAGACCGTCGCAGGAAGCTTTACAATGGCCGCATCGAATGCACCTACTATCAATACCACGGTCCAAAACCCAGCCCGGCAGATAAACCCAACAAGACATCGTCGCCAGCAGAAACAGAAGCAAGCGAACAAACAACGCCAGCACCACCCGCGCCGGAACCACCCAAACCAAAGCCCAAGTCACCTTGGCCTCAGTCACCACCCAAGTCTTGAACGCCACTGCACGCATGATTCCCCACGGTGGTGAGCTCACAGGACCTGCCATACCGCAACTCGAAGAGTGAGAGACGTGATGTTCAGACGAACAAATCGATCGATACGAATCTGCGTGGAACACCGATTTGCAAAAGTGTTTTGCTTTGCCAAACCGATCTTGGCAACCACCGTTTGGATCGCCTCGGTGGTGTGCACTCCCGGCCTGGCGATGGCAGCCGACACGGACCAAGTGTTCCGCGCCGGTGCGTTCGCGATCGACATCACTCCTGAGAAATTCCCGGTCAGCTCCTCGGGCAGCATGACTCACCGAGTGGCGAAACAAGCCCACGATCCGCTGCATGCTCGTTGCTTGGTGCTCGACAACGGCCAAACGAGCATCGCGTTGGTCACGTGCGACAGTTGCATGATTCCGAGAGAGATCTACGACGCGGCCAAGCAACTGGCGTCTGAATCGACCGGCATCGCGACCGATCACATTCTTTGCTCAGCAACACACACTCACACTGCGGTCTCGGTCGGACACACGTTCCAAAGTTTGGTGGAAGAGGACTACATCCCATTTTTGGTGGAGCGAATCGCGGAAGGGATCATCCAAGCCCATTCGCAATTGGAACCAGCACGAATCGGATGGGCGGTGGGCAACAATCCCAACCAAGTTTTCAATCGCAGATGGTTTCTGCGTCCCGGCGTCGCAATTGACGACCCGTTCGATTCAGGAACGGATCGAGTGCGGATGAACCCGAGCGCAAACAGTCGCTCTCTGCTTCAACCTGCCGGACCGGTCGACCCGGAGGTTCCCGTCGTTGCCGTCCAAGCCCTCGATGGTCGGCCGATTGCGATGTGGGCAAACTACTCGCTGCACTACGTCGGTGGTGTTCCTCCCGAATCGCTCTCCGCGGATTACTTCGGCGAGTTCGCTCGCCAGTTCACAAAAATGATCCTGGCCACTCAGAGCAAGCCACCTTTTGTCGCGGCAATGACCAACGGTACGAGCGGTGATATCAACAACGTTAATTTTTTCGAAGGCCGAACCCGCCAACCCCCGTTCGAGCAAATTCGATTGGTGGCCAACGACGTGGCGGCTTCCGCGGCGGTTGCCTACCAACGCGTCCAATTTGAAAACTGGGTGCCATTGGAGATGCGTGAGACCGAGATCGAACTTGGCGTTCGCCGTCCAGATACTGAAGAAGTTGCAAGAGCCAAGCAACTGCTCGCTGACGCCGGTGATGGCCCCAAGAATGATCGCCGCTTGATTTACGCGGGTGAAACATTGGATCTGGCCAAGTACCCGCCGACCGTGAAGGTGAAGCTGCAAGCGATTCGGATCGGAGGACTCGCCATCGTCAGCAGTCCCTGCGAAACGTTTGTGGAAACCGGACTGGCGATTAAGAAATCCAGCCCCTTCAAACCCACGTTCACGATTGAACTCGCCAACGGCTACAACGGTTACCTGCCCACGCCCGAGCAACATGCACTGGGCGGCTACGAAACCTGGCGGGCCAAATCGAGTTACCTTTCGGTCGATGCCGAACCGAAAATCCGAGAAACACTTCTCCAACTGCTGAATGAACTGAACACGTCACGACCAGAATCGACCGTCGCAAAATGAGCTCAAGAACCGGGTTGCCAAAGATCCCGCTGATCTGGGCGGTGATTGCTTGGGCCGGTGTCGCTCTGTCGTTGAACGCGTTGCCATTGGCTAAGTCCAGCGTCCACTGGATGATGCATCCCGAAACCGCAGATTCGCTGCAGTGGTGGGCATCTCAGGCCAACGCAGTCTTGTACTGCGTCACAGCAATTTTCTTTGCCTATGGTCCACCGGTCCGAGCAACAGTGGCCAGAACCATCGCACGACTATTCACGATCCTTTTTGTCATCGTCGTGTTTCCATTTGTCGCGAGTTCCATGCAACGATTTTGGCACGTCCGACCCGATTCATGGGATCTGCTGCTCTGGCGACTGGACGATGATTGGAACCAAGGACGTGTCTTTGAATTCTTGGGCGAATCCATCGCGTGGCTGATCGCAATCGGTTCTTTGTGGCTGATCTCGGGATGGCGAAATGTTGCTCTGAAATCAAGAACCACTGACGAAGACATCGCCCCCGAAAAGAACGCACGCCCCGTCACGATTCAACGTTTGATGGCGCTGACCGCGATGGCGGCCGGCTTCGCGGCCATCCTGCGTTGGTTGCAATGGTCCGCATCATCTCAGGACTTGGTTCGCATGGCTTCCGCCGTCGCGATCGCGTTGTCCATTGCCAGCGTCGGCGCATTCACAATGCGTCCAGGTCAGCGAAATCATTTCTGGGAATGGGCTCTCGGCGCGACGCTGATACTGCTGACTTGGGGAGTATGGTTCGCCTATCGATTCTTTGCCGATTGGTATATTGGCGCGAGGTTTCCAATCGCATCCGATCTCTCTGATCGAATGCAGAGCATTATTCTTTCGCGATACCTGAAGACTGCCAATCTGAGAACCATTTCCTTCATTTGCCACGCATTGATCGCATGGGTTCTTTTCGCGGTGCTGGGTTATCGCTTGCAACGAACGCTACCCGATCACCCCAGTGTCGGCTCTAGCGAACCGACACCACGCTGATCCTCACGCCGCGTGCCGCGTTGGTCTTTGCGGCAAACACGATCACTCAACGGTCGCATTACGCACTCAGGAAGCTTCACCCAACAGTTCTTTGATCTTCGCATGCAGTGCGTCGGCATTGGCTTGGCCGCTACCGACTTTGATCATCTGCACATTGCCTTCGCGATCGACCAACACAGCGTGAGGAATCCCGGTCACGCCATAGTTGGATTGCAACTCGGTATCTTTGGGCGTGACGATGGTTGGATGCTTCATGTCCTTGGATTGCAAGAACTTCGCAATTGCCTCGCGTTCCTCTTCGGGCGTTGGATCATCCGATCCATTCACGGCCTTCCCGCTTTCTTCGTCCCACGTGTAGCCGTAGTAGCGAGTGATGCCCACCACTTCAAAACCTTGCTCACCAAACTCTTCCCGAAATTCACGTAGATGGGGGAAGGTCGCAATGCAGGGTCCACACCAAATCGCCCAGAAATCGTAGAGAACGACTTTGCCTTCCAAGTCTTCCACGCTGATGCCATCGGCGTTTGCCCATCCGTCGATGTCCAAAGGCGGAGCTGGCTGACCGATCATTTCCAATTGCTTTCGAGTCGACTCGATGCGGCTTTCCAGGGACTTGATTCGGCGAAGAGTCAACTCGACGCCCCGGTTCTCTTCGAAAGGCGTCAACTTCGCAACCGCAGCTTCCATCCGCTCGATCGCCTCATCAGGATTGACTCTCGCCAGACCGCTGATCACTGAGTATTCATTGCTTGCGTACTGCGCCATCAAGACCGTCGATTCAGGATAGGCTTCCAACGCTTCCTCAAAAGCGGATGCGACACGGTCTTGCCCATCGTCATCCTTGAACAGACGAGCTTGAGTGGTAAGCAGATTGATCAACTCCACATAAGTCTTCTCGGACCGATCCTCGGTCGCGTTGATGTCTTCCAACTTCGCAACCTGCTTTGCCAGCATTTCTCTCGCGGCGTCTTCGTTGTCACGAGCAAGCATCGATGCACGAACTTGGATCAGTCGAGAGAGTGGCGTTTGAGTTTCAATCGGATGCTCGGCTTCCAATGCCCGCACCTTGTCGATGGCATTGTCGGCCCACTCGGCAGCCAACTCAGGCTGCGTGGCATGAAGACCATACACACTGACTTGTCGAATCAGACTGGCGAGCCGCTGCGCGTCTGTGGGCGAATCCGTCCGAGCCAATTCAAATTCAACCGCAGCACCAAATTGTTCCATCGCCTTGTCGTATTGACGGGCACGAACGAACCCGATTGCGATCGTTTGATGCAGTGCCTTGAACTCCTCCGCGACTGCATCGGATTCCATCGCCGTTTGAAGAACCTCAGCTGCCTTCGCTGGCTTTCCTTCTTTCAGCAACTGAAGAATTTCGTCGGGCACGGCCAGAACTTCGGGCTCCACTTCCGCGACGTCTTCGGCAGGCGTGTCCGGAGCGTCGGTCGCTTCCTGCCCGTACGTCGCTGCGGGGAGAACAAACACGGGGCTCAACGGTGCTGACAGCAAACCGATGACGAGGAACATACGCAAACGCATCTGAGTTTTCCTTGATGGATGATCGGATCAAATCTTCCCGCCTTTTGCTGATCCTAACCCATCCCGGATGCGAACGCGTGCATGCAACTGACACGTAAAAGACTATCCGCCCACAACAGATGTCGATGGCGGATTCCGATCCGCTAGCCAGTTTTTCGTGAGCGGGTGGAAGGGCATTACCTACTGAACGGGCTGGTCGATGAAGCCGTTCGGTGTGAGCGACGTTGTGCCGAATCCGTTGTTCCACTTTGCCGCCATGACCTTGTCGGGAAGCTCAAAGTCTTGGAACAGGGAATAGTCTTCCCGCTCACATTTTTGAACTTCCGCTTGCAACGACTCGCCTTCGCGAACGGACAAGAAACCGGGAATTCCGCCCCGCCCTGTGCCCCACAACCTTTGCTGACCCAGCTTCACTGAGATGGACTGGATCCACGGTGTCGCCGAGATAGTCTGCGTTTCAATGCCGACGCCGGAACGGCCAAATCGAGCGTAGCGTGATTCACTGTAAGTTCGCGTTTCCCTTTTCCCACGGTGGGCCGATGCTTCGATCACAATCTCCGCACTGGGATCTTGTTGCCATCCGGCGGCAGCGATCGCTCGCTCGATTCCAGTGCGAATTCGCGGATCACTGACCGCTGAATCAATCCTTACCCGCACGCCGGGACGCAAAACATACAATTCCTCTTCCGTGATGGTTGAGATCCGCTGAACAGCAGTTGAATTGACCGCATCGGTGACCCCGATGATCAATTCAATTCCGTCGACTCCCTGATGCTGACCAACCGCCAAAATTTTGTCATCGATGACGTGCCGCGTCACTGGTTCCAGATCTTGGTAGCCTTCCGTCCAGATCAGCCAACCTCGTTCCAAGTCGAACAATTGGGTTCCCGTCGACAGCCACCGCTGATCGATGACCGAAGGATCCGTGCTGCCGGTTGCGTAGCGAGATCGATACCCGCCCGTGATCTTTTGCGACTCTCCCGTTTGTAAATTCAACAGCAATTCACTGAAACTACCTCTCGCAGCAAGATGGTTTCCGTCTTGAGTGAAGCGGGCAGTGGAGTGCCTTTTCACATCGGCTGCCGGTTTGCCCGATTCCGTTTCGATGACGACTGCATGTGAAAACTGGTTGGTAACAAAGTGACGTCGATCGGGGCTGAAATGCATTTCCGATTCCTTCGACGGAATCACATACTCCGCCGTTTTAGTGTCCATGTTCCACATCGTGAGTGTGCCGCCATAGCCGATTAGAATTCGATCCTGACCGACAAACGAAGCGTTCATTTGGTCTTGGTAAGAATAAAAACGGACCTTGGGAACCGACCATTTCCATTCCGGCTTCGCGGTATCGGATCCCGGCTCCAATCGATACGTGCAAAAACGACTGGCCGATCCGCGGACATCCAATCCTTCAGCGGTGAGCAGTCGCCGTTGTGCGGCGGAGTAGCCGATGATGACTTCGCCTTCGAAGAAATTGGGCCCCGGCAACCGATCCTGCGAGACGAGGTTGACCCATTCCAGTGAAACCGGATGGCTGGCGTCTATCGTCTCCGGCGTAATCCCCACAGCTAGCCAGCCATCGGATCCATCCACCAAAATCGCGGCATCGATCTTGCCGCTCGTTTCCAACGGAACGCGGAAGTGACCGTTGCTCAAACTCGGTCGAGAATACGATGTCAGGCTGCTCGCTAGACTGCTGTCGGGCGCCGGTGCGTCGGTCCCATATCCAATCCATGACGGCAGATCTTCGAAGTCCACACCGGAGACGTCAAACTCCACCTCGTCAGGACGCCGTGCAACGATCGCCCGCAGAGCCAATTGCTCTTCGATCTCAGCGGCCAACTTAGATCGTTCCAATCGGATTCGCTTGTCGCCTTGAAGCAGCAAGTAGACATGCGTTGCATCGTGCGTCAGGTAACGCGCTTTGACTTTGTGCTTGCCCGATATATCGGTCCAGTCCGCCCATGGTCCTTCATTATTGGGATAACGCATGTCCTCATACTTGGCGTCCGCTTCGTATTTGTCTTTGGCACTGCCGTACTCATATTCCACCTTTGCTCCATCGGGTAACAAAGCTTTGACAGTTGCGGGGTACCAAGTCCTGTATTTCTTCAGCTCGATTTGATCCCCAACGCGTACCAATGCGGAATCAACAAACTCCTTTTCAGCTTTCGCAATCTTGCCGAGTTGCTGTTGGAGGTTGGAGGCCAATTTGTCGATTGGCACTTCCACCGTCGATCCGTCTTCTTTCAGCAGTTTGACTTTCGTGGGAGTTCGCTCGAGCAACCGCGCAGGGATCAGAAACTTCCCCGAAGCATCCTTCCATATCATCCAGTTCCCCTCATTGTTGGGAAACCGCATGTCCGCCAATTTGAAAACGCCTTCCCGTTCCCGAATGAACTTGTATCGAACGCGAGCTTGCCCTTTTTGATATTCCAGCACTTCCCCCGGAAGCCACTTTCCTAGGTGCTTCACCTCGATCTGATCGCCAGGACGGACGGGATCGATTGCCAACGCGGTTGCCGGGAACATCAACAAAAGCATCAACGGCCATCGCATCCGACGGAAAATTTCTAGATGAAACATAAGATCGATCCAGGGGGATGGAGATCGCGGCGAGAGTCAAATCACGGTTCGTATCGCGGTGCGTTTGGAACGTTCAACGACTAGTCCGCGGGCGTTTGATTTAGTCGCATACCGAATGACAACAATTAGTCGACGGGCGTTAGCACCGGTTGGCGTCTGATCAACCGCCGCGAACGCGGTACGGCTCGTTCAATCAACAGTCCGTTGACGTCGAGCGGAAGACGTCTGAACAGGAAAGACACGTGCGTCTGAGTGCATCTATTTTGACGGATGGCACCGGCAGAAAAAAGCATAGACCATGAACGGAACCACTGCTGAACCGAAACTCAGCGAGATCGGAACAGATTGCTGGTCGACACCTCGGTCACCATCGTCCGCAGCCCGCCGCCGTCCGCTTGGACGCGCACCAAGATGTCGTCGATCTCAAATTGATCAGCACGCTCCATGTGCCGGCCAGTCGAGTAGGCCAGCAGCTTTTCGATCAGACTCCGAGTGAATTGCTCGCGACGGCTTTCCAGTAGCTTCTGTTTGAAATCGCCGAAGTTCGTGAACTCTTCGCCGGACGGAAACTTGCCAGTCGCATCCACCTTGGCCGCTTTGCCTTGGCCCTTGGCCTTAGGATATTTGTCTCGCCAACGCCCGATTGGGTCAAACGTTTCCAGTGCATACCCGAGCGGGTCAATGCTGCGATGGCACACGGCACAGGTTTTGTCTTGGCTGTGTTTTGACAACCGTTCCCGAATCGTCGTCGATCCACTGACATTGGCATCAATGCTCGGCACCTCATCCGGTGGTGGAGGCGGCGGAGTTCCGAGAATGTTCTCGAGCACCCAAACACCGCGAGTCACAGGCGACGTGTCGACACCATTCGCACTGACGGTCAACACACCGGCCATGCCCAACACACCACCGCGTTGGCGGTTCTCGTCCAGGCTGACACGTTGAAATCCATCGGCCAAACGCATCGTGTCCTTCTCAGGCAACCTGTAGAGCTTCGCCAGCTTCTTATCCACGAACGAATAGTCCGCGTCCAGCAGATCCGTCACCGGCCCGTTCTCATCCAACAAATGCCGAAAGAACAAACGCGTCTCCTGCTTCATCGACTCAGGAAGATTCTCGGCATAGTAATCGGGTACCGCCTTACGCGGCGGTGGCAGATTCCCAATGTCACGAAGGTTCAACCAACTATCGAGAAAGCCGTTCACGAATTCGTTGGAGCGATCTGATTGAAGCATTCGCTCGATTTGCTCCGTCAAAACGTCTGACTCGGTCAGTCTGCCTGATTTGGCTTCCTCAAAGAGCTCTTCGTCCGGCGGTGCAGCCCACAACGCATAAGAAAGACGCGACGCCAAGTCGAACGGCCGCAGCAAGGTCTCGTCTTCCGGCGTGATCTCGCTGAGGTAGAGAAACGACGGCGAGCACAGAATCATCTTCAACGTATCGAGTGCAGCTTGTCGCGGGGTCGCGTCTTCCGACAACCTTTTGTTGTAGATCGACTCGATCCGATCGCGGTCCGCTTGTTCGAGCGTGCGGCGATAGGCACGTTGGCCAAACGCGAACAATTGGTCCAAAGCGTGGTCTTCCTGGAACCCGTCGTTTCCAAAAACGGCACGCTCCTCTTCGCTGCCGTTGGGCTCCTCCACCGGACCACGCACCTTGATCTCACCGATGCGAATGTGCGGCAATTTCCCTTCGCGAAGAAGCGATGTTCGGCTGACACCGACTTTGGGATTCTTGAACTCGTCCTTGTACCGGCGATTGGTTTCGATCACCGAAGCCCGTGACTCATACGGGCCGTTCGGAAAAATGAATCGAGGTGTCTGCCCCGCTTCGAGCCAAACGCGAAACGACAACCATTCAGGCTGCTCGTCAGGAACGATGGCAGTTGCCAGAATCGGCTCGATCGCCTGCGGGTAATGAATGTGCCCCTTCGTGGCATCGCCGGGAACCACCGCGATTTGAAACGGTTCCGAGAAATCGATGCGGAAAATCTTGGGATCGTAGTGTGTGTCCCGATGCATCGCTTGGGCGTTCACCTCGATGTCGTAAAGCCCCGACACGGGGACACCTTCGAGGAAGTCTTCGATGTGTCCGTAGCCGCCTTGTCGTGTGTCGGTGTTGGGTTGCTCGTACAAACACAAGTATTCAAAATTGAAAACAGTTCGGTGTGCCCCCGACAATTCTTCGTACTGTTGAAAGTTGTCGGTGAAGTGCCACGACTTGGGTTCCGTTGAAGGTTTGCCAAGTCGCGTTTCCACCAATCGCGAGGCAGCTTGGAAATATTGGTCCAGCAAAAATCCCGAAGTGACCAACGATTCGCCAATCGTGTCGATGTGGTGACTCGTCTTTTCCTTCGGAAAGTCAGCGGTCAGTCCCAACGTGTCGACACGACGGCCAAACAGCGCCGCCAAAGTCACCTCGTATTCACGGTTGGAAAGTCGACGCATCACGGTACGGCCAGTGGAGCCTTCGAATTGACCGCGAGCTTCGGCAACGCTGCTTCGCAACTCTTGAAGCAAAGCCAAACGTTCCTCGTCGGTTGGTTGTTCGGAATCCTCCGGTGGCATCGTCTTCAGCGTTACCTGATCGATGATCTCATCCGTCGCGATCAGTTGCTGCTCGGACGAGATTGGAAGCTTGCACGACTCGAATTCTCGCTCGCCCTCCGCCGATGCGTTGTCGTGACATTCCAGGCAATACTTCCCTAGAAAGTCCGCGACCTCCGATGAAGCGTCATCGTCTGTCGTCGAGTCAGTTTCCTCCGCGAAGGATTCAGGCAAGTGCAACAGACACAGCACGACCAAGACCGCGAAACGCAATTTTGACAAAAACGATCGACTCGGAAGTATCTGGCCCACGGTTATGAGAAGCTCCCGGTGCTGGTGCCAAACGACTCCGTTTGAACGCCCATTTTTTGAGCGATGTCGACATACAAGTTGCAAAGCGGAATTTTGTTACGGTTGCCGGAACCCACTTTCTTGAATTCACCGCGACCGTAGCCGCCACCTGCCAGCACGATTGGCAAGTCTGAATTCGTGTGCGAACTGCCGTTGCCCATTCCGCTGCCGAACAGCACCGCGGTTGAATCCAGCAATGACTGCTCACCATCCTGAATTGCCGCCAGTCGCGTCAGGAACTTTCCAAATTGCTCCAATTGGTAAGTTTCCAGCGTAAGCAGATGTGCGATCGTTTCCTCGTCGTTGCCGTGATGCGAAAGGCTGTGATAGGACTTGTCGATTCCCAGATTCTGAGGCAAGAAACTGCCCCCAATTTCCAACGTCGCGATTCGAGTCGAGTCCGTTTGCAGAGCCAACGCAATCAGCTCATACAACATCGGCAGGTCGTCGACCGTGTTCGTGTTCGCGGGCTTCTCGAACGGGGCTTCCGGTTTTGGTTGATCCGCCCACCGACGGCGAACTTCGAGTTGCTTTTCCACTTCGCGAATCGAGCTGAAATACTCATCCAGCTTGGATCGATCTTCTTGATTGACTCGTTTCGAAAGCGAACCTGCTTCTTCGGTGATCGAATCCAGGATCGATGCCTGCAACGCATTCTCGTTGATCATTTGAGAACGCCGTTGCTCCGACTCCGTCATGAACAACCGGTCGAACAATTCGGCTGGCCCCGTGATCGGAGGCACGCGGACACCCGACTTGGTCCACGACATTTGGCAACCGCCGTGGATGCCTCCTTCCGATCCAACCGTCAACGATGCAAACCGAGTTTGCTTGCCAATTTCATCCGCGAGAAATTGGTCGATCGTCACGTTGCCATCGCGCCGGTTCTTCGATTCATGATGCAGCACACCTGATAGAAACGTGTGCACGGCGAAGTGCCCACCACGAATTCCATGATCCAAACCACGATAGACGTTGATGTGTTCGCGGTTCTCAGCCAACGGTTTCAGCAGCGTTGTTTCTTCAAATTCGCGACCGGGCGTTTCCGGGAAAAAGTGCTTTTGTTGGAAGCCGAGCAAGTTGCCAACCGCAACGAATCGACGAGCCCCCGTCCCCGCACCGCGAGTCGACTGGACCGGTGAGTTGTGATCAACCGTGTCGGCCATCAAAGACGGCAAACCAGGCAACGCGAGCGACCCAGCGAGAGAACGAAGAACAAAGCGACGACGACCGGGATTCTTTGGTTTGGACATGCTCATATTCTACTCGTTACGGAAAGGCGATCTGTTTCGGTAGGGCGATCTGGTCAACCAGGAACGGATCTGGCTACTTGCGAACGGGGCGTGTGAACTGGTCGCGGATGGTTCCGTCTAACAGCAGACAAGTCCCATGCAATGCTTCCTTGGTGAATTTCAAGACAAACACGTGATGGCCCTGGTCAGCCATGCCGGGTGACTCCAAAAACCATCGGTCGGTCTTGGGAGTTCGCTGCGGCACACCTAAACCACCCTCACCGATGTAGACCACACCGGTTTCATCCGATTTGCCATCACGGATCGGCACGGTGCGTTTGATGTTGTGACCGTCTGCTTCGCAGACCAAGTCCACGTTGTATTTTTCAAACAGCGGAACCCAGCTCACCAAACCAGCCCCAGGTGTTTTGACCGCTGGATAAACCGGCCGATGGTACTGAGTGAGCAACCAACGATTGGAATCGCGAGACGCTTTGAGTTCCGCCTTCAACCATCGAGCTTGATCGCCAGCCGTGCTGGTTTCTGAATTCAAAGTCGTGAAGCGGACCTGAGGACTGAGATTGAGTCCGTAGTAATTCAAATCACCTTCAGGAAAACCAAACACTTCGTTGAACGGTTTGCCTTTGTCGTGATTGCCTCGAGCGGGAATGATTGGCAACAAACGGCCATCCGAAGCGGTCGTCAACTCGTGGTCGGATAGCCACATCGACCAAAGCTCCATCTTCTTTCCGGTGACGATGTAATCTCCACCGTGGGCGAGTGCCAGTATGTCATCAGACAAATCGTCGTTGTCGTAGGAAGACTCGACCAACGCCGCGATCATCTTGTTGATCCGTCGACGTGCATCTTGATCCGACCGAGAATCGCCCCCGTGCAAAATGCTGAAGTCGCGGTCAGTCCCCGGTGCGGTCACAAAGTAGAAGACCGGTGACTCATTCGCGTCACTGACCATTTGCACCTCATAAGCCGTTCCGGGCTGCAGATCGGTCAAACGAGCATGATGATAGTACGACTCGAACTCGCCGCCGGTGTAGCGTCCGGACTCAGCCAACTGTTCGGCCAAAGTCTCGCCACTGCCTTTGATTCGAAAACGAACCGAGTGCGAAATTCCCGCTTCCTTGGTGCTCCAAGAAATGGTGGCCTTGGTCGCCGGGTCCGCGGTCCAAATGACTCGCCACTGGGCCGGCTGGGTTCCTGTCAACGGAGCGTCAGCTCGTGCGGTGGCGCTGCCCAACATCAGACAGCAAAGAATCCCGAGAATCAGCGAGCGCGTACGTTTCCTGGATCTCATCAGCGAGTCAATTCGATGGTGGGTGGGGTGCGTCAGATGCCATGTGGGATGGCAAACGCGGTGGGAGTTGGGGTGGGGTGGTGGGAGTCGAGGCTATTTTCGCTTCGCCGTCCAGTGGATCAAGATAACAAGTGGAACACCACCGTTTGCGATCCGGATCAGCGTCTCGGGCCAAGCCTCCAACCCGAGAGCGGTCATTCTACTCGCTGCGGTCACCAAACCCCAAACGACCATGTAAAACGCCGCGAATCGGGAGCGGAAAACCAGCAAAACCAAGGCGACAAGGATATCAGCAATT
>NZ_ANMO01000016.1 GCF_000338295.1 Rhodopirellula europaea 6C
CCGTTCGTCGGTCATAACGGTCGGTGTACTCAATGACTGACACTTCGTATCGATCGACCACTGCACAACCCCCAGCGAATACCGCTCTTCCTCCTCCGCGCTGGTACGGAATCGGACTCTCGATATTGTCGGCCATCATCGGATTGACGTTCGCGTGGCAAACCCTCGTGGTCTACGCATTTTCCACGATGGTTGATCCACAGATCCGCGGCGGCGATCGTGCCAAGATGATTGCGGATCGATTCCTCTTTGGAGATGGTCCATTTCAAATTGTGATCGTTTGCATGCTTATTTATCTGGCAGCGACCGGACTGATCTCGGCCATGTTGTTCTCTACATTTGCCATCTGGCGTCAACCAACGTTGAAGGTGGGTACAATGATCTCCTGCTCCGCCGGGGGACTCGTCACCCTGTCAATTGTCGGTTGCTTTCTTACGCGGTGAATGTGAATGGATACTTCTTCGCCTCAAGACCGACGAACAATCCGATGCACGGGAGCGGCGAAGTCATGCGGTTTGAAATGGACAGCCTCTCGTCGCCGCCCCGTGATCGGTGT
>NZ_ANMO01000017.1 GCF_000338295.1 Rhodopirellula europaea 6C
AGCAAGGGAAAATTTTTTCGTTGCTAAGCGGGTGAACTCAATCGTTCGCCGACTGAAACCCACCCGCGCGTAGGCTGACTCAAATCCACAATGGGACACACCGCTCCAATCCAGTGCCCGGATTGCTCTGCAATCCAAGATGTCGATCTAAAGTACCTCGACATAAACGACGCGGACGCGACGTTCTCCTACGAACTTGCATGCGACTGTGGATACTCGCACTCCTTTGTTGACGCTCCGCTCTGTGACGTCGAACCGTTCGTCTCCCCGATTTCCGAATCGCAACGCATTGCCGAATCCCTCGGTATTTCACCCGAGAACTACGCTTCCTACATTTGGCCGCCTGATGTCCGGTCTGCGATCGACAAAGAACGCCGACAGCTTCCTGAATCGCAAACGAAGCGAGAGCTACGTGCAGCCGCCTTGCCATTGCCGAAGAAATTCGATGATCGGTGGTGGATCGTGTACCAACTCTCCCATACTATTGTGTACGACCCTCGCCTAAAAACGTACGCGTTCGTAGATGCCGACGGTTCGGTTTCGGACGCTTGCGACCTTCCGGCTGTTGTCACCAAGATTCAAGCTAAATCGCATCCCTGATCGCTGGAATGCGGCGAACCATCGCATGCAACGGAGCGGCGGTGGAGAGGTTTTTCAATTGGTAGCCCAACTCCCGCCGCCCGCTGATGCGTAACGTTATTTGGATGAAGATGTCGCATGCGAATGCAAACGACTTACGGCATTTTCGACAACGAAGCTGATCACATCATCGCGATGGTTCACGATCACGCGTCTCTTGATTCAATCGTCGGCACTCCTTGCCCCGCCTGCGGTGCAAACATGGTTGTTGCGTTCAACGAGGATGGCACTGGGTTCTCACTGAATTGCGCGGGCGATCCGCTGCACATCACAAAACAACAGCAAATCGACAATCCACCGCCATGGTGGAGAGACTGCTACGAAGAACCGACTGACACGACATGGTATTGGCGTGAATGGCATTCGTATGATGACGATGGAACACTGCACATGAAAATCTCTGGATGGCAGGCCGACGACGTCCGATGGTCGGGGGCACTGGAATGCCCGCGGGATCATCGCGACTACGATCTTTGGCGATGGGTACTCAACGAATCTGGTTGCACGAAAGACCTCATCAGCGATACTGACCTCGACGAACTTCGAGCACAATACGAAAACGCCAAATAACCATGTGATGCAACGGAGGACGGGTGGTTCGTTTTGTCGTCTGCTTGCAAGTCGTTCGCCCGTCCCCGCTGATCACTA
>NZ_ANMO01000018.1 GCF_000338295.1 Rhodopirellula europaea 6C
GGGACGCCGTGCCCAACCGGCTGGATGTCGACGACGAAGTCTTTCGTCCAAGCCTCCAGATCGATTTGGGCATAAAGACCTGCCGCTCGAAGTTCATCGGCAAGCTTCGCTTTGTAGGTTCGGATCAATGTGCCGTGGTGGAACAAGAAGTTCTTCGGAGTGCTCTGCCATGATTCGGCATTGCCTTGCTCATCCAGTTTCACTCCGCCGCCAGGAACGACGTAGTGAACGTGCGGATGATAGACCGCCGGGTCACGCCCCCAAGTATGAAGCACACCGAAGAACCCAAGTTGGCATCCTTTCAGGCTCTTGGTTGCCGATCCCACATCGCGAATGCTCTGACTGCTGGCATCGAACAAGCATCGGTAGCCGTCACGTTGGTGAACGCGCAGCACCAAGCCAACCTCCCGGGGCACCGTGAAAGTGACCAAGAAGTGATGAACCGGCATCAGCTTGGCAGCCTGCGTTTCAATCCAAGCCTGCGTCCGCTGGTGACCGCAGTTTGGGCAGTGCCGATTGCCACACGAACGCCCGACCCAGTGATCGATTCCGCAGCCGCCGCACTGGTAGTGAACACCACCCAGTGCACCGGTGCGACAACGAGTGATCGCGCCAAGAACTTTATCTTCGGCGACCGAGATCGAATCGGCGTGTTGCTGCAGGTATGCCGGTGCGAATTGGCGAAGAGCCTCCGCAACCGTGGGCATTTGCGAGAGCGGGTTTACTCGTCGCTGCCTGGTAGCCTACCGAATAGCCTTTCGATTTCTTGACGAGCGTTCGCCTCAGCGGTGTCAGTCAGATGCAGATAGACCAAGGTGGTCTGCAGCGACGAATGCCCCAAGTACTTTTGAATTACTTTCAGTCCCACGCCCGCTTCGAGCAAGTGCGTCGCATAGGAATGACGCAGCGTATGAATGCTGACCTTCTTGCCAAAGCGGAGGTTTTTCGTGATCTGCTTCATTGCTCCTTGAACGGCCGTTTCGCTCATCGGAGTCGTCGCTTCGCTGACGCCGTCTTTGGCAAGGCGGTGGTTTCGTCCATCTGCCGGAAACAGCAGGCACGGGTGCCGGTGACTTGCCCAGTAGTTTCGCAGAAGTCGAACGGTCGTCGTCGGCAGCGGGACATACCGGTCCTTGGCTCCCTTGCCACGATGGACATGAACCCAGCCTCGCTGGGCGTCGATGTCACTGACCTGCAGATGCAACGCTTCATTGAGTCGGAGTCCCAGCGAATAGACGGTCCAGAAATAGACGAACATTCGCTGCGTGGTCGCTGAGCCGATCAGTTCATGAACCTGCTCGATCGTCAGCACCTCCGGCAACGTGGTGATGTTTTGGAGCTTGAGCATCTTGATGATTTCCCAGTCACGCTTGCAGGTGTGCGTGAAGAAGAACTTGATGCCCGAGAATGCCACGCGGAGTGATCCATAAGCAAAGTTGCGATCGTTCTTGAGGTGCAAAAAGCACTGCCGCACATGCTGCTCGTTCACCTGGTCGGGACTGCAACCGGCGAAATCGGAGAGCTGCCTGACCGCTCGGATGTAGCCATCGTGAGTTCGTTTGGCCTTGCCGGTCAGGTGCAAGTCTTCGGAGAGTCTCAGGAGAAGACTTTCAGGGAAGTGGGACCCAGGTGCATCTTGCGAACCGTTTGAGCTAGACTTAGACATGTTGTGTTCCTTTTCAGGAGGAGTTGCTGAGCTGTTCCCAGCGAACAGCTCCTCCTGAAAGGTTGCTTCCAACAATCCGTCACGCGTCCGTTCCACCACCAAACCGAAACCGCCGCGTTAGCGGCTTACTTGAACCAAGCGATGCACCCCAGTCGCGGAGCCGAGCGTTTTGACAATGGAAAATCTTTCGCCGCGACGGGGTGATCGCGGTCGTTCCCCGACAAAACTGACCTCAAGTCTTTAATGATCCGAAACTGGTTTGGCATGATTCGCGTTCTAATTCCGCTTCTTGCGGGATGCTCGCTTCTGGTGTCGTTGATCGCAACTGTTCTCACTGCCGACTTTCTTCGCGACGCAAAACGCACTACCGGTACTGTCGTCGATTTGCACACTACGACCAATGATGACGGTGAGCTGCTGTTCAAGCCTACGTTCACCTTTGCTGCTAATGGGCGTGACTACTCGGTTCAAGCATACGGTCACGTCTCGCCATCGCCCGGCAACGTTGGCGACCGCATCGATGTGCTGTATGATCCGACCGCGCCATCGAATGCTCGCATCGACTCGTTTGTTTACACTTGGCTGATTCCATTCGTGACCTTCATGCTCGGCTGCGTCTTCGGTGCGATCCATTTCGCGACTGCTTGGTTTGCTCGCAATTTCCGCTACGTTGGCCAAGATGGCGGGGAACCATGACATGCACGGGAGCACGGCTTGCGGCGTTTTTCGCAATGGATAGTCCACTCTCCGTGCCCCGTGATGTCCGCCGTTCGCCGACTGAAGCCCAATGACACCACGCCGACGCGTCATCCGAATTGCGATCATTGTTGTTGTTTGCTGGATCGCGACTCTTGGCATCTATATCGAAAGCGACGTTAAGTCGATGCCATGTCATTCAGACGATGGCATTGATCTCGCTGACGTTCCAAACACTGACGATGGGCTTTACCTCAACGCATATGTCGAAACACCGGAGTTCACCAAATTCGGTATTCCTGGCATCCTTCACTACACTGGGGCTTCATCACCTTTTTCGTTGGTTGTTGTTGGCTTCGTTCCCGTTGACAGCGGTTTCCGTGAAATTGTGATCGAATCCGTTTCTGTGTCGAACGATGCAGACGGGCGAACAACACACGTCCATGCCTCTGATGCGTTAGACGAGTTCAAGACGACACATGGGGCTGTTCTTTGTGGAAATGTTCCGTGTGGGCGGATCATTGACCGCTGCGCATCAGTTACACTAGTCGTTAAAGGAGCGTTGCTTTCGCACGACGGTGATCGCCATTTTGAACGCACGCTCGAATTGCCGATTCACCGATCTACGTACGTGTACCCAGGATGGGCTTTCGTGTTTCTTCCAATGTACGCGTAGATCAAACGTACGGGTAACCATCGCGTGAACCGGAGAACGCGAGCTAAGCGATTTGGGCGTTGGAAACTTTATCGCGCGTTCCCGGTTACGCGTACCGTTACGTGTATCAACCTTCCTTTCTCGGAGACAAGCAATGTCGACCAATGATGCTCTACTGAATCGTATCGCCAAAGTCGAAAACGAACTTCGTATCTGGCGAATCGGCGGTACTCTCGTCGCCTTATGCATTGCACTCACCGTTACGGTTGCCGCCAATGGCAATCCGGAAACGCCTTCGGTCCTTCAAGCTCGCGAGTTCCAACTATTGGGCGATGATGGCTCCGTTCGCGCCTCCCTGAAGACACTTGGGAACAGCAATACGCAGCTACGGATGTATGACGGTTCCGGGAAATCCGAAGTTTCAATCGCCGCAAATGATCAGAGAGCCATCGTGTCTCTGACGAACGACAACCGGATCAACTCGGCAAGTATCGAAGCGTATGCCCGCGGAGGATCTGTTGGCCTTTCCCGCCAAACCGGTGATGGCAAAGCTTTGACGCACATGGTTGGCGGAACGGAAGGATCGTACGTCAAACTGCAGCCACTCAAAGGTGATGAGACCCGCATCCCAGCAGAGTAATCACGTAACAATGACATGCACGGGAGCACGGCTTGCGGCGTTTATCGCAATGGATGGTCAACTCTCCGTGCCCCGTGATGTCCGACGTTCGTCGTACTATCCAATGCTCGCATCTTGCATGATTGACGACCGATTCAAATTTGCGAAGACGGAACCCGCCGTTCGATTCTGCAACCGCATCATTGACGCAATGACGTCCCACAGCGACCTGCACCGTGACGAGTGTGTGCGAATGGTTTGCGATTACTGGAGTGACGTCGACGACCTCGAAGCTGATCCACTTCTGTACGGAGAACCGGCGTACTACTACGCAATGACAATCATTCGTCATCCAACTATCGGCGATAACAAACCCGAATGGTTTCGCGACCGTTCGTTGTGGCCGCCTCCGCCAGGATGGTGCTCGGACTGATCGCTTGACGATGTGCGCTGGTTACAATTGCTTCTGTATATTCCCGACACGAACAAGAGCGACGAACCATGTGATGCAACGGAGACATCTGAGGCATGTTGTCTAGGGTGGTCGAGATCGGCAGCTGATTATTTGCGACATTTTATTCACCGGCAAACATCGGGTTTCTGACAGGTTTTCAACACCGGTTGATTGGCGGCTCATAGGAGCTCGTAGAGTGGCGAACCAGTCGCTTTCAGGCGGGCAATGTATCGATCTTCGTTGTATGGCTGGGCGGTTTGCCAGCACCGATAGATGATGCGTTGCCATTTGTAGGCGAGGGCTCGCTTGGCGGTGTTGGCTGATTTGCCTTTCGCAATTTGTTGATTGTAGAACGCTTTCGCCCATCGACTCTTTGTGATCGAAAGGCCCGCCATCTCGTGAAAGGTTTGACGAAGAAACTTGGTGCATGCCCAGCGAGCGACCGCGAACTTCCGCTTGCCGCTTTGCTCGGTTATCGGAGCGATGCCGCTGGCGCACTGCAGACACTTCGCGGAGCCGTACCGATTTGGGTCGTCACCCATTGCTGCGATCAACCGAGCTTGAGTGTTGTCGGACGGGCCAGGCAGCGATTTGGCGATCGCGTAGGCCGGATGCTTTGGAAGCAGTTCTTTGATTGAGGCTTCGTATTGCCGAATGTGTTTGTTGTAGATTTTAAGTTGCTCCGCGATCATTACCGCACGGCGCCGACTGCTACGAAGCGTGACTTCGTCAACGGTCAAGGGCATCGCCTCAATGATTAGCTTGGCAAATTTGTCAGCCTTGCGTTTCATGCCGACCCCGTGAAAGTAGCTGCGAAGCTTCGCTTCACCTGCGTCCTGAGCAGCCTGCAGCGTGGGATACTCGATCAAGAACGACAGCAAGAAAGCGGCGTAAGGTTTAGCTGCTTTGAAGCCTAAAACAGCAGGGAAATACTGCTTCAGAACCGCCGTGAGTTCATTCGCCAAGTCCGCCCGCGTGTCGACAGCCCGCCGGCGATCTTCACTGAGAGTGCCGAGCTCACGTGTGATCGCCTGGTCTCGCTTCAGTGGCCTGAGATCTGACAGACGATCGTGTAGAAAGCCAGCGAGCCTTTTTGCATCGAGCGGATCGTTCTTCCCTCCTCCATGTGCAAATGATTTTCGATGGTAGGCCAAAGCGGCGGGATTGACTGGGTAGATGACGATGTCATCGTGTTCAACGAGAGCATTGATCAAAGCACCCTTGGCGGCCTCGATGGCGATCAAGAAGTTGGCTCCGGGGGACTGCTCTCGCCAGAACTTGAGCTGCTCTGCGATAGCCTTGGGCGACTGTTTGAAGACACCGATTTGAGTCTTGCCGGTCGAGTCGATGAGATGGAAATCATGCTTGGCGTCGGCCCAATCGATTCCGATCAAGATTTTCGTCTGCTTGGTCATGAGCTAAGATTCTGTGGTTGATAGGGGATTACTAGAAGCTGATTCCGCTTGACGCAGGGAATTGCACGGCGACGTCCTTATGGATGGTCTTTTTGGTCGAAGGCGTCATCTGAGCAGTCGTTAGGCAATTCCCGCTACTGATCGTGGCGAAGGTCTCCGTTTAGTCGTCTCATCACCTCTGGTTGGTGGAGCGGCAGGCCGGGAGAATTCGTCCACGATCAGTCAAGCGGCCTCATCCCGTCGAGCACTCCGACGGGCAGATTCAGGCTAATCAGCTTGGGGAATTTCGCGTCCGCATCTGTGTTGATTGACTGGATCGTCTGTCTTGGGCTGCGAGATGGCCCTGACACGATCAAGTCACTAGAATGAATGCGGGTGACCATAAGGACGGGTGGCCAGTTTTCTCGTCTGCTTGCAAGTCGTTCGCCCGTCCCCGCTGATCACTGCCGTTATCGCAACTAAGTTGAGACCAAGTTCCGACGCCCGACCTCAATGCATTTGCTCACCGAATTTTTCGCTCCGCATGGATGGGTCGCGCTGACCGTTTGCGTGCTCGGTACATCACTCGCATCGTATCTCTGGGCGGGCCGCGGGTTCGTATTGTCCGTGCTCTTGGTGGGCGCTGCGTATGCGATTCTTGACCAGCGTTGGATTCGATCCGAAATAGACGCCCCTGGCTGGAATGGAACGCCGGATCAAGATGCAGTCTTCTATCTGGGCGTCACGATTCGACTCGCGTTTATGTCCGTAATTCTCTTTGCCACGTTCGCGGCTACATTGTTTTTCGCTTCACGATTCGGCAATCGAGACACAACGTGACGATGGTATTCGCAGACCCTAGAATGTGCGATAACCATCGCAATCGGGATAGGGGCCCGGTTGCCCGGGACCCCTCCCACACCACCTAGCATGCGGGACCGCACTAGGCGGTTCGTCGCAAGGATGCAAACGACTTCCAACGCTCTTCTAGATTCAACAAGCCCTCGGCGGTCAGGTACTCGATCGATAAAGCCCGCTGGACGCCCGACGTCATGGAAAGACGCCAGGCTCCCTTGCCGCTCAACGCGAAGCCGCGAGCAACACGAGCGGACACGCCCAAGGAAGTCAGCTTCTTCAGACGAGTCTTCGCCTTCCTCCACTGCTTCCAGTAGCAAGCTCGAACACGTCGCCCCGGTGTTGCCTGATGAACAGGGCACTTGTCCAAGGTCACGAACGTTGTCCTGACTTGATCCAGTGCAGAGCATCCCAGCCAGCCCGACGCGTGAGAACGAAACTCGCGAAGACGCGATGACATGGACACGCCTCGGCTCTTACCAATGATCCTTCCGGCTCGCTGCAGCGAGTGGTCCTCAAGCGAAGACCAGCGTCAACCTGACTCGGTGCTGCATACACTGGGGAGGTCTTTTCGTTGGGCCGTCGATTCGGCCTGTCGAGAACTGTCACCACTGTCGGGGTTGCACCAGCTCAATTCAACGACGACCTTGGCGACATCGGCGCACCAAAGTAGGCGACCCTCAAATGTCGCCATTCCCATAAGGGACCATAAGCGACACGCCCTTCTCTGACGAACAGGGCGAGTCGCAGTTGACTGATTGTGCGTTTAGTCAGCGAGTAAGTCGTCGGCACATGATGTCGTCGAACACTCTCAGCCAACAACGGTCACATGCGATTGTTGGCTCCGCTGGGCATGCTGCTGGCGAAGCACCCCCGAAGCGGTTCGCCGACGCTCTACGGAACGTTCGCAGATGAGGCGATCCAATCTTCGGAACACGACATTGGCGTGTTGCATCACATGCAA
>NZ_ANMO01000019.1 GCF_000338295.1 Rhodopirellula europaea 6C
AACGTCAAATTGAATCCGAGTCGCCCGCATGTTGACACTATTCCGTTTTGCGGCGTTGCTGTGCTTGGTTGGACTTGCCAGCGTATCTCACTCTCAAGGCGTCGATGACTTATTCGCCGACTCTGATGTAGAACCGATTTGCGAATGTCGTCATCACATCTTTGGCTTGGACCACCCACCTGAGTGGATACCGAAGGATGTGACGAAGGCTCTCGCCTCTGCGGTTCGGTCGAACGAAGGCATGCGGCAAGGGGGCGTATTATTCTGTTCCAAAACAAATGCGGTGATTGAATGTTTTGCCCTCAAACGCGCCTACCGCTTCCTGGTTTGCCCATCCGATTGGCAAGGGTTCAAACCGAAAGCCGTGACAGATGAAGCGCTCATCGAGAACGGGATTCCAGTCGACAAGATTAGGGCGATATTTCAGAGCATGGTGATGGGACCGATTGAGGTTTCGTTCAGAGCAAGAAACAGTCGTGGTATGATGGGTAGCATCGAGATTGAGGACAAATAGCATTGTGGCGAACCATGCGATGAACCGAAGTCGCGGTGTCGTCATTCTTGACAGTTGAAAATCAATCGCCGCGACTCGGTTATCGCGGTCGTTCTGCCATCTGAATTGGATCACATACCTGCGTTGAATCCATACTCGACTCTTTCGCAAGCCACGTCTGACTCCGGTTCCGCCGCAGGTCCGTCGATCCTTTACACAATTCAAACCGTCTGGATTGCGACTGGAATCTCTCTTTTGACGCTAGCAATCATTGCTTCGTTGATTTTCGATGGATCTTTGCGTCGCTTGTTTTTCTCCGACGACTCGTATGTTGCGTCGTTCAGTGCGTCCGTTCCAGTCGCTGCATTCTTCGCGGTCGGATGCTTAGCTGGATGGTGGTTCCAGTCATCGCGTATTGCGCTGTTGACTACAGCTGTTCTGGTCGCGAGTTTTGGAACGATTCTTTGGGTTTCGGACTACCTGCACGACTTCGGTGAGGGAGACCAGATAATCGCCTACCTCGGAATCGGCGTACTTTCTGGCGGCTCATTTGGTCTAACCGCATTTTTGATCCGCAACACAGGCGCTAGAGCTGTATTCTCGATTGCACCTCATCTATGCTTTGGGATTGGCTATGCTGCCGCTCTGCACACCATGTCACCGTGACACCGAAGAAGGCAGAACCAAAAAATGCACCCGAGTCGCGAAGTCGGGCGTTTTGACTATGGAGAATCTATCGTCGCGACCGGGTGATTTTAGACGTTCGCCGACTGAAATGCTTCATCTCTCGCCCACGTTGCCATGAGACTTCCACAGTACGGATTGCGAGCGTTGCTTATGCTGATGGTCTGCTGCGCGTGTTGTGCTGCCGTAGCAAACTGGATTGCTGCCGCTCGTAACTCTGCCCGGCAGCGTGCAGGCCTTGGCATCCAGCATGACGTAGCACATTGGCCGTACGTTCTGCGCAACCTGATCAA
This sequence comes from Rhodopirellula europaea 6C, assembly GCF_000338295.1. Classification (GTDB taxonomy): domain Bacteria; phylum Planctomycetota; class Planctomycetia; order Pirellulales; family Pirellulaceae; genus Rhodopirellula; species Rhodopirellula europaea. The sequence continues at coordinate 1,471 of NZ_ANMO01000019.1, forward strand.
AGATGATGCGACGTTGCAAACAGGGTTAACACCCTGCGGACTAGCTGCAGGGTTTGATCACTGCTCAATTTGGAGACTTGCCCCCAAGGCCCCAATGATTGACTACCTGAAATCTCAAACGAATTTGGAGGCTGCGAGTTCCTCACACCCAAAATCGCAACAACTGATCTCATCGATTCCAGCCGGGTGGCCCAAGCAAGATTGGGCATCATCCCAGTGGTACGCGACGCCCGGGTTTGGGACTCGCCATATGGAAGGCCCAGACCTATACTTGTTAGTGATCGACGCTGACACCGGGAATTCCATTGTGTTGCACGAGAACCACTTCTGACACGAGGTCGGCGGCGAACCAAACGATGCAACCGAGCGGCGAAGTCGGGCGTTTTGAAGTCGTTGATCTTCCGTCGCCGCCGGCTGATCGTAA
>NZ_ANMO01000020.1 GCF_000338295.1 Rhodopirellula europaea 6C
TGAACTTTCATCGGCTGGGTTGTTGAACTACCAAACGACCGACAGTGTCTTGACCGGTGGCGGAACCGTTCTGCTGGATCCCAAGAATGGGGTGATCGTCGACTCAACGCCCTCGGGATTGAGCCTGATCGAATTTTCGCTCGCAGGCTCCGATTTAGTTGATGCGTTTGATCAACTCGGAAGCTCTGTGGACTTCAACAACAGCGGGTCGCTGTTGGCCGTTGGAGCGACAGGTGACGCAGGAAGTAACACGGTCAAAGAATTGGCCGGGGCGGTTTACCTGTTTGAACTCGACACCGATGCCTTGAGTGTTCCGCCCACATTGCAACAAGTCATCCGCGATGGGGCCAATGTTGGCGGCGGGAATGTGCTATCCCTTGATGAGAGAGACGTGTTCGGCGGTGGAGTCGCCTTGGATGGGGATGGTGCCGTCCTGGCGGTGGGAGCTCCATTGAAGGACGCTGTCGGCGCGGATCCATCTACGCTGACCGAGAATTCTGGCGCGGTGTTTTTGTTTGAACTCGATGCAAATGATCCTTCAGCGCCTGCGACGCTCGCTCAGGTTCTGCAGGACGATTCTCTGCTTGCTGGTGGAGGAATTCTTGATCTGGTCGAGACAGACAACCCGAATATGCCCAACGAGATCCTATTCGATGATCCGGACGATATTCGACGGTTGGGGGGAGATTCATTCGGGGCGAGCATTGACCTTAATGACGCCGGTGACCGGCTTGTAGTCGGAGCACCAAGCTTCCGAGAGCCACTGGTGTATCTGTTTGAAATCACTCCGTCGGATTTGTCGCAGCCGGCAAACTTAGCGCAGATTGTAAGTGATCCGGATCCGATAGGCATTTTTGAATCGTCGTCTGGTTTTGGATCCGGAGTTTCGTTCAATGGTATCGGAAATCGGCTGGCGGTCGGTGCCTCGGGAGCAGGAGATGCGGAATTCGATGGAGTTGTCTATCTGTTTGATCTGAGTTCAAATTCTCTGGTGTCCCCGGCTATGTTGGCGCAGACGATCCAACATGGAACTGTGCTAGCCGACGGCTCGACTCTCGAAGTGCCCGGAGATTTCGGGAACCGATTTGGAACGGGCGTCGATTTCGATCAATCCGGATCCATGCTGGCGATTGGCGACTCGACGACCTTTTCGCCCACAGTGTATCTGCTTGAGCTAGATGGGTCGGACCTAGCTTCCGCGCCGAGCCTGATGCAGGTGTTGGAGGATGGCACGGTTTTGGCTGATGGCAACACCTTGCAATTCAGCACAAATGCATTTGGAACCGATGTTGCGCTATCGGGTAACGGCGCCTGGTTGGCGGTTGGGGCTCCGCAGTATGATGGACCTCAGGGAGACCGTGATTCTTCCGGAGGCGTCTTTCTGTTTGACTTGGTCGAGGATTCAAATGCGCCGACGCTTGCAAACTTGATCTCGGTCGACGGCAGCCAGAAAACGCTGGGATTCATGGAGGCATTTGGCTTTTCGATCGCCACGAATTCGGAGGGAAGCCGATTGGCTGTTGGCAATGTGGGTGACTTTTCTCAGGAGGTTTATTTGTTTGAGGTTGGTGATGTCGGTGCCGCCCCAATGCTGTCTCAAGTGATAGAGGATGGTGTTGTCATTGCAACGCCCGTTCGCGATGAGACAATCGCATTTGATGACGAAGACAGCTTTGGATCTTCATTGGCGTTCAACGATGCAGGCAACTTGCTTGCCGTGGGGGCGAGCGGCGACGATGGCAGCTTCAATGCAGACAACAATAGCGGTGCGATCTATTTGTTCGAGCTCGATTCGACCGATCTTTCCGAGAAGCCAAATTTGCCACTGGTTCTCCGAAATCAAACGTCGCTGACGGGCGGTGTGCAATTGATGCTGGGCGGCGACAGCGGTTTCGGCGACTCGGTGGCATTGACCGGCGATGGGATGCGACTGGCCGCCGGGGCTGGTCTTGTAGAGAAGGTGTTTCTCTTCGAATTCGGCGTCGCAGATTTCGCCGGTGTTCCGACCCTAGCCAATACAATCCAGCAAGGATCGCCGCTTGCCGAAGGCGGAACACTAAACTTGGGGAGCAGTGTTTTTCGACTTGGAAATTCGATTGCGGTCAATTCAACCGGAGACCGTCTCGCCGTGGGTGAAGTCAATGGCGATGGCGGAGCCGTTCGCCTGTTCGAATTGAATCCGAACGATTGGAGCCAGGCCCCGGGGCAATCTCAACAGTTACGGGACGGATCGGCACTTGCCGGTGGCGGCACACTGATGCTTGATGATTTCACGCGGTTCGGTGCTGCGATCGCGTTGGATGACTCTGGCAACCGCCTGGCAATTGGGCAAACGGACTTTTCCATTCCCAACAAAGTCTTTCTGTTCGAACTTGATTCGGCAGATTTGTCGTCGCCGGCCGACTTGAGACAAACCATCGAGAATGGAACAACACTGGCCAGTGGCGTTTCCTTGGAAGTCGATACAGAGACGTTCGGATCGTCGTTGGCTCTCACCGGACCGGGGGATCATTTGTACGTGGGAGATTCTGAAAAAAGACGGTTTAATGTCTTCAGTTTCAGTGAGGGTTTCGGTGGGCCGATCGAACTGACGCAGACAATCGGGACCGATAGTCCGTTGTCCAACGAAGATTTCGCCTTTGGCGCCGGTGATGGATTTGGCCAAGCGATTGCGTTGAGCGGGGATGGAAGCCGAATCGCAGTTGGAGCGAAACAACGCGTTCACCTGTTCGATGTCGCTCCAAACCTTAACGCAGCACCGGTGTTGACCAATGTCCTCGGCAGCGGCAGCGCGCTGGGCAACGGCGAGTTGCTCGACTTGCCTCTTTCGTCATTCGGGGACAGCGTCTCCTGGAATTCAGCGGGTGATCTGCTGGCGGTCGGCGATCCGGAATTGGAATTTGGCGATGGTGGGGTCTTTCTCTTTGGAATTGACCCGAATGAAACCAGCGAGATTCCTACCCTTGAGAATTTACTCACCCGACCCACCTTCGGCCTGGGAGATTTTGTTGGGATCGAGGGCCTTGATTTCGAGCCGCAAGATTTGTTCGGTCAAAGCGTTGCATTGAACGGAACGGGAAATGTATTGGTAGTGGGGGCCGAGGAAAAAGTGCACCTCATCTCACTGGACCTCGGCAATCTCAATGCAAATCCGGTCCTGATTCAAACGATTGGAGAGGGGACGACGTTGTCCGGAGGTGGGACACTTGCTTTGGAAAGAGTCGACCCAGGAAACTTTTTTGACGACCCCGTCTCGGCGTTTGGGTCGGCGGTCGCGATCAGCCGGGACTCGACCCGGTTGGCGGTCGGCGACTCCACGGTTGGCGAATTTGGAACTCGACAGGGGACCGTTTTTGTCTTCGGTCTTAATACGTCAGACCTGAGTGCCGCACCGAACTTAGCGCATACGCTGAACGATGGGGCGACGTTGGCCGGGGCTGAGTCCTTGTCGTTATTCGACTCGGATCGATTTGGTAAATCCGTGGCGTTCAACGCTGACGGAAGCCAGTTGGCGGTGGGAGCCCCAAGCTTGGTCGGCAACTTTGATGTCGTCAGCACCGGTGGGCGAGTCTTTCTGTTCGACCTCGATCCAGCCAATATCAATGCGTCCCTTACGATCAACAGCATTATCGAAGATGGTACCGCGATCAGCGGCGGTTCGATCGGGATGCAGCCAGACGATGCATTCGGCAGTTCCGTCTCATTTGCAGATAATGGCAATCTCTTAGCCATCGGTTCACCTGGAGCCAGCTTTGGCGCCGACGCGAAACCAGGGGTTGGAAAGGTTTCGTTGATCGGATTTGGTGGGTCCTCGAACTCTGGTTTGACGGGTGACTTGTTGTTCGGTGACGATCCCAGTGAGACGTCCTTTATCGATCCCGACGATATCGCTGCGATCCTGAATGCCGGCAATGATCTGACGTTGCAATTCAGTAATGACCTCACGGTTAAATCGAGCTTGATTGCCAGCGGGGATGACGTGGGCGATCTGAACTTAACGACGGGGCGCAGTGTGTTAATTGAGCCAGGGGTGACGATCGATACTTCCGGTGGCGGTCTCAACATCTTCTACAATGACGATTCTGCGATCCCGAGCCAGCGAGATCCTGGGCCCGCGTTCTTCCTGGTCGATGGAGCGACGATCGATACCGGATCCGGTACTTTTTTCCAGATCCGAGGTTTCTTTAACGAGCCAAACTCGGGTGGTCGAGATCAGCCGGTCGAAACGATCATTACCAATGGAAGTCGTATCATCGCTGATGCAGTCTTTCTGGGCGGCGTTGGTGACGGAACCGGGGTAATCATCGACAAGGGTTCCCGGATCGAATCCAACACGACAATTAGCCTCAGTGGCTTCGGCGGTGATCGATCCGGTGGCAACAGTATTGGAGTCTTGATCGAAGGCCAGGGTACCGAAGTGATCGCCGGAGACCGTATCTCGGTCTTTGCTGTTGGAGGAGCGAACGGATCCGGCAACCATGGTTTGGTTGTCCGCGGTGGAGCTCGCGTCGAAGGTGCGTTCGTCGATACTTTTGTGACAGCCGGTGATGGGGCGAGCACAGCGGTGATTGTGGACGAAGCGATCATTCAAGCTACATCACGCATGCAGTTGATCGGTCTGGAGGGTCGCAACTCGACCGGCAACGGAATCGATGTCGTCAATGGCAGCACGATTTCCGTACTCGGGGATGGAACCGTCTTCCTGCTTGGTAGCGGCGGCGGTGGTGACGCGATTCGTATCTCTGATTCGACCGTTTCCGGATTCAATACGAATTTGGTGGCGTCTGCCAATTTCTTCAATGCAACGCAGACAGACCAAACATTGCGTTTAGAGGGAGACACAACCATTACCAGCGACCCGGCGGGGAAACTGCAGGTCTTCTTGCCACGTCAAGAAAATCTCGTGCTCTCGGGATCGCCAACGATCAACGGTGTCGCCGGTTCGGATTTGTTTGACCAGAGCGGAGTGCAGAAAAACTCGCTGGGCATTGGTGACAAGGTCTTGCCTGATTTCGCGTCTGGATTTCCGAATCCTCCGTACTTAGGTACACCCGAAGCCAACTTCTCTTTTTACTTTTCGCAGACTGATTTGACGCCTGGTTTGTTTTTCGAAGCCCTCAGCGGTTCATCGACTTATGGTGAAGTTCCCGTCGATCCGGGCATCGGTCTAGTGAGTGGTCAATTGGAGGACGGCGACACGCTCGGTTCGATCGGTTTGACGACGAACTTTAACCTGACCCAGTTTTCCGATGCCGGAGACTATACACTTTCCATCGACGCGACGAATTTGGACGACAAGTATCGATTCGTCGGAGCGACCGACGGCACGTTTACCATCTTGCCGGCAGACCTGGTCGTGACCGGCGGCACGTACACGAAGACCTATGGAGACACGTTCGTTTTCCCAGACAATGACTTCACGGTGGAAGGTCTGGTCAACGGCGAATCCATTGGTCCGGTCGAGTGGCTGAGCCTGGGAACACGTCCCACTGCGGATGTGATGGATGAGCCTTACGCGGTTGGCCTGAATGTCAGCGGACAAGGTTCCTTCAGCCCCCTGAACTACAACATCTCGTTCACCAATGGTGGTTTGACGGTGTTGCCCGCCGATTTGGTCGTCAATCCGTTGAGCCAGGAGAAGATCTATGGCGATTCGATGCTGGACCGCACTCGCTTCGAAGCAATCGGGTTGAAGAACGGCGAAACGATCCAGCAAGTCAGCTTCATCTCGCCGGGGATCGTCCCAACCGCAAACGTTGGCAGTTATGTCTTGGCCGCCTCAGCAGTTGAAGCCGGAGCAAGCGGATTTGACGTCAATAACTACAACATTGAATTCGGTTTGTTGCCCGGTGGGTTGATGGTAACGCCCGCGCCGCTGCTGATTTCGACCGATGATCAATTGAAGTTGATCGGTACCGAGTTTGTGTTTAACGGGACCGAGTTCACGGTGACCGGTTTGAAGAACTCCGATACTGTCAGCCAAGTGGAATTGGCCAGTGGTGGTGTGACCGAGGATGCGGAGCTCGGTCAGTATGTCATCACCGCGACGAATCCAAGCGGGAATTTGGATCTGGGCAATTACAAACTGACCATCAACAACGGCGTGTTGACCGTGCGCGACGAGATTCCGCTACCAGAAGTCGTCATTCAAACGGACAACCTTGTCTACGATCAATTCGGCCGCTACATCGATTTCGCGAACACAGTCAACGTCTTGACTCCAACGAATGTCGGCACGATCAATGTTCGTCCGACTTCAACCTCGGAATCTGAGGAAGAGCCGAGCGGGGACGAAGTGCGAGAGGAGGACGGCATCGTCTACCTGCCGGAAATGCGTTTTAGCAGCCGCGATTAGCGATCGACTCGTTGCATGCGGATTTGTGCGTTGATCGCACGAGAAGCTCTGCGGGGCGAAAAATCTCAAGAACAGGCATTCTGACAGTTAGAAAAAGATTGACTCTTCCGGGGGGGCTATCCAAACTAGCTGACGCTCCGGGGAGTTCGTCTGTAATG
>NZ_ANMO01000021.1 GCF_000338295.1 Rhodopirellula europaea 6C
GCGGCTAGTTTTATGGATGCCGGCTGGAGGGCCCCAGCCGGCTACGGATGGGGTGTCGTGGGGGGATGTTGGTGATCGAGCGGCTGATGTAGGTCGCTGGGGTCCCAGCGAGCTGGGACGTGACAGGTGTTGGGATTCACACTGGGGGCCACCGTGCTACAGGTGGTGGAAGTGTGAGATTTCTGGCTTGTTTCTTGGGGGTGTGGTGTTCCCTCGGGCGGTTCAGGGAACCTTTCGCCGTCAAAATCGGAGCAGACCGGCGGGTTTGCGCGATCGCCCAGACAGTTTCAGGCTGAATTGTGTGTCAAAAAGATGCGTTTCCGGTCATCTCTGAATACAATCGCTATTTGCAGAGGCAGGTGGTCCGCCGTTCCGAACTGAACGGTGGTCCCTGTTCGTAGAGTCAACACGCAACGAATGCGACCCAAGTTGGTCCGACTGCCCTCGCACGGGCACTCCATCTCCTCCTACTCTTCACCGCCCCCATGGCCGCACGCGACGATTCAGTGATCCGAGGCAGCTTGATTGCCAGCCTGATTTTCTTGGTGCTTTCTTTGGCGCTCAACTTCTTCTTTTGGAGTTGGGGCGACACGCAAGCTGAGACAGCAGCGGGTGCCAAGGAAAGACTGCAGACTCGAGACAGTGAGCTGCGGGAAATGCAAAGCCAAGCGACGTTGATGAAGGCGATGCTTGGTGTGGGAGGATTGAGCCAGGCTCAATTCGACCAGCTGACATCCAGCAGCGGTGACGATCCTGAAATGGAGATCATTGAGCAGAACTTTGCGCGTGACATGGCGTTGTTCGGCCCCGAGGTCGATCCGCAAAACCGCAACTATCCCGCGCTCCCTGATTTCTTGGTCAATGCGATTCGCAACCGCAACGTCCAGTACAGCCAAGCTCGCGATGAAGCGACTCAAATTCGTTCGCAAGCCGACAGCGACATCGAAGTGGCTTTGAAAGCACAGGAAGTCGCAGAGAAAAGCCGCGACGACGCGAACAAGAAATTGGAAACAGAACAAGCCAAGTTTGCCGAAGATCGCCAGCAAATGAAGCTGACGACAGAACGAACCAGCGATAGCCTGCAGAAGAAGATTGCTGAGTTCACGACGTACCGAAACAAGGTCACCGCCGAGATCAACGAGCTGCAGCAGTTGGAAAGCCGATTGTCCAACACGATCGAAAACCAACGGCAAGAACTCGTGCGACTGCGAAGCACCAACTTCGAGAGCACGCAAGGTTTGATCAGCTACGTTTATCGTGATGGCAATGTCGTGACGATCAACTTGGGATCGGCCGATGAACTGACTCCTGGTGTCACGTTTGGTGTCATCGATGGCGACGAAACTCGCCTGCAGGATGCGAAGATCAAGGCGACCATTCAGGTCACCAAACTGTTGGGCGATCACCGCGCCGAAGCTCGCGTGGTGGCGTTGCCTGAGATTCGTTATCCGATCATTCCTGGTGACCAAATCTACTCACCGTTCTGGTCGCCAGGACGTCGCGTGAAGATCGCGTTGATGGACAACATCGATATCGACGACGACAACCGACCCGATACCACGGAGATTTCTTCGATGATTCGTGCCGCCGGTGCGGAAGTCGCCGCGATTCTGCGAACCGATGGAACTCGCGAAGGCACGTTTGACAGCAGCGTTCGATTCTTGGTGATTGGCGAAGCGGAGCGGTTGGACGATCAAGCGGAGAATGCCAGCGAGATTGCCGCGGTCGGGAAAGCCAAGGCGGAAGCCACGGAGAATGGTGTGACAGTCATTCCTGCTTGGAAGTTGCAGGCTTATCTGAAGACGATCGATGACTCGCTGACAACGCCGCTTGGATCGGCCGTTCGTGGACGAGACTTTGCTCCCGAGAAATCTTTGGCTCCGAAGTCGTTGCCCAACAACCTGCCGAAGATCTACACCGAGCAGAAAGAACGCGTGCAACGCAACAACGAAATCCTGCGACCGTAATTCGCGATTGCAATGTTTTATGTGCTGCTGGGATGCCCGCTGGAGGGCCCCAGCGGGCTACGGTTGCAATGACGTGCTGGTTTCTCGAGAGCAGTCTGTAGCTCGGTGGATCTCCACCGAGTTTTACGTTGGTTTGCGTGGACTCACGTTGGGGACCACCGTCCCACAGGTCGGTGTGAAGCTAAGTTTGGCTTTGTGAGAAGCAGGTGGCTTGCCTGGTGAGGGGTTCACCGGGCTCAATGTGATCCGCTATCTGGATCGGCGGACTAGGGGCTCAGTTTCGGGTCAGGTCCCAGGCATCGGACCAGGTCGTTTGGACGGCTTTCATGCCAAAGTCGTTTTCCAAACGTTCGGCCATGTCTGGTAGGTGGCCGGCTCCGTAGAACACGGCGATGTTTTCCTTGCCAGCGTCGAGCTCTTCCTTCAAAATCTCAAACGCTTTGCGGTTGCGACCTTTGATCAATGTGTTCTCGCCGTTGGCGTCGTCCATGCCAGCGGTCACCAGTTCAATGTCGACGAGCTGGCGGGCCATCGCACGCTTCATGTTCTTGGGACGATCTTCGCCGCTGAACATCGCCATCATCAAACCCGCGTCACCGCCCGTTTTGGCTTGGGAAGCGATTCCGGCGCCCAGCATTCGAGCGATCATTTTCCAGACGCTGTCGCCGCGTTTTTCGAGGTCTTCGACAAACTCATCGGGGCTCATGTCCGCATGGCGAAAGTTCTCGGCCATGTAGTCGATCTTTTCCAGTTGATACTCCAAGTTCAACATGTCCTTCATGCCGGTTTGAACCGAAGCCAAAATCGATCGCCGCTCCTCGAGGTCCTCGGGTCGAATGCGAGTCCCGTCGGGTGCGACCAATTCGTACAGAACGGAATCGTACTTGGAGAGCTGTTCTTTCAGTTCGGTGTAGTACTCGTCTTGGCCGATGTGGACGACGCCGACCAAGTCAACAATCGCCCCGTCATAACGGGTGCCGGGTTGGCCAAGGAACTGAACCGTTGCGGTTTGCAACGCGTTGGGTTTGCCGTCGACTTCGTGAACACGAACGTAGGCCGGCTCCTCGGCAGGCTTGGCTGTTTCGGTTTCAGCAGCGGGTTGCTGAGCTGGCGTTCCCACTTCTGCTTGAACAGGTGTTTCCGCGACCTGAGTTTCTGCAACGGCAGGTTCTTGGCCAACGACGGGTGCGAAGCCAAGGGCGGTAGTCAGACAAATTGCCAAACCGCTGGTTCGCACTCTGCGAGAGAGACGGTGCCCAATGGATTGGAAGGCGACCCGCCACGCTGAGAGTCGGGGGAGAAAATGGCGTTTCATCGAGATCGCTCAAAGTCAGTAGGAAAGAGGCTGCCCGCTTTCACCATAGCGCCAGAAACGATTTCCGGCAAGCAAATGATTTGCTGCGGGGACGAAGTGCATCGGTTCCAGGCCCGGAAAGGGCTCATCGAAGGCGCACGCTGCGATGCAAACACCCCGGACAATGGTGGCTCAGGACGTCGCGGCAGCCAGTCGCGACGGAGCCAATTCGTCCAGCAAACCGGCCCAATCGCCGGCAATTGCGGTTTCGCCCCATTTCGCGGCAATCATCACGCTGTTGATCCCAGACCCAATGCCCAGCATCGCGGTGCGGTGTCCGGGGGATAATTCTCCGGTTGCGGCCGCCGCGGCGACGGTCAACGGCAGAGCGACTGAACCGGTGTTGCCGAGAGCCGGAAAGGTCACACTGTCGCTGTTTTCCGGCAACTGCATCGCTTCCAGCATGCCAATTCGGTGTCGCGAACCGACTTGATGGCAAACCGAACGGTCGATCTGGTCGCGAGACCAGCCGGATTGTTGCATTAGCTCATTCAGTGCCGCCACGCCGGTTGCGATGCCCTCGGCCATCAGTGTTTCAGAATCCGTTTCCATCAACGGTTGCATGCCCGCCCCGGCCGTGTCTTGATCGCTGCGACAAAGGTTGTGATGGGCCGTGTGGGCGCGTGCGATCGCGTGTTCCAGGATCGTTGCGTTGGGGCTGAGGTCGCGTTGGGTCAGCAACCATGCACAGCTGCCCGAACCGATCGTCAGCGACGCAAAGGCAGGTTTGACGGTCTTTCGCGTGAGCCGATCGTCGGCGTTGAGCGACGCGATGGTCGCTTCCATCAACGGTCGGCTGTTCTCGGTTCCGACAACGATACCGGCGGAGATCATTCCCGACTGGATCATGCTAGCGATCTGGACCGCTCCGTTAAGAACACCCAAGCAAGCGTTTGAAACGTCGTAGACCCAGCAGTCCGGTGACAGGCCCAGCTCGTGATGCACTCGCGAGGCGGTGGCGGGTTCGAGGAAGTCGCGACAAACGCTGGCATGGATAAGAGCCCCGATTTGGTTTGGGGCGACCGAGGCGGCTTCCAAGGCGTTGCGACCGCTTTCGATGCTGGGGCCGCTGGGGACGGTGCCCGGTTCCCAAACACGCCGGCTGTCGATGCCGCTCATCATTGCCAGTCGGCCTTCGGGCAATTTCAGGCGGGAGTACAACGGAAGCAGATCCTTTTCAATCTGTTCGCTGGTCCACTGTGCTTTGGGAATCGTGACACCGATGGATGCCAACGCGACGTCAGGAAAATGCACAGCTGCGGTCCTTCCAGTGCCTAAGCCCGAAAGAAATTGAGCCTTCGATCTGGCACGTCTTTGAATGAATCTTGAAAAGGAGTGATTTTCAAGGTGTGTTGAACAATGAGTCGCGAAACAGGTTACCAGATTGTTGGCGATCGACGAATCGGCGAGCTAGCGATCAATGCATGCGGCCGTATCGCAGGCACCGCATACATCGGCAACGATTCAGGCCACGGCAGCAACGCCAGTGAACTGGAAAATGCGTTCATGGGGAAGCACGCCAATGTCTACATATGGCGGCTTTTGAAAGATTGCGATCCGCGTTGGTAGGTGAGAAGTCATTTCGTAGACAGGGGGTGATCCGATCGTTTCCACTAGCGAGTTCAGTATGCACCCAGATTACATGTGAAAAAGTGTAGATTTCGTGTTTGAAAACACGCTTTGCTAGCAAAAAAGGCCTTTGCTAGCACTACCCGTAGTGGGCTGGAGCAGCCTTTTCACAATATATCGTTCTTGCTTGGTTATGTGAAACACGACCTCTAATCTCCCGCTCATCAGACGCGACACTGTCGCCGCGCCGCTTATCACATCCCTCATTGGAAAAGTTCGGGAAGCAAAACGACCAGCCTGTTTCAAGATGATTCAAGCTGGATGAGTCTCACATGAGAGCCCTTTTCCCTGCAGGTACGGCAGGCGGCATCATACGACTGAGTCCTCGCGGATTTGCATCTCGCTCGATTTGATTTAGCAACCGACTGCTGCATCGAATGCTTGACCCATGCGGGCTCCCTAACGCCGATATGAAGAGGATCTTCTCATGACGCGCAAGCCCCTGATTGGTTTGAACGCCGACTTCCGTGCCGCCGCTCGTAGCACCCCCGCGTTCGCCTACATCGCATCTGGTTACTACCAAGCCATCATCAACGCGGGCGGGATTCCTGTGTTGGTTCCTCCGCAAGCTGACGAAGAGTCGGTGAGCCGAGTTTTGGACGCTGTCGAGGGTTTCTTGTTCATCGGAGGCGGCGACCTGGATCCTCGCAACGACGGATTCATGCTTCACCCCAGCGTTCATCCAATGGATGCGGCTCGCGAAGCCAGCGACCGCATGCTGATGGCGGAAATCGCTGAACGCCGCATGCCTGTCTTCGGCATTGGCGTTGGCATGCAGCTCATCAACGTCCAGCAAGGCGGCAACTTGTTCTTGCACATCAAAGAAGACTTGCCCGAAGCCGTGCCACACTTTGACGCTCAAGACGTCAATCACCGGCACACTCTCAACGTCGAAAGTGACTCGTTGATCGGCCGCGTTTACGGCGACGGCGAGATTCGCGTGACCAGCCGTCACCACATGGCGATTGATGAAGTCGCCCCTGGATTCCGCGTCACCGCTCGTTGCCCCGATGGCGTGATCGAAGCGATCGAAAGCGAAATGATCGATTGGTTCGCTTTGGGAACTCAGTTCCACCCCGAATCCGAAGCCGCTTCGGCTTTGGACATTCGCATCTTCGAAGAGTTCGTGGACGCCGTTCGCGACCGCAATCAAGACGCCCCCGCCAAAGAAGGCGACGAAGCCTACCGTTTGGTCGCTTGAGATTCGAAACCACACTACGGAGAGGATGTTGATGAATCGAATTTTTTGATCCCATCCCACCGGGTTCGCTGCCCACGGTTGTCCCGCGAGAACCGTTTTCCGCCAAAGGATTGGCGGGATGGCAGCACGGAAGCATCGTCTGATGCAGCGAACCCGGTGAGAATGGGGCTTCTTCGCAGAAGCCCCTCGCCTTCAAGGATGAAGGTTAGTGGAGGTCGAGGATTGGCCCGATCGGAAAGCGATTCAACAACGAAGCAAGTCACGGCTGACAAGTCCAACCGGGCACGTTCCAAAGGAGCGTGCCCGGTTGTTTTTTGGACTCGCAGGTACCGATAGGTATGGGAGTCCGGCTCAACCGGACTTCCCTACCCCTATCAGAGAGGTCGTGCAGTTTTATTTCACCCTCCCTTTGGGAGGGTCGGCCCGCTTCGGGCCGGGGAGGGTTG
>NZ_ANMO01000022.1 GCF_000338295.1 Rhodopirellula europaea 6C
AACGGCGGACATCACGGGGCACGGAGAGTGAACTGTCCATTGCGAAAAACGCCGCAAGCCGTGCTCCCGTGCATGTCATGGTTCCCCGCCGTCTTGTGAGTAGGTTTCCGCCAGCCACGACTTCGGGAGATTGACCACCCGACCATCGCGGAACTGGATCACGAATTGGGTCGGGAATCCAGAATAAGCCACAAATGTGTCGGTCGGCAATATATCGTCCGGGTACTGGTCAGTGAATCCATCACGATCTCGGCCCTGGATCTGAATGTCAGTCCATGCCTGAGCCTTTGTATGAGAACCAGGTGTACCATCACCTAGCGTTTGGCGTACCTGAACGAGCGAATCGCCATTGTCGACGTATTGTGCGATTGCGGGTAGCAGCGAGTGTTCGTCGCCGAGTACTCGATAGCGAAATGCGGAATCGGCCGTGCAATGCCACACGATGCCGACGAGGCTCAGCAATAGTAATGCGGCGAGACAATAGAGCGAACGTGCGAGCACTTTTCAGTCGGGGAACGTCGGACATCACGGGGGACGGACGAAAGACTCTCCACTTCGAAAACCGCGCAAGCCGTCCTCCCGTGCATGTCATGGTTCGCCCACTTCTTCTGTTTCGGGCGACGTGTAGTCTACCATTTCGTGAGACCATCGCGGGTCACCATCTGAATGTTCGACAGGAGCGTCCGAGATTGAGTGGATGTATCGGTCTACGAGGACATCATAATCGTCGCGTGTTTCGTACGTCGGACGAAAATCGTCACGCAGTACCCGCAACTCGGTGAGGACGTCGTCGACCTTATCGTTCTCAAGTTCAATGATCGTGTTTTGAATCAGGTCTTTTGTTGCTTCGGAGAAGTAAATGTTGGATTGCAGGCGATCAAGTGATCCGACGATCCACGCAACGCCGAACGACATCGCGATCGCACAAACGCCCAACGTGATTCGTGCCGCGCGGTTGTCGTAGAACTCAGCGATCAGCCACGCGATGGGAAATGCGACGGCAAGCAGTAGTATCAATTCAAGCACAAGCATGCACCGACGTTGCAGTCACAATCTGGTTGGGCGAACGGCCCGCATCACGGGGTGGCGGGAGTAGACATTGATTTCAAAACACGCTGGCCACAGCCACTCCCGTGCATGCGATGGTTCTGGCTTTTCTGGACTTTTTTGGCAGGATTGGATTGTAGCAGATGACGCAGCGAAGAGCGATTTAGGCATCGGTATCCTGAGCTTGCGTGCGTCCGTTCTCGTTTTCGTGAACCATGTATGCAATTCCAGATGCAGCACCGCCTAGCGATAGACAAATCGCGATCCAAATGACCGCTAGCATTGGAGTGGACGGTGCCTGGTGTTCAAGCCAGAGTGTAAACCGGCCCATTGATAGAAAGCGGAACAAGAACAAGACAGTTGTTGAACACCCGTAAATGAACGTCGTAGAAGTTTTGGCGCCAACACGTGCGAGCCGGTACGCACCGAACATCAAGATGATGAATGGGGGGAAGATTCCAGACCAATTGTTGGAATGACTCGTGGCCGGCATCGTGAACAGAATTAGAACTCCCGCGATCAGGTAGAAACCAACCCAGGTTGCCAAGACTGATCCGCGCTTGTGTCGCGATGTTGCATCGCCGAACGACGAGTGTTCGGTCGGCTCGTTGGGATTGGACAAATCGGCCATCCGAATCACATGCCAGAACGGTAGCGATATGCGGGCGGCGGCGAGTGACTCAACAACTGCGAGAACGGCGACCACCGCCGCTCCGTATCATCGATGTCGATGAAAGAGTTGGGTGTTTTGAAGAACGGCTCTCCGAGATCATGGGAAAACGAGCGATCGTCTTTCCTTTCGGAGAAGACGGGCTCAAAACGTACTCAAGTCCCTCTCGGAGAACCGCGACCATGTTGTACCTCGGAATTGACCAGCACGCAAAACAACTCACCATTTCTCTTCGCGATGAAGCCGGTGACATTCGCCTTCGTCGCCAGGTCTCCACCCAACCGGAACGGTGCGCCGAGTTCTTCACCAAGCTCAACGAGAAGGCAGCCGAAGAAGGTGGATACATTGCCATCGTCGAGGTCTGCGGCTTCAACGACTGGCTCCTCGCGATCTTGCCTCAGTATGGATGCGTTCAAACGGTTCTGATTCAACCCACCAAGAAACTCAAAGTCAAAACCGATCGCCGTGATGCTCACTCGCTCTCCGAGTTGCTGTGGACCAATCGCGATCGACTTCGAGAAGGGCTACCCATTGCTGGGGCTCGTCAAGTTGTCCTGCCCACCAAGCACTACGCCGAATGCCAACGCATCACTCTACTACGCAAGGATGCTGGCCGAATGCGAACCAAAGCCACCAACCGAATCAAGCACATCCTGCGTCGCCACAACCTTCAGTGGCAGATGCCGACCAAAACCTTCCCCAGCGTCAAGGCGATCGCGTGGCTGAAGACTCTCGTCCTGCCACCGGTGCAACGCCAAGAAATGGACTGGCACCTAGAGGAACTGGAGCGATGGACCAAGCGGATGACCGACCTGGAAGTGATCATCATTGGCCGCTGCCAAGGCGATGCGATGGTCGACCGAATTCGAACCATCCCCGGCTGCGCTCACTACAGTGCGTTGTCATTGGTATGCCGTGTTGGCGACCCTCATCGATTCCCCAAAGGCAAAAGCCTGGCTCACTACTGGGGACTGACCCCAGGCGTCAACGACAGCGGCGAAGGCACGGGAAGACGAGGCCGTATCACGAAGGCTGGAAGCACGATGGCCCGCTGGGTCTTGGCCCAAATCACTCTGCACTGCCTGCGTCACGATCCCGTGATGAAGGCCTGGTATAAGCCGATCAAAAACCGTCGAGGCAGCAAGATCGCTCGTGTCGCCGTGATGCGAAAACTGGCTGTGATCATCCGCAACATGATGGTCCATGAACAAACCTATCAGGAGTGCCGTGATGCAATGTTGAATCGCCGCAAACGGCAACTCGCAACGAACAAGTCTGCTGCCTGAACTGATCTTCCACGACCTCCCACTCAGAAGCCTGCCTATAAGAAGTGTCTTTTTGTGATGAGCATTCGACTCCTACTCGGTTCGTTGATCTCCGGATCAATGCTTACCTGAGGAGTCGGCTTGCCCGAGTCAATTCGCCCGGAACCATGCGTAGATGCCACCTCGCTGAGCTTGCTCAGCCTGACAGTCGGCACGTTTCATTGATTAGGAGCCCTGACTTGGCAGCAAGCGGAATCGTATCCGATAGATAGTGCTTCACCGATTGAGTGAAGGCATCGTGACACGCTCACGATGGGACCCCACGAAGGAATGTATCGAGGTGCAATCGCAAACGAAAAGAACGATCTGCAACTAGCCCGAACCAAAGATCCATCCATCACGGATCGACACGCCAACCGACAAGAAACCCGGTCATCAACCCAAGCATCGGAGCAGGTGTGAAGCTACCGCTCCCGACCAACCAAACGAAAAAAGATCAAAACAATTCATTCCCGCTAAACTCTTTCAGGAA
>NZ_ANMO01000023.1 GCF_000338295.1 Rhodopirellula europaea 6C
CCATTGGCTGCTTGGTCTCTCTGGCGTTCGCTTGGCGGCAAATGCCAATCGCGGTAATCGAGCGAGCCAAAGACTCGGAACCCAAGACGCTTTTCACGGAACAAGCCATCGCGTTTCGGATTCTGGGTTGGTTCGCGATCGGCGCGATGACAATCAGTCTCGCCGGATTGCTGATTGGCCTGCTTCCATCGATTTATCCCGACCAAGCCGCCAAATTGCTGCGTTTTTATTGGTTCCGATTGGCCGATGCGGTCACGCCGCTGGTGCTCGCATTTTTGCTGGTTCACTTTTTCTCGGCGAGAAACATCGGTTCACCAACTGCGGAGCCACAGCCCAGAAGCCAACCTTCCGCCATCGTCTGGCTGGGCCGAGCCGGGATATTGGCGGCGATCGGGCTTTTCGCTCAGGCCAGTTGGGAGCGGATTCAGACCGGAGTACCCGTTTCGGTCAGCAATCGAATGCTGGGGCTCAACGCGGATGCCGACTACGCCGAGCAGCGACGCACGATGGAAGACTGGATTGCCGTGTGCCAGTTCATCCGAGCCAGCACGCCAGAAGACGCCGTCTTGTTGACACCGAGACACCAACAAACGTTCAAGTGGTACGCCCATCGGGCCGAAGTGGTCAACTGGAAGGACACGCCGCAAAACGCGGTTGCGTTGCGAGAGTGGGCCAAACGTTTTCTGGAGGTTTACCCCGCTCGTTTGTCGACCATGCGAGTCACGATTCGGTACGACGACTTACGAGCCATGCGGGCCAAATACGGCTGCGACTGGATCGTGGTTGACCGACGAGTCGTGGGTCCTGAACTGCCCTTGGTGCAGATTTATCCGGCGTCAAATCAGCGGAATTCGACCTATGCGGTCTACGAACTCCCTTGACGGATGGACCAATTGGCTTTTTGCGACAAAATTCGCCCAAGAATTTTGTGGGGAGCCCGATTTTGCCCCAATTCCGTCTTGTCGCCTGTTCGCGGATCGGTACACTCTGCCTTCCCCATCGCAAGGCCGGTTTATCGGTTCTCGCGCGGGGTGAACTTGAGCTGGCCAACGTAGCTCAGTTGGCAGAGCAGCTGATTTGTAATCAGCCGGTCGTGGGTTCGAATCCCTCCGTTGGCTCTTGCGAAATCGATTCAACGCCGATGGCGAATGAACCGAACAACAGACAATCGAAACAGTCTGCCAAGCAAGTTCACAGAAGTAGACGAGGAAGAGGTGCGAAAGCACTCAAAAATGAAGTCATTCGAATCGCAAGCCACACTTTTGATTCGAAAAACATGATTTGGGGGTTTGCCCGAGTGGTTAAAGGGGGCGGACTGTAAATCCGCTGGCTATGCCTACACAGGTTCGAATCCTGTAGCCCCCATTAGAAGATGGAAGATGCTGTTAGCTGCAAGCTACTGGCTGCTGTTTCCCCTTGCCCTTTGACGGGTTTTCGCGGAAAACCAGCAAATAGTAGCCGGTCGCTGGCAGTGGAAGACGCGGGTGTAGCTCAATGGTAGAGCAGCAGCCTTCCAAGCTGAATACGAGGGTTCGATTCCCTTCACCCGCTTCGCTGCTGTAGCTCAGGGGTAGAGCGCCTCCTTGGTAAGGATGAGGTCATGGGTTCAAATCCCATCAGCAGCTTCAAGTCGCTCAAAGTTAAGTTCCCATCGGGGAGCGGGCTTTGGGTGCAACATCGTTTTTGTTTCGTTTCGATTTTCAAGTAGATCGAATGCGATCAACACGGCCGAATTGCCGGCGAGTAACCGTGGGTGTGAACGCGGTCGACGGCAGCAAGGGTTTTCGAGGAGCGTATCTCCCCGAGAACAGTGGTGCGGATCGCGAATGCAGGTGAACCAGAATGGCTAAGGACAAATTTGAACGTACCAAGCCCCACGTCAACGTAGGTACGATCGGTCACATTGACCATGGTAAAACGACGACGACGGGTGCTATCCTCGCTGTTCAAGCCGCTAAGGGCTTGGCACAAGCGAAGGGTTACTCTGATATCGCCAAGGGCGGTACTGTCCGTGATGCAACGAAGACTGTGACCATTGCGGTCGCTCACGTTGAGTACGAAAGTGAAAATCGTCACTACGCTCACATCGATTGCCCCGGCCACGCTGACTTTGTCAAGAACATGATCACCGGTGCCGCCCAGATGGACGGTGCGATTTTGGTCGTGTCGGCAGCTGACGGCCCAATGCCACAAACCAAGGAACACGTGTTGCTCGGTCGCCAGGTTGGCGTTCCGTACATCGTTGTGTACTTGAACAAGTGTGACTTGGTCGACGACGAAGAATTGCTCGAACTCGTCGAACTCGAAGTTCGCGAATTGCTCAGCAAGTACGACTACCCAGGTGACGACGTTCCTGTCGTTCGTGGTAGCTCGCTGCCTGCTTACAACAACCCAAGCGATCCAGAAGCCAGCAAGTGCATCACTGAGTTGATGGAAGCACTTGACTCGCACATTCCTGAGCCTACCCGTGAAGACGACAAGCCATTCCTGATGGCAATCGAAGACGTCTTCTCGATCGAAGGTCGTGGTACGGTTGCTACCGGACGTATCGAGCGTGGTGTCGTGAAGGTCGGCGAAGAAGTCGAAATCATCGGCCTTGGTCCAAACTCGACCAAGACCACCTGCACCGGCGTTGAAATGTTCCGCAAGGAAATGAACGAAGGTCGTTCGGGCGACAATGTTGGTTGCTTGCTTCGTGGTGTTAAACGCGAAGACATCCAACGTGGTCAAGTTTTGGCAAAGCCAGGCAGCATCACGCCTCACACCAAGTTCGAAGCAGAAGTTTACTGCTTGAGCAAAGACGAAGGTGGCCGTCACACGCCATTCTTCAGCGGTTACCGCCCTCAGTTCTACTTCCGCACGACTGACGTCACCGGAACGGCCAACTTGATCGGTGCCGACATGTGCATGCCTGGCGACAACGTCAAGGTCGAAGTTGAATTGCACAAGCCAATCGCCATGGATGACGGTGTTCGCTTCGCTATTCGCGAAGGCGGCCGTACCGTTGGTTCAGGCGTTGTGACCAAGATTGTCGAGTAATCTGCATTTGCAGAAAGTTGTCTATAAGCGATAAGCTGGTAGCTGTTAGCTAGTGGCTTATCGCTGTTTCAGGGGCGTAGCTCAATTGGCAGAGCACTGGTTTCCAAAACCAGCGGTTGTGAGTTCGACTCTCGCCGCCCCTGCTGTCCAGAATTCTGGTTTGCCCCCGCGATCAACAGGATGTGATCGTGGAAGAGGTCTGAGCAAACTGGCCCATGACCAATTTGGCTCAACACCAGAATCAATTCACGAAGGAGTCCACGGGTGTCCAAAGATCTAACCCAATCCGGCACGGCCGGCGCCGGAGGCAGTTCGCTGAGCAGCGAATTGTTCCATGCTGGTGTGTACAAAGCCAACCAAGGCCGGATCGTTCGCCAACTGACGGCTCTCGCCGTTTGGGTGATCGTTGCGTTGGGTTGCTGGCGATTGTATTCGTTCCTGCCATCGGCCATGGGAGAATCCTCCCTCGCCGCACGTGCCATCCCGGCCGTGTTGCTGGCTGCTGGCCTGTGGTTCGGTTTCCGTGTCGTCAACTGGCCTCGATTCGCCGATTTCCTGATCGCTGTCGAAGCGGAAATGAACAAGGTGACTTGGCCCAGCAAGGATGAACTGATTCGGGCTTCCGTGGTCGTGATTTTCACTATCTTCTTCCTTGCCATCACATTGTTCCTGTTCGATGTTCTCTGGCAATTTATCTTCAACTTCATCGGGGTAACATCGTGAGTGATGATGACGTGCAAGACGTCGACTCGCCAGAAACCGAAGCCTCTCCCGCCGCTTCGGAAGCTCCCGCGCCCCCGCCACCGGCTCCCGTTGACCCCAACGCGCCGCCCAAACCAGAAGTGGACGATGAGTCCCCGATGGATTGGTACATCCTGAAAGTCGCGTTCAACCGCGAAGATTCCATCGCAGAAGCCCTTCGCAAGAAGGTTCGCATGGAAGACATGGGTGAGTACTTCGGCGACATCGTGGTGCCATCCGAGGACGTCGCCACATTCACTCGCGATGGAAAACGCCGCGTTAGCAAACGAAAATTGCTGCCCGGTTACATCATGGTGTATATGTCGATCAACGACGACACCTGGTTCCTCGTCCGTGAAGTCGGCGGGATCAGCGATTTCACCGGTTCGGCTGGCAAACCCCAGCCAATGGAACCCGAAGACGTGGAGCGATTCATCAATCGTCCCGCCGTCGACGACGAAGACGAAACACCGATCAAAACGGCGATTCCTTTCAAAGTCGGTGACCGCGTTCGCGTCAAAGAAGGCAACTTCGAAAACCAAGAAGGCGAAGTCGATGTGGTCGACGAAGCCAACGGCCGCGTGACAGTGATCATCAACATCTTTGGACGCAGCGTCCCGATGGAACTGGATCACTGGCAAGTAGAGCCTTTGTAAAAAGCCGCTAGCTTCTAGCTATTAGCCGCTTGCGTTATTATCTTCACCCATCCCACTTCAAACACCTCAGATTGCGTTGGCCTTTCAGCAGAACGCTGCAACCAAAAAGCTAACCGCTAATCGTTAATCGCTAAAAGCTGTTTCCCCATGGCAAAACAAGTCACCGGCCAAGCCAAGTTCCAAGTCCCCGGCGGTCAAGCCACTCCTGCACCTCCTGTTGGTACATCGCTGGGTAAATACGGCGTGAACTTGGGACAATTCGTTCAACAGTTCAACGATCGCACCAAGGAATACAACGGCACGCCGATTCCTGTCATCGTCACGGTTTACAACGACCGTAGCTTTGATTTCATCACCAAGAGCCCACCAGCGGCCTCGATGTTGATGCAATCAGCCGGTATCGCCAAAGGCAGCGGCGTCCCAAACAAGGACAAAGTTGCAACGGTCACCCGAGCACAGTGCGAAGAGATCGCTCAAAAGAAGATGGAAGACCTCAACGCCCGTGACATCGATCAAGCGACTCGCATGATCGAAGGCACCGCTCGCAGCATGGGCATCATCGTCGACGGCTGATCGACGACCTCGATTGCCCCGACCTCTTTTCGGGGCTCGACTATTTTTTGCTTTCGGACTTTGCCTCGACGAATTTCATCGAGGCACTGTTCATGCAAAAGCGTTTGCCGGTTGGTGCGGGACCATCATCGAAAAGATGTCCCAGATGAGCCTTGCAACGTTTGCAATGAACTTCCGTTCGCGGATAGATCATCTTGTAGTCCGTCTTGTACCCGACGGCATCTTTCTCAATCGGCAAGTAGAAGCTCGGCCATCCAGTTCCTGACTTGAACTTGGTCTTGCTATCAAACAGTGGCTTGTCACAGACGATGCAGTGATACTCGCCCGTCTTCTTGTTGTTCCAGTACGCGTTTCGGAACGCGGGTTCGGTCGCAGCATTCTGAGTCACGTCGTATTGAATTCGGTTCAAACGACGACGCAGCTCGGCCTTTGTCGCCGGCACGTAGTCCTCATCAGAAGAAGCTTCGGCATTGTCCCCCCGCTTCTCTTGAGTGACCTCAAGCGGCGATTCACTTCCTCGCGAGCGGGACTCATCGGCTCGCAACGCCAGTCCGCCGAGCAGAAGACCGCTCGCGCCAATCACGCTCAGCATGATCGTCCGAAACGAGCCAGAGTGTTGTGAATGAATCTGCATCGCGTCATCTCCAAAATCAGTCCGTGTACCGAAAACTCATCGTGTCGTGATCGCCAAATTGACGCGAAACATGGGTCCTTCCGTCCGTACTAATCCTGCTGCAGCGAGGAAACCCAGTGGGTCGCCCGTCGCGTCAACCGCCCTCTATTGTAATGGGTTGTCACCCCTGTAGACCGCCAAAACACGCTCTCGCTGGACACTTCGATCACCGATCTGCAACTGCCGCCGACTCAAATTCGCGTTCAATTGCGGCGATTTCGATGATTCTGACGCTGACCTCGGCTCAGACCGCGGCGTTGAAAGGAGATGGAATCCATCGTTTCGCCGGGTTCGGTGCTCAGCCTCTACAATGCGTGCCTCACACACTTCACGCCACATCATGACGCCAACGGATGTCCACGCATTCTCTTCAGATCAACGGATTGGTCATCGACCGAGGGTCCACCAGGATCGTCGACGACTTTGATCTGGCACTGGTCCCGGGCGAGTACTGCGTTGTGCTCGGGCCAAGCGGTTGCGGGAAAAGCACGTTGCTGCACTGCATCGCGGGGTTGCTGGAAGCCGCTCGCGGTTCGATTGCGATTGACGGATACGACGTGACCCGCGTCACGGCTAGAAAGCGAGACGTTGGGCTGCTGTTCCAGCACGACACGATGTACCCGCATCTGACGGTTGAACAAACGCTCCAGATCGCATGTCGAGCGAATCTACGTCGTCGCCCATCGGCAACGGAAACGAACCAAAAGATTCAATCGATCCTGCAAACGCTCAACCTGGATCCCGCCTGGCTGCCACGACGACCAGAAACTCTCAGCGGTGGACAACGACGGCGGGTAGCTCTCGCCAAAACGCTAATCCGAGAACCATCGGTTTGCTTGCTTGACGAACCAATGGCGGCGATCGACCGATTGGCGGCAGAATCCTTGATGCAGCACTTGGCTGAAGTTTCCGGCCAAACTGAATCGACGACGTTTGTTCATGTGACCCATGACGGCGACGAGGCGATGCGTTTGGCCGACAAAATCGTCGTCATGTCGAACGGTTGCATTCTTCAATCCGGAACACCTCAGGAGATCTACCAGTCGCCCAACTGCACGGACGTTGCGCTCGCTCTTGGGTCACCTCCGTGCAATCTGCTGCCGCTGGATGAAGTGCTTCGGTCCTGTTCACAACTCGGTGAAGCCTTCCAATCGTCGCCGCCTGATTCAACCAATGAGCTCGCTTTGATGATCCGTCCGGAAGCGATCCAATTGGTCGAGCCAGATCTCAATGAGAAAGCGATGCCAACCGTCACTGAATTGGGCATGTGGCAATTTCCAGTCACTCTTTTGGAACGACGTGATTTGGGTGGCCGCCATCTCCTCCGATTGCAACTCATCGGCTCGGAGAACTCACCGCCGCTCTCGGCAACCACTTTTCAAGAATCAATTCCGCACGAGACCGGAACTCGATGGATCTGCCAGGTTCCGGTATCCGACCTTCGCGTGGTCGCCAAGTCGCCGCAGCACTCCACGCCCGGCACTTCCAAGACCTGTGGCGGGACGGAATCGTAGGTTACGATGTCTCGATGAAATCGAAACGCACCAACAATCGACGCGGCAAGCCCAAGCAACGAAACCTCAAGGGCGGAACCGATGACGGCAAGCCAACCAAGCTGAGAATCATCGGCGGTGACATGCGTGGCCGCCCCGTGACCTATCATGGCGAGGAATTCACTCGCCCGATGCGTGACAGCGTTCGCGAAAATCTGTTCAACATCTTGGGCCGAGCCTGTCGCGGCACGATCGCATTTGACTTGTTCGCTGGCACCGGTGTGTTGGGCCTGGAATCAATCAGCCGCGGTTCCAACAGCGCCGTCCTGGTCGAACCGATGCGAAAGGCGATCGCTCAAATTCGAGACACGACCGAGCGGCTCGGCATTGAAGACAAAGTCCGCTTGGTGACGGGCGACGCATTCGCGTTGGCCGATCAATTGCTGAAGCCATCCAGTCCGGAAGACGACACCGCTTGGATCGTCTTCCTCAGTCCGCCGTATCGCATGTGGACCGACCCGGAGTACTATCCCAAGCTGAAGTCGATCATCGTCCGAGTCCAGCAATACGCTCCTCCCGGCAGCGTCCTGGTCGTCGAGACCGACAACACGTTTGACCTGGAACAACTGCCGCCTGGCGACTGGGACATCCGAACCTACGGCATCACTCACCTAGCGTTCCTGGAACCCGGCAACGTGTGCGGCTTGGTCACTCCTTTTCCAGTTCCTGAATGAACCGCAGCAGCAACGGATGGGAAGGCTCGGCCATCTGACCGTGGTTGTATCCGTCGAGTTCCATCAACTTGGTATGAGGGTGACCGACCACTTGCATCATCCGCCAAAGGTAAGCGTTCTCCTCATAACGTCCGAGCATCTCCAGCTCACGATCACCGGTGATCAATAGCAACGGCGGAGCGTCCTTGCGAACATGGAACAGCGGTGCCATGTCATCGATGACCGGTTGGCGACCATCAATGCCGTTCTCTTTGCGAACCGTGAAGTGCGTGATCGTGTGACCGCTGTAAGGGATCAAACCTGCGATCTGATTGGCGTCGATGTCATGCTCTGCGAGCCAACGCTGATCCAATCCAACCATGCTTGTCAGATATCCGCCGGCCGAATGACCACTGACGTAGATGCGTTTGGGATCGCCACCATATTGCTCGATGTTCTTGAACACCCATGCCACCGCGGCCGCGGCGTCTTCCACATACGCCGGTGATTTGACCTTGGGGTGCAAGCGATAATTCACCGCTGCAACGGCAATCCCTTGAACAAGCAAACCTTCGGGAAAGGATTTGTTTCCACCGGTCAGTCCGCCGCCGTGGAACCAAACCACGGTCGAGAATCCCTTTTCATCGGTTGGATGAATCAGATCGAGACGGCAACGCTCTTTCTCGTAGTCCGTCAGATCGTCCCCGGACCGGTAGAGCAAGTCTTTGAAAGTTTGAGTTGCGTGTTTGGTCACGGTCGAATCTTGTGCGGTGACCGAACCGACACAAACGAAAAGAATCGCAACGAGTGCGATTCGCGAGTCAACAATTCTGTGCACTTCAAAACCTCATGCAGCGGGACGATGGAACCGCTGCATGATAGTCGATCGAAGATTCACGAACGCGTGAAGTTGAGTCCACCGTTGGTGCCACCGCCAACTCGAAAGACAAAGCCACCGTTTTGGCTGGCCGTCCAAGTGCCTTCCATCTTTTGAAGATCTTGCGAGCGGACCAAAGTCAGGCTGCCGCCATCCAAACGATACTGGCCGGAGAACTGGCTGGTCTTTCCCGACTTGGAAGCAACCCAAACAAACGAACCATCGGAATTCAACTCCAGCGACACTGATTGCTCACCGGGCAAGGAAACGTTCCACGATCCCACGTGAGGTTGGGCAGGCGAGCTGACACTGGAAGCCGGCGGGGCCGATCCAAACGTTGGGATCTGCGAGGAAGCCGCTGCTGGTTGAGTTGCTGGTGCGGCGGCTGGTGCAGGTGTCGCGGTTTGAGTCGGTGCGGTCGCTTGGGTTGGCTTGGCAGCACGTTGATTGATCGAGGCCAACATGGCGAGAGCCGATGCTTCCGCCGATGCAGCAGACTGAGTCGCGGGAGCAGCCTGGGTCGCTGGCTGCGTTTGAGCTTGTTGCTGAACCGGTGCTTGTTGTTTAACAGGTGCCTGACGGGTTGGTGCGGCTTGCGAGCCTTGAACCTGCTGGGCGGCGAAGTTGTTCGGGGCAGGTTGCTGACTCAGCGATTGCTGGCCGACCTGTTGTTGCGGAGCGAACTGTTGCCCCGAAACAGGCTGGCGCGATACGGGCTGACCTGCGAACGACTGCGAAGCGACCGGCGAAGGCTGAACGCTGATCGGAGCGTTGTGATATACCGGAGCCTGACGATAGGTGGGCTGGATCGACGAGTAGTGAGGTGTCGACGATGGGTAGCGATTGGTCGTGCGTGACGAGTGAATTTGCGACACGATTCGTGAAACTCCGCTGCGACGAGCTCCGCCACAGGCTTGGGTTTCGACGGCTGTTCCAGCAACGGTGCTGATCACGGAAGCGGCCAAGATCCATTTTTTAGCTTGAATTTTCATCGTTCTGTCTCCGGTCTTTGGAAAGTTTGAATTCGCGTCGCGGCGATGTCTTCGCCTTACAAACTGCCAAGCGGCAGACTTCTGAATGCGTTACAGAGAAACTTTGATTTTCCTGAATGCCCGAGATTCACTTGGCCAACCACGACGCCAGCGTCTGGGTCGACGACTCGGTTTTGGTTTCTTCGGGCGTCTTGGATTTCAGTTGTTTGCTCATCGCTCCGGCAATTCGAGCTACATAATCGATCGAGGCCGCCACGGCTTCATCAGGTGCGGTCGCATCCAATTTCGCGACGTACAGGATCAAAAACTCGCCCGCACCGTTCTTTTCCACGACCCAGCCACCGATCTTGGTCGCTGAGTTTTGACGCATCAGCCGCATCATCAGCTCGGCCGAGGGCTCGTCACTGCTGACCGAAACCAACGACCAAACCTTTCGCACGTCCGCACGCTGGAAGTACTCAGTGTCCTTCGCAACGAAGACGGACTGCGTCGTCCCCGAAGCAAGCTTCTGCTTGACCTCGTAGTGACCGGTCGAATGCAATTCGAAATCCACCTCCGCATTCTTCAGAACCACCTTGGTGCCCAAAGGAGCCGCTTTCCAAGGGCTTTTGACGAACGCATTGATTTCCTGAACGTCCACGCAGTAGCTGACCAGGTTCTGCGAGGGCGAGAATGACTGGGCAATCGCGATCAATTCGCCAGCTTGATTGACGACAGGTCCGCCGCTGTCACCGGGTTTGATTGGCGTCTGAGTTTCGACGACGCGAAAATCGTGCTCGCCGTGATCCGATTTGAACTTCTTCTGATAGATCGAACGGACCGTGCCGCTGGTGTAGACCCATAGGACGTCGGAACCGCCAGGATTGCCGATCAAATCCACTGATTCGCCGGTCGTGACGCTCGTCTCCGCCATCGCGATCGCTTCGGCTCGCTCAGGCACTTCCGCCAACTCAATCAGAGCCAAATCACGCTTGCGATCGACGGCAACAATCCGGCCGGGCTGAGCCAATTTCAGCACCGAATCCAGGTATTGCTTGCGTTTGACCATCGTTTCGCCGTTCTTTTTCTCGGGAAAGAACACCACGGCGGTGCGACTGTCACCGACCACGTGAGCGTTGGTCAGAACCAGCTTTTTGTCCGCATCGATGAAGACGCCTGTCCCGGTGGACGTTTGGTCTTCCCCGTTCGCAGTGATGATCCACACGGTCGATGGAAGGACTTTTTTGTAGGTTTCCCCGCCCGCCATGGCGTTGGTCGCTTGGAGCGAGATGACCAGCATGACAGCCGGGCAGAGCAGCGACATCCAACGGTGAAAAGCAATTCGAAGCATTCGAGTCAGGCGGCAGCGAAACATTGGATCACCTCATCAGATCAGGTGTGGTGCGGAAAAGGGAACAAAAGACCAAGCGTGATCTCTCGGCTGGTGTTACCGAAAATCACTTTTGACGCTTGAAATTCACTTTCACGGTGCCGATTTCCAGCTCGAACTGGTCGGCGTCGCTCCACGTCAGCGGAAAAACCAACGGATCTCCCGAGTCCGCTTTCAGAGAAAACTTGCCGTCCTTCAGCGAGTACTTGCCGGACGACACCGTCGATTTGGAATCCTTGACTTGAACCAATTGGAACGCTCCCGATCCCTCCGAAGCCGCTTTCAGATCGATCGCGTAGGCTTCACCAGACACGGGAGTCGCCAGCCATTGGCCGACCAGCGAAAACTCCCCGACTGCCGCTTTCGCCGTGTTTTCCGCTGGTTTGGCTCGGAATTGCGACCAAGCTGCTGAGTTTGTCACAGCGAATTGGCTGAGCGATTGCAGTTTTGACCGCAACGCTTCCGTGGTCAGCCCCACCGCCGACATCGTCGAACGCAGCACCAACTGCCCCTGCTTTCCAGCCTCCGCCGATTCGCGATTGATCCCAAAGAAAGTCGCCTGGGTCGCTTGCCCGGCTTCCATCAGCGACAGCCAAATCGCTCGCTCATTCTCAAGGGAAGCTTCGCCGAGCGTCACGAGTGCCATTTCAAAGACCACCTTTGGCGAATCGCCTTGGATGGTCATGCGAGTCGAGAAACTCCACTTGTCCGATTGGCTGACCAACCGAATCGCACCGAATTCGCGAACAGCTTCTTCATCGATCTCTTTCGCCAGCGGAAAGAGTTCGTCCAGGTCTTTGACCGAGTCCACTTTCGCAGCTCCGGCCTGAATCGGGATGGCGGCCTGGTTGGCTTCGCTGGACGACTCAGAAGAAGCCGTCGTGAAAACGGAATCGATCGCGACTTTCGAGAACAGTTCGTCATCCGCCAAACCACGAGCGGCGGGCAGAACAACGCACAACAGGGCCAGGCAAAGACTTCGGTGAGTGAGACGCATGGGTTCGCTCGATTGTCAGAGGAAAGAAGGATCACGCACGCGTGTGGGCGATGCTTTCCAAGCGAAACCTCGGGTTCGTTGTTACAGATTCGATGTTTCAAAAACAAATTCGTTTTTTCCAGTAACAACTTTGGGCCTCCTCCGCTTAGCCGTTCAGTCACAAGACGAACGACAGCGAAACGACGCGGCAAACTCGCTGGCGACTTTCTTACAACGCCGCAAAACAAACTTCCTGGAGACTGAACGATGTCCAAACGAACTCTGATCACCGCTGCCATGGCCATGACCTTCTGCTTGGTTGGCACCGCCGTGAAAGCCGACGACAACCTGCTCGCTCGATTGGCTGCCGCGGAAAGCAACAACACCGCCGACATCGAGAACATCGACGAAGCTTCAGCCGACGACATGGAACTCGGACTGGCCGATGTCGAATCACTGCTCAACGACGGCGAAGACGAAGTCGATTCAGAAGAGGCAGTCGCAGCTTGCTACCGTCGCTTCCGTGGCAGCTACGGGTACCGCAGCTATGGCCATCGCAGCTACGGCTACTCCCACTACAACTCGTACTACAGCCCCTACAGCTACTCGTCTTATCACTACACACCAGTCGTGCACTACAAGCCTGTTGTGCACCACTACTACACCCCCGTCTACACAAGCTACTGGGGATGCTGGTGAGCCGCAGCAGTACGATTCACAGCACGGTGATTCGCTTCACCGAGTGATCGCACCAAAGCAACGCATCACCCACATCGCACGGCATGCCCGGTACATCCCACCAGTGGATTGCCGGGCTTTTTCATGAATCAACCACCACATCGACAAGGTTCAATCCCATGTATCGCACATCCTTTTCCGTGAAGGCACTCAACACGGCCATCCTGTTCATCGCCTTCGTGACCATCGGCATCGTCGCATGCCAAGGCCAGGGCTTCATCGTTCCTCCTGATGACATCGGCGACTTGGAAATTGTCGAAGTCAAACAACTCCCCGTCGTCGATCAATCCTGTGGTCCACGCTTCGGGATCGTGATCGCCAACAACAGCAACCGCTGCGTCGAGAACTTTCACGTCACTGCGATTGGTTCGCTGGGCCAAGCATTGCCGCATTCGCCTCGCACCACCGTGGTCGCTGGACAAATCCCCGCCAATGGAGCCCGGCAAGTCGAAGTCTCCCTGCCGATTGAGACGCTCGCGATGGGCAACCGCGGCGGGCTGATCATTGGCCTGCAACACTTGACCGTCATCATCGACAGTTGGGACGAGTTCTTCGAATGCAACGAATTCAACAATCACAAATGCTTCTCGATGGATTCCTTGCCCATCGAAACCGTCGAGGCGGTCACGGTCGAAACAGTCACGGAAGTCGCTCCTGCAGCGTCACCTCAGCCGACCACCGTGCAGCCCAACACGGCACCTCCAGCCAACATTGCTCCGCAGACCAGCGGCATCAATCAACCGGCTCCCGCCGCGACCGCGGTCTCACCTCAAGATCCGCTGCGTTCGGCAATCGAACAAATCACACCGAACGGCAACAACCCTTCGCAGTGATTTGCTTCCATGCGTCTCCCTCGAACCAACGGCCAGGCCTCAACGCGGCGTGGCCGTTGTTTCGTTGGAGAGCACCTCTGCCAGAACAGCCCAGGTTCGAACGATGATGCGATAGCTCGCAAACGCACCGAGCAAACCGATCATGCCAGCGATGATCGCAATCAGCAGATACTCTTTCGTTTGCCCTTCACTGAAGACCATCAAGGCAGCTCCCATCAACGGAATGACGGCGGCGATCAATAAAAACGATTCGCTATCACTGATCATTTGCTGAGCATGACGTTCGAACTTTGGATCCCGCATCGTCGGTCGAATCATCTTGGGATAGTGCACGCAAGTCGCCACCACGTTCAGCGCGAACAGCGGGTACACCATCGCCACCCCGCCACAAATCAGCAGCGAGATGAAAAAGTGAACCGCTTGACCATCGGTGAATTCATCAAACCTCGACTTCAACAACAGCGGATAAACCAATCCCGCGATCAACCAGCAAGTGCCTCCAATCGATGCGGCTCGATACCCCAGCCGCAACATGGAATTGAGTTCCTCCTCTCCAACGGATTCACCCTGCTGAGTCGCCTTCAATGCTCTCGCGGACGCTCGCGTGTAAACCACAATCAATCCCACACCCAAGGGGAACGCGATTGAATTCACCCAAATCGCGAATTCATCCAGGCTCGGCCGCATCTCCTCCGGCATGATCTCGCTGTGGTTGTAAAAGTAATTGATGAATCCCGCGGCAATGTTGGGCAGCAAAATCGAGACCACAGACAACCACCAAGGCGACACATTCCCCAACATGTGCATCCAAGAACGTGGTTTCGGATCAAACAAGCGTGCGGCTTCTGGGTGCATCGCCAACCGCAGGCTACCGCTCATCTCGGCGCCGTTTTCCGGACGATCCGCGGGATCCACCGACAACGCGGACCGAAGCACGCTCTCCAGCACGCGTTCCGACGGCGTGTCCAACCGATCTGGAACCAACAATTCGCGTTTCCGCGCCGCATGCTGCTCTTCCAACAACTCCGTCCAAGAATGAGTCTCATGCGAACAATCAAACGGTCGCTTGCCTTGCCATAATTCCCACAGCAAAACCGCCAACGAATACAAATCCGCGGCCCCACCGACATCTTCAGGACGCCCATCTCGCGTGATGCTCATCGCATCGAGATGCTCCGGTGCCATGTAACCGACTGAACCGCCCAGCGATGAAGCGGCTCCAGCACGACCAGCAGTCCCAGCCATCGACACATTGAAATCAGCCAACTGCGGCAGACCTTCTGCGGTCAACAAAACGTTGGCTGGTTTGACATCGCGGTGCAACACGCCGGCTTCGTGTGCGGTTTGCAAAGAGTCCGCCAATTGCAAACCGACCCACGCGACCACCTTGGGCCATTCGCATCCCAACAACCACGCTCGAGTGGTCGAGCGATCCGGAACCACCTGCGCCGATTCGAGCAGTGCCTGGTCCACCGCCCGCAAATAGATCCCACCATCACGCTGGACAAGTGGAACCGAACGAGCCAAGCGAACAACATCCGCCAACGTGCCACCGGGATGAAACTGCATGTACAGCAAATGCAACTCGAACAAGCGACCTGCCGCTTCATCATCATGGACCGCCACCTTACGCTGATCAAACACTCGCACGATGTTCGGATGGTCGAACTGCGCGAGTGCCTGTGGTTCGTCCCCGGTGTCATTCGCGACTTTCAAGGCAACCAATCGCGACATGGAATTTTGGCGAGCCAGATACACATGGGCGAACGCACCCTCACCCAATTTCTGGATGATCTCAAAATCATCCACCACCGCTCCCACGGCCAATTCCATCGGCGTCCCACGACGAGGCGTTTTCGCGATAGACGCGTGCTGATCGCCCGATGAATCGAACAGCGGCTTCAAAACCGGTTCCAAATGCGGGAACCGATTTCGATAGTGCTCGTGTTCCGGAGTCTGCCCACATTCGCGACGGAGTTGAATCTCTTCCATCACCAAATCAAACGGTGCCGACTCAGCCGAAAACCATTCGGGAAAGGCATCGAAGTATTCGTCCAACCAGCGCGGGCATTCATTCTGCACCGCGATTGCCATGCTCATCTTCACCATTTCCACCAAGACAAATCGGCCCGATCGATCGCCCGCCGCCGCATCGCCTTGAAACCGAGCGGGAAGCAACTCCCAAACTCTTCGCGGATCGCCACCCTCATCGTCTTCCGCCAAACGTTCCAGGCACTCAAGCAGAATCTCGTCCAGATCCAGTGTGGAATCTTCCGCGGTAGTCGATGCACGACGTTGGGCTGACTGTCGAGACGTCATGACACAGAAAGGGTGTTTCGAGATTCGTCGAACAGGAAAACGGTGCGGCGTGCCCATGATAGCGAGCACCTCGGTAAGATGGCATGCACCGTTCTTGCTCCTCTTCCTTGCCCAGCCTGACTTCGATTGGCTCCCATTCCGGTGATCACGATGGACGACGACAGCTCACTCGACTCATCGCCCCCACCCACGGACGATCCGCTCATCCAGAGAATTCGCCAACGAGACGTCGACGCGTTGGGCGACTACATCGCTCAGAATCGCGATTCTTTGTTTCGATTCGTGAAATCCATCACCGGCGAACACCTGCTGGCGCTGGTCGAAGTCGATGATTTGATCCAAGAAATCGCGACAGCCGCCATCTCAGGTTTGCCGACCGCGCCGCTAGACCAGTATTCGGTGATGCAGTGGTTGCAACAACTCGCTCGCAGACGCGTGGTCGACGCCCATCGATTCCACTTCGACGCGAAACGCCGCGACGCGGGTCGGCAGCAATCGATTCACGGCGGCGGTGCGTCAGGTGGCGATGACGGTGCCATGGGAATGAAACAATTGCTCGCCGCCAGCATGACATCACCCAGTGCCGTGGTCAGCCAAAACATTCGACTCAACGCGATGTCTCAAGCGATCGGGCAACTCAACGAAGAACAGCAAACCGTCATCCGGCTGCGATACGTCGACGGCATGCCGACCAAACAAATCGCGGAACAACTCGGCAAAACCGACGTCTCCATCCGAGTCCTGCTGTCACGCAGCATGCGACAGCTCGAAAAACAACTCGAAGCCAACCGCCCCACACGCTAACAAAAGTGGCATAGGCTTCCAGCCTGTGAGCTCCCCTGTACCAAGACTGATGCTCGATGTCCCCTTGATGGAATCGGTACGATGCCCTTGCAAGGCCGTCGCCCACAGCCAGTCCCAATAGGATGGACGCCATCTCACCTTGAACCCAATCCCATGGATGTGGGACAAGCACACCACAGTAAGCATCGCATGAACAACAAGTGACCTAGCGGAAGGGCGCGAGCCCTCCGGTTCCTCACCGGGCGGCTTGCGCCACACCGCTAACATCGTCACTTGTTGTTCACGCGTTGCTAAGCAGCTGAGCCGAGGCATGGTTCAGAACAGGCAAATACAATTGGAATGCGAACTCAAGGGACGATGCCGAGTTCAAGAAGCGTCCAGAACAAACCTGCAGAACCGAAAGCAACAAGATTGATCACGGTGGCCAACCTCGGTCTCCGTATCCAGTAAAGCCGGCACGAGAACGCCCAGCAACTTCCAAGAAAAGCAAACCCGGCCGCCACAATCATCCCCTTGGTAAATTCAACATCGTAGCCCTGTCGCTGTGCCATGTTGATTGATTCAACCGCAATCAGTAGGGCAAGGCCGCTACTTGCTACCCCGAAAATACCCGCGAGCAGCATGAGCAATGGGTATCGACTCGGCGGCAACCGCTTGGCGGCATCGCAATGCGTTGGCGATTCATAGGGATTCAGCTCGACCGATCGACCTTGAGAAATCATCGCGAACTCCGGTTGGACATCGGCCAGCTTTCTCGAAAGGCGAAAAACAACTCGTTTGAAAAGCGAACGCTTTCGTGACATCTGAGGTTCGTTGAGTTCCTTTCTGTTTAGGGACTCGCGTGGCCCCCAAAAACCAGGCGTCCTCAGCCACCAGACGCCGTTGTCCTTTTCCAGATGAATGAAATTCGGATTGCCGATGACTTGAGGCTCGACAGTGCGAGTCAGGGTCGCTGCATCTGGTTCAGAGGCAGTTGAAATTCCCAAGCACTCTTGCCCGTCACCGACTGCTCGGGACGGGCAGGAGTGGAGTGCCCGTCCTACTTCTATTCGCATTTGCTGAAAGCCTTGGTTGAACAGGCCGTTCGTTGGCGTGAAGCAGATACGCAATCAGGTGTCGAATTTCGTCGACTGACATCGCATCCAGTAGACCAGTGGGCATGATGGACGTTTGCAATTCTCGTCGCTCCTCCACATCTTCCTTGTCGACGTAGAAAACTTTCCCATCTGCAGCGACGTAGGCTTGCTTCTTTCCTTCCTTGCCAATGATCAGACCGGTTAGCACTTGGCCATCCACGGTCAGCAACTGTTGGGGACGATAGTACGGCGCCATTTCGGCGTTTGGATTGACGATATGCTTCAAAAACCATTCCTGCGCGGCGTCTTCCTGATTGCGAATGTTGGTGAGATCCGGACCTACAGAGCTGCCGCGGCCGTGCATGGTATGGCACTTGTAGCAACCTGCAAAACCGGAATGGAAGAAAAGTCGGCGACCGACCGCTGGGTCAGGCTCTTCTGTCGCCTCTCGATGAATCAACCGGATCCACTTTTCAAGCTGATCGGCTTGCGGTTTGATGTCGACTTGTCGCTCAACAAGCCCGCCCGCAACACGTGTGCGTTTGGCTTCTGCTGAGATGAGCGGGTTGGCGTCGGACGACAGCGTGTCGAGCAACTCTGACTGATCCTGAGCAACGGAAGCCAGGCCGGCTATCGCGTCGGCTCGGAGGTTATCATCGAGAGACTGATCGGCCGCGATTTCAGCCAGAACTTCAGCCCTGTCCGCATCCGCGTGGAGGGCTAGTGAACGAACCGCTTCGAGCCGAACAACATGGTTCTGAGACCGAGCGAGTGATGCCAGATTCGCGACCGTCAGCCCGGGGTGATCAACCTTCACGTTCGCTAGCGACATCGCTCGCAGGCTCGGCGGCTTATCCGTATCCAGGGCCAGTTCCAGCAACGTCTCGTCGGGCGAGAACTCCTTTTTCGAGTCACTGCTGATCCTGGAAAGTGCCGCGACAACCGCTCGAAGGTCGCGCCGACTCAGGTCGCTTCGGTTGAGAACACCTTTCAAATTTGACTCGTATTGGATGAGCTTCTCGTCGGCAACCCACTTGATCCCGACAAAACGCACTTCCGAATCATCGTCCTTTAGCAGCGCAGGAATAATGTCAACGCGACTCGCTGCATCGGAACGTTTTAACGCCAGGGCGTAATGAGCTCGCGCGATTCCGTTGGCTTCCGACTGCCAGTCGTAGGCCGCCAACGCATCAGGTGTTTTCGACAACACGTGCATGGCTGCCGTGCGCGCGTAGGGATCATCGCTACCGAGCTTGGTGAGTGCTTCGGTCGTTGAAAGCTCCCCGGCCGGCGTTCGCTTTGACGATGGCTCGAGCGTGATCGGCTGCTTGAATTCCACTCGCCAAATGCGTCCGTTGCCATGCACCGGATAGGACAGCTTCACCCAGTCGGTAAAATAGAGATAGCGACCGTCGGCGGAATACGCGAAGTGAACCGGCCGGAAATCATCAGGACCACTGAGAAACGGTTCACGCGTCGCGGTGAATGACTCGCCCTTTGCCGTGAGCGAGTGCAGATCGACGCGATTGTCGGTCCAAGACGCGCTCAGCAGCTTTCCAGGACCATGCGGAACCAATCCGCAAGCAGCTTCGCCCAGCGCTCCGATCATCCCAAGTGTTCCAGGATTCTCGCCGTACCAACAAACCAGCGGGTGCAGTCCCGATCGACCGTATCGATACTCAAAGCCGTAGTCGGCACCCGGAACGATATGCAGCAAACGATTGGGCGGAATGGCGTTGGGGTCGTTGTCGGTGCTGAACAGGTTCCCGTCCAGATCGTACGCCATGCCGAAGGCGTTCCAGTGTCCGGTGGTTTGGCGAGTGAGCATGCTGCCATCGGTACGGCAACGATAAGTCGAACCACCCTCGGCGCCACCCGAAAGCTTCACGCCGTCCGTGCCAACAAAGGTGTAATCCGCGCCGAGGTTCTCGCCAAAACCAAAGGCGAGCCATTCAGGGTTCGCCGGATCGATCGCTAAACCACCTACGCCGTTATGTGGGTAGTCACCATCGGTTTCGCAGAGGATCAGTTTCTCGGGCTCGCCCTCTGCCTTGGCTTTTGTTGCTGCGTCCGGAAAGCGACCGATGAACCAGCGAGTGCTCACATACAGATGCCCACCGGGGCCAAACAAAAGATCTGTGCTAAAGGTGTGACCTTCGTAGAAAACCGATCGATCTTCCGCAACGCCATCCTTGTCTTTGTCTTCAAAAACAAGAATCCGGTCAGTCTTTGGTCCCTTGTAACTCGAGTTCCGTTTGTGCGTGTGATTCTCTTGCACAAACACGCGACCGTCGGGCGCGACCGCGATTCCCACCGGCGTAACGATCTCCGGATTCGCCGCGAACAACGAGACACTCTTGATGTTCGGGTGATGGATGTTCGGTGTGAATGCTGTCTTCTCGCTAGATGCCCACGAGAGATCATCCTGAGCGTGACAGAAATACGCACTTGCGATACAGATGGAGATGATCGGCAATAAAAATATCTGTCTTGAAATCATTGGAATAGTCGATGGTCGCAGGAGGTTGTTCGGATGTTAGGGAACGCTAATCAGCGCTAATTGGCCACTAATTGAAACGATCTATTAGTGTTTGATCAGTGACGATTAGCGTTCTTTGATTTCTCTGTTGTGGAGGTCGTTGACGATAAACCGTTTCCATTCCAGTTCGCCTTTTTTGCCGAAGTTGATCAGGTATCCGACTTGCTTTCGCGCGATTCGCATGTAGTTGAATATCTGTGCTTCATGGTCAGTACAGAGTTCCTTCAGAGCCTTGAGCTCAACAACAATTTCATCGAACACAAGCAGGTCCGGTCGATATTTCGGTATGAGCAACTGCCCTTTGAAGAAGACGTCCAGCTCAGCTTGTGCGACGAACGAAATGTCTCTCAATCGAAGTTCCACTTCCAATGCAGCCTGATAAATCTCCTCTGCCATGCCGTATCCGAGCTCGTTGTAGACCTCGAATGCAGCACCCATCAAATCGTACCCTTCCTGTTTCAACATCACTTCGCTCTCTCCGTCGGATGTAAGAACGCTAATCTCCGCTAATTGCACACTAATCTTTCCGAGGCCCTTTGGAAATCTGAGCAGCGTCGTGTCTTAGTGGTTGAGATCGTTCCTGTTAGTGTGTGATCAGTGAAGATTAGCGTTCCCCAATTTTCGTCTATTTGATTTCTCGAAGTGGTTCATCGACGACCATTGCTTCGGGGAAGTCTGCGCCCTTCACGCCGTCGCGACTGCGTAGTCGCTTGTTCTGTTGGCGGCCGCGTGGCGGATTCATCGGAATCTCCATCCCTCCCAACTCTTCCATCATTTCGTAAAGCCGGCTTTGCATTTGCTGTTTCGTTTTTGCAAGCGCGGGATCATAGATCAGGTTGTTTTGCTCTTTCGGATCAGCCTTTATGTCAAACAACTCATCCGTATCCCAGAGCCCGTAGTAGGTCGTGTATTTGTATTGATCTCCACGCAGGCAAAAGTGCGTTGGCGTTTGCGGGTAATTCTGTTCCCAGTAGTAGACGTAGAGGAAATAGTCACGCCATGGGATCGTCTCGCGCTGTGCTGGCGGAAGCTGGGCCAGCGGCAGGAAACTTTGCCCGTCCATGTGCGGCGGCTTCTTCAGCCCCATCGCCTGCATGACCGTTGGGGCGATGTCGATGTTTGCGACGACTTCTTCGACGACCGTTCCACCTTTGATGATCGCCGGGCACTGCATCAGCATCGGAACGCGGCTCGACGTCTCGTACGCGACTCGCTTGTCAAACAATCCGTGTTCGCCAAACATGAACCCGTTGTCGCCCATGTAGATGACCAGCGTCTCTTCATAGATGCCCATCATCTTCAACTGCTGCACAACGGCTCCGATGCTATCGTCTACGCTTCGTAGAGCTTCGCAGTATCTCTTGTAGAACCCTTCGACGCTTTGGCCAGTGTGCAAGGCAAAGTCCATGCCGTGCCAACTGTTACGCTGGTCCAGTAGCCAACGTGGTCGATTCTTCAAATTGTCTTTCAGCAGTTCGCTCGATGCCGGAAATTCATAAGGTTGGTCTTTGAGCGAGTCTTTGTATTTGGGTTCCGGTGTAAACGGATCATGCACGGCCTTGTGCGATAGATACAAAAAGAACGGTTTGTCTCGGTCCGTTTGCTGCTCAAGAAACTCGATCGCCTTTCGGGTCAGCAACGGCGTGATGTAGCCATCCTGCGGAACTCGTTTGCCATTGTCGTTGATCGTGTACTGTGGCCCCGGCGGGTAGTACTGCCCCTGGCCTTTGAAGCTGAACCAGAAATCAAAACCCGGGCGAGGATCATCATTCGCATGCCCCATATGCCACTTGCCGATGAACCCGGTTTTGTAGCCCGCCTTTTGAAGGTACTGGGGAAAGAAAAGTGTCCCATCCGGAACGGCGCGCTGGTTATCGATCACCCGGTGTCGAAATGTGTACAGCCCCGTCAAAATCGAGGCACGACTGGGAGAACACAGCGAAGTTGTGACGAAGGCGTTCTTGAGATGCGCACCGTTCTTCGCCATCGCATCCATGTGCGGCGTCTTCGCCAGTGGATGCCCCATGAAGCTCATCGCGTCGTAGCGATGATCGTCCGACAGAATGAAAACCACGTTTCGAGGTTTCGCTGCTTCGATCTTTTCAGCCTTCACCGTCAACGGAACAGGAACGACTTCTGCAGATGCAATGTGATTTGAACACAGCGTCAGCAGCAAAGCAAATGCGTGTTTAAGAAGCCTGCCTCGAGATGTGTTATTCATCAGGGCTATATCAATTTCTTTGTTGTCGTGGTTGTGTCGGAGAAGTTTCTTGGGATTGAGTAGGCTGGATCAAGGAGCGAAGCGACGTAGCTCCGGTGATCGCGTTCAGACATTTCCCGGAACGGCGCTTCGCTTGGTCCGCCCTAATTTCCGGGCGCATTGGTACGATCAGGCGTGATCTTGGCAATGTGACGATTTAGCTCGATCACGGCTTCGCTCAGGCCCGGTCGCGGCGCTAATTCATCGCCGAAAAGCCCCTGCTTGAGCCCCCCTCCTTTGTTGAAGGCACCCGTTGAGTCGATCGGATTGCACCAGAAGGCCCCGATGATGTAGGGCGTCACCAGCGCGGCGTGGATGTACTTGGCATATTCAACGCCGGCTGTCCTAGCGTCTTCTTGGAGTTTCCAGCCGCGAATCGACTTATCGCCGTCTTGAAAGCGAATCGCAAAATCACAAATCAAAATGGGCTTTCCGGTAAGCTCATGAATCTCCTGATACTTCGCCTCGGGAAACCCAGGTTGGAAAGGCGGCTGAATCGCGATCGCGTCGACCCAGGGAACCAGTTCCTCCAACACTTCGGGAACAATGGTATTGAAAGCGAAGCGCTCACCGAAAATGAGATGATCCGGATCGTGTTTCCGGTTTGCCTCGCCCATCACGCGAAAATACTCGCGTGCAATGAGCCGAAGGAAAGCAAGATCGCGTGCTTGCGCGTCATCGCCGTTCCAGATGTTTACGAATTCGTCGTAGGCCTTGCGACCGGGAGCATCGGCGGGCAGATCGCGGGTGAAATCCACCCAGTTTTTGCCAATGGAGTTCTTCAGTGGCCAAGCTCCGAGATCGGTCCAGTAATAGCCGATCAGGTTTGGGTTGTCGCGGTTCTGGAGACAGGTCTGTTTCACCTGTGTTGCAAGTCTCTGCTGCACCTGAGGATCAAAGATATCGATGAAGCGGAAGCTCCCGCCTTTGCTGCGATACATCGAGATAGGGACGTAGTTGCGTCCTTCCACGTAAGGCATGTCCTTCTTGAGTTCGGGCGGACACCCATACCCGTAGGCGTTGAAACCGAGATCTTTACAGGCTTTTGAGACGGCGCCATAGTCCTTACTCAAACTTCGGTTAGTTACATGAGTGATCCCGTGAGCAAAGAAAGGCTTTCCGTCAGGCGTGATCAGCCATGTGCGGCCATCGATCTCGGTCAGTCCGATGGATTGCGACCTCGCCGGTGCTGCATCCTGAGCACTGGCTGCCACCACTGTCAGGACCGAAACCATGCACGTGAAAGCGAGAGCGTTTCCGATCATTTTTGTTTTTCTCATCTTAGCTCCGTAGCACGGGCACTCTTGCCTATGAATCGCAATGAAATGACGAGCATGAGTGCCCGTCCTACTATTAATACATTGGAAGCCAGAGAACTCATTTGTTTGGTTCCCGTAGAAAGAGCGTTCGGCGGCGGGCAATTGCTTTGTAATGTTCGACCGTCTCGTGGTAATCGTCGTCGAGTTTCTTGATCGCTGTCTCACTCA
Organism: Rhodopirellula europaea 6C; assembly: GCF_000338295.1. Classification (GTDB taxonomy): domain Bacteria; phylum Planctomycetota; class Planctomycetia; order Pirellulales; family Pirellulaceae; genus Rhodopirellula; species Rhodopirellula europaea. The sequence goes on from NZ_ANMO01000023.1 coordinate 24,159, forward strand.
GTGGATGGCGAACGTGTTGGTAAATGAACTCGTTCGCCTGCTGGGCGGTGGCGATCGTTTTGCTTCTGGGCTCATTGTCGATGGTGAAGAAACCTGGTTGTCCACGGTCGTAGGCGGCGACGGTATGAGCGTTATCGTGCAGGCAGGCGCAGAACGAGATGCCGATAAAGTCGGGATCGGCTGCCAGTCGACGGGAAAGCAAGTGATAGAGCACGCGACGATCCAAGTGATCGGGAACAGGCCCCGGCGTTCTGCCTGATTTAAGCAGCGCTTCCGGGTAAACATTGCCAAACACCTGGTCGCTGAGCAGCGCAGGCAGACCGGTGCTTTCAACCACGGGGTTGATCTTGTGGGTTTCGCTGAAGTGTTGCGGCGCCAACACGTCGATGTAGGGAGTGATTCGCTTCCAAAGTTCCGCGGAATACGTGACGCCTTTCACGTAGCAACCGAGGACCATGTGGCCCGAATCCACGTTGCGAATTTCGCTGTGCCCAAGCTGGTTCACCTTGACGACGATTTCGGCGATCAGGGCTTCCTGGTCTGCTGCGATCGTCTTGTTATTCGAATACGTGAAGTATCCCACGGGATAAGTGATGCCACCCTTCGTTCGCAGGTCATCGAATGACTGATAGTTCTTTTCATAGACAGAGTTCAGTTTTTGGATGTCGCCGTCGTAACGTGTTTCCAAAACGGAGATTAAGTGTTCTCGGCCTGGGCTTCCTGGCTCGCGGTTCAGGGTTTCATTGATCCACAGACCTGAACGCATAAAGGATCCAAATCCATAGTAGTACCCCATGATCCACGGGTTGTCCTTATTCGGCGTGACGTATCTCGCGACGTTTTCTCTGACGAAGTCGGCGTACTCGTCACTAAAGACGTCGGGGCGTTTCTCACCCGGCATCAGTTCCACCTGATGTTTGATCAATGGAACGTGAATGGCGTGAGGGATTTTCTCTTCGCGGTAAACGCGTTCGGCCAACTCGTAGTCGACGTAGCCGAATCGCGTTCGTTCCGTGCTGTAGGGACCGCTCCACACGCAGTTGTATCCCAGTTCGCGCATCTTCTTGATGCCGTCGCGCAGCCAAGCTTCCTGGCTGCCGTTGTAGGAGAACGTTACTGCGCCCTTTGAGAAGCCGGTCACTGGATGGCTGAGGCCAATGCCAAAGAATCCGTGACCTTCGGGTGTGACTAACCACCAGCGGTCGTCAATTTTTTGCGTGTGAAAGAATCCTGTTTTCTTGCCCTTGATGTCGGTGAAACCGCCATAGGTGTCGAGCTCTTGGGCTGACGCTGAAAGGCTGAGGGCGATGCTCATCAGCAAAGCGAGAACGGTGGTGTTGGACTTCATGCTATTGGTTTCACTTGTGGTAAGTTACGCGCGATGTTCTTCGATCGTAGTGGACGAGGTTACGAGTCCCGTACTCAAGGACTCGTGACCTCGTCCACTACAGATTGCGATACTTTCTTTCGTGCGTTGGTTAGTTTTGAAACATCTGAGCCATCTTCTGACTGATCTGCTCATTCGCGGTCGTCATTTGTTCGACGTGCTGCCCGTCGGGTTTTTCCATTTCGTCCAGGAGTCCACGTCGACGGGCTTTGTTTCGTTGATAGGCACCGCACAGGTGAAATCCGATGCAGCCGGGATTCTCAAATAGTCCAGCCAGCGTCTTTGCGTACCACGGCCCGTTGTTTGGTTTGAAAAACTCTTCGCTCCGGAAATTCACTCCCGCTGCGTCTGCTAGGAGAACTGGCATCCCGGTTTTCTTGTGCCACTCGTCGAGATGATTGACCGGATCTCTGAAATCCTGAAACGACAGCACGTCGACATACGGCTTGGCGGCATTGACCACTTCCGTCGCGATCGGCGCGTTGGCTTCGTAACGGTCGCCAAGCAACAAATGATGTTTGTCGTAGCGACGAATGGCGTCATGGGTCGTCTTGTAGTAACTGGTTGCCAGTTCGATCAGTTCTTTACGCCCAGCCTCAGTCTTTAGTCGCTCGGGATCAAAGATCGGACCACGCCATTGGTTGTCGGGTCTGTCGTGAGTCCAGGTTGGGCAGTCGCTGTAGAAATAGCCGATGAGATTCTTTTCATCAGCCAATTCTGCGCAGTGTGAGCGCGCCACATAGTCGACCCATTCCTTCCAATCTTCGCTGCGGAAATCGTAGTGGACGGTGTGTTTCTCCCATTGATGCGACTCGGTGAACGGGAGCAAATGGCAATACGGCATCTCGAGCGCGCGATACTCGTCGATGGTAAAGGGGCGCGAGTGTTGCCACTTCTTGACGGTCACCTCCTGCACCCAACCGACGGTGTTGAATCCCCAATCTTTCAGGTTTGGCGCAACCGACTCTTTGATCCAACGCAGCGTGCTGCCACCATACTTTTCACGCCAAATGTCGACGTTCTCAGGGTATCGGAGGCTCGCCGGATCAATGTGGTTCAATCCCATTGTGAAGAACGGCTTGCCCGCGGGGTCAATTAACCACCAGTGATCGTTTCGTTTACCCAGTGTGAAGAAACCACTTGCCTCGACCTGTGTCGTTTTCACTTCGGAGGCTTGAGCAGAATTCAGCAATGGCGTGGCGGCCAAGCCACAACCGAATGCCAGGCTGCTGCGCAGGAAGCTTCTGCGTTTGGTGGTCCGCATCATTCGATTCCCTCTCCAAAAGTTTGATCCATCTGTTGAACGATCTGTTGGTTTGCGGCCTTCATCAGTTCCACGTTCTCTGTGTCCGGCTTTTCCATTTCATCGAGCAATCCATATCGCCTGCCTTTGTTCCGCTGATGCGCCCCACACAGATGGAAGCCAATGCAACCTGGATTCCGATGCAAGGCCGCCAGAGTCTCTGCGTACCAGTGGCCATCGTTGGGGGTGAATTCACCCGGCTTCGTCTGCCATTTAATTTTGGCGGCGTCGGCCAGCAGCACAGGCTTGCCGGTCTTTTTGTGCCACTCGTCGAGATGCTGCACGGGATTGCGGAAGTCTTGGAAGGACAACACATCGACAAAGGGCTTGGCGGCATCGATCACCTCCATTGCAATCGGCGCGTTGGCTTCGTAACGATCCCCAAGCAACAAATGATGTTTGTCGTAACGACGGATGGCGTCGTGTGTGGTCTTGTAGTAACTGGCTGCCAGTTCGCTCAGTTCCTTGCGTCCTGCTTCAGTCTTAAGACGCTCAGGATCAAAGATCGGGCCTCGCCATTGGTTATGCGGTCGGTTGTGAATCCACGTCGGACAGTCGCTGTAGAAGTAGCCGATGAGGTTCCTGTCTTCCGCCAGTTCGGCGCATTGTGACCGTGCAACATAGTCCACCCATTCTTTCCAATCTTCACTGCGGAAATCGTAGTGGACCGTGTGCTGCTCCCATTGATGTGACTCGGTGAACGGGAGCAAATGGCAATAAGGCATATCCAGCGCACGATACTCGTCAACGGTGAAGGCACGCGAATGCCGCCACTGCCGGACGGTCACCTCTTGCACCCAGCCGACGGTATTGAATCCCCATGACCTGAGATTCGGAGCAACCGATTCTTTGATCCAACGAATCGTGCTGCCGCCATATTTTTGACGCCAGATGTCGATGTTCTCGGGGTAGCGCAGACTCGCGGGATCAATATGGTTCAATCCCATCGTGAAGAACGGCTTGCCGTCCGGGGTGATCAACCACCAGTGATTCTCTCGCTGGCCTAGCGTGAAGAATCCCACGGGCTTGACCTGAGTTGTCTTCGTTTCGGTCGCCAGAGCGGAATTCGGCGTCAGATTGGCGGTCAGCCCCGCGCCTAGAGCAAGACCGCTACGTAGAAAGTGCCGCCGATTTACCAAGTAGCTCTGGCACTCTTGCCTGACATGTTCTGGACGGGCAGGAGTGCCCATCCCACGCTTCATATCCATGATCACTCTTTGCTCAATACGAGAACTCGCAGTTGGTCGACGCCTCGCCCCGGATTGACGTTCACGCTCAACCCCAGCGTCTTCATGTCCTTGGAAACCGTCACTTCATCGGCCGACAACCCTCCACCCTCGGTCGGCTCCGGATCCTCCATCGGAAAGTGTGGTTCAAGGCCCCGATACTTCTTGGCCGCCAATGGATACTCCACTCCATCGCGTCCCACGATTGGATCGCTGCGACCCAGGTGATTTGCCTCACAAATCAATCCAACGATCTTCCGATCAAACTTGATGACACCACGGATTGGCGCGGGCTCCGTCGACCTGAAATGGAAGAGATAACTGTCGACTTTCGTCCCTGCGGGAATGGTATGGCCGAGGTCGCTGAAGAGCCGATAGTTGCCAGACGAATTCAGCGTGATCGGCATGTCCTGATCTAACAACACACCACTTTTCTCCGAGATCACTTCGATCCAGGAAGTCGTCTGCCGCCTCAGATCTTTCGGCGACACGGCCTCTTTCCAGCGAATGTTGCCTCGCAAAAAGGTGAGTCCGAGATCACTTCGTTGTCTGCTTCCCAGGACTCCGCGACTGGAGCGGACGGGAATATTCTCTGACCCCAATTCCTTGGCTTCATTTACCTTCCATCGAATCGCCTGCCCCTCTTCAATGCGAATACTCTCAACTGACCGCTTGTTCGAGCCGTCGGCCCTGGCGTCCTGACGCTCAAAGACTTCGACCAGTCCTTCGATCACGTGAACCTCTGTTTGCCGGTCCTCGCCAACCCTTAGCCCGAACTCCGTGCCTAAATCAACCACTTCCGTTTCATCCGTTGTGATCGTGAAGCCGATTGCTTCCTCCGGGATCCTCGCGACCAGATTGCCAGAAGAAACGTGCAGCAAATCCGTACTCTTCAACTCAAAATGCGATGGGCCCTGTAGCGTGACGCGAGCGCCCTGGTTGAACTCCAGCTCCACCGTGCCAGCATCCAAACGAAAGCTGCCGGCCTCAAGCAATGCCCCAGGCATCGGCTCGATATTTCGCCAGTCAGCGTCAACCGATGCGACCAACCGTGCAATAGGGTTTACTGATGCAGTGAAGTCTCCGGAAGTTGGCGTTTCTCGATCAGAGTGACTCCACTGCGTTATGGCAAATAGCGCAACGGCGGCCAAGGATGCTGCAACGACGAAGCCGAACAGCATCGATCGCGAATCAACGATCGTAGGACAGGCACTCCTGCCCGTCTGAGCACTGATGGTCTCGTCGGTGACGGGCAAGAGTGCCCGTCCTACAGATTCGTCTCGTACGGCAGCCTCTCGATAACCACCCTCCAGCGCAACTCGTAATCGATAGAGCTTCCGCAGTTGTTCATCCTTGGCGAGCAACTCGTTCAGGACTTCGACATCTTCTGCCGTCGCCTGCCCGAGCAGGTACCGATCAATTCGTTCTTCCGGTTTCATCTCGTCCGCGGTCATGACAGTTCCAGCCTCAGTTTCGCTTCGACACACTGCGATAGTTTCCCACGCAACCTGCCGATAATTTTGTAGAGCGAGTTAGGCGTCTTACCGGACTCATCAGCGAGTGTTTTCACTTCGCCTGCCCCGCGATAGGGTGCCAGAACCAGTTCACGGCGTTCCGGCGTCAGCTCGCCGAGACACTCTTCCAAAGAAAGCTGAATACGGATCAAGTCTTCCGACTCGGTTTCAACCGCTTCTTCGCGTGCGATCAGCTCAAGCACGTTCTTATCAAGAACCAGTCGGTCGCGACGCATCTTCGCGATCGCATTGAAGCACTTGTGACGAACGATGACTTTGCCCCAGGGCAGAAAGCCACTTTCGTCCCGAAGACGCTGCCGGCTTTCCCACATCGTGATGCTGGCATCCTGCAGCACATCATCCACGCGGTTCCAATCGGGCAGGATTAGGCGCGCGTAGTTTCGCAGCGCCAGCTCATGGCGAGCAAACAGCCGCACAAAATCCGCCTCGGAAATGGGATCGGGGGACTCAGGTTGATCAGATTCAACATCCATATTGCTATAGTTTGCGCCAGCCCGGACCCTGCCGCTATTTCAAGCAGATTTTTCTGGCGCGGATACCGGCTCCTATTGGCCGACGCCAATGGCGACATCCTTTCGCCACCTCGTAGCCGGAGCATTCATTCGCGCCGGCCCGAATGGGCGCTCCGTGCGCATCCGATTGCTATCCACCGTTTGCATAGTCCGGAAGAATATGGTCCAGAAAAATATCGTGCCGTGGGGTGCTAGGCACCGAGTTGCGTTCAGGCCGACGGAGAGCCTCCGTCGGCTACAGGCGAAAATGCCGGGAGGTGCCAGCCGGCTTGTGACAACCTCAACGGTTTGCAGGGAAAGCTGACGGGTTGAGAAGGGCGGCGTGGAGGCGATTTGGTTTTGACGCCGAGGCGGTGAGGCGCGGGGACGTGGAGCCTCTGCCGTTGCCCAGAACTCAACTTCGATCTTCCGGCAGACTAATCCGCCGATACACGCTCTCTCTCAAGCGATTCCAGGCGTCTCTGCGCCCTGGCGTCTTTGCGTTGAAACGGAGCCTGACGCGTCGCGATTCCGCGCAGTTGTGCTCAACCGCTCGCTGGGAACGCTCCCCAATTGCGTTCAGAAGGATGGGTCCACTCGCTTGCCGAGACGGATTGCGTTCATGCCGACAGAGGGCCTCTGTCGGCTACAGCTATCCCAACAAAGGGTCTTTGTCGGCTACCGATGGAATTGAAGTTGCACGATTTCTCGCGATTCGGATCATTCCGCGAAACCGCGTTTGCGGAGCAGGGCTTCTGTGTCGACATCACGACCGCGAAAATTGCGGTAGGTTTCGACGGGATCGATTGTGTCGCCGACGCTGAGAATGTGATCGAATAGCTTCGCAGCGGTTTCCTCGTCGAAGAAGCTTCCCGCCTCGACGAACATCTCCGCTGCGTCTGCCGTGAGCGCGTCGCTCCACAGATAGCTGTAGTAGCCGGCCGAGTAAGCGTCGCTGCTGAACAGGTGACTGAAGTGAGGCAAGCGGTGACGCATTGGCAATTCGTCTGGCATGCCGATCTCCGCCAACGCCGACTTTTCAAACTCACTGACCTCAATGTCGCCGGCCTGCAGTTGATGCAGCTGCATGTCCAGGATCGCACAAGCCAAGTACTCGACGGTTTCAAACCCGCTGTTGAACTTCGACGAGGCTTCGATCTTGTCGAGCAATTCTTTGGGCATTGGCTCGCCGGTCTCGTAGTGCGTTGCGTAGCGAGTCAACACTTCGGGCGTCGACAACCAATGCTCCAACACCTGCGACGGGAATTCAACAAAGTCGCGAGCGACATTGGTGCCAGACTGCGACGGGTAATGAACGCGACTGGACAGCCCATGCAGGGCGTGGCCGAATTCATGGAACAACGTGGTCGCGTCGTCCCAGGAAATCAAAACCGGCTTGCCGTCCGCAGCGGGAACAAAGTTGCTGTTGTTTGAAACGATCGGAGTCCGCACGGGTACGTCCGCGGAGGCGGGATCAAGATCCCATCCTGATTGACCTCGGTAATCCATCATCCACGCACCGCTGCGTTTGCCTTCACGAGCGAATGGGTCCAGGTAAAACAGTCCCACATGGCTTCCGTCGGACTTCTGCACCACTTCGTAAACGGTGACATCGGGATGGAAGATGGGCAGATTCCCGACAGGTTGAAACTGGAATCCGAACAGTTCATCCGCACACCACATCATCGCCTCGACCAAGCGATCGAGTTGCAGATAAGGACGCACTTCCGCCATGTCCAAGTCGTATTTTTCAGCCCGGACCTTTTCGGCGTAGTAGCGGTAGTCCCAAGGTTCGATTTTGATCTTCGGTTTGCCAGCGGCTTCCATTTCTGCGTCGGCGATGGCTTGCATGTCCGCCACTTCCGTCGCGACTCGCTGCACGGCGTGAGGCCAGACCTTCATCATCAATTCCATCGCACGATCGGGCGTGCCCGCCATCGTGGATTCCATTCGCCAATGAGCGTGGGTGGGATAGCCGAGCAATTTCGCTCGGGCCGCGCGCAGATTCAAGATCTCGCGAATGATGCCTTTGTTGTCGTATTGATCGTTGTTGTCACTGCGGAAGTAATAGTTTCGCCAAACCTCTTCCCGAAGCTCGCGATCATCCGCGTTTGTCAAAAACGGGTCCATCGACGAACGCGTATTGGTCACAGCCCACTTGGCCTTGCCACCTTTTTCTTCGGCCGCGACCGCCATTGCGTCCCGCGTCGATTGAGGCACCCCGGACAATCGCGACTCGTCATCAATCCAAGTGACGTGGCCTTTCTCTTCTTCGAGGACGTTCTGGTTGAAGTCGGTGAACAACCGAGCCAATCGCGTGTTGATCTGCGACAGCTTGGATTTGTCTTCCGGACTCAACCGAGCCCCGCGGCGGACAAAGTTCTTGAACGTTTCATCGAGCAGACGTTTTGCGTCGTCATCCAGCGTTACTGTCTTCTTTTCAAAGACGTCATCGTGGACCGCTTCGATCCGAGCGAACAACTCCGCGTCCTGCGTCACTGAATCGGAATAGGCCGCCAACTTGGGCGTGATGCTGCGTTCCAAATCTGGGATTGGCCCAAGATTCAAGTTCCCCGCATGCACATCGAACAGCACCTCGATTCGGTGCAAGGCTTCGCCAGCGGTTTCCATCGCGAGAACAGTGTTCTCGAACGTGGGCGGCGCCGACTGGTTGGCGATTTCGTCAATTTCCTTCTCCGCCTGCTCGATCGCGGCGTCAAAGGCAGCGCTGAATTCATCGACACGCACTTCGTTCCATGGCGGTACCCCACCATGAGGTCCCAACCAGGGTTTCAAAAGCGGCGAAGTGGAAAGGAGAGTCTGCGAGCTGTTCACGGAAGATTCTTGTGAATAGGAAGGTTGGACCAACGCGATCGCGGCAAGGAAGCTTGCCGGAACAACACACCATCTCATTTGATGAACCCTTTTGATTTCAGAAGTTCCACCACCGCATCCGCACATTCTGCGATGGAAGTGGTGGAGGCATCGACGGCCAAGTCTGGATTGGTCGGAACGTCGTACTTTGCAGTCACGCCAGGGAAGTTGGACAACTCGCCCGCGTCAGCTTTCGCGTACTGTCCCTTGGTGTCACGTTCGCGGCAAACTTCCAACGGAGTCGCCACGTGCACGACCAAGAACTGATCTTCACCGATGAGCTTGCCGACTTTTTGACGCACATCATCAGATGGTGCCACCAAAGACGCCAAGCAGATCAGCCCAGCATCGTTCAGGGTATGAGCCAGGTGACCGCTGCGACGCAAATTCTCGCTGCGATCGTCCGCGCTGAAGCCCAAGTCTCGGCTCAATCCGCGACGTACGAATTCGCCATCCACCACAGCAACCGATCGTCCCGCGTCGAACAATTTGCGTTCGACAGCCCGAGCGATAGAAGTCTTGCCGCTGCCGGTCAGACCGGTCAACAACACGGTGGCGGGTTTCTGTCCGAATCGAGCGGCTCGTTCTTCCGATGTAACCGTTGAGAGTGCGTCCGACGAATCATCGGCGGAGACTTCATCGTCCCATACCGATTTGTGGCTTCCAGTCGTTCCACGATCTAGGATCATCCCAGCGGCGACGGTCGCATTGGTGATGCGGTCGACCAAGATGATCGCTCCCGTCGTTCGGTTGCGACGGTAGGGGTCGTGGTGAATTGGTGCGGACAACGACAACCGAACTCGTCCGATTTCGTTCAGTTCCAACGTAGGCGCCGGCATGCGGTGCAAATCGTTGACGTCAACTTTATAAGCCAACGTTTCGACGTTCCCGGGGACCGTTTGCGTGGTGTGTTTGACCAAGTAAGTCTTGCCCGGAACCATCGCTTCTTCGTTCATCCAAACCAACATCGCCTCGACGTCGGACTCGCTTCGCGGCAGGTTGCCACTTCGGACAATCATGTCACCGCGACTGGCGTCGATTTCATCTTCCAACGTCAGCGTGACCGCAAGCGGTGCGTAGGCTTCATCCAAGTTGCCGTCGTAGGTGACGATTTCTTTGACCTTGGACTTCTGACGGCTTGGCAGAACCGTGATCTCTTCGCCTTTGCGAATGATTCCGGATGCAATCGTTCCGCAGAAACCGCGGAAGTTGAGGTTGGGACGATTGACCAACTGAACCGGCAACCGGAAGTCTTGCAGATTGCGGTCCGATCCGATGTAGACCGTTTCCAGGAAGTTCATCAGCGTGCTGCCGGTGTACCACGGCATGTTCTCGCTGCGGTCGACCAAGTTGTCGCCGTTAAGCGCACTGATTGGAATGAAGTGCAGATCGGGCAAATCCAAACGTGTCGCGAAACTGCGATAGTCGTCGCAGATTTCGTTGAAGCGATCTTCGCTGTAGTCGACGCCGTCGATGTCCATTTTGTTGACTGCCACGACCACGTGGCGAATGCCCAACAAAGACACGATGAACGAGTGACGACGGGTTTGCGTCAGCACGCCGTGACGGGCATCGATCAAGATGATCGCCAAGTCAGCGCTACTGGCACCGGTCGCCATGTTGCGAGTGTATTGTTCGTGACCAGGCGTGTCCGCGATGATGAACTTGCGTTTCGCGGTGCTGAAATAGCGGTACGCCACATCGATCGTGATGCCTTGTTCGCGTTCTTCTTTCAGCCCGTCCATGAACAACGATGGATCGAATCCACCAGCCACGCTGCCTTGCCGAACCGAGTCACTTTGGACCTTGGCCAGCTCGTCCTCGTAGACCAATTTGGAATCATAGAGCAGACGGCCAATCAACGTGCTCTTGCCATCATCCACGCTGCCGCAGGTGATGAAACGCAGCAATTGCTTTTGCTCATGCTGCTTCAAGTAAGCATCGATGTCGGTAGCGATCAGATCAGATTGATGAGACATAAGAGGACAGGTTTTTGCAGTTAGCCGTTAGCTTCTAGCAACAGCCGATCGGAGGTACAGGTTTACGTTGAGAAGGAAGCGGATGCCGCTCGGAATGTTCCGCTACCGAAGAGCTTGCCGCTAGCAGCTAGTAGCCAGCAGCCGATCGCAAAGCGATCAGAAGTAGCCGCGTTCTTTTTCTTTTGCATGCCGACGCCGCCTTCATCTTGGTCAATGATTCGACCTTGGCGTTCGCTCGTTCGGGTCAGCAGCATCTCTTGGATGACTTCGGGCAATGTGGCCGCTTCACTTTCGACTGCTCCGGAAAGCGGATAGCAACCCAGAGTCCGGAAACGCACCATGCGGGTCTCTTCTTTTTCACCCGGAAGCAATGGCATGCGATCGTCATCTCGCATCAGCAACAATCCGTCGCGATTGACGACTTGGCGAGGTGCGGACAAGTACAACGGGACGATCGGAATGTTTTCCATGTGGATGTACTGCCACACATCCAACTCGGTCCAGTTGCTCATCGGGAAGACGCGAATGGATTCACCCTTGTTGACTCGTCCGTTGAACAAGTTCCAGAGTTCTGGACGCTGGTTCTTTGGATCCCAACGATGTGACTTGTCACGGAAGCTGAAGACGCGTTCTTTAGCACGGCTCTTTTCTTCGTCACGGCGAGCTCCACCAAAGGCGGCGTCGAACTGGTATTTATCCAGAGCCGCTTTCAGAGCGTCCGTCTTCATCAACTCGGTGTGACGCTCGCTGTCTTCCCACGGGGGAATGTTGGCCTTCAGACCTTCTTCGTTGATGTGGACCAACACATCCAAACCCAACTTCCCACGAACATAATTTTCGCGGTGCTCGATCATTTCCTTGAACTTGTACGTCGTGTCGACGTGCAGCAGCGGAAATGGCAACTTGGCCGGGTGGAAGGCTTTCAAGGCTAGGTGAAGCAGCACCGCGGAGTCTTTGCCGATCGAGTAAAGCATCACCGGTTTTTGGAATTCCGAGACCACTTCTCGAAAAATGTGGATGCTCTCGGCCTCGAGCTGTTTCAGGTGAGTGAGGCTGTAATCGGACATAGACATTCGAAATTAGGTGAAAACGATTCGGGTTCGCCACGTCATTGAGCGCAGCAGTATAAACGGGGTGCAGAATCGATCCAGTCGGAACTCGATTCAGCGAACTCAGCCCTTGTTTTTCTTCGTCAGCTCCAAGATCACGCCACGACTGGCGTCGGCGGCCTCGGGCGAGTCAGCCTCTTCGGCCTCCGCCAATTCGGGGGCGACACTCCCCAACGGGTAGGTCGCGACAACGCGGAGTTCGAGACCTTTGAGCAATCCGTGATGACGGGCTTCCCCCCGTTCATCGACCCACTTGGGACCTTTGATCAGCAACAATCGATCAAACTGACTCCAGTGAGGCTCAACCCAGCGGCAGAACTTGAGAAGGCTGCCAACGGCACGGCTGACGATCGTGGTGAAGCGAAAATCTTCCAGCAAATCTTCCCCGCGAGCCGCATAGACCGGCACCGGCAGATTCAGTTCGGTCACCAACTCGTCCAACACCTTGGCTCGTTTGCCGACCGATTCTGCCAAAGCGACGTCGATATCGGGCCGCAACATCGCCAGTGGAATGCCGGGCACGCCATTTCCGCTGCCCATATCCAGGACTTCTTCGCCGGGCTGGATCAACTGAGCCAATTGCAAGCAATCGCGTAGATCACGTGTGACGAACAAATCCCACGTCGTGTGCCGGGTCAGGTTGATCTGCTCGTTGTACCGCCACAGCGACTGCGCGTATTGCTGCAGCGACATGCCCAAAGGCTCATCGAGCTCGAGTCCGAATTGTTCCAAGGCCGTTTTGAATTCTGCGTCAATCATGCCCGCAGGTCATACCAGGGGCGATCGAAGCTGGGTAGCGGAACAGTGGCCCAGAAACGCCGAAAGGCGACAAAAACGGCCACGCAACGGACATCGAGAGCCAAAAATCGGCCGCTGGTGCTGGCGAAAGCAAGTCGCGGGAATCCCACGACTCATTCTTTCACCTGGAAGAACGATCCGATCCACTCAGGCCAAATCACTCAGGAAGACTGAAATTGATCGGTGGAGTCGATTCTTTCGATTCCGTGGCAGGAGCGGTCCCCTCGGCTTTCGCGTCCGCCTTGGGCGATTCCGCTGGTGCAGCCGCACTCGGGTCTTGGTAGCTCACCGCTGAGTTGCTGCCAGGAACAACAGGTTGCTGTCCGTTGGGCTGCATCGCACCAGGAATTGCGTAGCTCGGTGGAGCCGCGTAGCTCGGTGGTGTCTGATTGGCGAGGTGAGCCGGTGCCGAAGCAACCGTGGCCACAGGGCCGGCCGCTGCACCAATATTTTTGCCAGGAGTCGCTGTGGATGCGATGTTGGCCGCCGGAGTAGTTCCCAATCCTGGGTTCAGCTGAGCCAGCATCTCACGCGAACGGTCGATGGCACGTTTGGTGGCCGGGTCACCTGCCGCAGCGGCTTCATGCGTGACAGCCTGCTGCAGGTGAATCTGAGCGTCTGCGTTCTGGCCTTTCTTGTAGTGCAAGAACGCCATGTTGAAGTGAGCCACCGCGGGCTTGTTGTTGGCCGCCAACACCTTGAAAGCCTGTTCGCTTTGCCCCGACTCGAAATGCACGCTGGCCAAGTTGTTGGCGTAACGCGAAGTTCCGGGAGCCAGTTCCAACGCACGGGCCAAGGTTTGCACGGCCATCGGGTGCTGCCCCAATTTGCCCAACGTCAGCCCCAAGTCGTTGTACAGAGCTGCGTCGTTTGGATTCTGCGCAATTGCTTTTTGGAAGAATTCAGCCGCCTTGGAATGGTTGCCTTCGCGGAAGTGAAGGCGAGCCACGCTGGTCAACGCGGATGCATGATTTGGCGCATCTTCCAGTGCCTTGGAATAGCTTTCCATGGCCTTGGTCAAGTTGCCCGTTGATTCCCAAAGTTGTCCATTGGCAACCAAGACGTCTGGTTCCAATTGACCGGGTTCGTTTTCCAATGAGAGCGGATCGCTGTTAACGTCCGATGATTCGCGTTTGAACCAACCAGCGACCGTGCCGGTGGTCTTGCCCCAAGCGTTCTTGGTCGCGGTGCCGACGCCACCGGCAGCTTTGCCCACCGAATCACCCGCCGAAGCGATGAAGCTGGGGCCTTCGTTGGGTTCGCTAACCGTTGCCGTGCTTTTGCTTGCGAACGGATTCATTGATGCCAAGGACATCGAACGAGTTGCGCAACCGGTTGAAGTCAACGTGAGGCAACCACCCACAACCAACGAGAAAACGAGTTCACGCTTGGCTGGGCGAGTCTTGCGAGTTGCGTTTGGCTGACGTGTGGCGTCCATGTTTCACACTTCGATGAGGAGCATTCGTGACCGGCCATTGCAACCGGCTCCGCCCGTTTCAAACGTGTGTAAAACGGGCGTTTCGATGGATAATCCAATCACAGCAGATCATTCCATTGGCTTTGATCGACCATTCACTTGACCAACTTCAACGACTTTAGCGTCCACAACGATTTTTCTGAAAATACTTCTTCAGACACATGTGAGCGTGGTGACGCAAGCGCGGCTTTGCGACCGACTCAATTCAACGTCGCGAATTGTGAAGCTACTGCGGCATTCTTATCGGCCAGAACTCGTCATCGATTCGAT
>NZ_ANMO01000024.1 GCF_000338295.1 Rhodopirellula europaea 6C
GTGTTTCAATGACATCTGATTCGATTCGCCTGAACAACTCGCGAAGTGACCGCGGCAATAGATCCAAATCGTAGTAGTCGACGTCGTCATTGCAGGTGTTGTGATAGGCACCGACGAAGCGGACTTCATCGGGCAGTTTGATTCCCTGTTCGGCAACGCGGCGACGCACCCGAGGATCGTTGGCCATCACGGCGAACGCCCGAGCATTGGGGCCGCCTCGACCGCCACTGCACGCGCCGCAGTTGTAAGCGGATTCGTGTGGGTTGTTCAGGCTGCCGCTGCCATGACCAAAGAACACGATGATTGGTGGGAAGGCATCGACCATGCCGATGTCTTGCAAAATCCGAACGACAATTTGAGACATCTCATCGAGGCTGTACCCCATCGACTCGGCATCGGGACCGGGGGCTTCTGCCAGTCGTTCGAGATGCAACTCTGTTGCTGGCGGACGAACCAAGCTTCCCATCGATTCGCGAATTTGCGATGTCAATCGAGGTGCCAAGATGCGCGCGACCATCGGTACCGTCGCAATGGCACCAAACAACCCGGTGACCCAACCGCCAATCAACGTTCGCGAATTTTGATGAACTTGGTGAGCGAACCAACCCAGCCGGCGTCGCCGAACGGCACGTCGTTCACCAGCGGCCATTGAAGAAAACAACGGTTCTTCGCGGACGTAGTGCTGTGGTTTTACGATCGCCGGACAAAGAGGACGAAAGCTAGCGTGGTCGGCACCCTGGTAGTACATCGCCACGGCAAAGAAGCCGGCAGCCGATGCGGTGCGGCAATCCGGAGCGACTTCTTCCAGATGTCGGCGAAAGGATTCTTCGCGATCGTCGATGCAGAAGATCGCAGCGTAGGCCGGACGCCGTCGCGAATTCGCGGGCAATTCACGTCGGCGACGAGAGTGAATCGAAATCGCATCAAGTGCTTGGTTGGCGTAGTGGCGTTCGTACGCGGCATGCAACAACCGGCGGCGATCCAACGATGTGAATGACTCGATTTCGGTTATCAAACATCGCCATTGAGCGGCCGACATGTTCAACATTTGTTCGGGAGTCCAGCCTCCCAATTGAGCCAGCTGAAAAATCGTGTGGGTGCGAGAACGCGTCGACGGCGTGGACCGGACATCCGCCGATTTCAACGCAAGTCGAAGGATCGCGCTCGCAGTTCCGATGTTGAACTTGGCTTTGCCGAAGTGCTCGATGGCGTGTGCCAACAAAATCAAACGAACGGCCAAGTACTCGTTGAGCGATCCATTGGGGATTGGATTGGCCAAGAATGGACTGTTCGTTTCCATTTGCCAAATCATGCCTGCCCAACCTCTCAGCGAAAGCAGACATTCCGACAGGAAACTTTCGCAGTCGTTGTCCGAGATGCCCAGCCGTTCCAGCGATTGTTCAATGCTTTGAATGGCATCCCAATCCGACGACTGGACTTCATGTAGCGAAGCGTCAACGTGTTTCATCCAATCGGCACGGATGCTCCACCGGCCCAAGTACAAACCCGCGAAAGCCTTGGCGAAGCCGTTTTCTCGTTCGGGCAATGTCCAATCCGCGAAACCTTGGTCGAGGAAGCAGCCACAAAAACGAATCAGGACGTCGTCGATCTTCGTATTCAGATCCATCCCGAGTTCACTCAGCATCAGCCGATGGAGTGAATCATTGCTCACCGCCTTCGGTGGTTGAACGTCGGCTGTCTCAACACCCAGTTGGCAAGTCTCCCACAACGCGTGCAGGGTGAAGGCTTCCCATTGTTGATCGCTCCAGCGATGGATCTGGGATTCACCGGCCGCTTTCAAGCGATCTTGCAATGGAGCGGGAAGTGGCGATGCCGGATTCGACGACGCGGTGTCAGTGGTGATTGATTCCAGGTGTCGCATTACCCAACCGCGAGTTTGGGTGATTGTTTTTTCCCGATACGGCGTGGGGACTTCGTCTCGAAAGCGTTTCAGCAATTCGCTCTCGGCCAGGACCCAGCTCAGCCCTGATTCGGGCATCGGTTGCAGTTCGGTTTGCAACATCGACAAACGCAGCGTGTAGCGAGTCCCAAAGGACGCCACCAGTTTGTCAGCGTCATCCTGCAAGTCAGCCATCAACACTTCACGAAGATCCTCGCGGCTGATACGACCTCGCAGAAGCTCTTCGTGGTAGCGTTCCTCGCTGAGATAAGGCTCGCAACCAAATCGGCGTCCACCCTCGATCACTGCTTTCTCGAAAGGCAGGTCTTCGAAAGCGTGCAACGTGTTGTGGTGAACGAATACTGAGATAGGGCCCTGCGCAGGCAAGAAGTGACGTGCGTGTTCGATCGCTTGCAGGACGTTTGTGGTTCGATGTGAAGTGTTTGGTTGAGTGTCCTTGTGAAAGGCGCGAAGCGGCGATTTGGGATGCGTCCAAGAAAACAGAAGGTCGTTGGGAAAGCACGTGTTGTGCCAAGGGCGGTTCTGGGAGAAAACGAGTGCGACTGGCGGGCTAAAACAGCGTCAAAAACGGAGTTTCCGCCCGCTGAGGCAATCTCGCTCACGTTGCATTTCTCCTGACGGTGTGCAGGATCTTGCACGCAATGTGTGCAAAGCATTGCACGCTGACCGCGAATGAACATGACCCTTCAACCACGCAATCCCGATGTTTGACAACCACGATGGACCCAGCGTCAGGCGATTCGCAGCGGTGCTGGCACTGTTGAGCCTGACAGCTTTCGCGGTCACCGCGTCCATGCTGTACCACGTGCATCATGAACAAGAAATCTTTGCCAAACTGACCCAGCACCTGCCGAAGAGTGATCTCGAGGCCGCTCGTGAATTGTCAGGCGAACTCAGTCTGCAAGGCGGATTGTTGGTCCTGTTGGGGCTGAACACAATCGGAACCGCGGTCGCCTTTGCTTGGGTCGTGCGAGGCTACCTGACCAGCGAACGGACTTTGGAAGATGTCAAAGTTTATTCAGCAGACGTGCTGGCCAGCATGGACGCCGGAGTGATCACCACCGATCGAAACGGACGGATGACCAGTATCAACCCGAGCGGAAAGCAGTTGGTCAGTTGCGATGAAGAACATTTGGGGCGAACATTGGAATCACTCGGAAAGCGGCACGCGTTGCTGGCCGAGATTCGCGAAGACGTCGCGACTTATCATCACCCGATCCGCGACCGCGACTACAACCTCGACAATCAAGGCCATCGTCAAACGCTGCGAGCCGGATGCACTCTGTTGAGAAATCGAAGGGGTGAGGAAATCGGCACTGTCCTGCACGTGCGGGATGTGTCGGAACGAGCCTTGATGGAAGAACGTCTCCGCCGGATGGAACGTTACATGGGTTTGGGATCACTCGCGGCGGGTTTGCAGCACGAAATCAAAAATCCGCTCAGTGCCTTGTCGCTGCATATTCAGTTGCTTTGCGAGCGATTGGAAACAACCACGCAGGACGCGGAAGTTGATGAACTTCTGGACGTTTTGCACACTGAGATCCGCCGCATCAATGATGTTCTCGATGGGTTTCGCAATTACGCTTCCACCAACGAAGTTGGCCGGACATCAGTGGACGTCGCGATTCTGATCGAACGATTGGTGCGTTTGCTGCGTCCGCAAGGTGAGCAGCAATCGGTGAAGCTAGACGTGCAGCTTCCCGCTGAAATGCTGGGACTGATCGAGGGTGATTCCGTGGGTCTTGAACAAGTCCTGCTGAACTTGGCGCTCAACGGAATGGCTGCGATGACTGACGGAGGAAAGCTTACATTCCGGCTTAGTCGCCAGGACGAGTTTGTTCGGATCGATGTGCGTGACGAAGGCATCGGCATTCCCGAAGAAATTCGGTCTCAGATTTTTGACCCTTACTTCACGACTCGCAACAACGGCACTGGCATGGGGTTGGCCTTGTGTGACAAGATCGTTCGCCAGCACGATGGCAGCATCGATTTTCGGGTGATTGAGAACACCAATCCCGACTCCGACCACTCCGTTTTGGGTACCGAGTTCACGGTCCTCCTTCCACTGAGTCAATCAGCATGAACCGCAGCGAATTTTCGGTACTGATCGTCGATGATGAACCCAACATTCGTTCGGGGCTTCAGAAAGGATTGGTCAACGAAGCGGATCGAATCGAAACCGCTGCCAACGCGGAAGAAGGCTTGGCGACGTTCGAATCCGGTGTCTACCAGTTGGTGATTGCCGATGTTCGACTGGGTGGCGGCATGGACGGAATTGAATTGCTGGGGCGAATTCGGCACCTTGATCCGGAGGTGGCCGTCATCGTCATCACCGCCCACGGGACGGTTGAAACCGCCGTCGATGCGATGCGTGCTGGCGCGTTTGATTTCATCTCCAAACCGCTCGATCTGAATTTGGTTCGGCAACAGGTTCGAAAGGCACGCGAGCACCGAGAGCTGCGTCAGGAAAATCAATCGCTGCGAACTCGGTTGGCCGACGCTGGTGAGTTGTCAAACATCATCGGTCAGTGTGCCGCGATGCAGGATGTGTTTCATCAAATCCGACAGGTCGCCGCGACCGAAGCCACCGTGATGATCCAGGGCGAGAGCGGTTCGGGCAAAGAACTGGTGGCGCGAGCGTTGCACGATTTGAGCGACCGAAGCGGTGGGCCATTTGTGGCGGTCAACTTGGGAGCAATGCCCGAGACTCTTCTCGAGAGCGAATTGTTCGGCCACGAGAAAGGGTCGTTCAGCGGTGCTTCGCGGCAAAAACCAGGCTGCTTTGAGCAGGCGACCGGTGGAACATTGTTCCTCGACGAAGTCACCGAGATGTCAGCGAAAAGCCAAGTCGATTTGCTGCGGGTGTTGGAGTCACGTCGCTTCACGCGAGTCGGCGGTGAGAAGTTGTTGGAAACCGACGTGCGAGTGGTTTCCGCCACAAACAAATCGGTGCCAGAGCTGATTCAAGACGGCACCTTTCGCGAAGACCTTTACTACCGATTGAATGTCATTCCAATCGAAGTGCCTTCGCTTCGGCAGCGTCGCGATGACATCCCTTTGTTGATTGAACACTTCCTTCAACACTTCTGCACACGTCATAGGCGGCCGATGAAACAGATCGCTCCGGACGCCATGCGTGTGCTGGTCGGAGCCCAGTGGCCGGGCAATGTTCGGCAGCTCCGCAATTTGGTCGAGCGTTTGGTGGTGACTCACACCGGCGACGTGATCGATTCAAACGAACTCCCCGCCGATTCGCAGCCCGCTACAACAGATCGAGGGGTAAAGACGCTGCCTGCTTCGCTCAGCGAAGCGGTCGAAAACTGCGAGCGTGAGATGATCTCGACCGTTCTGGCCGAATGTGACTTCCACCGAGAGAACACGGCCAAACGTCTGGGTGTCAGCGTTCGGACGCTCCACTACAAAATGGGCCGCTACGGTCTGCACTGATTCGTGCAATTCTTTGCATGTTCCACGCAATCGTTTGCACGTTCAGTTGGCGGAGGCTCCTTCGACGCGGCGATTTCTTCAATTTCCAAGAAATTTGAGAAGTGTTTCGCCCCAGAAAATGCTGGGGAAATGAGCGGACTGCCCCAGGTCACGCGTGTTGTGAAGATGGGTTGGTACGACGCCTGCAATTGAGTGCGTTGACCTCTGCAATGGCAGTGGTTTTCACTCAATTCGCAATGCCAACTTCATGATGAATGCACCTTCGAATTCTTCGACTGCCAGCATGGATACCCCACCCCGCGGTGACATCAGCGGGTTCAAGCGGTTTCTAAAAGACGATTTGATCGCCGGCGGCTTGGTGTTCTTGATCGCCCTGCCACTCTGTTTGGGGATTTCACTCGCCTCTGGGTTCCCGGCGATCGCTGGTGTGTTCACCGCGATCGTCGGTTCGATTCTGACGACTTTTCTGAGCAACAGCGAGCTAACCATCAAAGGTCCTGCGGCCGGGATGATCGTGATCGTATTGGGGGCCGTGAATAGCTTTGGCTATACCGCTGGAGTGGACCCCGTCGCCGACATGCAAGCGTACAAAATGGCTCTCGCAGTTGGTGTTGTTGCCGGTTTAGTTCAGATTGCATTCGGTTTGCTGCGAGCGGGGATTCTCGGCGACTTCTTCCCGACCGCTGCCGTCCACGGAATGCTGGCGGCGATCGGTGTCATCATCATGGTCAAACAACTTCCCATCGTGGTCGGGCAAACTGCCAGCGGTGAACCACTCGAGATTTTGCAGGAGCTGCCGCACCTCTTGATGAATGCGAATCCCGAGATCGCGTTGATTGGTGGCGTGTCGCTGCTGATCTTGTTTGGTTTGGCATTTTTGAAGAGTCGAACCAGCGACGGTTTCATCAACAAGGTGCCCGGTCCACTGGTGGTTCTGTTGGTCGCGATTCCGATGGGAATGGCGATGAACCTAAGCAGCGATCACACATACACACTGATGGGAAAAGAATTCGCGGTCGGCGAAAGCGACTTGGTGACCGTGCCGTTCAACTTGTTTGGTGCGATCACCTTTCCTGACTTTGGCGTTTTCCTGAGCAGCGAAACACTTCCCGCGGCTTTGGGCTGGGTTCTGATGTTTGCGTTGATTGGTTCATTGGAATCGTTGCTCAGCGCCAAAGCGGTCGACATGTTGGATCCCCACAAACGAAAAACCAACTTGGACCGAGACCTTTGGGCGGTTGGTGTTGGCAACATGGCGGCCTCGTTGATTGGCGGTTTGCCCATGATCTCAGAAATTGTCCGCAGCAAAGCCAACATTGATAATCAGGCCAAAACTCGTTTCGCGAATATGTGGCATGGAGTTTTCTTGCTTGGATTCGTCGCTTTGTTGCCTGGTTTGATTCACAACATTCCACGAGCGGCGTTGGCCGCGATGCTGGTCTTCACCGGCTTTCGTTTGGCATCGCCCAGCGAATTCCGAAGTGTGTACCGCGTTGGCCGCGAACAATTGATCATTTTCGCGACAACGTTGGTTGCCGTCCTCGCAACGGATCTGTTGATTGGGATTGCGATCGGCATTGCCACCAAGTTTGCCATTCACATGATCAATGGAGTTCCTCTGCGATCGTTGTTTGTTCCGACGTTGGAGTTCGATGAAGCTTCCGAAACGGAAGTCAACGTTCACGCGGGCGATTCGGCTGTGTTCAGCAACTGGATCGGTTTTCGGCGTCAGGTCGTCGAAAAAAGCCTCAAACAAGGCAAGAACTGCACCGTCGACTTCAGTGAAGTTCATTTGATCGATCACAGCGTGATGGAAAAATTGCACGAACTCGAAGGCGAATTCGCTCGCGAAGGGATTGAATTGAACGTCGTTGGGATGGATCATCATCAACCGTTCTCACGACACCCGATGGCTGCTCGAAAGCGATCTCTCGTGAGTCATTGATTCGATCCTTTTGCCCCCTCCGACGTCATGACGCGTCTCTTCGCGGGAACTCCGTTTGATATTCCTCCGACCTGCGATTTGTGCGGTCAGAAGGAATCCGAGTGCAAATGCACACCCCAGCAAAAGGCCGAGGCTGAAGCCCAACAGCAACGTGAAGCCGACCGGTTGCCGCCGGAAAAGCAAACCGCACGGGTTCGATTGGACCGGCGCAAAGGTGGCCGAACCGTAACGCTGGTCGAAGGTTTGACGTCCCGCGCGAATGATTTGCCAGACTTGCTTGGAACGTTGCAGTCTGCATGCGGTGCGGGCGGCACGGTGAAAAAGGCCGACGATTTGATCGAACTGCAAGGTGACCACGTCGAACGCGTGCGGCAGAAACTGGGCGAGATCGGCTATCGTCTCAAGAAGTGACCGGACGTCAGGAGTTGGCGGATCGTTTCCAACCTCGCCTGGCTCGTTTCGGTGAGGTTGGGTCTTGCTTGCAGATAGCGTTGTTCCTCTGCCAATCGCTGCAACAACTGTTCGTCTTTTCGCAACAGAAACCACGGCCCGAACATCAGGCCCATGGACTCATCCAAACCAGCCCGGTCTAGCTTCTGATAGACGGGATCGGGTGAAGATCCGGATCGTCTGAAAACCAGCACTTCGAAACGCCGTTTGATGCCGGTGCACTTTTCATCTGTCAACCAATAGCCGTTGTCTCTGGCCCATTGTCGGACGGAGTCGATTGCCTTGTTGGGTTGCAACACGATTTGTTGAGGCAGTCGGTTTGGATGCTCACTGAGAATGCGAACGATGGATTGGCCACCCATGCCACAAATGCTCAGTGAGTCAATTTCATTTTCCTCGATGACGTCCATCCCATCGCCAAGTCGAACTTCCGCGTTCAGTCGTTCCAAGGTGGCGGAGGAATTCTGATGCGGTTGCGGTTTGTTCTCCACCGCGATGCCTCGTTCGATCCGGCTGGCTGACAACAGAGCGGCGAGCAGATGACCATGATCCGATCCAATGTCGGCGTGGATCTTTCCTCGGATTTCTGCCGCAACCAGTTTGAGGCGGGCATCAAGTCGAGGCATGGCAGATCAAAGAGTTTGCGTTCGCAACGCAGCACGATCGTTCAGGAAATCGCGAAGCTCTTGGGCCAACTGGCCTGCTGATTGGGGGCGTTCCTCGGGATCGTCGGACAGGCATCGAGAAAGGATGGATTCGAGTTTTGGGTTGAACTTGGGGTTGATCTCGGTCGCCGGTCGCGGATCGGTGTTCGCAATCGCATCGATCGTTTCTTCGCGGCTCAGCGACAGCGCACCGTGCGGGTGCTCTCGAAGCAGAAACAGATAAAGCATCGTTGCGACGGCGTAAAGGTCCGATCGATGATCCACGCTGTTGGCGTCACCGCGGGCTTGTTCCGGTGACATGTAAAGTGGCGTTCCCAGGACAGCCCCATCGTGGGTGCTGTTTGCCGAGACGGGTGATTTGGTTCGGAACATGGATTTGCTCAATCCAAAATCAACCAGTTTGGGTTGCTCATCGGGACCCACCATGATATTGGACGGTTTCACGTCTCGATGGATCACACCATGATCATGCGCGTGCTGTAAGGCATCGCAGACCATCGCCATCATCTCGATAATGCGAGTCGCACGCGGAGATTCCCGAGCAATGTAATTCGCCAAAGAATCGCCGTCGATCAATTCCATCGCATAGTAAGCCAAGTCACGCTCTAAGTGGCTCGCATAGATTGTCGCGATTCCCGGATGATCCATTTTCCGCATCACCTGAATTTCGCGAGCGAACCGTTCGAAGACCAAATCGGTTGCAAGATCCGCGCGGATGATTTTGATCGCGGCCGGTTTGCCCGAGGCGCGGTGCATGCCTTTCCAAACGGTTGCAAAGGCCCCGCGTCCAATCAGATGATCAATGTCGAAACCTTCGATTTGAGGTTTTGTCCATTTCATCGGTGGAACGGCTTCAACAATTCGTCTCGCTGCGGTCAAGCGACTCTTTAGAAGCGGCGCGACAATCGGTTTGGTGAGGTAGTCGTCGGCACCCGCGTCCAACCCCTGAATCATGTCTTCATCACGATCGCGACTGGTAAGCAGAATGATATAGGTGAATTGGTTTTCCGGATCCTGTTTGATTCGGCGACAGATTTCGACGCCTTCCATCCCTGGCATCAACCAATCAAGCAATGCCAAACGAGGCGGATCGTCGGACTGGAGAAGCTCGTAAGCCTCGTTGCCATCCGACGCCAACTCGATCCGATAGCCCCAATTCTCGACAGCTGCCGAAATCAGATTTCGCCAAACTGGATTGTCGTCAGCGATCAGCAATTTCATAGTGTTTCGTTTCCGGGGTGTTCTCTTCCGGATGAAGAACGCAGAAACTTCTTTAGTTCAGTTTGGGCCAAATCGAAGGCACTGACGAGTGCTTTCATTTGATTGTTAAAAAAATATGATGCCTTCTCTTCAGACGTCTCCCATGAAGGAAAGGTTTCCAACCTGTCGGCGATTTCTTGCGCCCGCGTCGCACCAATTGCCGAGGCGGTTCCTTTTAACGTGTGCGCGGCTCGAGCAATTTGCGTTGAATCACCCACTTCGATGGCCTGTCGCAGCCTTTGCATTTGCGGTGGCAATTCATCGGTGATGGTTTGGACTAACATTGCGAGCACCTGCAAGTCACCACCGACATTGTGAAGGATCACCTCGCGGTTCAATGGCTCAGCCAATGAATCGTCAACATTGGTTGAAGGCGTCTTTTCGATTGGTTGAGCCGGAGAAACCAAGTCGTCTTGATCGTCGGTATGAGACTCGAACGATTCGATTGTTTCAAACAACACCTCGGGCGGATAGGGCTTTGTGAGGCACTCATTCATCCCGGCATCCATGCAGCGTTGTCTGTCTTCACGCATGGCATGGGCGGTCAATGCGACGATGGGAACGTCGTTGGCCGGAGATGGTAAATCGTTTCGAATGATCTGGGTCGCAGTTAATCCATCGATGCCCGGCATTTGTACGTCCATCAGGACTAGGTCAAACGAATGCAATCGGAGTTGCTCCATGGCGTCTGTCGCATTGGAAACGGATGTCACACGATGCCCTCGTGCACGCAGCATTGTTTCGGCGACGGTGCGATTGATAACACCATCTTCGACTAGCAATAGCTCACGCGGTTGATCGCACTGTCCAAACGCCTTGGCGGACGTCTCAAGTGGTTGAGTCTTCGCTATCTCATGGGATGCCACTCCGTTGGTCGTTTGCAATGGAATGTCGAAGCGAAAGCTGCTGCCTTCGTTTGGAACACTGCTGACCTGAAGACGCCCACCCATTAACTCCACTAATTGTGAACTGATCGACAAGCCCAACCCGGTTCCGCCGAAACGCCGCGTCGTGGATGAGTCACCTTGGGTGAATGCCTCAAAGATTTTGGATTGCTGCTGCTTCGTCATGCCAATGCCGGTATCGGTGATCGTGAATGCGATGCGAGATCCTTTTGAATCGGAGGTGTCCAACGTCGTCGCGTCTTGTGTCTCGTTTTCGACGGTGACAATCACTCGGCCTTGTTCGGTGAACTTCAGGGCATTTCCGACCAAGTTGATCAGGACCTGACGAAGTCTTGTGGGATCACCGACAATGATTTCGGGGACACCGATGGGCGGTTGGAATTGCAGGTCAACCTCGTCGTTCTTGAGATTCGCAACGGCGTGCATGGTTTGGCTGAGTAGATCCTTTAACTCGAATGGGACGGACTCCAGCGTCATCTGTCCCGAATCAACCTTCGAAAAATCAAGGATGTCGTTCAGGACCGTGAGCAGACCTTTCGCAGAGGTCTGAATCATATGCATGTAGTGTCTTTGTTGCTCGTCGAGCGAACTGCGATTCATCAGTTCGGCAGTTCCCAAAATGCCGTGCATGGGCGTTCGAATTTCGTGACTCATGTTGGCCAGGAATTGGTTCTTGATGACGGCCGCCTGCCGGGCCTGTGCGGCGGCTTGGGTGGCCAAATCTCGCTGGTCCTGCAGCAGAGCGTGGTTCCGCTGTTGGGCAACAATACCCGCCTTCAGCATTCCTATGCTGGTGACTGCACCTAAAAACAACGTGATGAGTGCGGCAACGATTCCCATCGCGCCGAAACGGGTGACGACGATCGAACGAATGTAGTTTCGGGCTGGGAAATCGACTCCGACCAACCCCTCGATGTTCCCGTTAGCATCAAATATGGGCGCATAGGCGGAAACCCATACTCCCCAACGGTCCACGCTGGGTTGATTGCCAAAGGTTGTTGCGCCTCGGAAAGCCTGTTCGATTTGTTCGACGCTTCTGTCGTAGAAGATTTCTCCAATCTCCGTGCGACTTTCTCGAACGCCTTCGATCTTTCCATCGCCGCTGTAGTCCGTTTCCGAGTCGACGATGATTTTGTAGGGATGTCCGTCGTTATTTTCGGGTTCGGGCAATGGACGGGTGGCCAAATCCGACTCACCTATCCGTCGCATGGTGTAGATGTCGGCGACTTGTGGATTAACCGACAACCAACGCTTTTGAGCTTCGATCATGCCAAGGTATAGCGGATCATCCGGCGACGTTTGCTCGTCGATGTTCGCATGCCCAAGTTGTTGCAGTTCCGCAGCATAGGTTGGTGCAATTCCGAAAACTTGTTGTCGCATTCGCGATCGCTGGACACGGTCGGCGGTTTCGACCGCGATGAAACCTCCGACCAGCAACAACACGAGAATGCAGAATGACAATTTCGTGTGCAGGCCCGATCCGATTGCCTCGGGAGAGGTGGACGATTCCGGGTGTGTTGTCGAAGGCGGCGGCATGGCCCGCCGGACCCGCGAAAGGATGGAGGAGTGCCCGACTAAGAACACGATGGTGAACAAAGCGTAGTCGATGCGATATTCGTACCACGCTTGTCCCATCGGTCAGTTGCCCTGTGCGGGGGCGAGCGTGTGTAGCACCAGCATGCCGACTACTGCGAAGAGGGCGATCGTGTAGACCAGCACCACGCTTGACCAAAGAACTCGTTGCCATGCAGAGAAGTTTGGATTTCGCCACAAGAGCGGAATCCCAAAGGCACCAGTCACAAAGAACAAGACAGTCAACGTTGCCACGGGGCGATTGGACCACTGAGCCGCGTCGTCGTTGTGGGCACCGTTCAGGTAAGCCGGTGCAACCGTTCCTGGTTGAATCACGACCGAACGATGAACACCATCGGAGACGCCATGCTTTTGCTCCGCTGACGAGTCAACGCCTTCGTTCGGCGACGGGAGTTCCAGGTTCGCTTCGGCGGAAGTCATCCAGACGATCTCGCTAAGGAAGTTTGTCGACGGCGGCACCGGCGGATGTTTCCGCCAATCGACTTTGTGCGGTGGCAACGAGTGGTTCGACAGCCGCATTGGATCCGTACAGTTCTTCGATGCTGTACCAGATCTTTCGCGCCGCGATGGTTCGCCCTTCAACGAACATCCGGTCAGCTTCTTTCAATCGGTCCGTGATGATGCGGGCGGCTTCGGTTTGGTTGGTGTCAGCCTGTGAGATTTGTGCGATGCGGTTGCGAGCGAGATTGACCAAAGGTTTGTATTGTTCTTCGTCGCCGAGCACCGTGATCATCGATTGGTACTTGTCGACCGCGGTGGCATTGTCACCAAATGTTTCGTACCGCATGGCTTCGGCAACGAGGCGTTCGGCTTCGTTCTGGAGCGGCAAGTTGCGATTCATTTTGACTGTCAAAGCGTGCTCCGCCTCGACCATTCGCACGCGGTCGATTTGTTCGGCAGCCCATTCGGAATGCTCTCCATCCGGGAACTGAGCCAACATCGGTTCCAGGTAACTGATGCGAGCTTGCGACATCGACGAACGTGTGTCTTGTGCGAGCAACTCCTCCGCTTCGTTTCGCATCTTTGATTCGTTCATTGGCCAAGCGACCCAAACCAGTATGCCAATCAAAACGGCCAGAATTGGTAGCAGCACCAACGCTTGATCATGCCACGGTGTCGCATCCGGAATCGAATCCACTTCAGCTTCGATTTCTTTTCGCCCCAACAACTTGCGGGCTTCTTTGCGATCCGCATCATCGGTCACGGACAGCGGACTGAAACCACTCGAGGCATGCTCGGCGACGCCGCTGCGAGACATTGAACGTTTGCGGACTTCGGCTAGCTGAAGCTTGACCGCGGCAGCCGACACGGGACGCTGACCGGGATCTTTGTTGAGCAACTGCATCACCAATCGATCCATCCACACGGGGCATTCCATCACGGTGGAAGCCACGGAAGTTGGCGACTGATATTTCAGATTGCTGGTGACTTCTTGAACGGTGGAACCGGTGATCGGCGGCGCACCGGTGAGTGCCTCGTAAAGCAACGCACCAAACAGATAGAGATCGGTGCGGGTCGTCACCGGATCGTTTGGCGTGGGGGCCTCCGGAGCCGATCGCATCATTTGGCCGATCGATGGTGGACGCGAAATGTGGTACGGGCCGCTTCGAAAGGGCGGCGTCCCGTCAACGTCGCGAACATCGATCAACACGGGACTCAACCCGGCGATGATGACTTTGTCAGGGGTGAGTCTTCCGTGAACGATGTCGCGGTCGTGCAGATACATCAATGCATCGATCAAAGGCTCCGCGAGTTCGAGAACCGATTCCCAAGGCAACCGACCTCGACGCTGGATCTCCTCTGCCAAGGTGGATCCTTCGACCAATTCATGAGCCAGGTAGGCTTCCGACTCTTCGAAGCCGCCACCGTAGCATTTGACGATAGCTGGATGATCGAGTCGTTTGAGGCGATCCCATTCTTCCGCGAAAGCCTGTCGTGATTCTTGGGTTCCGCCAAATGGCATCTGGAAGACGCGAACGGCCACCGCTTTTCGCATTTTGATGTGCACGGCACGCCAAACACGCGCGTCCCTCGCCGACGGATCGGGACCCAGCGGGGATTCAATGGCGAGCGGACCGAGACGACTGCGAGGCATGAGGCAACGAACGAAAACGGAATGGAAAAAACACCTTCTCTATCATACCCACGTCATGGAAGATTGGGTCGGGAAGTGTGTCAGGCTCCCACGTTTAACCCGCCAAAACGACGTTGTCTGCCGGCAAACTCGTCCAAAGCCGCCTGGAAGTCGTCCCGCTCGAACTCGGGCCAGCATTTCGGGGTGAAGTACAACTCGGCATAGCTGATTTGCCACAGCAAATAGTTGCTGATGCGGATGTCTCCGCCTGTGCGAATCATCAAATCGACGTCAGGCAGTCCCGCCGTGTCCAGCGATTCATCCACCAGCGACTCAGTGATCTCGTCGATGGACCGCTCGCCGTCCCGGACTTGCTGAGCGAGTTGCCGAGTCATTCGAGTCAGTTCGTCGCGTCCGCCGTAGTCGACGGCCAGGACCAGTTCTGTGCCGGTGTTGTTCTCGCTCACCGCCTGCGTTTTCGCAATTTCTTTCAGGACTTCATCGCTCAGCCGATCGCGTCTTCCGATGAAACGCAATCGCATATTCTGATCGCGAATGGTTCGTCGTTCCTCAACCAGATACTGCTGCAGCAGGTGCATCAAGAAGTCAAGTTCAGCCTGCGGCCGTTTCCAATTCTCGCTCGAAAGGCAATACAACGTCAGTGCGTCGAGTTCCAGTTCGCTGGCCATTTCCGTGACCGTTCGCACCGTCGTGACGCCTCGTCGGTGGCCTTCGATGCGAGGTAAATCGCGTGCTTGGGCCCAACGGCCATTGCCGTCCATGATGATCGCGACGTGACGTGGAAGATTCATGCTGAGAAGTGGAACAGAAGTCATGCGAGTTTGGAAAGGACCGTTTCAACGCACGGTTTCCAATCCCCAAGTTCGGTTTGGCGAACGATTTCAACGCTGGGGTACCAAACGGTCGTCTCCCCCGATCGGAGCCAACGCCAGTCGGGGACTTTGCCCAGCAGCAATATCGTGCGTACACCAAGGGATCCCGCCAAGTGGGCAATGGCTGTATCGGTGGTGACCAACGCATCCAAGTTGCACAGCACAGCCGCGGTATCCACAAATTGTCCACCCGATTGATCGATGTCGTCGGGCAATCGGTGGATCGAACTTCCCAAATCGCTTTGCTCGAGTTGTTCTGAGCCATGGCCAAATTGCAGGCTGATCGATCCCACGTTTGGCATTTCGATCAGCGGACGAAACGTTTCCAGAGGAACGCTGCGATATACATCGGCATGGTGTTCGGGATTTCCCTGCCAGTTGAGCCCGATCAGCTTCTTGCCAGGTTGCTTCAGTGGTTCCAGGAAATTTGTCCAGTAGTGGACGGTCGAATCAGGAACGCTCAAGTAGCCTGCACAGTGGCTCGATTCATCCTGCTGAAACAAGTCGGCCCCGTCGTACAGTTTGCCATCGCGTTGATACAAACCGTCGAGAACCTCGAGGAACGATCCCTGGTAATCGATCTCGACACCCGCGGGCAAACTCATCAGCCCGGATTGAGCGTCGATGTCTGGGATCAAACGTTCGATTCCCAAACCCGATGGACCGACGGCGGAGGAAAACAGCGGGATCATCTTTGGCGGGCAGACGACCATCACGCGAGCACCATCCTGAGCAAGTGCCGCGGCGACACGCAGGAAGTGAATCGCATCACCGAGTCCCTGTTCGGGATAGATCAAAACGGTTTTGCCATTGAGTGGTTGGCCGGACCAAACCGGCACATGTCCACCCGCGGAACGCACGTGATCTGTGATCGCGGGACGACCGACGCCGGGCATTCGCCAACGCCACCGGTATTCGTTCCAACCACGGTCGTAATCACCCAGCAACAGCGAGATCACACCGAGGTTGCGGTGCAGTTCGGCATTGTCGGGCTGGATCGCGAGTCCTTCTTCGTACCATTTCAGACCGCGTTCGATTTCGCCGTTCCAGATCCAAAGCGTTCCGCGATTCTTGATCGCAGAAAGATAGCCTGGTTGAAGCTCCATCGCTTTGGCGAAGCTTGCCTCGGCTTGATCGACCTGGCCGAGCATTCGAAAAGCGTTGCCAAGGTTGTTCCAAGCGATCGGGAAATTGGAACGCAGGCCGATCGCTTTTTGGTACGAGTCCACCGCTCCGGTGAAATCTCGTTTGTCGAACTGAGCGATGCCCAGGTAGACCCAGGCATCAGCGGAGTTGGGTACCTGACGCAAAACGCCGCGATACATTTGCATCGCGGCGTCCACGTTACCCGATTGATGAACTTGCCAGCTTTGCTGCAAGATCTCGGCCAAGGTTGGCATCAGTCCAGGAAACCAACCAAATCTTGGCTGCGGCTCGGCTGTTGTAGCTTGCGAACCGCTTTGGCTTCGATTTGACGAATTCGTTCGCGGGTCACCTTGAAGATGTGCCCGACTTCTTCCAGCGTGTAGCTGTAACCGTCGCCCAGACCGTAACGCAGTTTGATGATTTCACGTTCGCGGTAGGACAGGCTTTTCAGCACGCCGGTGATTCGTTGACGAAGCATTTCTTGCGTCGCACCAATCTGTGGGCTTTCTGCTGTGCCATCGGGCAGCAGGTCGCCGAACTGGCTGTCTTCGCTGTTGCCAACGGGACGATCCAACGAGATTGGGAAACGGCTCATCGTCAAAACGCGACGTGCTTCTTCGATGGTGACATCGGCCCGACGAGCGGTTTCTTCGATCGAAGGTTCACGACCAAGTTCTTGCAACAACTGGCGAGCCACGTTGCGAACACGGCTCATGGTTTCAACCATGTGAACCGGAATTCGAATCGTACGGCTTTGATCCGCAACGGCACGGGTGATCGCTTGGCGAATCCACCATGTCGCGTAGGTGCAGAATTTGAAACCACGACGGTATTCGAACTTGTCGACCGCTCGCATCAAACCGGCGTTGCCTTCTTGGATCAGGTCCAAGAACGACAGACCACGGTTGCGATACTTTTTCGCGATCGAGACGACCAGACGAAGGTTACCTTCGCTCAGTTCACGTTTGGCTTGTTGGTAATCGCTGTAAACCGATCCCAACATCTTCACGCGGTTGCGAAGCGAGGTGGGCGTTTCCTGACAAGCGGTCAGAATCTGACGACGCTCGTGCAGCAACTGCTCACGAACTTCGCGGCCGTGCTTGGTTCGTTTTTGCTGACGCACCAACTCATCGATCTCGTCCAATCGGCGAGAGAATTTCTCTAGCAAGCCGATTCGGGTTTCGATGCGTTGTGTACGCAGACCGAGTTCCTCGACCAAACGAACCGCACGACGACGGCGACGAGCCAGTGCACGCCAAGCTTCCGCACGACGGCGGGCAGGTGCACTCTTGCTCATCGCGACTTTCCAGTCGTGACGGTTGCGATTGAGCAGCGTTTGAAGGGTTTTCAGGTTGTGTGGCAAACGACCAATGATCTGTTCTTTTTCCAAGCGGTCGGTCACGCTGACCTGAACGGTTCGGTCGAACGGCAGTTGGCCGCGGTAAACCTTCTTCAACGTCTTGTAGGCTTCGACCAATACGTAGTGGTTCTCGAGCAGCTTCGTGCGGAAGCGGCGGCGAGTTTCTTCGATACGTTTGGCTAACTCGATTTCTTGACGACGCGTCAGCAAAGGGATCTCGCCCATTTGCGTCAGGTACATTCGAACAGGGTCGTCCGACCAAGTTTCCGACTCATCGAGTGCAATCAGTTCGTCCGGGCTGTCCAATTGGACTTCGCCTTCGGGCGCATCGGCAACGCTGACCGCGTTGTCGTCTTCGCTGTCGTCGACTGGTAACTTGCGGAATCCTCCCGTGACCACGTCAGTGCTTTGTGCTGAAACGTCGTCGAAATCATCCATCATCGGATCAAACAAAGTAGATACTCCTTTAGGTGGCTGTCTTTTCTATGTTCGACGACCGCGATTGGTTTGGTGGGTCGTCACAAAGAACGCTGTGGCGAATCAGCGTTCGGGGCAATTCAATTGGTTTTGGAACATCCGTGTCGTGGGGCGGCGGCACTCGTATGAGCAGCTCGTCGTCGGAGTGTAGTTACGCCGAATGTGAGGTCGAGACGTAATCTGCCGCCGGGCATTCGGTCACTGGCGAAGTCGGTCAGGAGAAGTTCGAGAAGCACTTGGGTTTCGAGAAGAACAATCAATCAATAACGAATTCGAAACGGTCCATGTGTTGGGAATGTTGCCAGTGCGAGAGACGCGGGTGCAGATCAATTGACCGACCGACGACGTCCATTGAAGAAAATTCCGACACACAGTGACTCTACCACCCGTTAACCTGCGAACCTCCGAATCAACTGCCAATTGGAAAAATTTTCCGATTGACCCGATATTCCATCCTGGAGGCTGAAAAGGGACGGTGGACCGTTTGTTGCGCGAACCGAATCCCATTCGGAAGCGAAGACGAACGATAGCTCGTTGTGGTTGTATCGCGACTCATCCAGAGGATGTCCGGTCAGCAAACGTGATTCTCGTGATCGATTGGCCAAGCAAGTTGAAGAATTTCAGATGAAACTCTGAATCAACTTGCCGCCAAATGGCCGTTCGACGAGAGTGACGTCCTGACGGGAGCGATTGGTCGTGTGTTACCCTCAGCACACCGTGATTCTAGTTCCCAGAATGTCTCGGTCCACCCGGGCGTTGTTCTTTTGACCCGTGATTTCAGCCATGTATTTGCTTCCCTGTCCGCACTGCGAAGAGTCCGCCGAGGTCAGTCCCGCCCGAGCCGGTGACGAGATCTCCTGCCCTCATTGCGGTCAGAACATCCCCGTTCCGAAATTGGGTGAACTGCGTCAGCTCCCCACCGCAGAGGGCGACGCGGCGACGGAGAAGTCCAATGCCAAGGCGGCCGCGGGCCGTGCCAATCGGCCGACGGTGCTGTTCACGGCACTCGGTTTGCTAGCAGCAGGCCTCTTTCTGGCAGCCGCGTTTTGTGTCGTGAATTGGGCCACTATCAGCGTTCCACTGAACACCGAAGGACACATTGATGAGTTCCGTCAGGCCTACAAAGAGGTCAGCTCGGCTCAAATGATTCGGGAATGGGAAGAAATCAATCGCAACGGAGTCGACCTTCCGGCGATGTATCAGTACCGCGTCATGGAGCTTGACAAACAGGCTTGGCTGACCAACGCCGGGCTGTTTTCTGGAGCCGGTTTGCTGGCTGTCATCGGAGCATTTTTTGTCGGTCGATCGGGTCGAACCAGCGAGGTGTGAACCTGTTCAAAATCCAGAAAAAAAATTTGGGCCGATACAAATCTACACTGCTTGGTTGAGGGACACTTGGTTGGCGTCCTAATCGGGGGCATCTTTCCGTACTCAACCTTTGTTCTGCAGCACGTAGACGACATCTTCGGTCGACGCATCGACGGTGATGGGATCGTCCATGTCGTACGCGAAGTCGTAAGTCGCCAAGCATTCCCACTGGCCGTCCGCCGCGATCAACCGATTCATCTGGGCCGGTGTGTAACTTCGCAAATGAAGTTCATCGTTGATGCGGAAACTTCGACTGGGAGTGTGCACGTCAAAACGAATTCCGAAACGTTCCATTCGTTTCTTCTTGTCTCGGTTGATCGTCCACATGTGCGTGTTGATCGCCAAGTTGCCACGACGAGCCGACCATGACTCCGTTTCGCTGGGCGGCACCTTTGTTGGCGTCAGGTGCACACCGAGTAAGTAGATCCCGCCACGGCGAACCATCGACGCCATGCTGCGTAGGTGCCCGCGAGCGGCGGCTTCGGAATCGACGTGCCGGAAACTGTTGATCGTGTTGAATGCGACGCAGGCTGGCCCTTCCGCTTTGGACGTCTTGGCTTTGCCGAGTGCGGATCGGAAGTCAGCGGGTGAGAAGTCGCACATGTCCGCCACGATCGCGGTTGGTTTGAATCCGGCTCGTTCCAAACGTTGGTTGCAAAACTTGACGGCTTTCTCGTTCAAGTCCAATCCGCAGGTCGCATAACCTTTACGGTTCAGCGAAGCCATCAACCGTCCTGTCCCGCAAGCAGGTTCGAAGAACAACTTCGGTTTGCGGGTGAGAAAGGTGTCGGCGCAGTCCAGAATGAACTGCGTCTCCGCGGCGATGTCAGCTCCAAAGACCAAGTCGTAGTACTTGGGATGGTCGTAGATCGATTCTTCGAGGACTTCCATGGATTCAGTTTCTTTCAGTTCCTAGCGAACAGATTCCAGGCCGAGCCCACGTCGCAGCATTCCGATTTGGCCCGCGTGCAAACCTTCGTGAATCGGGCAAAACAACACCGCACCCAATTTGCAGGGGTACACCGCGTACGGCATGTCGATCTCCACGAGCAATTCGGCGGGATCCAGTGAGTCGAGCTCCGCCGTCGACAATTCGTGCACGCGATTCAATTTGTCCAGCAACTCTTGTGCGGACGGTTGGCCGTCGGTCGCCGCAGATGGTTGGCTGCCCCGAGCATAGGTCTTCCGAAAGCGACCTGGGATCAGTTCCAGGTCATCGGGGTGGCGACCTCGCATTCGAAACATCATTAAACCGTATTGGCTGACGGCCAAGTGCCCGACTTGCCAAGCCACATGGGATACGCCGCCCGGTGGAATCTCGAACCAGCGATCCATCGGAGTCGCTCGAAGAAGTTCCAGTGTGTACTGACGGGCAAATTCAATTTGGCCACGTGCGGCTTCGAACATCCGAATCGCGTCGGACAGCTCTGGCAGTGGCTTGTCGGAAGAGGGAGGTATTTGGCTCATCGCCGAACTTTAGCCCGGCCGCGCGGCTCTGTCACCCAGCGTCCAACGCTCTCCTACCGTTCAGATTCGATGTCACGTGCAAGTGAGGTCACCTCGGCGGTGCCTGACACGCCTTTTCCCGATCACGGCTCAGTGAATCGAACAACTTCCTGAGTCACACGATTTACCTGCCAGCCGATACCGACGTTTGGCGACTTCGTGATACAGCCGACGCCACAATTTTGCGGTCCCCGGCAGATGCAAAATCGGAGCAGCAAACCACAGCATTGGTAGTCGCCGCGAAAGATAGCGAACCGCATCGGCACCACCGTGACGTTGGCCTTGCTGATCAATCACGTACATCTGATCCATCAGCTGTTCTCGCGTCAGATCGGGATAACGGTCTGAAACCCGATCGTCATGGAGCGACAAAAATGCCAGTCGATTTCCGCCCCAATCCAGACGCCGAAGGTTCTGGACGCCCGCCTTGCAGAAATTGCAGTGCCCGTCGTAGATCACCACATCGCACGCCGGACACTGGTCAGGATCCGGCAAATTGCCAGATCCTCGTGTCGGTTGCGAAGCAGCGGATGACGGCTCAGCGGCCGTTTTCGCGTCGGTGATGGGTTGGGTTTGGGACATATGTGAAAGTGTACGTCACTGGTGAACCCGCCGAATAGGATTCTCGTTCCGTCGGCGAATTTGGTGAACGGCTTGGATTCCGCCGCACAGATTCTGCTGCCAGGAGCCAGATTCGGCGTGCGGGAAAAGCGTTCACCGCGCTATAATGCTGATAATTGAACCGCACTCGTTCCGAGTTCACAACTTCGGGCACCCACGGAGCTATCCATGACCAGCGTCGCCCCATCGCAGGATCCGCACGACGAGTTGACCCAGTGGTCGCCCGAGGAAGCCAAGGCCAAAGTTGAATCGAAAGTTCGATCGGCCCGCAGACGAATGATGCTCGGCAAGTTTGGACGCACGTTCGCGGTGACTTGGTTCGTCGGTTTGATTGTCGCAACGATCGCGGTCGGGGCGATGGCCATCACCCCGTTGCCGCTGGACCGCTTTGGATTGGAATCGTCCGACGTTGGAGCGACCGAGTTGACGGTGCAGCAATGGGCGATGGGATGGATCGTGGCTGTCACAGTGGTTTCCATTCTCGTGTCCGCGATTGTGACATTGGTCACGGCTCCATCGGTGATGCGCGTCGCTGCCGAAGTCGATTCGCGATTCGGTTTGAAAGAACGCTTGAGTAGTGCGTTGTCATCCGATGGTTCGTCAGATGGAAAATCCGCGGCGGGCAACGCTCTCCGACAAGACGCTGCCCGACGAGCCAACAAGCTGAACGTGGCGGAGAAGTTTGCATTGTCACCTCAGCGAGTTTCTTGGTTGCCGCTGGCGATTGTTCCGATCTTGGCCGTCATGGTTTTCGCAATTGAGCCGGCAACCGAAATCACTTCCGAGCTGAACAACGAAGTCAACGCGAGCGAAGTTCGGCAAGTCAAAATTGCCGCCGCGGAATTGAAGAAGCGTCTGGCTCAACAAAAACGCGAAGCCGATGCGAAAGGTTTGCTCGAGGCTCGCGAGCTGTTCGAGAAGATGGAATCGCAGCTCGACAAGATCACCGAAAGCAAAACGCTGAAACGCAAAGACGCGTTGCTGGAACTCAACGACATCAAAGAACAAATCCAAGCTCGCAAGGATCGACTGGGCTCACCGGAAGAGATGCGGAAGACGCTCGCTCAGATGAAGGGGCTCGACGGCGGCCCGGCCCAGAAGGTCTTGTCGCAGATTCAGAAAGGTGAGTTTGGTAAAGCAGCGGAAGAGATCAAAAAGCTTGCTGAGCAAGTGAAAAATGGCAAGCTCACCGATCAGCAGAAAGAGAAGCTGAACAAGCAGATCAAGAAGATGGCTGAGCAGATGAAAGCGGCTGCGAAGAACCACGAGGAGAAGAAGAAACAACTGCAAGAAAAGATTGACCAGGCCAAACGAGAAGGACGCAACGAAGAGGCTGCCAAGCTGCAACAGAAGTTGAACGAGTCTGAATCGGCCGATGCACAGATGCAGCAAATGCAAAAGATGGCTGATGCGATGCAGCAAGCCGCTGACGCAATGCAGCAAGGCGACGAATCCGCAGCTGCTCAAGCGATGGAAGAAATGTCCAACCAGTTGGGCGAAATGCAGATGGCCATGTCCGAGCTGGAAGATTTGGAATCGGCCTTGGGTGACCTGTCGCAGTCCAAAAACCAAATGAACTGCAAGCAGTGCAACGGCGATGGTTGCCAAGCGTGTCAGGGACAGGGATTCGGCGAAGGCGAAAAACCAGGGATGGGAATGGGACGCGGGAAAGGCAAAGGTGACCGACCCGAAGAAGAAACAGACATCAACACCTACGACACCCAAGTTCGTGGCAAGGTCAAACGTGGACGAGCGATCATCGCCGGTTTCGCGGACGGTCCCAACCGAAAAGGTGTGACACGCGCAGACATCCAGTCGGCGATCGAGTCGAACCTCAGCGAAGAAAGTGATCCACTCGAGGACCAGGTCTTGCCTCGCGACGAACGGGAACAAACTCGCGAATACTTTGACCGATTGCGAGAGGGTTCATGAACCGCGGCAACGTCTTGATGGTTGTTGTTGTTTTGCTGGGATGCGTTTGGCGAGGGCTGTGGCTGTCCGCCGGCGTGACGGATTCGACCTCGGTGGCCGATGCGACTCGTACTAAGTTGCTCAGCCAAATCGCTGATGAACTGAAGGCACGCGGCCAAGTCACCGGTCTGCAGAGCCTGCATCGCGTTCAGGTGTTGGCGTATTTTGATGATGCTGGATTTGCGGATTCAACAGTTGCGTCCTCGCGATCGTGGAAGCTTGATTCCGTTCAACGATTCGATCCCGACGCGGAAGTTTGGATCGTGTCGGGGGCTGATGGCAAACCAGGTTGGGATGGTTGGGATGACAACCAAAATGGCACGGTCGACGACCTGAGCGAGCTTGGTGCCGCGTGGAGCGATGATCATTGTCTGACGCCGCTGGACTCCGGGTACGAACAAGTCGATCCAGCCTATTCGCGGATCATCAATCGCGGCACGTTTGTACCATCCGACTTCGAATCTTTCGCGGCGGACCATGCCATCAAGACGGACGAAAGCGACCGCCGACCAAATTCGTGGCGAGTGACGTTCGTTGATCAGGCCGCGGCTGATTCTCTTTGAGCAACTGTTGCAGAAGCCCAAGCTTGACGTTGCTGGTCCAACCGATGGATCGCTTGTTCATCGATTCGTTGACATCGTTCGCGTGCTCCCCATGCCAGCACGACGTGCGTCCAAAGCGCCAATTGACGGTAGTTTTTGCCAGCCCACTGGGCGATGTATTGTGCAGCGGATTCGGTCATGCGAGGTTGAAATTGACCGGCGTGCGATAACGCTGCCAGGAGACAACGGGCGAGCGAGTGTTTGGAAACGCTCATTTCGTGACTGACACCGGAGAAGGTTGCTGGTCCCATCACAAGCAACGTCATTGGGCTGCGCCGTGGATCGAGCTTCAATGATTGCCTGTACCACTGGATCGTTGCTTGGTCGGGTGTTCCGTCGACGATGCACAACGTGTGGATGCCAACGGTCTGATTGCTTCTTGCAGTCGACAGCCATTGATGACAAACGTCACGGTCGAAGTTCGTCGCTTCGGTTCCCATGACGTCCAGCGGCAGGTCAGCCAAACCGTGTGTCGCCATCCACTGTCGAGCCCAGGTGGTTGCTCCGGATCCCGGGCGGGTGATCAACTTCGCGATTCCGACGTTGTTTCGCAGAATGGTTTCCAGCCAGATTCGAGCCTGCGAGTGTTCTGCAGACGCGAATAGAAAATCGTCCGGCTGCGATGGAACGTTGACCGCAGGAGATTCGGCAAATGGTTGGCGGAACAATCCCCAGTGGCTTTGATCGGCCGGGCTGAGCAACGGGATCGGCATCGACGGCAGTCTCTCTCTCGGAAAAGAATCGGCTGGCCCGGCGGGGCGATGCATAAACGAAGCTGACGTGGCTGCAATTCGTTTCAGGCATCTCTGTTGGCGTGGGGCACCAACCGGGCTTCGCTATTCAGTCAGATCGACTGACCCGCTCGCCGATCACTTTCCGTTTCGGTTACCTTGCACCGATCGGTGCAACCGGCACGATCAGACCTTTTGGCATCTTTTGTATCTCCTCGAATTTTCCTGAACCGCCCGCGATGACTCGACGCTACTACGTTCCCGATCTGCGAACCCAAGCACCCATTGTGCAACTGCCCGATGAAGAGGCTTCCCACGCGTCGCGGGTCATGAGGGTGCAAACTGGCGACTGGATCGAGTTGTTTGACGGGTGTGGGCACCAGGCGGATGCGGAAGTGGTTACTGTCAGCAAACGAGAATGTGTTGTCCGGTGCGATGCGATCAAGGCGGTTGATCGCGAGCCAAGCGTTGCGATTGATCTCGCGATCGGTTTGCCCAAACCGGATCGAGCCAAAGAGATGATCGAGCGATTGACCGAGTTGGGCGTCGCACGCGTATTTCCGATTGTCTTTGAAAGAACCCAGCGGCCTCCCAAAGACAACTTTCTCGACAAGCTTCGAAGGATCGTGATTGAGTCGTGCAAGCAATCGGGACGCAACGTTCTGATGACAATCGAATCACCAACCGACTTCGCCAGCTTCGCCGAGACAATCGCCGCGAACAACAGCATCAGTGATGAGGGAGATGCCCCGTCGAGTTGGCAACGGGTGCTGGTCGCGATGCCGGACTCACCGCCGCTCAACGCAATGGATGTCAATCAAAACGACATGGGCCAATCCGATGTAAACGGCCGACCGAGCACGCTGGCATTGATCGGCCCCGAGGGTGGGTTGTCGGAAGCGGAGCACCAACGATGCATCGACATCGGAGCAGAATCCATCGGATTAGGGCGACGGATTCTGAGGATTGAAACGGCTGCGGCAATTGTTGCGGCACGTTTGGTAGTGGATTGATAGATATGTTCACTAGGGAGGCAGGTTGCGGTTCGGTCTCGAATCGCAAGCTAGGTTTGCATGGCCAACGATCTCGTCCCGCTGGGGTGGGTTGTTCGGAACTAATGCAAACAACTCCAAATGCTTGCTTCACGCATGAATGCCCTGCTAACCGACACACACAATTTCGAATCAGCCGCGTTGGGCGGTCTGTTGACGGACGATACGTTTTGGCCAGCGGAACCCCGCTCGCTGAATGAACTCGGCCTGTCGGTCAGCTTTATCGAAGCATTGACAATCAAGTCGATCCATCAAATCGGAACCATCAGCGGCCGCAGTGTGGCAACGATGATGGGTTTGCCCTTTCGTTTGGTGGAACCCATTGTCGATGCGCTTCGAACTCGGAAGTTTGTCGCACACGTGCGGCCGGCGGCATTCAACGACTACTACTACTCGCTGACCGAACTGGGGCAAAAGCGGGCGCAAACTCACCTGCAACAATGCAGCTACATTGGGCCGGCACCCGTGCCATTGGCTGACTACTCACTCAGCGTGGAAGCTCAAGCCGCCGGCGTCGATCCCATCGAGCGAGATGATTTGCAAGCTTCGCTTTCGAAGATCTCCTACCAGGATGAGTTGCTCGACCAGATTGGTCCCGCCATCAACAGCAACACCGGGATGTTTTTGTTTGGTCCTCCCGGCAATGGCAAGACCACCATCGCTCGAAGCTTGACTCAGTGTTTGGGCCAGGAAATTTGGATCCCTCATGCAATTCTGGATGATGGCAACCTGATCAAAGTCAAAGACGATGCCTATCACCAAGAAGCTCCCGTGCCGGAAGGCGACGGTCAATTGTTGAAGGCACAAGAATGGGACAAGCGTTGGGTGCGAATTCAACGACCCAGCGTTGTTGTCGGCGGTGAGTTGGTGATGGAGAACCTCGAAGTTCGCCACGATCATCGATCGAATATCTGCGAAGCGCCGCTTCAGATGAAAAGCAATTGTGGTTGTCTGTTGATCGACGACTTTGGTCGTCAACGAATCGCTCCGGAAGAGTTGCTCAACCGGTGGATTGTGCCGCTGGAAAATCGATGCGATTACCTGACGTTGCCAACGGGAAAGAAGATTCAGATCCCATTTGAGCAGCTCATTTTGTTCTCGACCAATCTGAATCCGGATGACCTCGTTGACGAAGCATTTCTTCGCCGCGTGCCCTACAAGATCTTCGTGAACGATCCGTCGCCGGATGAGTTTCGGTCACTGATGAAAACGGTTGCTTCACAAATGGGTTTCCCTGAGACACCCGAAGCCGCCAATCATTTGCTCGCCTATTACAAACAAAACAATCGACCACCGCGTCGATGTCACCCCCGAGACTTGTTGACGCAGGTCGCGAATTTCTGTCGCTACCGTCGATTGCCTTTGACATTGCGACCGGAGTACCTCGATCAAGCCTGCCGCAGCTACTTCAGTGCTCTCTAGGATTAGTACTAAACGGGCTCGCCCCTTTTCGAGCAAGGCTCGATCCTTCCTCATTTTTCAAAGCTTCGGATTCCATCAAGGAATTCGTGACGAACCAAACTTTCCAATTCGCCGCTCAACAATGTTGTTCACAGTCGTCCGATGACCGTCAAGACAACCCAAACGATCGCTCCCGGATACGAACCAATCACTGGCTACACGCTGGAAAAAAAGATTGGTGAAGGGGGATTTGGTGAAGTGTGGTTGGCCAATGCGCCAGGCGGATTGAAAAAGGCGGTCAAGTTCGTGTTTGGTGCCAACGACGCCCGACGCGGTTCACGCGAGCTGAAATCGTTGGAGCGAATCAAGGGAGTTCACCACCCGTTTTTGTTGACTCTGGAGCGATTCGGAATCGTGGACGATCGCTTGGTGATCGTCACGGAACTGGCGGACGGATCGCTCGAAGACGTTTTGAAACGACACCAAGACCGCGGTTCATGCGGCATTCCTCGGGCAGCATTGCTGTCGTATCTGCACGATGCTGCGGACGCGTTGGACTATTTGCACGGCAGCTATCAACTGCAGCACCTCGACGTGAAGCCGGGGAACTTGTTGTTGGTCGGTGGACACGTCAAAGTCGGTGACTTTGGTTTGTTGAAAGATCTGCGAGAGATCGATCACTCGGTGATTGGCGGATTGACGCCCATCTACGCTCCGCCGGAACTGTTCGACGGTCGGCCATGCATCAACAGCGATCAGTATTCGCTTGCGGTGATGTATCAAGAATTGTTGACGGGAACGCGTCCATTCACCGGTCGCACGATCGCTCAATTGGCAACGCAGCACATCCATGCGGCACCCGTGTTGGATTCATTGCCAGCGGCAGACCGTGTGGCGGTGGCGCGCGCATTGGAGAAAGATCCGGAGCGTCGTTTCGACTCGTGCAAAGACTTCGTCGAAGCCCTGCGAACGACCCGTGGACGCGACGAGACGCCGATCCACACCTCCGCCAAACCAAGCATTCGGACTCGTCAGGAAGCGGTTGAAGACTTGCCAAGTCTGAAGTCCGGAAAAGCAATGGTACACGCCCGTGTGACGGGACATGCTTTGGTGGTTGCCGTCGGCGGTGTCGGAGCAGAATGCTTGCATGAACTGCGCAACCGTGTTGCGACTTTGCACAGTGCATGTCCTTTGGATTTGCATTCGGTGTTGATCGATACGGATATGCATACCATTCACGCGGCTCGTTTGGCGGAGGCATCGGACCGCATTCCACCGGCGACGATCCTGCACACACCACTCAAATCAGCTCAGCAATATCGCGAAGGACGGACCGATCACTTCCGATCGTTGTCGCGTCGTTGGATCTACAACGTGCCTCGCAGTGGTACGACCGAGGGCATGCGTCCACTGGGACGACTGGCGATGATTGACCACGCGAAAACCATTGACTTGGGGCTTCGCGAATCGATCGATCACTTGGCGGCCGTTTGTGGTGACCGTATTCCATCGGTCTATATCATCGGTTCGCTTTCAGGCGGAACGGCGAGCGGAATGGTGATGGACTTGGCACCTCGCATTCGGACCATCTTGGATGAAGCAGGCTTGGAAAGTGCTTCGGTGTTGCCGTTGCTTTCGACTGTGTCGCTGCAAGGCAACCCGCACCAACCATTGACGTTGCACGATTCATTCGCAGCGATCTCTGAGATCGGTCACTACATGTTGCCCGAGAATAGCTATCCCGGGGATCCCGGCGTTGACTGGTCCGGTGTTCCGGCGTCTCGGAATCCGCTGCGAAATGCGTATGTCGTCGTCGACGGCGATCACGCTCTTCCGTCAGGTTCTGCCGCGGCAACGATGGTGGACTACTTATGGGCGGATGCGACCGGCGCAGGCGAGTTGTTGGCGGAAGCTCGACGAAGTGACCAAGCCGACGCGGCGGTGCTCGCGAAGCCTATGTTGCGATCTGTCGGAGTGGCCCGATTGAAATGTGTTCGAGCGTTGGAAGAGAACCTGCTCGCACCCGCCGCCGCACGTCACCTGTTGTTGCGTTGGCTCGGCAATCCCAACGAGTCACGCCAGATCGCAGGCCCAACGACCGAACGTTTGCGGAAGCGGTGCGGTTTGGAGATCGCGAATTATTTGGACGAAGTGAAGG
Organism: Rhodopirellula europaea 6C; assembly: GCF_000338295.1. GTDB lineage: Bacteria > Planctomycetota > Planctomycetia > Pirellulales > Pirellulaceae > Rhodopirellula > Rhodopirellula europaea. Next base: position 29,547 of record NZ_ANMO01000024.1, read on the forward strand.
CACCCTTTGGCCAAGACGCAGACGCAATTGCTCGAAATCTATCTGAGATGCTTTCGCGACTATCGGTCCAGGAGATGATGGATGGCCCACGAATCGCGCGACTGTTGAAAGAAAAACTGAGCGAGTGTGATGTCTTGGATCGGTTGGACCGTCGGGCAGCGACCCAAATGGTCATGCTTCGTCGCGAAGTTTCGGTCCGGATGCACGACGGACGAATCGACGTCACGTCGAGCATCCAGGCCACCGAAGGATTGATGAAGTGGTGCTCGACCCAAGTCCAGAAACTCGAACAATTCCGAACCGACCTGCGAGAGCAGCAGACCGCCTTGCGGCAAGAGCTACGCTCCGATACCGATTTGGAACGCGAAATCGAAGCGGCTGAGAAGTTGGCGATGATGGAGTTGAATCTGATCGCATCGGAAATGGCAGGCGAACAACTCAAAGCATTTGCAAAACGAATCGAGAGTCTGCATGCGACTTTGACCAAGATGGCGGTTGGAATCGCAAAAGCCATTCGATGTGTTCCCGGTGACAATCGTGACACTGAAAACCCGTGGACGGAGATGCCCCAGGAGATTCAGATGCGTTTCAATGCGGTTCTAGAAAACCTGCATTCACAAACCGCGTCGCCTTGGTTGCTTGGTCCGTTGCGTGATGCAAAGGTCGAGTGGGACGAACAGGAAATGGCAACCGATTTAGTCGGGAAGTGTCTGCCCGTTGTCGAGAACGTGATCGACGCTCATCGACAATCGTCTGCTAGTTTGAACGATTCGACGACCTCATCGGCGTCGGTTCTGACTCAGGATTCAGATCTGACGAACACCCAAACAATCCATGAACAACGCGACACCAACACGGATCAGTTAGCACGGACAGGAGTCTGCGAAACTCAGACGTTTGAGCAACCACAGAACGGCACTTCTTTGTGGAATGAACAAACGACGATTGAATCCGCGCTGCAAGTTGCATCGCCACCGTTGCTGCAATGCGGCGGTCGCCAACGCCTGTTGTTGTTGGTCGGAAGTGAGTCGGACCGCGAACGTTTGGAACCTCAGGTTTCATCCGCTCACACGGGATCACTGACGACGGTGGTGATACCAGGCGTCACGCCAATCCTTGTTCACGAAGCCCAGCAAATTCCGATCGACAATGTTTTGGAACAGTTGGAATTGGTTTCTGGTGGCAACACGCAGGTCAGTAAACGCTTGCATGCTCGCAGCGACGTGAATTGGAAATAAATACCTAGCCTTTCAAGCGTTGGTGGGCTGCGGTAGCAATTCCCAAAGTCGCGGATCGGCAAGTGAATCGGCGATCAACTGGACCTCCTCAAAAACATGCGACCGAGTGTGCTCGTTGGGGACGGCAACCGTGAACGCACCGGCCGAAACCGCCGCTTTCGATCCGTTGCCGCTGTCTTCCAATACGAGCATTTCTGAGGGCGATACGCGGAGCCGATCGGCCGCTTTCAGATACATTTCTGGATTGGGTTTGCCGTGAGTGACATCGTCACCGGTCAATATAAACGCCAGATCGCCGGACCATTCGGTCGTCGGCAAGATCATGTCCACGAACTTGCGACGACTGCTGGTGGCCAAACCAAACGGCAGTCCACTGGTTCGCAACCGATCGATCCATTCTGCCAGACCTGGCATCGGCCGAAGTTCTTCAAGCAACAGATCGCCATAGACGTCATCAGACTCAGCGAGCAAAGACACCGGGTCGTCGTCCAATTGGTGGTGATCGATCATTTGACCAACCGCGGACAAGCCTACCCGGCCCATCATCTTTTGTTGCAGTTCCAAGGTGAACGTGTGACCGCGACGTTCCATCAACACTTGGCCGACTTGGAAATAGATCCGCTCGGTATCGAATAGCAGCCCATCCATGTCCAAAGCGACGCCTCGAAGATGCATGTTCAATCCAGTTTACAGTATGAGTGTTTCGAACGATCGACCGCGACAATGGCAGCGGGCAACAACGTGAGGTTAATCAAGGCGGACGCCGCCAATGTCGCGGCGATCAACATGCCAAAGGTGGCCGTGGGGATGAAGGGGCTGGTCATCAAAATGCCAAACCCAATCACCAATGCCAATGTCGCAAGCAAGATCGGAGTCGCCACATCCGTCGCCGCGTCGGTCGCGGCCACCACCACAACCACGCCCGCAGATCGTGCACGTTGATAGCCCGCCAGGAAGTGAATCGAACCGTCGATAGACAAACCGATGGAGACCGCACCGATCATGGCGGATCCCAGGTCCAAGCCTCCGCCGGCGAGTCCCATCGCGGCCAGAACTAACATGACTGGCAACGTGTTGGTCAACAATGCGACAAGAGAGTATCGCAGGCTTCCCGTCGCAATTCCAATCAAGATGCCGACCAAGGCCAGAGCGATCGCCAAGGCTTTCCATTGATCGCGAAGCAAGCTGCTGACGAGCTGAGACATTAAAACTGAGTAACCCGTGACGAGTCCTCCTTCATCAAATTCATGCGTCAATTGCGCGACTTGATGAATGAGTTCTCGTTTTACCTTGCCGGGCATGCTTTCTTCGCTTCGCAGCATGATTCTCAGTTCTCGCGTCCCGCCTTCTTTGGGTGGATCGAACGTCAACAGAGCGTCGGCGAAAGTTGGGATCGCGGTTCTCATGCCTGCCAAGCGGACTTCGGGTGTCACGATGGATAGCAGTGGACTCTGGGCCGCAACTGCGTCGGCGTCTGCGAGTGACAAGACCTTCGTCAGACGGTGAGTTTGTCCGGTGGAGGAATCAACAACTTCCAGTTCACGCAGCTTGTTCTCAAAGGTTTGAACCCGAGACACATACTCCGGCGAAATGGTTTCTGGTGCGGGAAGTACCACGTCCCAGACCCCCGCGCCACCCAGTTGCTGTTCCACTCGAGCGTAAGCTTGAACGATGCCGCTGGTTTCGCGAAAGTTGCTGAGGAAGCTGGTTTCCGTTCTTAATCGAGTGACCATTGTCGTGCTCAGAACCAGAGCAATGATGGAGACAATCGACAACAGTTTGCTGTGGCGAAGGCTGGTTGTTACCAAGTGAACGAGAAATCGTTTCAAGAGATTCGGTGTCTGGTATGACTGCGCCGGTTGAGACGGAGTTCGTTTGCCCGACGGCAGGCTCATCAGGGCGGCAGTGAACCAAACCAGTGCGGCGACGATCGCTAGGGCGGCGACGGCGGTCATCGTGCCGAATTGCTGAACCGGTCGCACTTGGGAATTTAAAAGTGAAGCGAACCCGCCCGCATCTGTTAGGCAGGTCCAAAGAATTGGGATCGCCAAGAATGCGGTGACTCGGACGATCGATTCGCTCGTATTGGATTCGCCTGGGGCGTTGGAGTTGTCTCGCGAGCGGACTCCGATATGCATCACAGCAGCCACCACGATGACCGCGATGATTGCAATCAGAATGGTCGAGACCAATGACATTTCCATGCCCAACGCGACGATGGACGCTCGTGTGCAAAGCGTTGCCCATACGATTGCCATGGCGGCCAGCAAGACAACGCGGTAATCGCGAAGCGTCAACATCATCACCAGGCTCAGCAGGCCGATCGTGCCCCACGCCAATCGGTTGCCATCAGCTTGGATCATGTCAAAAGCATCGTCGAGCAGCACCGGTTCACCAATCAAAACCGGGGCTCGCTCGGAGGGGATTTGATCAGCGAGCCGTCGCAATTCCGCGATGGCCGATTCGGTCTGCCCCGGTTGAAGCATCGCCACAATCGCAGCGGTCTTCTCGTCCTGCCCATGTGTGTACCCCGCGAAGAGATCTCGAAACGAATTCGCGACCGGGTCGTCTTTCGCCAGCATCTTTGACGGAGGCGGCGGAGCCTGCGAATTGGATGGAAGAGATCCTGTCAGGAGCGAAAACTGTGGCCGAATATACGCAAACGCCTGGACCAATTTCGAGACTGACAAAACGCCTCGAACGCCATCGATTGATTCAGCAGAGGTGGTCCAGGCTTGATTCCGGGCGACTCCTTCTGGGGTCATCAACTCGGCGTCATCGTAGACCAACATGACGACCAAATTGCCGCCAAAGGTTTGCTGTAGATGTTGATACTGAATGAGCGTCGGATCGGTTGGCGAAAACATCGCCGCCAGCGACCGGTCCATCCCCAGATCCGTCTGATAGATCGCGAGCGGGATCGCCGAAACACATCCGGCGAGGAACAACCACCAACGCCAAACCCAGAGCAATCGAGCCAGAGTGTGTCGCGGCGACGCGATCAGCGAAGTCTTCACGACGCGGCCGGCTTCGTGCCTTCGGTCGGTTCGTCCGGCACCCTCCGGCCTGGTAGCTCATTGCCGTCGGCCTCACCGTGCGGTGGCGGCGGGAAGAAGAAGGATTGAACCAACAGCATGATCGCTCCGGTGACCAACAATGAATCCGCAATGTTGAAGTTGGGCCATTTCCATTGATCGGATGCCTGCCAAAGGATCCAATCGCGAACGCCGCTTTGCCATTGATCCGGCATTCCCGGTTCCCACCAGAACCCTAGCCGGTCGTAAAGGTTGCCGATGATTCCGCCGGTGATGCACCCCAGGGCGAACGTCAACCAACACGACCGCGCGGCTTTGAAGAAGAACAGCCAAATGATGATCGCCGCAGCGGCAAAGACAGAAATCGCCGCGAACACCAAACCTTGGCCGGCTCCCAAACCGAAGACCGCCCCGATGTTCACCGCGGTTTCAATTCCGAAGTAGCCTTCAATGATCCAGTGAATATCTTTGGTTCCCGGCAAGCCGCGCCATTGGAAGATGGCCTCTTTGCTCCACAGGTCCAACGCGCCACCAGCGATGGCGAGACCGAAGAACAATGCATAGCGGCTGGCGGGAAACGCTGGCCCCTGACTAGCGGTTTTCGCTGGGGTGGGGGCGTGTCCGGAAGGATTCACTTTGGCTGAATTCATTCGGGCGGGCCAAATGGAGGAACGCGAAGCAGAACGTGCCTGCTCGGAGTGCTTCAATCAGCCAGCACCGTAGATTGCGGAGACAAAATTTCCCAGATGACTATTCGAGAAGAAGCCGCAAACGTTTCAGAATGTTGGAAAGCGATTGGGCCCGCATTCCAAAGAGCCAGCAATTTCGCATATCTAGGCTGGCTCAGCCGGGGTCACTGATAATTGGCGATCCAACTTCGAAGCTGAGATTCCGAACGATAGCCCACTTCGTCCGCCAAGACCTCGCCGTTTCGGACCAGGAACATTCTTGGGATGCCCTGGATTCCAAATTGGGTGGCGACGCCTGGTTGCTCGTCCACATCGATTTTGACGACACGAACCTCCCCCGCGAGCGTTGGTTCGAGTGATTCCAATTCCTTGTCGATTTGCCGACACGGTCCGCACCATGGCGCGCCAAACTTAACGAGCACCAAGTCCTGGTCGTCCGCTGAACCGACCACCTGTTGGATGGCTTCGGCGGGGACGTTCACGGTCGGCGAAGGATTGTTGGGGACGTTGCACCCAATGAAGAACAACGAAGCCAAACCGATACCAGCAGCCGCAATCGAAGTCACGGCAAGCGAAGCGGGGCGAGGATAGGACGTCATGATCAGACTCCGCGAACAAAGCACCGTCAGAAAATGCGGTGCAAGAATGGGCAACGCGAAAAAACGCAATGCGAGGAACGGAAACAAACGATTGTACTTCTAAGAATGCAATGTCTGTTCCACCGATTTCCCCGCACTGGATTTCATTTCAAATTCGCCCGGTTTCAGGCGGACATCCCACTCAAGAGTGGAAGTTGTAGTCCTTGTTGTACGGATCGAAATCCGCGTCGGTTAGTCCAACATTGACTTCAAGATTGAGGTAGTTGTACTCCTCGATCACTTCGCCGCGTCCGTCCGCGTTGCTCGGCCAATCGTAGGCGATGTAGCGGATTGGCATGTTCAGTTCGTCGTCCATGTAAACCTCAGCTTTATGGAATTCCGCGTCTGGACGACGGGTCGGCTGGGTCAGACGCAACAAGGTGCACGCGCGATTTTGAAAGCGAGCCCCACTTCGCAATTCTGCGTGGACATCTTCGAACTGAAGAGCCTTCTCGCCTCGTTCGATCAGTTTTAGAATCATGTTCTCGACCCCGATCTCGGTCATTGGATATCGCTGGCCGCGCATGGCAAGCATTCCGGTCGGCGGAATGGAGACGGTCGGCAAGAAGCGGCCTTTGAATCCGCCTTCGTGAGCGACGATGTTGCCGTTGTTCTGATTCTCAACGTAAATGACTTCGCGACCTTTCACCGAAGTAGGTTTTACGAACGCCAAATAGACGCTGAATGGTTGCACCAGACGACCGTTCTCCTCTTTGCGATTGCGAACCTTGATCTGCATGTATTCGTGTTCGCCGACGGTTTCGCCGATGCGTTCCCGTTTCACCAGAACGGCCGTGTAGTCCCTGACTTCCGTTTTGGATCGCGTCAGCGATTGACGAGCCATCTCCAAGCCACGAACCAAAGCGGCTTTCGCGGAACTGGCAGGGGTAGCCGGTGCAGCCTTTTGAGCGGACAGGGCGGCGTTGGCGACTCGGTGAACCGGTTTGGTCCACTGTGGGTCTTGCCCAAAGAGGGCCGATTGAGAGAGTCCACCGGCCAGCAGTCCGCCGGCGAGTCCCAAAAATTGACGACGGGGTGTATTCATCTCAGCTTCCTTGCTGCTTGTGGGTCAGGCATTGAGTGGGAGGAACGCCACGGGAAGACGGTCCAAGGGTCTGCGTCAATTAGGATCGACCGACTTGGTGTGCAGCAGCCAATCGAGTGTTCGACTCAACTACAACCCGAACAATCCGAGTAACCAATCGGACAGATTCGTTCCGCGGCCATCGTGAAAAGTGCCGAAGTGCCCTGACCGTAGCAAAAAGCCAGGATGAAGACCAAGCCAATCACGCCCACACGCTACGAAAAACTAGGCGTTTTTCGTGGTGCAGAGCCACGCTCAGTCACTAGCGAGATTCTTTCAGTCCACGCGAAATGGAACCGTGCGATTGAAAAGCGGACAAACGGGTTTCCATGTCCGACAAATCCGTGTCAATCCAATCGCCAAATGCGGCGCTGACTGATTCGGTGTCAAAAAGAGCCGTGATCCGTCCCCAATCGAGACATTGGATTTCATGCCGGGGCGAGCCGGTTTCAGACGGCACCCATTCGGATGGATTCGGCGTTGGTGATGAAGTTGACATGGTTGTTTCTCCAGGACCATTCCAGATGGCTTCACCCAGGATAAGGTTCGGCAAAAAATGGGCCGAAGAATCAATCTGGTTTATTAAAAACCTACGTTAAACGCGATTGAGACGCGTCCGAATCGGCTGAAAGAGAAAAGAAAACGCCAGCCTGGGAATAATGTTTCTACGAATGGGAACCGCGGCAGGTCGCCGGAATTCACCCTGTTTGTGGGATTTTCGGTTTTTTTGCGCCCGTTTGCCAAGACGCGACCGCCTGGAACGAAGAACACACTGATGCGGCACTGACTCCGCCCCGAAATCCCACGAAATGTTTTCTCAGGAGAACACACATGCTCAAAAAACTAGTGCTGGCAGGAACCGCTGCCACCTTGTTGTCTGGTTTGACCATCGCCACCCCCATCGGCAGCTACGCTCGTTGCGGTTGGTCGTACATGACCAACACCGCCAGCGATGCGGTGCCTTTGGAATGGGAGCTCAACCGAGCCCGCCAATTGATCGTTGATTTGAAGCCCGAAATTCAACAAAACGCTCGCCGAATCGCTCAGGAAAAAACTGAGGTGGTTCGTTTGCAACGTGAGTTGTCGACAACCGACGAGAAGTTGGCCAAGGCGAAAAACGACATCGAACGACTGACCAATGACCTGCGGGATGATAGTTCCGTTTACTCCTACGGCGGAGTGACTTACACGTCGGCTCAGGTGAAATCGGATTTGGGAAATCGTTTCAAACGTTTCCAAACTCGTCAGCAAACCTCGGAAAAGCTCCGTCAAATGCTCGCTGCTCGCGAAGCTTCGCTGGCCGCCGCTTCTGAGCGGATGGACGCAATGCTGGACGCAAAACGCCAGTTGGAAGTCGAAGTGGAAAACCTGCAGGCTCGCTTGGGTGCCCTTCGCGTTGCTCAAACCAGCACTCAGCTGCACCTCGATGACAGTGCTTTGTCGGACACTCGACGTTTGTTGGATGACATTGCCACGCGAATCGACGTGGAAGAGGAAACGATGAAGGTCGATGTCGAGTACTTCGGCGAGATCAACTTGGACGAACCTTCGGACGAGAACCTGCTCGACGACGTCACCGCTTACATGCAAAAGCTGGATGGCGGCAAAGATCAGGCCTACGTTTCGATTCAATTGGAAGATGAAAGCAGCGATTCGTCGCTGTGATCTGTCCGGCACGGGGAGCATCGGGCTCCCCGTGTGACCGTCCGAGTCAATCTGACGGAACGTTCTCGTCTTGATGAAAAGGCATGCGATGAGTGCTTTGGCCGATACAATGGAACTTCCCGCAGACTACTCGAACCCAATGCCATCAACTCGTTCGATGAAATTCACCCACTCCCCTAACGATCTGGTCCTGGACCGATACACGATTCGTCGTGGCATCGGGGTGGGCGGATTTGGCGAGGTGTATTTCGCGGTCAGCCAAGCGGGCAAGGAAGTCGCACTGAAACGCATCCAGCGGAATCTGGAAGTTGAACTGCGAGGGGTTTCTCACTGTTTGAATCTCAAACACCTGAACCTGGTCTCGCTTCACGACGTGTGTCGGGATGCCGACGACCAAGCTTGGGTGGTGATGGAGTATGTCGCCGGTCCCAACTTGCGGGAAGTATTGGACGACGCGGCCAAATCCGCCACGTCCGACTCTCGCAATGTCTTGCCGAGCGGCATGTTCGAATCGCAGGTCCGCCACTGGTTTGCGGGAGCCGCGGCTGGCGTTGCCCATTTGCACTCGGCCGGTTTGGTCCACCGTGATATCAAACCTGGCAACTTGTTTGACGACAACGGCATCGTCAAAGTCGGTGACTATGGGCTGAGCAAATTTATTTCCGCCTCTCACAGAAGCGGACACACCGAGAGCATCGGAACGTTCCACTACATGGCTCCCGAGATCGGTCGTGGGCAGTACGGTCGCGAAATTGATTTGTATGCACTTGGCGTGATCTTGTTTGAAATGCTGACGGGCGAATTGCCGTTTGATGGCGAGACCCCGCAAGAGATCATTGTCAAACACCTGACCGACTCGCCCGACTTGTCGCGTGTGCCAAATCAATACCGAAACGTGATCCATCGCTGTCTGCAAAAGGATCCTCGCAAACGTCCTCGCGATGTTGCAGAGATGCTTTCGCTAGCTTCAATGCCAACCGATGAGACGCCCGTTTTGGCCGAAGTGGTTTCGTCCGATCCGAAAGAACGAAATAGCGATACATATCATTCTTATCCCAAAAACAACCGACGCAGCGAGCCTGTTGGTGCCGCAGATGGTGTGACTTCACCAAATGCTGATACGGCAACGATGGTTTTGAATGCACCGGTCGATGAAGAACCGATCGCACGAGCGGTTCGAAATAGTTTTTCCGATGCACGAGCTTGGTGGCGGGCACTTGAGACATCGCCTGGTATCAAGCTGGTCTTGGCCATTTCGGCAGTCGCGATTTTGTTGATCAACACGCACTGGTTGTTGCCAGTTTTGTCGATGGTTGGATTCTTTTACGTTCCGTACTACGTGATTCGTCACGTTGTGCTGCAGCTATCCGAACCGACATCGTATTCAACAAACGCAGCGGATTCGCGAAGTGTGCCACAACATGATTCCCCTGTTCATGCCGTCGCGAATGTTCGACCGGCTGGAAAGCCCGTGATGACGAAGACGCAAGTCCGATCGCTGCTGAGAACCAGTTTGTCTGAACGGACTCGGTTGTCGCGTTCGGCGGAATGGGCGACATCAGGAATGACATCGATGATCGTGGCCGGCGTGCTGCTGTTGCTTAGTTCTGTGATCGGAATGCGAAGCACCCCGCTCACCCCCATCGCTTTGGCGCCCTACGTTTGGATGGCGTTGGTGATTTGGCTGGGAGCCTTTGGGTTGCTCGGCATTGGTAAGTTCTGGGAAGGCAGTGAAGGCGAAGGATTGGTTCGTCGCCTAGTCTCCGCTTCTTGGGGAGCCTGCGTTGGACTTCTCGCTTACGCTCTCGGCCATTTCCTGATGGTGCCAATGGATGAGGGATTGGGACGAGACATCGATGCAACGGTGCTGCCGGTTTCGTTCTATCTGGAATCGGGCGTTCCCAAAGCCGCGGCGATGATGGGGCACTTCGCTCTGCTGTTTGCACTCCTTCGGATGTGGAAACCAGTTGATCCCTTGCGTCGAGTTCGATTGAGTTTGTGGGCGGTTACCGTCGCGGTGGTTGGTGAATGGGTTGTTCATCAAATCGTTCCCGTTCCTCAGCCCGCAGGCATGTTGATTGCCGGCGGCGTGATCGTGATGACACAATTGTCAGCTCCCTGGGTGAAATCCAATGCAATCTCAACAGTCTGAATACCGATGGATGACCGTCGCGATCGCGATGGTTTTGCTCGGCGCTCTGCCCGGTTCGGGGCTTTCCAATGCACACCGATGCTTTGCCGATGATGAAGTCAAAGCGAAAGTGGAGCCAAAAGAAAACGAGACCGCTGAACTCAGCGTCGCGCCGCTTTCGCACTTGATCTATCCGGACGATCGACCCGGCTGGATTGATGAGCCGATCGCGAACGACGGTACGGATTACAGCTTGGTTGTGACTTCGGGACCGAGCGGTTCGATAGAGGAAGCCGATGAACTCATTGGAGTTTACGCTCGCGGTGCGGTTCAGAGTTACGTCGATAAACTCGTGTCGGAGCAAGAATGGGCGACCGAGCCCGAGATGATTCCGCTGGACATCAATTGGATTCGCGATGAACTTGTCGTGCGGCGTTACGAGGGCGTTGTCCAGGTGGGCGATGAGCAGCAGTTCGAAAAAGCGATCTTGATCCGAATTGAACCGGACGACAAAAAGGTTTTTGAAACCGCTATCGCGGACATGAAGCTCAAAGAACGGTTGGCAGCGACGGGAATCGTGATCCTGGGCGGTTTCTCATTGCTGGTCGGAGGTTCAATTGTCCTCGGCGGATTGGCTTCGCGTCAGAAGCAACCCACCGCTGCAGTTTGAGTTCCCGCTAGGACGTGTTCGCAATGTCCTGGCGATTGTCAGGACTGATTCGTCGGCGGTCGACTATTCTCTGTTGGCTTTTCTCAGCGACTCACTTTTGAGCCGTCAATTCATTGGCGGCCCGAAACAGTTCGGTTGAAAACGCTCTTTCGGACTGCATGCGAAACTCCGCCAAATCCACAACAATGTCTTGGTGTTGTTCGGCGTCGTCATTCGGATCGTCCGCTGCGAGACTTAAGTCAGGGGTGTCGGCTTCCTTAATGACCTCTTCGCTTAAGTCGTACGGAAAAGCGGAGTCATCAAGGTAAACTGCGTCTGTGGGCGTCAGGTAGTCACTTGCGCTAGCCTTCGGGATCGGGGATGAGCGTTTGCGAACACGACAACCGATCAAACGGGTATGAAATGGAGGTGCGAAGTTGACGAAAAATGTCTGATCGTGAACGCCCAAATCCAATGTCAGCCGAGGATTCAACGCCAGCAAATTAGCAATTTGTTTCGGATTCAGGGAACAGTCTTTCAGGACAACGCGACGAAGCGATTGCGAGTTTGCCAGGGTGTCGAGATGCGACTTGCTAAGTTTGCACCCGGTTAGGTCCAGAGCCTCAAGGTTGCCAGCAGCGAGGAGTCGCTGCAAATCCTCGGCCGGAAATTCGCATCCGCTCAAGTTTAAAGAGGACAGTTGGTACAGAGTGCTGACCATTCGTCGTGAGTCGGCGTTCAAAGGTACTCGAGCAATGGATAGTCGGCGCAGCGATGGAATCGCATGCAGCCATTCGAACGTTCGCAATGAAACCCGAGTGTCGTCAAAATTTGCGACTCGGAGACGAAGCAATTTAGTCCAGTGAGCTGTCACCTTGTCATCCACTTGGCAACCTGGGATCTCCAGTCCGGTCAGGTACTTGTATTGCCCTAGAGATTGAAGCCTGTCAGCGGAAACATTTGGATACGCCAGAACGATGTGATCGAGCTGTTTGAACTTTAGCAGTTGATCAATCACATCATCGTTCAACTCAGGGCCACCGCCACCGAAATAGCGCAGGTTGGTTAAGCCTTCCAAGCTCGCCTTTCGAGGCCACGGGCTCTCGACTAGCAACTCATCGAGAAGTGGTAAATTGACAAGATTCACATCGTCAATCTTGCCGCGAATTTGAATGGAACCACGAAGTCGAGGAAGATTCCTCAATTCCAGTTTGTTCAAGTTGGAAACTTCGAAGTAATCAAGCGAAACTAGGTTTGGATTCTCAGCAATTTCTAGTTGGTCCAGATCGGAAAGATCGGCTTGGACCATTCGCAAACTCGGAAGCTTTGCCAGGCAGTTTTGAAGCCACTGAGCCGAAATTCGGCAGTCACGAATGCCGAGCGATTGGAGCTTTTCCAGACTCAAAACCCAATCGAGATCCGTGTACTTCAGTCCGCACTGTTGGATGCTGAGCTGTTTCAGATAAGACAGCGTTGCAAGTTGTTCGAGAGACTCGGGCCGGAAGTGAACGCTCGCCAAGTCGAATTTGGTCAATGATGGTATTTGGGCGATCTGCTGCAACCAGGCTTCGTTACCGACGACCGTTTGCGAGTTGGTCGTGACTTGCCCTTGCGAGTCATAGGAGTACACGCCTAAGTAGAACTCCTTCAGTCGGCCCACGTCCGATAGCCGAAGTTCTTTCAAATCGGCAGCATGGCACTGCAATCGACGAAGGTTGGGAACATCATGGAGGTCGACGCTTTCGAATCGTGTGAGACCTTGCAATTGGTCGTTCCGGCCATACAAAAGCATCAGGTCAATCGGTTCTAAGATCCGCCGGAGTCTTGGCAGGTTCTTTGCGTGCAGCGAATGCTTTTGCGAACGGTCCAGTTCAATCTCGATGAGGGACGGCAGGTTCGTAAGTGTCAACTTAAGGGGCGCATTGTTGTATATGCGAATCGAACTGCGAATGGACAACCGTTCAAGACTAGGCCATTGGTAGAGATTTAAATGCCCTTTTTCACCTGGCGCAGGACGACTCAGAAGCAATTTACGGCAAGTGGTTGACCATTCTGGTTTTGAGATCGAATCTAACTTCAGTGGGTTTCTGCGTAGGTCGACGTACTGCAGCTTGTCCATCTCATTGATGGGTGCTGCCATCTGAGATGTCAGATTGCATTGGTTCAGGCTAAGAAACATCAGCCGTTTGCAATCACGAATGTCCTCGCAGACTTCGTTTGATACGGGGGACCGGTTCAGCGTCAGGCTGGTCAGTTCGGTGGCGTTGCGAAGTGGATCGAGCGTGTGCGATCCAAGACGACCGTCCGTGATCAGGACCGATCGCAAGGTCTTGGTTCTGATCAGCGAATTCAGTCTGTCTTCGGTCGGTGAATAGAGTTCCAGCGTGCGAAGCCGCAGGAAGCACGGATGCAGTTGTTCCGGGATCCGTTTCTTCAAAAAGCGAGGAGCTTCGAATGTGAACTGATAACCACCTCGCGATGTCGATGATTCGATACTCGCCAATTGCGCCTTGGCGGTCCAGTTGCTCGCGAGAACCAAGACGCCCGGCAGAAGGAAGCAAGTCGAAGCGACGGCGATGTCAAACTTTCGACGCGTTCGCTCAGGGGTTTCAGACACCGCGATGCGTTCGCCTCGCCAGCACCACAGTCGAAACGTCAGACCGACCAACATGCAAGCAAAGGCAAGGTCGGCCAGCAACGCCCATTCGGACCAATACTGCGGAGCATTGTTGGCAAGCGAACGTGCCGCGAGAACATTGCTGGTGGATTGTTTCGAAATTCCGTCCGGGCCTTCGTCGACGACAACCTGATACCGCCAAGGCCAGCCAGCCCGCGTGATTTGATCCGCTTCCAAAGTGGGCACACGTTGCACCAGCGTGAATGGTTCGCCCATCCAGCGTTCACTGATCTGGGTGTACCGCCATGGCAAGTTGAGAAGAACCGCTAAGACTGCAATCAAAGCGGCAACGGCATAAGCTGTCAGCCGAGTGCGACGGCGATACTGCGAGACTGAATCCAACAAATCGATGCCCCATGCGAGTGCTTTTCCGCAGAGGGGTTCCCGTGCGGCTCTCCGGTCAATCTGTCGTCAGTTTAACAGACTCATTTGACGGAGGATCACGTGAAATTTGCAACTTCGCTCGGATCGTTGATGGCTTATTGGCTTACCAAATTTGAGCTTCCACGAGTTGGCTGGTCGCCTTTCCCGCCCAATCCTTGTTCGCCGCCGGTGACGCGGGGCTGGGATGCAAGATCCGATGGATCGAAATGGACGATGCACTTTTGCCCGCAGATTTTTTGGCTGAATCGTCCTCGGACGTTTGCTCGATGGACTTCATGACGCGTTTGAGGCAATTTTCAGCAAACGCTCCCACGCCGACCAGATCCGTCCACGGTGCCGCGGCAATCACCTTTTTCAAATGCGCATCGCAGACTGCTTGCAATGCGTCTCTTTCGGTCGCGGGTAATTTGTCCGGGGTTCGGTTTCTGCCACTCTCTTCCATGAAAACCAGCGGGCAGTAGTTCGCGACGAAGTGATGCTGGAAAAAGTCGGCCGGCTCGGGATACCTTTCGGAAATCAATCCCCACAGTCGACGTCCACTGACTTCGCTACGTGAACAGTTCAAACCTTCGACGGGACGCTTGGGATGTTCGTTGCTCGGGCGTTCAACTTCGCCTTTCAAACCCATCCACTGAACCACGGACTCGATCTCACCGAATGGAACCCCACTTTGCGCCATGCCCCATGGCCCCGGGTTCATGCCGAGAAACAACACGTGAGCATCGGCACCGATTTGCCGGACGTATTGTTCGTGAAGATTCCACGCATATCGCAGCGGGTTGTAGACGTGAGTGACCGGTTCAGCGAATTGCAGTTGATCGACTTCATCCGAAAGTTCGCTCGCGGCGTCGAGCAATTGCTTTTGAATCTTCTTCTGACTTGGAGTTTTGGCTGACGTCATGGTCACTGCGGGTTTGGGTTGCGAGTCGGCGTCGTGGTTCCAACGGACTGGTTGAGGATCATGATCTTCTGCCAAATTTTTCGCGACAAACCGGTGGAGAGTTGTTCCACTTCGCTGACGGCAGCGACGGAGGCGGAGTCGTCGAAATTCTTCACGTACAAAGCAGCAATTTTGCCGGTCAAGGACAGCATCTCGCTGCAATAGTCGAGGTATCGATTCAGCTCCAGCGGCGTCATTGTCTGTCGCGGCGAGTTGTCAGTGCCGCGAAAGTTGGACAGCACCCGCTCGGGATCTTTGGTGAGCTGATGCATATCGATGATGTGACAGATCGAACGTAATTCGTGAATCGCTGTGAGAGCACGGCGACGTTTCAGGCGTGTTTCCAACGAGATCAAAAAGTAGATGCCCGCACTGAGTAACAGCATCACCTGGCTGGACGAATCCGCCATCGCAATCAGATTGGGCAGCTTCATGTCATCGCTGGACAAATCCGTCGTTGCGGGTTGTGCGATGGAGAAGATCAGGACGACCAATGATCCGATCAATCCGGCCAGCAGCAGGTAGCTGGCGAATCGTATGCGCCGAATCGGGCGGCCGATTTCTTGTGATCGCTGAGAGGCACTGCGTCCAACTTCCAGCAATTCTCCACACAAATGCTGGAGTCCTGAATCGGGGAACCGCTCGCTGATACGACGTTGCAATTTTGCAATCGTTTCCACGATGTGGGTGTCTTGCAGCGTTAAGCGAGAGAGCAATTGCTTTTCCATCGTAGCCTTAAACGGATAGATACTCTTCCATCGCTTCGCGAAGCACATCCACCTGCACTTCGGAACCAAGCCACTGAGGAACGACTTTTGCCAAGCAGGCAGCGTGGATGTCCCAGCGAGTGATGCAGTTGCTGCCCGCATCCATTTTGCAGCGTTCCCACACGCTGATGTCGTTGGCGTCCCAATTTTCGTTCAGATCCACCAGCACTGTTCCTGGAGGTGTTGTCGAACGACGGAAGGCATCAATGATTTCGGATGCAGGACCGTCGACTGCCAACCAAACGTTTGCCAGCGACGTCGTGGTGATCTCGTCTGGCGAAGTCACCGTCACGACGCGGTCCAACGTCGATTCAAGCTCTGGTTCAACGCCCGCCGGACAATCAGGAGTGCTCTGTTTTGCAGAGGCATCCTTGTCAGGTGGAATGGTTTGCTTTGATTCGGTCGCAGCGAGTTGATTTTCAGCGACCAGCCTTTGTTCGAGTTGTTTGCGAACGTCCGCATCTGCACTGATGATCAACACTTGTTGAACTGAAAATCCGCCTCGTTCGAGCTGATCTCGGACCAACTGAGTCCAGGTGTTTTCTCGAACCGCAATCGCTTTCCAGTTTGATCGGGGCTCATCGCCTGATTTGGATTCCGGTGCGTTTCGCAATGCTTCAACGGGGGATGATTGGTCCACGCCGGTGATGTGAAGCTGGTCGGCGGTGTTAGAGTCCTTCGAGATTTGGTCGCGACAGCTCACGTCGACCCAAACGCCTCGAAAGCTCATGGCATGCATGCCGCTCAGTGCGATAGGCAATTGCTCTGGATTGAGATCGAACGACAAAACGCGGCAATCCACGTTGGCTTGTTCCAGTGCGCTCTCAAGAGCAAATTGGGTGGGGTTGCCGGCAACCGGATGGCCAATCACCGCTAGCACGGGCTCGATCTTTTCGTCCATGGATGGCGGCATGCCGTGAGTGGTGGGGCGTTCGATCTTGTCAGAGGCATTCCATTTGGAAGTTGCGATCCGCGTCGCGCCTCTCTGTGTTCAGTCTACCGTTATCTATCT
Organism: Rhodopirellula europaea 6C; assembly: GCF_000338295.1. GTDB lineage: Bacteria > Planctomycetota > Planctomycetia > Pirellulales > Pirellulaceae > Rhodopirellula > Rhodopirellula europaea. Next base: position 46,456 of record NZ_ANMO01000024.1, read on the forward strand.
TGATGCACGACCTTGGTATGCTGGGCCAATCGGCCGCGGTCTTGTTTTGCTTGCTTTCCCTTTTGCGGCCGGGGTGATGCCACGACACGACGATCAACTTCATGGAACCTTCTCGATCTGAATTCCGCTCGATGGACCGCGACAGCCTTCGCGCACATCAATGGGCCAAGTTGCAAAGCGTTTGGCAAGGGCTGAAAGAATCCAAGCATCCGCTCTATCAACAGGCAGTCACCGCGACACCGGATTTGCTTGATTGGAATTCATTCGAATCTCTGCCGTTCCTCACCAAATCTGATTTGCTTGGAAATTCTCGCGAGGAGCCGTCCAGGCTTTTCACTCTTCCACGGCAAGCCTATTCGCGAGCACATCAGACCAGCGGTTCACGCGGTTGGCCGATGCCAATCTTTGACACGCCTGATGATTGGCGTTGGTGGTTGAATTGTTGGCAGTACGTTTTGGATGCAGCTGATGTCACGCCCGCTGACACGGTCATGATGGCGTTTTCGTTCGGCCCGTTCATCGGGTTTTGGACTGCCAACGATGCTTTGGTCGAGCGAGGTTGCCTCGTCGTTCCAGGTGGTGGTCTGTCTTCATCGGCTCGTTTGCAGATGATGCTCGATCGCGAGTGCACGGTCGTGTGTTGCACTCCGACCTACGCGTTGCATTTGGTATCGGTCGCAAATGAACATGGAATCGATTTGAAAGGCAGCCACGTTACACGATTGATTGTCGCGGGAGAGCCGGGCGGAAGCGTGCCCGAAATCCGTCGTGCAATCGAGGAACCCTGGGGGGCTCGTGTGATCGATCATGCCGGTGCCAGCGAGCTTGGAGCGTGGGGATTTCCGACCTCTGACGATCGTGGCTTGCACATCATCGAGTCAGAGTTCATCGCTGAGTTTGTGGTGTTTGACGAAGACGGACGGGCCGTGCGTTTCGCGGGGCCCGGTGAAGAATCGGAATTGGTAATGACCAACTTGGGACGCTCAGGCGGACCGATTGTTCGCTATCGAACAGGTGACATCGTTCGGCCGGTCTGGGATCACGGACTGCCGTGTCAGTTCGTCAAGCTAGACGGCGGTGTGATTGGGCGAGCAGACGACATGCTGGTCATTCGTGGTGTCAACGTTTTTCCCGCCAGCATTGAAGCGATTGTTCGTCAGACGTTGCCCGAAGCGGAATTTCGAATGATCGCGACCCGTCAGGATCATTTGGACCAACTTTCGATCGAAATTGAAGCACCGGACGAAACGGACACCAAATCCGGCAGGCTGGGAGATCTGCGAAACCTGCAAAATGCCTTTCGTGAGCGATTGGCTTTGCGAGTTGAAATCGCTTCGGTGCCGGAAGGATCGTTACCTCGTTCGGAGGGAAAATCCAAACGCTTTGTGGATCATCGCTGATCTGTTTTGGTCGTTTGTGCGGATCGCACGGATTGTCTCGGCTTTAATTCTGAAGTGCTGTCACATTGACAGCACTTCGCAAAGGGAAAAGCGGGCAAAAACGCTTTTTCGCTTGACGATATCGAGAGCGCAAGTGAACATCGGTTTGTCACGGTAGGGGGATTCCACGAAACCCTGCGGTCCACAATCGATCGATCTCGAGAAATAATCTATGGCTGAGTCTGCCAAACCGACCAACCGACTTCCATCACGCAGTCCATCAAGCTCAACGTCTGACGGCGAAGAAACGCTGGATGTTCTGCAGATATTGAGCCGCCAACGCTGGTTGATCGCGTTTCTGTCAATCGCCGGGCTCGCCGCTGGTGTGGCTTACGCGTTGAACGCTCAGGTTTGGTACGAGTCCAACGCCAAGGTTTTGATCAACCAAGCGAGTGCAGGTTTGGGTGGCGATAGCACCGGCGCTGACATGGTTGATGAGGATATTCTCGCCAACCACATGGAATTGCTTCTTAGCCGGAAAATTGTTGGTGAGGCACTTGATCCCGAGCCCGTCAAGGATGAGGAAACGGACGAGCTAATCAAGCGGGAGAAGTTGATTGATTTGCCATCCGTCTTGCCTCATCTCGACGAAAAAACGGATGCGATCGACTACGTCATCGACCAGCTTTCGATCGTTAAAGGTGGAGACGGCTCCGCGAAGACGGCTCGAACTCTCAACATCACCTTCACTCACACGGACCCGGATGATGCGAAACGGATCTTGACCGCCGTGATGAGTCGATACCAGCAGTTTCTTATCGATCAAATTGATCAAGTGATGGGCCATGCCAACGACATGGTGACAGAGGCCAAGTCGAAAGTGGAAAAAAGCCTGGAGGATGCTGAGAACGAATATTTAGCAGCCCGCCAAAAGGCGCCGTTGTTCTTCCAAGGTGAGGGTAGCAGCAACATTTATCAGGATCGGTACCGCCGGTTGCAGGACGAATTACTTGATCTGGATATCCAGGAATCAACGGTCAAGACGCGTTTGACTCGGGTCGATGAAACGCTCAAAGAGATGGATGAGTCGGTTGACCCAATCGATCAACTGGACAAACTTGCTTTGATTGATAGCGAGAGTTTGGAACGTCTTGGCGTCTTTGCAGGACTGCAGATGAACTCTGCCAACACGGCTGAATTCAAAGCGGCGATGCCAGCCAAAATGGAAGAAGCTCGGACGCAGATCACTCACCTGTTGAGGCTTAACAGTGAAAAGCAACGGTTGACTTCGGTCTTTGGACCTGGGCATCCGAAGGTGCAGGAACTTGAGAGCGAAATCACGCTGGTCAAAGAGTTTTTGCAGGACCAAAAGGATCTCACCAGCCCGGCAGAAATGTTCGGTGACAGTGCGCTCACGCCCGAGGGATTGTTGAAAGCTTATGTGGGCTTTTTGAATCATGATTTGGCGGCTCTTTCTGAGCGTCGCAAGGAACTGACCTATCTTGCGGACGACGCCGGAACGAAAGCGAAAGAACTGATCGAGTACGAGCTTCGCGACATGATGCTGCGAAAAGCGATTGAACGTCAGGAAGCTCTCTTCGATGGTGTTGTTCAGCAACTTCAGAATCTGGACACCACAAGTGAATTGACTGGTTATCTGTACGAAATCCTTACTATTCCGCGGACGGGCGAAAAGTCATGGCCGAAACTGCCGCTTTGCGGACTTGGCGGTTTGATGCTGGGTTTGTTTTCTGGACTGTTCCTGGCTGTTGCCAATGACGTTCGTGATGGACGATTCCGGTCGGCCGCTGAGCTGGACGAAGCAATCGGATTGCCAAGCCTGGGGCGTGTTGGCAAGCTGAACTCGATCAACCAGGGCATCAAGGGATTGATCGCAACGGAGCTTTCGCCTGACGCTGAAGCTTTCCGTTTGGGACGCACAGTCTTGCTACCTGATGTCCGAAACGGGAATGTTCGTGCGATCGGGTTCACCAGTCCTATGCAGGGCGATGGCAAATCGACCGTGGTATCCAACTTTGCCGTGTCGTTCTCTCAAGTCGGATTGAAGGTATTAGTCATCGACGCCGACCTTCGCCGTCCGAGTGCTCATCGATACTTCAGCATTGGGAAAGAAGACGGTCTCTGTGATGTTCTTGAAGGTCGCTTGGAAATTCCGGAAGCGATCAAAGTGACCGAGGCTGACAACGTTTCAGTGATGACAGCAGGATCATCGAGCCAAACACCTGCCGAACTATTGCAGTCGCAACGACTCGATGAGGTTTTGGCGGTTGTGAAAGAAGATTTCGACTTGGTCTTGGTTGACCTGCCACCTGTGCTGGCAGTTTCCGACCCCGTGGTGGTGATGCCGCGACTGGATGGTGGTATTTTGGTTGTCAAAGTTGCCAATGTCCGTCGAGATGAAGTGGTCAACACGCTTCGCCGGATTGATAGTTCCGGCGGTGAGATGCTGGGCTGCATGCTCAACGCTTTCGGAGCCGGCAAGAAGTTTGACTCCGATGGCGGCTACTATGGGTACTACAAGAGCGACTACACACGACCGTCATCGTCAACGACTCGCCAAGCCGCTCCAAAGGCTGCGACCATTTCCAGCAATGGACGTGTAGCAGAGTAGAACCGTCGATCCAGTTGCTTCGTGAGAGAGTCTGAGCTTGCAGCAGTTCTCTGCGGATTTGATGAGCAGCTTGGCAAGAGTCTTTCGGCATTTCAAATGATTGGCAAGCGTGGTTGCTCCCACGTACAACCGGGGCTAACGTCCAAACGGCTCACATGGTTATGCCCGATCATTCCTACCGGCCTGCTTCGCAACGCAAAAAAAGGCCGCGAACAAAAATTTTGTTCGCGGCCTTTTGGCTTTTTCGATCAGGCAATCACTATTCTCGAGTGAATGCGACCAAGATTGAATCGCCGCTGAAGTAGTTCAGGAACCCGTTGAAGAACGCTCCACCTGGTTTCTGTTGTAGCATCACAACGTCATCAGGAAGAATTCGAATCCGTTCTTTCGGATCTTTCATGGCACGGTCAAGATCGCAACGAATTGTCATTTGCCGACCGTCAGACAGCGTTCGTAGAATCAAGACGCGGCTTGGTTCGCGAAGGTAACCCGGCGTTCCGCCGGCCAAAACGCTTCCGTCTCGTCCAAGTGGACCGCCGGCTGAACCGCTTGCAAGAGCGATCGCTTCGATCACGTCGACATCTTGATCACGCGGCAACGGTACGCGTCCACCAGGTAGCAAGCCGCCCGAGATGAAGTATTCGTTTCGACGTGGGATGTAGACAACATCGCCCTCTTCCAGGATCACGTCTTCCTGCGTGAACGGTAGGTTGTCGCAAGGGCATCCCGCGAGCGGAATGCGGATGACACCCGCATTGCACTGGCCGCCTTCACCGCCAGAGACGATGCTCTGAAGTTGACCGCCACTGATGAAGCTGTTGTTCAGACCGGCACTGGCACGGATTACGTACAGTTCACGAGCCGCATCGGTGCCCGGCAAACCACCGGTCGACGCCAAAGCATGCAGCACGTCATTTTCGTAGATGGGCAAGTCGATGACTTCACCCGATCCGCGATGGATTTCGTCGACGGCTTGCGGCGACACCAGCGCGACTTGAGTGTTTGGAGTGTCTTCACGAAGGACAACGACTCGCTTGACACGTGGGATCAAGAGATCAACCGTCACACGTTCCTTGCCTTCTTGAACGACTTCTTCTTCGATCAAACGCGAGGTAATGCGTTCAATCGTTTCAGCCATCGTCAGACCATTGACGTCCAGTCGACCGATGATGGGAAGCGTGATACTGCCATCAGCGTCGACTTGAATCGGAAGGCCCGTTGTTGGTGCAACGACACTACCACGTGGTGGGTAGTACCGTTGATTGACGGCCTGGGTTCGTTGCTGAACCGGAGTCTCGTCTTCATTCGGCGGAAATACCCCGAAGACATAGACACTGAGAGTGTCACCAGCGGCGATACGGTGGGCAGCTGGCTTGGGTTGCCCAAGTGTCGCATAGGGCAGCGGCCCCAATGCTTCTCGTGAGCAAGCAAACAGCTCTGGGTCGAGTCGGTGCGCCGGAACTGCGTGAGCAGCGGACGAAACCAAGTGTTGATGGCAACCGGTGGTGCCGATCGCAGCCAGAGCAAGCAATCCGCATGCGGTCTGTGCCACGCTTTTCAGAATGGATTCTTTTGAGCGAGTCATTGCTGAGTCCCTTCGCAATGCAAGGAATGTATGTGTTGTTAAAGTTGCAAAAACGGGAACTCGACTATTCGGCGAGTTTGACAACCGATTCGGTTTCAATCATTTCAAAGAAGCCGGTTGGCAATGCGATTGCGTTGCCGCTGGCATCTTTCAACTCAGCCGTTGCCTTCAAGCCTTTGTCAATTGGCTCTACCATGCGAACGATGGTTGTTCGAGCTGAGGCGGGCGTTGCCTCAATTGATCGAACATTCTTTTTCGCCACGAGTTCCGACTCGTGCTTGGGAACAGCACGGCGGGCTGCTGTATCTGCTGACACTGCCTTGGAAGACGGTTGGTTGACTTCAGTCTCGTTGCTTGGCAGAACGCCAGCGTCCAAGTTGATGATCGCGTTCTTCTTGGCGGCGGCCGCTTGCAAGTCGCTGAACGACTTTTCGATGTCGGTCGTTTCGACGGTTGGCATCGGAACCGGAGCCATTTCGATCATTTCATCCGAAACAGGCATGCCCATCGTTGGCATTCCACAAGGCACGCAGGTCCCGTCCGCACAGGGCTCTTCGCATCGCGGGAACGGGCATTCGCAAGTTTCAAAAATGCGAATGGTGTGTGTGTCGGGGAACTGCTCGGCACGTGCTGCACCGTCTTGCCAACCGCTGTAGTAGGCGTGTCGTTTGTTGTCACAATCCTTCAGGATCTGACCCGGTTTCCAATACCGCGATGGAGCGACGGCTGGCGGGCATGTGCTCCCGCCGGTCGAGACTTCGTAGAAGCCATCGATCCAACCGCATTTGTAGTCATGCGGGTAGCAGGACGACTCAGGGTTTCCGCACTTGACGTACTGGACCATCGCTCGAGCTGATTGAGTGTGCTCGTAGCAACAATCATTCAGCGATGCACAACCGCCGAACGGGACCATCAGCAGCATGGTCGCTAAAAGTTTTCGTTTCATTTTCATACTCGCACCGTGGCTCGTTCGAGGCCCGTGATTGGGATCGCCTACCGGTGTTTTCGGAAAGTCAAGCGAATTGCCGGTGGGGAACTCGGGAAAACACGGCCAATTGGCACTCCCCCCATCCTGCGAGCTTCAAAACCGGCGCGACTGCAACAGCCGTCAAAGTTTGCCCAGGCGGTTCGCTAGGGTTTGGGCGACTGCTCGCAACCCGCCACGCAACAACGTTTTGCACGTCTTTGCCTACCATTCATAACCCGCAGCGTCAGCAAGGAAGCGTATACCTCGCAGCCGTCTCTTTCATCCAAACGCTGGCAAGCAAGGCAGACCCGCCGTTGGGCTCTCCATGCACTTCTCACCGCAGCAAACGAACGCGACCCAGACTAAACTGATGTCACGCTGAACTGGTTGCCTTCCGCCCGGCAGCCAAATTCGCCAGGACCGACCGTTGTTCGCAACCTACCGCCGAAACACGATCTAATTTCAGCAGCAGGACGCTCCAGGCCCGTATCTGCGTCCTAACCCGCAGCGTTAGCAAGGCTCCCAAAGTCAACGTGCTAGACCGCAAGGGGTGACCGGTGAAATCCTAAGTTTTTTGGGCGGCAACGATCCATCTGCGGCTCTTTTCTTCGTTTCTCTTTCAACCTTCACCTGCACATGCTCAGCCCCGAAATCTCTTTTTGGATCATGCTGGCCTTTTCGCTTGGCTTCGCAGGATGGTTCGGCTGGCGGCACGGCAAGCACTACGCGCTAGGGGCGGGTATGGCAGCCTCGCTGCTCGCTGGCACGTGGTTTGACATCATCGCGATGGGCACTCGGATCAACGTGACGATGGCGACTGCGATTGTGCTTCTCGTGGTCTATTGCACGCACTCATGGCGAGAAATCTTTCGCTTTTTGGGGCCGCTCGACTACTTGATCGGAGCGATGACTATCTGGCACATCGTCGTCGACACATACTATGGCGAGCAACCACTCGCAGTCGCCGCCCAAGCCTACGGCCAATGGATGCTTCCCTACGCAGCAGGGCGATATGCATTTCTGCATCGGGATGCCTTGCTCAAACTCGCGCCCGTCTTCGGCATCATCGGTGCCGCTATCTCCATGTTTTGTATCGCGGAAGCTTGGACCGGGATCAATTTGTGGGAGGCAGCGTTTTCGCCTCGTGACGAACTCGTCACTTTCACCGGGCGACTGCGTTACGGAATTGCTTATCGCGCCTGCGGTCCGACCCGACACGCAATCTTTCTGAGCAACGTGCTACTCACCCTGGTCCCCTTTGCCGTTTTGATGACGCAGCGAGAAATTACCTGGGTTCCCGGACTCGGCAAATGGAATCGATGGATCGGTTCCATCCTTTTAGCCGTGCTCCTTTTAGGCGTCGCATCGTCGCTGTCTCGCGGTCCCATCGTGACACTCATTTTAGCGGGCGGTCTGGCCCTAGCATGGCACTATCGCCCGGCCGCTTTGGGACTGTCAGTAGTCGTTGTCGTTTTAATAGGATTGATCGCAAGCGATTGGGACGGATTCCTCCGTCTACTTGAGTCTGATGCAGATGAGCACAAACGAGCAGCGGTGTTGGTCGTCGACGATCAACAGGTGGTGTACACCGGGACTCGGAATCGTTTGGTCAATCTGCAGGTTTACGTGCCGATCTTGATCGAGGGCGGACCATTGGGCTACGGAACAATCAGCAGCACAGGATTTCCGCCTGCAAACCTGCCGGGACTGCCAACCGATCCAAAAGTAAGGAAACGCCTCGGAATCGTTGACAACGCGTTCCTAAACAACGGCCTACGTTTTGGCTGGGTTGGACTCGCTTTGTTTTCGGGCTTGTTTATCGCCGCGGCAACCACCGCGTTCCAACTGTCGCGTCGAGCGAGCACCTATTTCTTCCCACTCGATCAACGCTACTTCATCGCGGCCGCAACGCTCACCCTGGCGTTTCTATTCGAAATCGCCACAGTGTTCTGGTCGTATGATTACGCCCTCTGGATCATCTTCGGGTTCGGGTTACTTTCTGGCTTGGCATCGAGCTTGAAACGAACCAACTTTTGTGATTAAGAAATCCTATTGTTTGCCAGCGGTTTTTTCGCGTGACTAGAGCACAGCAGAAGACCACAATTCTGCAAGCGTTGCTGCGGTTGGCACCTTTAACGGTGCCGTTGGTGCGTTTTCGCGAACGACGCAAATTGGTGTCGTCGCTCTATTGCAATGTCAATACTGATGGAGCTTAAAAGAGGTCTGTTGAGATACCTAAGTTGTGTTCCAACAGGAAGTCTTCATCAGAAGCAAATACCTCATCAGCGTCCCATCGGGGAACTGTTTTGTTTTCGTCTGTTTTCGAGCCAATGTCGCTCTGTTTGGTCAAATAATTGATGACGACAAGTGCGTCACGAGCGGTGACGAACCCGTCCCCATTCGCATCGAACGACTCCACTACGTTTGGTAGCGAAACGTCTGCTGGCTCACTCGAGCTGTAATTGGAAAGGAAGTTGATAATGACCAAGGCGTCTAGCGCGCTTATGGAGCCATCGCGATTTGAGTCCATTGCGATACCATCATTGTTGTCGTAGGTCGCTGCATTGCTAGACGTCATCGCCACAGCTTGGTTGAGAGAGGCATTTGATGTTGCGGCTCGTGCGAGAATGGCACCGATTTCGAAGGCTGCGAATCCAACGTTTTCGTCCGAGTGGCTGGTTTCTGCGTCGGCAGACTGTTCCTCTTCGACGAAGACCTGGACCGAGTTTTTGTCGAGATTGCGGAATCGCAATCCAGCAGGATCGGCCCCGGTGGTGGTTTGCATCGCAGCCAAGAATGCGGGTGGGGCATCGAAACCTGTGCCAAGGTTGATTGATGCGAAGGCTTCGGAGATTCTCTCGCCGGTGCGGCCGACACGATACGCCGTTCCAGCCGCGTTGCCAGTGCCGGCTTCGATGGCGACATAACCAACACGCTCATTGCTGTGGCTGTTGTCGGCTCCCTCTTCTTCTTGCAAGCGAACACTGAAACCGACTCGCCCAATATCCTGCTGACGAGTAACAATCGCTGCGGGACCGTTGACTGTTTGGCTCTGGCTGAGAACGACCGGGGACGTCTCGAAGATGTCCGGAAAATCGACGCGTTTCAGGTTCTGATTGACACTCGTTGTTCCCGCGTGCAGCACACGTCCATCGGGTAGCGCGTAGGAGCCTTTTTCAACGACCAAGTAGCTCACTGTTTCTAGGGAGTGGTTCCCGTCGTCGTAGTCCCATTCTTGCAACCGAACTTGGAAACTATTGGATGTCACGTTGCGGACACGCACGGTGACTGGATCTGAGCCACCGAAGGACGCGGGAGAAGCGATCACGACCGGATCTACATAAGCGTTTTGCAGCTGGATCGTTTTCCAATCCTGATCCACGCGGAACGTCCCCGACTCGCCGACTACTTCAACGGGCTGACCCACGAGTGAGCCGATTTCGAAGGCTGCGAATCCAACGTTTTCGTCTGAGTGGCTGGTTTCTGCGTCGGCAGACTGTTCCTCTTCGACGAAGACCTGGACCGAGTTTTTGTCGAGATTGCGGAATCGCAATCCAGCAGGATCGGCCCCGGTGGTGGTTTGCATCGCAGCCAAGAATGCAGGTGGGGCATCGAAACCTGTGCCAAGGTTGATTGATGCGAAGGCTTCGGAGATTCTCTCGCCGGTGCGGCCGACACGATACGCCGTTCCAGCCGCGTTGCCAGTGCCGGCTTGAATGGCGACATAGCCAACACGCTCATTGCTATGATTGCCATCTGCTCCCTGCTCTTCCTGAACACGAACCCTGAACCCAGTTCGGCTGATCTCCTGCTGACGAGTAACAATCGCTGCGGGACCGTTGACTGTTTGGCTCTGGCTGAGAACGACCGGGGACGTCTCGAAGATGTCCGGAAAATCGACGCGTTTCAGGTTCTGATTGACACTCGTTGTTCCCGCGTGCAGCACACGTCCATCGGGTAGCGCGTAGGAGCCTTTTTCAACGACCAAGTAGCTCACTGTTTCTAGGGAGTGGTTCCCGTCGTCGTAGTCCCATTCTTGCAGCCGAACTTGGAAACTATTGGAAGTCACGTTGCGGACACGCACGGTGACTGGATCCGGGCCGCCGAAGGATGCGGGAGAAGCGATCACGACCGGATCTACATAAGCATTTTGCAACTGGATCGTTTTCCAATCCTGATCCACACGGAACGTCCCCGACTCGCCGATTTCACGATCGATCAGTGATGGGCTTGGAGGATTAGGAGGAGGCGGTGGTGGAGGAGGCGGTGGTGGATTTGTATTTCTGACGGCCGCGACGGCAGCATTCGCGTCGATAAGCCCAAATCCTGTGAAGTGATCAAACCCGTTACCGGTCAGCGGGATGTCGATGGCAGTATTGGCCATGGCGGCGCGAATCTGGGCGGGCGTTAATGAGCCTCGCCCGCCAGCAGCTTGAAGCATCAACGCTGCAACGGCAGCGGCGTTGGGCGCGGCAGCCGATGTGCCCGCGAAATTGAAGATTCCGTCGCCTTCAACGTCTAGCGGTGAGCCAAAAAACGAATTATTGATTGTGTCGGGAGCGGTAACAACTGGCTGAGTCCGGATCTCGGGTGTTGCAAGCCGGTTGCCCGCGGTATCGAACAGAATAGGCAAACCTCCTTCACTGGTTGATTCTTGGACTCCAGGTGGGGAGACGCCAAAAGCTGGAGTTTGCCGATAGTCGACGGCAGCAATCGCGGCAACACCCGGCGCTTGATGGTGTCCGAACAGTGTTCCACCGAACGTTTCGAACTGAAAAATATCGAAGTCGGTCGGCGAAGTGAGCGGGTGGTAGTGAACGATGTTAGGCCGCGGGCCTCCCGCACTGACATTACGAAAAATGCCAACCTCAAGAATTAGTGGACTATTGGTCGGATTAGAAAGTGGAAAGATCTCAATGGGGTCCTGGCCAACGTTGTTTTGCACGCCTCCGGAAACGGGCGTCCCAAACTCATTGAATACAATGATGTCCATGTCGGTCGACGCACCGGGGCCACCCAAACTTGCCGACGGCTGGTCCCACTGGAACGTGATTGTTGTTGAACGTCCGGAGCCGAGAACGACCCTCTGAAAATTGTCGACTCCCGGTCCGGGATCAAAGTCGTGAGGTTCGTAGACTTTGCCCGCCGTTGGGGGGAAATTAGGGATGGTACTGGTCCGTCCGTCCGTCTGATACAGCGCACTGTAGGCTTCACTGCCTTGATTACCGGCCGATGAAAAGAAAGAAATCCCCGCACTTGTCGCTTGAGCGACAGCCTGCGCAGTGACCCCGTCTTGGAAAATTTGCATCCCAGCATAAGTGACATCATCAACGATGATATCAACGCCCGCTGCACTCAGTGCTTGCACTGCTTCTGCGAACTGCACTGGCCCTGTGATTGCGGTGTGGAAAAACAGTTGTGCGCCAGGGGCAATGTCGTGGATCAACTCCAGCATTGCTCGCCCTTCATCTTTGCCATTACCTGCGGTTGGCCCCGTCGTTGGTGCATCCTGCAACACGGTAACCGGGATTGTGAAGCCGTTCGGGTTACCGGGTCCAGGTAGATTGCCCGACGCAACGCTTCCACCAGCTCCTCCGCCTCCATTGGTTCGGCTGTAGCTGTCCGAGATCACACCAATCTTGATTCCGGCTCCATTCACATTGAATTGTGACCGTGCGAGATTGCTTCGCATCGCCGGATCCGCTTGGCTAGAAACGGTTCCCGCATTGAAAATGGCGGCCGAATTTTCACGAACGACCTGGACCATCGGCAATTCTGCCGCCTCCACCATTTTGCCTCGCGCCAAATAGCCTTCCAGATTCCAGCCAAAGGAAGCGGTTTCCTCGAAATCCAATTCGGCTAGTGCGGCCTGAGCATCCTGCGTCGAAAACGCATCGTCGACCCGGATCTCCACCGAAATCAATTCCGTAGGATCACTGGCTTCCCAAAATCCAGAAAAGTCATTGGGTGAAATTGTGTGGGTGAATGCCGAGCTTTCACGTTGAGTCAACGCGGCATTTGAGTTCCCATTCAGAAACGCCGGGAAGTCAGCAAAACTCCGGATTTCTGGCAGTACCTCGGCGGCCAAGAGTTCTCGACGCTCCAGCGGCTCGCATCGCATGGATCGTTTACGACGAACACTCGCCCTACGGGACGAAACTACGGACTGAATGACGGAAGGACTGCTGTTCGGAGTGAGAAAACTGTCCAGGTTGCCGGTCTGTAACAGCTTCGTAATCAGAGTTCGAATGGCCATGATTCAAAGCAGAAAGTTTCAGGGTTGATCGCCAGACAAATGATTGCGTGTTGGAGTTGGCGTCCTTTAGCGTCAACTCTGCGGCCCTCATTTCCAGGGGGATCATACAGCTCAACAAGGGTGGTCTCAAGCAAATTGTTTGGGCTCTCTGGTTCGGTCTCGGCAGGACGTGGATGTTGCGTCAGCACTGAGACTCAGAATCCCTCGCCTTTTCGCCCGCATTATTCACCAAGCCTGTGGCTCGTTGGTTTTTGTTGGTGGCGTGGACGGGAGCATTGCTGTCCGAGCTGGG
>NZ_ANMO01000025.1 GCF_000338295.1 Rhodopirellula europaea 6C
ACTGAGTGCCGAACGGTAGACTTGATCCGTCGTCATCGCGTCAAAGGCACCGGCGATGGACATCATCCGAGCGCCCAGCGGAAGGGCGTCGCCACGAACATGGTCTTCTTGTCGGCGTGAGTCATACCAGACACCGCAGTACCTCACGATATCTAACAACGATTGGTCGGCGGTGCAGCCACGCAGGATCTCGCAACCAAGTTCCGAACAACAATCCATCGTCAGCTGCTCTTCGATGCTGAGCTTGCCTGGCTTTCGAAGAATGCGATCCGGGATTCCAATCTTGCCGATGTCGTGAAGCAACGCCGCGACTTCGATGCGATCTCGCGTCTGCTCGGCCAATCCCAACCGTTCACACCACGCGGAACAGGCAAGAGCAACGCGTAGGCTGTGGGCCGCCGTGGGGGCGTGCTTGGTTCGAAGAGCATAAAAGAGCGATGTCGCCATGCCCAACCGGGCCATGGCCAAATGATTTTCAAACGGCCGCGTATCTTCTGCCGGAGTGTTCGACGAATCTGTTTGAGCGTTTGCGATCGGAGCGGGTTCAATCACTCCCGGGAGCTGCCCTGTGGCTGCTTCCCCAACCCCATCAACAGCTCACTCAATCGAGACGCCGAATGTGCGGCATCAGATGGTGCGGCGTCTGATGTCGCGGCATGAGCAGACGAGCCATGGCCCCAGAATTCTTAAGCTGCGGGCGATCTGATGGATCTGAATTGCTGTTGGCCGCATCCTCGGCAGGAGAAGCTGCGGGAACAGGCACCACGGGTGGCATGCTGTGGTTGGCGAAATCGCTGGGAACCATTTGGTCGTTCATAGCCGGTATTCTGCGAGACATCGTTGTCGAGATGACGAACCCTACGTCCCATTTTGAACCCAGCTGCCTAAGGATCCCCTGGTGGCATGAATCACTCGGATTTCGCACCCTCACGGGCCCCTAAAGTCCGCACAAACGATACCACTGGTCTACCGAGACAATTTCTGCCCCGTAATTCGCTGGGGATTGGGAACTTCGGCATCCAAATTTCGGCTCCAATGACTCGAAAACCTCGAGCGATCACCCCGTGCGGAACAATCGCAATCTTCCGCGAAAAACTTGCCACCGAACCCCCGTCCATCTAACATGGTTACGCGGCTTGTGACGGACCTTTAGCCTTCAGTCCAGAGCCCACAGGCTCAATTCATCTCATCTTCCGGACCATCACTGTGAGCCTTTCCGACGTCGATCGTCAGCTACTGCAACGTTGCCTCGACCGGGAACCCCGGGCGTGGCAAGACTTCGTCGATCGATTTGTTGGCCTGGTCGTCCATGTCGTCAATCGGACCGCGATGGGCCGTGGCTTGTCGATGGACGAAGCCACCCGAGACGACATGGTTGCGGAAGTGTTCCTGGTCTACGTCCGGCATGATTTCGCCGTGCTTCGCCGCTTTCGACGCCAATGCTCGCTCGCGACATACCTGACGATCGTCGCTCGACGTGTTGTGGTCCGTCGCCTGACTGCCAATTCGGCGGTACCTGGAAACCACACCTCGGCATCTTCCGCGGGGAGCTCGCTGGGTGGCGGAAACTTGGCCAACGGAAACACCGTCAATGGTGCCACCAACGGTCACGCCACGCCAACGCAGGTAAACGGCGAACTTCAGCGAATCGAAAACGCCGAAGAAGTCGAGCACTTGATGCTACGTTTGGACGCGCGTGAAGCGAGCGTCGTGCGGATGTACCATTTGGAAGGCAAGTCCTATCAAGAGATCAGCCAAGCGGTCGGATTGAGCGAAAATACGATCGGCCCATTGCTCCATCGTGCCCGAGCCAAAATGGGCCGCGGCTGAAAACCCTCGATCGAGTGAACGACACTGTTCACCGAAACTGCTAACCTGTTCGATCTTCTTTTTCGAACGATTGCAGTGAGTTCTCGGATGTCGTCGCCTTCTGATTCGACCTCAACCTTCGCACCGTCCAACTCTTCCGGAAACGAGATGGACCGAGCCCATTCGGTCCTGCGATCGGTCTGGGGCTACGACTCGTTTCGTCCGCTGCAGGCGGATGCCGTCCAGGACGTGATCCAGGGGCGGGACAGCTTGGTTGTTTTGCCGACCGGCGGCGGGAAATCATTGTGCTACCAAGTTCCGGCGCTCGTTCGCGACGGAATGTCCGTGGTCGTCTCACCGCTCATCTCGTTGATGAAGGATCAAGTCGACGCGTTGACCAGCAACGGTGTCTCAGCGGCGTTGGTCAACAGCACCCAGTCGGTGGAACAGAAACGCGAAACGGCAGAACGGATTCGCCGAGGCGAGATCAAAATCCTCTACCTGGCCCCCGAACGGTTGCTCACACCCAAGACACTCGACTTTCTACGCAGCCTGCCAATTTCGTTCTTCGCAATCGACGAAGCTCACTGTGTTAGCAATTGGGGACATGATTTCCGCCCCGAGTACCGCGGACTGCGAATTCTCAAAGAACAGTTCCCCTCGGCGTCCGTGCATGCTTTCACCGCGACCGCATCCGAACAAGTTCGCGATGACATCGCCGAACAATTGCAACTGAATCAACCAAACGTTCTGGTTGGTGATTTCGATCGACCAAATTTGACGTATCGAATGCTTCGCGCCGACGGCAAATTGAACCAGATCCAGCAATGCATCGCTCAACATCCCGGTGAGTCTGGCGTGGTGTACTGCATCACTCGCAAAGAAGTCGAACAAACCGCCGGCGCACTCGAATCCATGGGCATTCGAACGCTTCCCTATCACGCGGGATTGCCTGACGAAGTTCGACAGGCAAACCAGGAAGCATTCATTCAAGAGAAAGTCGACGTCATCGTCGCGACGGTCGCGTTCGGCATGGGCATCGACAAATCCAATGTTCGATTTGTCATTCACGCGGGGATGCCCAAATCTATCGAACACTATCAACAGGAAAGTGGTCGAGCCGGACGCGATGGACTGGCCGCCGAATGCATCCTCTTGCACAGCGGCGGCGATCTGATGTCATGGAAACGCATTTTGGAAAACGGTGACCGCAACAACTTCCAATCCGCCATGGCCTCCGTTGAGTCAATGGCGGCACTGTGCAACGGTGTGAAATGCAGACATGCATCGCTCGTCGAATACTTCGGTCAAGAATACGACTCAGACAACTGCAACGCATGCGATGTTTGTCTGGGCGAGCTCGACGTCGTGGACGATCCAATCACGCTTGCGCAGAAAATCCTGTCGTGCGTGGTTCGGCTGAAAGAGCGATATGGTGCCGGACACACTGTCAAAGTTCTCACCGGGTCGCGTGACCAGAAAGTCATTCAAGCCGGACACGATCAACTGAGCACCTACAACTTGCTCGCAAGCGAAGGTGCCACCGCCGTTCGCACTTGGATCGAACAACTCATTTCTCAAAACCATTTGATTCGGAGCGGCGAGTTTCAATCACTTCGCCTGACCGAATCCGGCCGAGCCCTTCTGAAACGCGAAGGTGAAGTGACGCTCACAAAAGTGTCGGCGAAAAGCTCATCGCGTCGTCCCGCCGCGAATGAATCTTGGGAAGGTGTCGATCGACAGTTGTTCGATCACCTCCGTTCACTACGCAGCGAGTTGGCATCAGAGCGGGGCGTGCCGGCCTATGTTATCTTCGGCGACGCCGTCCTTCGCGAATTGGCTCGTGTTCGTCCAACTTCGATTGAGAAACTCACCAACATCCGTGGAATCGGTGATCGAAAACGCGAAGAGTTTGGACAACTGTTTTTGGATTCAATCGATCAATACTGCGAGGAAAATCCACTGGACAGAAACCAGACCGCCAACTCCTCTCCGACGACCATTATCAAACCTCGCGTGAACGCGGCGCCCAACGCTGCCATGGTTCAAGCATCTCAGCTTTTCCGTGACGGATGTTCGGTGGAAGAGGTCGCATCGAAAATGGGCCGAGCTGAGTCGACGGTGAACAAGTACCTCAGCGACTACATCCAAGCTGAAAAAATCACCGATCCATCACAATGGGTTTCCACCGAAGAATCCGAGGCAATCCGAGCCGCTTTAATGGCCGCCGAAGATGAACGGCTCCGTCCGGTCTTCGAAGCACTCGGCGAAGAAGTCTCCTACGAAAAGATCCGCATCGTCGCTTCATGTATGAAGAACGAGATGGCAGATGACCCGGACGACTGACAGTCGCAGCGTTTCAAGCTGCCAAACCATGGTCGATCGGATCAGCTTCGACTCCATCGTGTTCTCAAGGCGTCGATCAATACCGCCACAACGATCACAACTCCTGTGATGATCTGTTTGCTGGCGTCGGACACTCCGACTTGAGCCAACCCGGTCTGCAAGACTTGGATGATCAAGACACCGATAAACGATCGGATCACGTTCCCGCGACCTCCCATCAAACTGGTACCGCCGATCACGCACGCGGCGATCGCCGCCAACTCGATTCCGATGGCCGCGTTGGGATCGGCCGTCGACAATCGCGATGTTTGTGCGAGTCCCGCCAAACCGCACATCATCCCACTGATCGCGAAAATTGCGATGCACAAAGGAGCCGACCGAATCCCAGACATTCGAACCGCTTCCGCATTGGTGCCGATCGCGATGCAGTAGCGTCCCCAAACCGTCCGAGTCAAAAACAGCTGTCCCAGAACCACAGTTGCAATCGCGAACATGAAGGCGGGTGAAACAAACGCGCCGGGCAAAGGCTGACCAAACCATTCGATTCGGCTGCCAATGTAAATCGCCTTCGAATCGGTCACCACTTTGGTTGCTCCGCGAGCGATCTCGAGCATGCCCAACGTGACAATGAAAGATGGAATCCCAAATCCGATTGAAATGGCTCCATTCACCCCACCGCCGATGGATGCCACCAGAACCGCAATCGGAAGCGCCGCCCAAATTGACCATTCATAGTTGACCATCAAAACGCCCAACACCGCCGACGACACCGCCAGCAACGAACCAACCGACAGATCGATTCCACCGATGATCAACACCAACGTCATCCCGACGACCAAGAACGTCAGATCGGGAACTTGGTTGGCGATCGAGATCACCGTGGACATTTGGAAGAAGTTATTGCTGAGCGTCGAGAAGATTGCCACCAACACCAACAAAACCGCCACCAACCCGAGATGCGGGGCGAGCTGTTTCAAGAATCCTTGCAAACGATTCATGGTTTCGCCTCCTCGTTCTGCCATTTGTCGTCAGATAACGCAGTGGTCAGCTGCGATTCTTGTCCCGCAAAGGAAGCTTCCAAGATCGCATCCTCGCTGAAGTCATTCCGTTCGTACTTCGTCACCATTCTGCCGGCCGACATGACCGCGATTGCGTCGCACGTTTCAAACAATTCTTCCAAATCACTGCTCACAATCACGATCGTCTTGCCTTGCTTGGCTAATTCCTCAAACAGTTCGTAAAGCTTTCCGCGAGCGGCCACATCGATCCCGCGCGACGGTTCATCGAAGAGGTAGACCTCGGCACCGCGAGTCAGCCATTTGGCCACCGCGACCTTTTGTTGGTTGCCGCCGCTGAGTGTGCCGACAAGTTGTTCCAACGATTGGCATCGAGTTTCCAACGACGCGTGGATCGCACTGGCTGATTCAGCCTCCGCTGTTTGCCGAATCCATCCCTTGGCGGAAAACTTGGTGGCAAGCGCGGCCAGCGAAGTGTTGGCTCGGATCGGCTGAGTCAGCAGCAACCCGTTCTGTTTCCGATCTTCGGTCACCATTGCGAAACCAGCTTCGACAGCCTGACTGGGATGGGTGAAGCGAACTGCCTCGCCACCGGCCAGCAACACGTGCCCCGAATCAGCCACGTCGGCACCAAAGATTGCTCGTAGCAACTCCGTTCTTCCGGAACCCACCAATCCAGCGATCCCCAATCGTTCTCCTCGACGAACATCGAACGAAACGTTGTTGACCATCCCGCATGAGATCCCCTGAACCGACAAACCGACCTCGTCTCGACGATGACTGACAAAGCTGGCCGCTGGCTGGCTGGAATCGTCGTCCGCTTCTTCCTCGGAACTCATCCAAGCAACCATCTTTTCACGATTGATGTTTGCGATGGGTTCTGTGGTAACGAGCTGACCGTCGCGCAGCACGCTGACTTCGTCGGACAGTTGCTGAACCTCTTCGAGTCGGTGCGAGATGTAGATGATCGCGACGCCTTGTTCACGCATGCGGGTGAGATGCGTAAACAACTCTTCGGATTCACTTCCGGAAAGCGCAGCCGTTGGCTCATCTAAAATCAACACGCGAGCGTCACGGGCGAGCGCTGCCGCAATTTCGACCATCTGTTGTTTGCCAACACCCAAACTGCCAACGATCGTGTGCGTGTCGACATCGGGCAGACCAAACCGATCCAATATTTCGCGAGCGGAACGATGCAGTTCGCTCATTCGCAAAACGCCCCACCGATTGGGAAGAGACGCCAGCCGAAGGTTCTCGGCGACCGAAAGCGTTTCGATCAAATTCAATTCTTGTTGAACAATCTGAACTCCACTGGCCTCCGCATCCTGCTTGCTGCCAGGCTGATAGTCGCCACCACCCAGAGACATTTGCCCTGCGGACGCCGAGACCAAACCGCTGATGATCTTGCACAGCGTGCTCTTGCCAGCACCATTGGCACCAAGCAAAGCGTGTAGATGGCCAGCATAAAAATCGATTGAAACATCGTTCAGCACCGTGACGTTGCCGTAAGACTTCGTCAGGCCACGAACCGAAAGAGCGACCTTCATTCGTTGCTCAGAGTCTCGGACGTGATCAGATCGACGGGCGTTTCAACGTCTTCGATGGAAGCTACCGAGTCCGAAGAATCGCCGAGCTGTTCCAGCGCAGCTTCGATGCCAAAGACAGCCAACTGATCACCGTGTTGATCCGCGGTGGCCAGCACCTTGCCTTCTTCAATCGCTTGCCGAATCGCGGTGATGTTGTCGAATCCAACGATTTGCACTTCGCCCGCACGGCCTGCACTCTTAACCGCGGCGATGGCGCCGAGAGCCATGGAATCATTGGCGGCCAAGATCGCAGAGATTTCTGGATGCTCGCTCAACATCGACGACGCAACCGTGTTGGCTCGCGACATCTCCCAATCCGCGGATTGGCTGCTGACGATTTCCATGTTGGCCTCTTTCATCGCGGCCTCAAATCCTTTCAATCGCTGTTGAGCATTGAACGAAGTGCGAATGCCTTCCAAAATCGCGACTTTGTCGCCTTTGCGATTGGCGGCCAAGTAGTCACCCACGGCTTTCGCTCCCGCCAGGTTGTCTGGGCCCACAAAGGGAACCGCGATGTTTTCTTGCTGCAGCACATCCGCATCCAAACGGTTGTCAATGTTGACCACGACCACTCCCGCATTGATAGCTCGTCGAAGAGCGGGCACCAACACCTTGGAATCCGCGGGCGCGATGACGATCGCATCCACACCGCTGGCGACCATTTCTTCCACCAAAGCAACTTGCCGACTGACATCGCGTTCGTCTTTGATACCGTTGACGACCAACTCGTACTGGTCCGAATGCTCCGCTTGATGAGCCTCGGCCCCTTTGGCCATTGTCGAAAAGAACTCATTGGCCAACGACTTCATGATCAACGCCACTCGCGGTTTTTCATTGCCTTCGTCCTTGGATTGCGAAGTGGAATTGGACGACGTGCACCCGGTGACCATCAGAGCCAAAACGGCAGCAACGCAAACGACACGTTGGATCGTCGTCGTTTTCGACCGACATGCGGACTGAACCATTGGCAAAGATTCGTTGTTCAATGATTTCGAGACTTGCCCCGAGAGGGTCAGATCTCGTTGCGGACCAGGTCCGGTGATGATTGCAGTGAGCATTCGATTGATGCGGTGAGGTGGGGAAGGAAGCATCAGGAAGGTGTGCCAGGCGATAAAGAAACATCACACGGCAGCGACAGCATAACCAGTCTATCGATTGACGTGGCGTGAGGCACCAGCATGTTTCGGCAGTGGGGTTGCTCAGCCGGCGATGGCCCATGAAATTGTTTGGAACTCAATTTCGCTTCGCACCTCGCACCCGATCGGCTCGATCATGTTTGCTTTGGATGTCCTATCACGAATCATCCACGTCGGCACGGCGATCACCTTGGTCGGTGGATCAGCGTTCATGCTGTTGGTGTTGATGCCCTCCGCCAAGATGATCTCCGAAGAAGCCCGCCAAACGCTGGCCCAAGCGGTGACCGGTCGCTGGAAACGCTTCATCCACGGCGGCATCCTGCTGTTTCTGCTCAGCGGATTCTACAACTACATGCGTGCGATCCCCACTCACAAGGGTGACGGGCTGTACCACGGTTTGCTGGGCGTCAAAATGTTGCTCGCCTTCGCAATCTTCTTTCTCGCGTCAGCGTTGGTTGGCCGCAGTGCCGCCTTCAACGGCATCCGCGAAAATCGTGCGAAGTGGTTGAAGGTGATTGTCCTGCTCGCAGCGATCATCGTCGGCATCTCGGGCTTTGTGAAAGTTCGCGGGCCTTCGGTGTCCACGGAAGAAGCCGTCGTTGTTGTTTCCGGCGAACCCGAATCGGTCGAAGGATTGGAAACGCAACCGGCGATCGCTGAGTGACTCGCCTACGCCAGTGGCGTGACAAGTTTTTCCGACCAGGAGAAATCCGGCTTCTGGTTTGGTCGACGGCATGGTTCTTTTGTTTGCTGGGTGGCTACTACCAGCTTCGGCCGCTTCGCGAAACGGAAGCCTTCACCCGCGGAAGTGATGAAATCCCGTGGCTGTTTCTGGCGAGCTTCCTGACCATGTTGGTCGCCTCTCCGATCTACGCCTCCGTCGCGAATCGTGGACGTGGAATGCAATTGGTCAGCCGCGTCTACCGTTTCTTTGAACTGAACTTGCTGGTCTTCTTTTTCGCGATGCAAGTCAGCGACGCCGGCATCGCCGCTTGGGTGGGCCGCGTTTACTTTGTCTGGCTGAGCGTTTTCAACCTGTTTGTTGTGTCGTTGATGTGGAGCGTTTTCACCGACGCCTACCGCAGCGACCAAGCCAAACGGTTGTTTGGGTTCATCTCGGCGGGCGGAACGATCGGCGGGATCACCGGATCAGCATTCGCATCGTGGCTCTCACAACAAGTCGACATCTCGTATGTGCTGATCGCGGGCATCGTCGCATTAGAATTGTGCCAGCAATGCGGTCGAGTTTTCGCGAAAACGTTGACGTCACAAGACTTGGTCAACCAGGACGCTCAAAACCAAGACGACGAAACCGCCGCACTGGCCTCGACTGAACAGACTGCCACATCGAAAGAAAAGCATTCGATGTGGGTTGGGATTCGCACCGTTTGGAAGTCGCCTTATTTACTGGGCCTCTGTTTGTTCATGTTGGCACTGCAAGCCTGTGCCACGACGGTCTACTGCGAACAAGCTGACTTCATCCGCGAAGCGAATCTCAACGAAGCCGACCGATTCGCGTTGATCTCCAAGATCAACCTCTGGGTGCTGAGCCTCACGTTGGCGGTGCAGCTGCTCGGAACTGCCGCGTTGCTTCGTCGGCTCGGGATGGCAATCGTCTTGGGAGTGTTCCCGCTGATCTACGTGGTCGGTTTTGCTGGATTGGCGTTTTGGCCCAGTCTTAATTGGATTGTCGCGTTGGTGGTCGTCCATCGTGCGGCCAGCTACGCCGTGTTTGCCCCCGCGATTCAAATTTTGTACACAGTCGTGGATCGCCGAACGCTTTATCAAGCCAAGGGATTTCTGGACACGGCCGTGGTTCGAGGCGGGGACGTGATGTCGGCCCAGCTATTCGGGGTATTGAGGTTCAACGGTTTGAGTTTGACCGCGATCGCCGCCGGTTTCCTACCGCTGGCGGTCCTGACTGGATTGCTGGGGATGCGGATTGGTCGCCAGCAGGCCGAAATGCAGCAACGCGGGCGACCGGCCGGCCATGATTGACCCGCTCGTTGGCCATTCGTAGACTTGACGGGTTTCCGACCAGCAATTCTCGACGAAATTCGCCCACGCCGGCCAGCAATCGCTCGCCGGCATCTTTTTTTCGTTGATCTTTTCCGTCATTCATCTCTTCCGCGAACCTTCTTTCTACGTCCAACAGGGACACCCGCCGCTCATGGACCAAGCGATTGCGAAAGCCGACACCCTCATCGAAGCGATGGGTTGGATCCGCCGTTTCCGAGGCAAAACGACCGTCATCAAACTCGGCGGCAGCCTGCTCGAGGACCGAGAGGCCCTGCAGCACTTGCTGCTGGATGTGATCTTCATGGAAACCGTCGGCCTGCGTCCTGTCGTGGTTCACGGCGGCGGCAAAGCGATCACGGAAGCAATGGCCAAAGCCGGCATCGAAGCCCAATTCATTCGCGGGCGACGGGTGACGGACGAGAAATCGCTGGAGGTCGTCGAACAGGTCCTCGCGGGAGAACTCAATGTCGAATTGACCGAAATGATGGAACGGTTTGGTGGTCGCGCTGTCAACTTGTCGCCTCGAACCACGTGTGTCCTGAAAGGCAAGAAGCTGATCGATTCCGAAGGCGACGACCTTGGCTTCGTTGGTGAAGTGACCGAGGTCGATCGTGACGTGATTGAAAGCTTGGCATACACCGACCAAGTCGCCGTGATCCCTTCTTTGTGCACGGATGAAAAAGGGCAACTGTACAACGTCAATGCAGACACCGCCGCGATGGCGGTCGCTCAATCCTTGGGAGCGGACAAACTCGTGTTCTTGTCGGACGTCAACGGAGTTCGCCGAGACCCCAAAGATCCCGAGACAATCATTCCAGCGTTGTCGGCCGAGGAAGCTCGCCAATTGATTGCCGATGGTGTGATTCAGTCCGGCATGATCCCGAAGGTCGAAGCCTGCTTGGAAACACTCGGTCGTGGCGTTCAGAAAGTCCACATCATTGATGGACGACTGCGTCACTCATTGCTGCTCGAAATTTTCACCACCGACGGTGTGGGCACGGAGATCCACCAGTGAACGCGTCCGGCAACGGCGATGCCCCTCGCGGCGACAATTGGATCAATGCGATTGCAGGACGTCTCTCTCCGACAGGTGAGAACTCGTTCCGGGATGCCTTGCGTCAATTCGCAGATCAACCCGAGTGGTGCGGCGATGCTGACCTGCGAACCAAGATCACGGAGCAACTGCGCACGCTGACCAACGCGGATGCTTCAACGCTCGCTGATTGCATTCCAACTTCTTCGCGAGACCAAGCACTCGAACATGCTTTGATCGCGGCTCGTCGACGTCATCTGTCACAACACGATGCGGAAGACGCGGCCGCCGAGAATGCATCGGCGCCAAAGTGCCTTTGTTTGGTAGGCAGTGATCACGGACGCAGCATCGTTGCGAGAATGGCGAGCGGCAAACCAACGTTGCGAGGCAACGAGTGGCCCCTGCTGCCTGGCTTCGTGCACGCGCCGGCGGAACGCTTCGTCGACAAAATCGATTCATCAACCGCGGTCGCTTTGGTCGCTCCGGTGGACTTCAGCGGAGTCGGCCAGCCATTGACCGCTGAATGGTGGGCTCGATGCCGTCAACGATGTGATGAAACGGGCACGCAATTGATCGTCGATCATGGTGACACTCCCGCAGCCGGGAACGGCTACTTCTTTGCTCATGAAATGGTCGCCGGAATCTCTGCCGACGCGGTCATCCTTTCGGCCGGCTTGGTCGGCGACCTTCCTGGCGGCATGTTGGTTCTATCGGAATCGCTCGCATCGCATCTCGACCAAACCGCTCATTCCAGTGACTTGGTTGGACATCTTGTTTCCGCCGCACTGTCGACGCTGATTAAAACCGACGCTCTTGCCACGGAAGCGGACGCGTTCGCCATCGCTCTGGCTGAACGAATTGCCACCCGCGGGTGCGTCCGAGACCTGCATGCCTGCGGGCACACCGTGATCTTGGAATTGGATGTCGAATCTCAAGCTTGGATCGATCAATCCGCGGCGGAACAACTGCACGCCGATGTTTGCAGCGAACATTCGGTCCTGTTCCAACCTCCGTTGCTGATGACGGCCGAACAACGGGAAATCCTGATCGACCGAATCGATGCGGTGCTGGCGGGGTTGGAAGGAACTCAGGAGTCAACGGAAGCAACCTCATCGGCGGAAACTGAATCGGATCCGATGGAGGAACCCGCTGACGAAGCCCGACCCGACGAAGCCCAACCCGACGAATCGCCAGTCGACATTTCACTTGATGCGGATATCGATGAAGCCGCATCTGCGGAAGATTCGGACGAAGAGCTGGATGACGACGAAGACGATGACGATGAGGCAATCGAAGAGGACGAACTCGACGACACGGCCGATGAAGAATCGGCTGAGGAAGATGAAACGGACGACGAAGTCGTAGGCGGCGATGAAGACGAAGAGCACGAAACCGAACAAGAAGAAACTGAACTGGAAAACAACGAACTGGACGAGTTCGAATCCAACGAGGAAACGGAGAAACTTTGATGCGACACTTGCTCACACTCTTTGATCTGACCCCGCAAGAGTTGCGTCAGATTTTGGCAACCGCACAAACCCTCAAATCCAAATTGAAACAGGGCGAACGGCCCGCCATTTTGGAACGCTACACGCTTGCGTTGTTGTTTGAAAAACCAAGCTTGCGAACCCGTGTCAGCTTTGAGACCGGCATGAACCATCTCGGTGGCAGCAGCTTGTTTCTGGGCGACGATGTCGGTTGGGGCAAACGCGAATCACCGTCTGACTTCACTCGCGTGTTGGGACAATTTGTCGACGCGGTTGCGTGTCGAGCGAAATCACACGAACGTGTTGAACAGTTGGCGGAATACAATGCTGTCCCGATCATCAACAGCTTGACCGATCTCTGTCATCCTTGCCAAGCAATCGCCGATGTGTTGACGTTGCTGGAGAATTTTGGCGAAGTCAAAGATCGCCACATGGTTTTCGTTGGCGACGGCAACAACGTTTCGCGATCACTCGCTCTCGCGTGTGCGATGCTGGACATTCAATTCACGCTCGCACGTCCGGATGGGTACGAACTCGACCAACCATGGCTCGATCGAATCGGTGAGAAATATCCCAACGCGAAAATGAATCAAACGGCCGATCCGATTGCCGCGGTCGAAACCGCTGATGCGATCTACACCGACGTTTGGACCAGCATGGGGCAAGAAGCCGAATCCATCGCTCGACGAGCCGCTTTCAAGAATTTCCAAGTCAATGAACAGCTACTCGAAGCGGCCCCAAAGACCGCTCGAGTGCTGCATTGCTTGCCCGCCGTGCGAGGCGAGGAGATCACCGACGCGGTCATGGATGGTCCACAAAGCGACGTGATCGAACAGGCGGGCAATCGAATGCACGCCCAAAAGGCTCTGATGATTCAGCTCCTGCGACCCGAGTGGATCGCAGAAAACATCAGCGTTTAATGGCCGAGAACTTTCGCCCCACCGCTTCCTAACGTCGAGCGAATTGCAATTCGCTCGAAACGAATGGGTTGGTACGAACTTCACCTGGAGTGAAACCAGGCGAATTCGAAACAAGCGTTGTGGCGGCTTCAGATTCATCCGACGCGTCGCTGGACTTTTTAGATGCAGCTTTTGCCTTCGTTACCAAATGCGGTGACGATTCACCTGCTTTGCAGATATAAGGATTCGAAACGGGGCCGACATAGCCGCGACGCTGATTGATCGGAGCCACTTGGCTGTGGTAACCAGCACCAGGACTCACCACTGGTGGCGATGCAAACGGGCTGATCCCATAAGGACGGTAGTGACGCGTGCCGTAGTAAACCGGTGGGTTCGTCGCGAAATACGGTGGGTTTGGAATGTTGGATCGATACACCGATCCGTACGGCTGATAGAAACCGTAGGGCTGAAACCCGAACGCATAGGGCGATTGAGCGGACGCTTCTTCGGAGCAGGCCACGCATCCAGCCAGAACGGCGACGCCCAAGAAAATGCGCTGAATCGATCGCTTCAAGCGACTCGAACCTCGCGAAAAGGCAAATTTCTGAGACAACATAGCTGGCTCGCTTTCTCTCATTGAAAGAGGTGTGGTTGGATCAATTGGCAAATGTCGATCGTGAGCACCCCCGTGCATATTCCACCGTAGTCACCCTGCCAACCGTTGCAATCCAAACCACCGGCCCGAAGCCGAATAATTCCTCGAATCTGACACAGATTTTCCCCGCACGTCGCCATTTCGTCGCGACGAGTGATAAACGTTCACGAAAGGATTGCCTGGGAAATCGGCGTGACTTGCCTTTTGCCGGAATGCCTCCCGTGGGTGCCATCGGGCTGGAGTTGTCTGACACGGATGCCCGGCTTGTTACTAAGCTGTTCACGTAAGACTTCCAATCACGCCGACTCCGCCGATGAAAATGAAAATTGCCTGCGTGATTCATTCGCTCGACGGGGGCGGCGCCGAACGCGTGATGGCGGGGCTCGCTTCTCGCCTGGCAGACCGCTCGCACTCCGTCACCCTGATCACACTGGATGATGGAAAACACGATCGGCACGAAGTCGACTCCCGCGTCTCGCGCCATTCCATCAACGTCCTGTCGACGCCAGAGAACACCGTTTCAATCTGGTCCCGAACCCGCCGTCTTCGATCGACCATCGCGGCGGGCAAATTTGATGTGGTGCTTTCGTTTTGTGACGCCACCAATTGGCTAACGTTGTTGGCAACCACGGGGCTCAGTGTGCCGGTGGTGGTCAGCGAACGAAGCGATCCCAAACATCAATCGCTCGGCCGAGCCCGCGAGTTCTTTCGTCGCCGACTTTATCCAAAGGCATACCGCGTGGTGTGCTTGAGCGAGGATGTCGAGGCAACGCTGCAATCACAAACACATAGTCATACGCTTGTCATTCCGTCGGCGATTGAAGTGCCGAAGGAGTTCCACTCAACCGTCGAACAACGCACCGAAAGGGACGCCGACACCGACGAAGAAACTTGCCGTCTTGTCGCGGTTGGAAGACTGGAACATGAAAAGGGCTTTGACCGTTTGATTCGCTGCTTGAGTGAATTGCCAAACGATGCGCCGAATTGGGAACTCACGATACATGGCGAAGGCAGCCAGCGTGGTCATTTGGAAAAACTTGCTCGTGAACTCAAAGTTGATTCGCGGGTCAACCTCCCCGGTTGGACGCGACCGATCTGGCCCGTCTATCAATCCGCGGATTGGTTTGTTCTGCCCAGTCGCTATGAAGGGTTCCCATCCGCGTTGCTCGAAGCAATGGCATGCTCCACCGCGGTCTTGACCGTGGACGCTGGTGGTGCAGTTCGTGAAATCATCGATCACGGTCGCAATGGATGGCTTGTCACCAACGATGACGCTGCGTTGCGAGCCGGACTACTTCATTGCATGGCGTCGCCAGAGTTGCGGGAACGGCTCGCTGCCCAAGCGGGCGAAGTGACCAGCCGTTATGGTTGGCCCGCAATGGTGGACGCTTACGAAGCGTGCTTGCAAGATGCCTGCAAGCATCAGCATCGCGCCTGACCGGTCGGAAAGATGCGTTGTTTGTGAAGCGTACCCGCGACAGCGCCATCGATTGGATTCGCATCATCCCTCCGCACGGCAACAAGTTCGAATATTGTCCGGCAATTCTCGTCCCCGTGTGAATCCAAAGTCATTGCGTTTGTGATGACAACGCGAAAATCTTGCGTCGCACCAGGTTGAAATTCGCACGCCTATCCCTCTTTGCCAAAGGGTGTGGCACAATGAGGTCGCTGATCTTCTCATTCGAAACGGAGTTATTCAGATGAGCAAACCGTCTGATGCACTGGAACTGAAACCCATCGCTGGCGTTGTCCAGGATCCCAATGAAGTCCCAGTCGTCGTTCACAGCGACGTCAAAGGTGCCATCGACGACATGACGTTCTTGCAAAAGTCGTTGCTATTCGCCGAGTTGGCAATGGTCGCCTACAACGATGAGCGAGAAGCCACCGTCGCCGCCGCCATGGTTGGCTTTTCCGACGTCACCTTCTTTGATCACGACGGTTCCCAAGCTTACCGGTTTCGCAACGATCACGATTGCGTGATCGCATGCCGCGGTACCGAGCCCAATGAATGGAATGACATTCGTGCGGACGCCAACGCCGCGTCGGTTTTGGCCGAGACGGCGGGCAAAGTCCACCGCGGTTTCAAAACCGAAGTCGACGATCTATGGCCAATGTTGGAAACCGCGTTGGTTGGCAACGAGCAACCCGTTTGGTTCTGTGGCCATTCACTCGGTGGTGCGATGGCCACCATCTGCGCCGGACGTTGCTACCTGTCTCATATCAAATCCGTGCCGAGTGGATTGTTCACCTACGGAAGCCCTCGGGTGGGTGACAAACGCTACATCAACTACGTCGAATTGCCTCACTACCGGTACGTCAACAACAACGACATTGTGACTCGAGTCCCACCCGCGTGGATGGGATACCGCCACTGTGGAACCGAGGTCTATATCAACCGAAACGGACGAATCGGTCACCTGGGCATGATTCGAAAACGACGCGACCGATGGCACGGATTCCTGCGAGGGCTCAAGCGTTTTCGGGTGGATCACTTCAGCGATCACCCGCTACACAACTACATCGATCCCATCCTGGATGCCGTTCAAAAAGAACAGGATGCAATGGGGCGTGGCGAAAGCGCCGTCGATGCTTCAGACTTGACGGGACAAGATCCCAAAACCGAAGCCTCCTGACGGACACTCCATGAATTCGCCTTCGCCGAATCCATCCGAAGAACGCTCCTCGAAACACTCCGAGTCGGATCGCTTTGCTCGCGAACCGGAAGTGGTTCAAATTGGTGGCGTTGAACTCAAACTCGCTCATCCATACGAGGCCGCAGGCGATTGGATTGGCCAAAACGAATTGCTGATGCAATTGTTGGCCTGCTGGCTGACGGTGGACGAAACCGACATCCCCCTGACGCCGCGTTTGATCGGCTCGCCGGGCGTTGGCAAAACACAACTCGCGATCGCGGCGACCAAGCGTCAAGGTCTGCCGCTGTATATCTACCAGTGCACCGCCGACACTCGACCGGAAGACTTGTTGATCACACCCGTGCTCAGTCGCGGTGGTGAGATTGCCTACCATGCTTCGCCCCTGGTCAGTGCGATGATCACCGGCGGCGTCTGCATCTTGGACGAAGGCAACCGGATGAACGAAAAGTCTTGGGCGTCGCTGGCACCGCTTTTCGACACCCGCCGTTACGTGGAATCCATCGTCGCCGGAATCACGATTCCCGCGTCACCTGAATTCCGTTCAGCAGTGACGATGAACCAAGACGAGTCGACGTTTGAAATCCCCGATTACATTCTCAGTCGACTGCAACCGACACTGCAGGTTGGGTTTCCAAACAAGCAAGACGAGATGGCCATCCTGCAGTACCACCTGCCGTTTGCCGAACCAGAGATGTTGGCGCTGACCGTCGATTTCCTGCAGCGTTCGCACGAACTGAAACTCGATTTTTCCCCCCGAGACGGTATCAACCTGCTGCGTTTCGCGATCAAGCGAATGAAGCAAAACCCGTCGCATCCGGTCGCTCACGATGCCGCCTGGCAGGAAGCCCTCGAAAAGTGCCTCGGCGACGAAGCAGTCGATCTGGAATCACTCGCAGAACGCCGCAAACGCACGCTCGGCGGCGACGCGGTGCCTTTGGGACTAGCAGACCTGTTCTTCGATTCCGATGATCCACTGCATCCCGATCGCGAAGACGAGGACGACGACGATCTCATTTAAAGGGATTGCGCAACATTGCCCCGGACGGGGACCGTGGATGAATTGCAAAGTGCAAATTTCCCAATGCAAATTGCAAAGTGATTCAGGTCTACCAAGCCGCGAGATTTTCACCGATCCACGATTGCCAATTTGCAATGTCCATTTTGCAATTTGCAATCACCCCGTCCGCCACTTCCCACCTGGCAATCACGCCAATTCGCCCCGGACGGGGCCGTCGTCCATAGCTCGGGGCGGAAGCCCCGAGAACCATGCCCAAACCCAAACGGTCGCCCCGGAGGGGCCGTCGTGGAGACGCGGTGGGGAATTGCAAAGTGCAAATTTCCCAATGCAAATTGCAAAATGATTCAGGTCTACCAAGCCGCAAGATTTTCACCGATCCACAATTGCCAATTTGCAATGTCCATTTTGCAATTTGCAATCACCCCGCCCGCCATTTCCCACGTGGATCTCAAGCCCCGGTTACGAATCGACGCCGAACGACTATCTTGTGGCGTCTTCTTGGCATCTCTTTTTGGCTCGTTCTTTCGTCGGTACTTGGTCCTATGTCGCAAAATGCGGATTCCGTCTCGCCCATTCGCCTGGCTGTTGGTGGCGACCATGCCGGTTTCGCTCTGAAACAACTCGTTGTCGAGCGTTTCGGATCGCAGGTCATCAGCCTGACCGACTGCGGAACCAATGACGAAACCTCCTGCGACTACCCCGATTTCGCTGTCGAAGTCGCCGAGCGAATCAACAGCGGCGAAGCCGATCGTGGGCTGCTGATTTGCGGCAGTGGTGTCGGCGTCAGCGTCGCAGCCAACAAAATCACCGGCATCCGCGCGGCGATCTGTCACGACACTTATTCCGCGCGCCAAGGCGTAGAGCACGACGACATGAACGTGCTGTGCATCGGCGGCCGGATCATCGGCAGCGAGCTGGCATTCGAGATCATCTCCTCGTTCCTGAACGCCAAATACACTCCCGAAGAACGCCATCAGCGTCGACTCGACAAGATCCTGGCACTCGAGTGCGACTGAGCCATCGGAGCAGATCGGTTCCGTGAGCTCACGAAATCATTGGCTCATCGCCGAACGCGTTCTCACGCCGACCGAGGGTGAGCCTTCTCATAAACCTGACGCAGATTTGCTGCACTGACATGCGTGTAGATCTGGGTCGTTGTCAGCGATTTGTGACCCAGCAATTCTTGCACGCTGCGAATGTCCGCGCCGCGATCGAGCAGGTGAGTTGCAAAGGAGTGCCGCAATGTGTGCGGGCTGGTCCGCGTATCCAGCTCCGCCTTGGCAATGTACTTCTCGAGCATCCGACCAACGCTGCGAGTCGTCAGGATGTTGCCAAACCGATTGACAAACACGGGAGCCGATCGGCCAAGCTTTTCAGCCTCAGGCGATCGGCTGCGACGTCCAGCGTAAGCCTGGATCGCTTTGATCGCGTACGAACCCAGCGGACTGATCCGCTCCTTGCGTCCCTTTCCGCGGACTCGGGTGATCCCTTGGGAGAAATCCAAATCACCATCGCGAAGTCCCACCAACTCGCTGACCCGCAGTCCCGATGAATACATCGTTTCCAAGATCGCTCGATCACGAAGTCCCGCTTCGCTGATCGCAGGCGGTGCAACCAAAAGACGGCCGACTTCGTCGCTGGTCAAAACGTGAGGAAGCTTGCGGTTGCTTCGTGGATTCCGCAGCGGCTTGGCCGGATTGCTGCTCGCCATTCCTTCTCGCATGGCGAACTTGAAGAAGCTTCGCAACGAGGCGAGCTTTCTCGAGATGGTCGTGCGAGCGTAGCCGGCTTGTTGAAGTGCAGCTTGAAATTGACGCAATTGCTGTGGCGTCAATGAATCCAGTTGGATGCGTCCCGTCTCGGCTTGTCCGATCCATTCCGCGAACGCGAACAGGTCTTCCCGATACGCTTTGATCGTCAAATCAGACGCATTGCGTTCGGTCGCCATGTACTGCAGAAATCGGGTGATCGCCGTTCCCAAAATCGAGACTCACTGCTGACGGATGGATTCAAACAAAGTCATCAATGGAAAGCGAATCAAACTCTGAGCTCGCCGACACTTCGTCGTCCACCACAACCGTTTCGCGAATTTTGCGAGACAACATCGCAGCGTCATACCACGAGAAATCGAGTTCCGGATTGGCAGCAAAACGTGCCAACTGACGCAGGGTCTCGTCACGGTTCTCGTCGTCGAACAAGAAGATGAAACGTTCTTCGCCTTTGACCAAGGCTAACACGTTGACTTCCTTTTCCATCGTTTGATCGTCCTGAGTGCGAATGTCGCGGGTCCGGAGAAACTTCCGCTGGGAGTTTCCCGCGATGCTGCTCAGTATCGGCTCACGGGCCATCGCAGTATGAGGTCGCTTTGGTCACGACCACCCCGCGACTCCAACATTTCGACGATGTGCAAGTGACAACAGAAACGAATGAAATCATCGCTACGTTTGATATAACCCTGCCAAGCCATCCCCCGTGCGTCATCCCCCGTCTCAACGTAGTCTGCCAAACGCTGGGTGAAGTAAGGATCGTCGCCGCGATACAGGCGAGTGTGCGAGATCACGGGATCGTGTTGAACGATCATCGCGGGCGGTGCCATCGCGGGCGGATCGGGAATCAAATCCGTCGGGTCGGGCCAGGCTGGTGGCAGGGGTGCCATGCTGGCAAACGGCTCGGATCCGCAGGCTTCTTCATACATCACGCCACCGGCATCGACCGAGCCGTCAACGATCACGTCGCCTTCCCAGCCCATGCCTTGTTCTTGCCAACCAGTGCCGTCTTCCCACACGACTTCTCCATCATTGATGGATGGAGCCATCGTGGGACTGATGACTTGGTGCTCGGCCACTTCCGCTTGATAGGAATGATGATCCACCAAGCGAATGACGCCGGCGGATTCGGGACCGGCGGGCGATTCCTCATCACCAAAGGGATCCGCTTCTTTTCGCAATGGGTTTGAACTGGCAAAGTCGGGCTCCGGTGTCTCGACCTCTTCCGCCGCTTTGTCGACCGGTGTTGCCAGGGGAATTCGTTGTGGGATTTGCGTCTTGAGCTGGCTGCGAGCCAATTCAAATTCAGCTTCCCGAACGATTCGAGCTGGAATTTTCTCTTCGGCTTCGGTCCCCCAAGGCAAACCGTACCCGGGCGGAATCGTGTGAAACCCTTCGTTGGCAGCGTACCAGTGAACGGTCATCCCCATTCGCGGCGGATAATAAGCGTCGAAATCAGTGACCGATCCGACGACGATCGCTTCGACATCCATCATCTGTGCGAGCCGTTGAAAATCGGCTCCGACACGAGGTTCACCGTACTGCATCGAATAGGCTCGATACTGCGTCGAGGTGACGCCCACCGGCAACACTTCAAAGCCCGGAATTGCTTGCAAAGCGGCGTAATACGATCGTGCGACTGCCTCGCCGTCCACGTTGGGCTGGTGGCTTTGGTTGTAGAAAGGCAGCACCGCGACCCGTTTCATTTGCGGGAAGGGGTTGTGCAGCGTGTCTCGCTGACGCGTTTCCGGAACCAGCGTGCATCCACTCAACAGCGATACACTCAGACACACCCACACCATCGTGGTGCGAGTCCAAGCGGACGCGAGCAAGAATGTCATTTGGCGAGCCATGTGTTTCACGATCGACCCCTCGGTCACCGCGCAATGTCTCCACCCCCACAACTCTCATCGGCCCACCGCCCCCCATTTCTTCACCCCAATCCGAAGAATTTCGCTCTTTCTCCTGAAACGAATAGTCGGGCAACTTGCTCCGTAACGCCAGCTTCCGAACCAGGAAGCGGCTACATCCGGCGAGACCAACATCCACACCTCAAAAAAGGCCGCACTGCTCTCGCCACCGAGTCGCTTCTCGTCTGGGCGAAGTCGCGGCGGCCTGCTAAAATCCCTGTTCCGGATGGGTGGCCGAGTGGACGAAGGCTCTAGTCTTGAAAACTAGCGTAGGGGAGACCTTACCGTGGGTTCGAATCCCACCCCATCCGCTTCTTTTGATCTCGGACGTTCTCGATGAATGGCGAAGATCCGCGGGGCAATTGCGTGAGCCATTCCGGCCGCGAATCAGCCAAGCAGTGGCTGCAACAATTGCCGGCGAGTGACCACGCTGCCAATCTTTCCACTGGCTTCGTACAAGACCGCGACGTCGCTGTGGGCGTCGTACAAACGCAACAGCACGCCTAGATGCCGGTCGGTCAACGCACCGCGAACGATCGGCAGCGGCGCTGGAACCTGGTCTTGATAAACCAGATCAGAGTAGCGGTAAAAACCGATGATCCGGCCTTTGCGACGCACCAAAATAATGGGGTGATTTTGCCGGCGGGCCTGGCGGCGGGCGAGCTCCAAATCGACGGGTGAATCCACGACCGCCAATCGCTCGGGACGCACGCCAAACTGGACGGCCGGTCCATTGCCAACATCAAAGACATTCTGGGCCAAATTGCGTTGTCCCACCGCCAGAATCCCCGCGTCTTGCCCCGCCTGAAGCACCTGGTCCAAATCACCACGTGCCATCGACAAACGCAAACGGAACGGCGTTTCACCGGTCAGCTTCTGCAGCGCATTGCCCAGCAAGCTGAGCAGCAACGAGATCGGAGAAAACACGATCGTCGCGATCAACAACAACCAACGGGTGCCTCGCAAGAGTCGATAAGGTGCTTGATAAAACAGGTGTTTTGGCAGCAACTCACCAAACACAAAGACCACCGGCGTCATCATCACGGTGGCAGCCAATTCGATCGCTTCGCCTCCGCCAATCAATGCACCAACGAACATCACGATCGCCAAACTGGTCAGATAGTTCGCCAGGTTGTTTCCAACCAAAGTCGTGGCAACAAAGATCGCTGGATGATTGATCATCCACACCAGTCCTCGACCGGCGAACGAACCGCTCAGTCCATCCAGCACTAATCGCGTGCGTGAGACCCGATATAGCCCGGTTTCGCTGCCGCTGAAAAAAGCGGACAGCATCAATCCAACAAGAAAAACTCCAACAGCCAACATCATGATGAAGGACGCTCCGAGTCAGGACCCAACCAAGCTTCGATCCAGATCCCGTCTTCGTCCTCTTCCGTCACCACCAACTCGTATTCCGCCAACGGAGCCACATCACCGGCACGCGGAACGCGTTCGTTGTGACGCTGAATGTGCCCACCAACGGTCGCCGTGCGTTCTTCGGGCAAATCAATTTCCAACGTTTTCGCGAGTGCACGCAGGCTGGTCGACCCAGGCATTCGATAGTGCTTGCCACCCAATTGTTTGATTTGATCTTCTGCGGCGTCCAATTGATCCGTGCTCGCCAAAACGCCTCGCAGAATGTCGTCAACGGTCAGTGCACCAACGACCTCACCGAACTCGTTGACTACAACCGCCATCGTGATGTCTTGTTCGTCCAACTGGTCGTAAACCTGAGCGATTTTCGCAGACCACGGCACATGCAAGACCTTCTCCACCGCCGAAGGCAAATCGTCGATCTGTTGCGGCCTGAGCAGTCGAACCGCGATCGAACCGAGAATGGTTTGGCCAGAAGAATCCTCGGGATCCGCGACAATCAGATAGCCACCAGGAGGCGACCCTTCCGCCAAAAGAGATGTTTTGAGCGGAGGCGAAACGATCATCAGCTTGCTGCGCGGACGCATCATTTCGTCGGCTTGAATCTCAGCCATCATCACCAACGACCGCAGTGCCAATCGTTCTCGTCGAAGCAAGGTTGCATCGTCGGTCCCGAGTTCGATCGCACGTTCAATGTCCGTCAACTCGATCTCTGGCTCGGGCTCAAACGTCGGCCACAACAAACGCCCGGCGGCTTCGTTGGCCCATTTCACGAACGGCAAGATGGGCGAAACGATACCGACCGCAATGGTCATGGGAACGCCAACCATCAAAGCGATTCGCGTCGGCGTCATCACCGCGAAACTCTTGGGCAACATCTCGCTGAAGAAGATGATCGTGAGCAAACAAACCAGCGTAAAAATTCCCGGGCGCGAAAGATCGGCGGACACGATCGCGACCAACGTGAAGTAAGTCATGTTGATCAGCAGATTCCAAAACAGGATCGCAGCCAACAATCGATCCGGCTCCGCGAGCAACAACGTCACCACACGTCCCGCCGCTCCGTTGCGACCGATTCGTTTTCGGTCACGTTCTTTCAGCGAGAACAGAGCGGCTTCGCTGCCACTGAACAGCCCGCTAGCGACAATGAGTACGAGCATCGCGGCCAACATTGGCCACTTCGACATCAGCTCGCTCAATTCGTGGTCCCCGGCAACGCCTCGGGACTGTCACCCGTTGTTCGCGTTGTCTCATTGCCGCGGTCTGGTTCCAACGACACATCAAATTCGCTGAGCGCGGGAATCATCATCGCTGCGGTCGTGAATCCATAACCGGCAAGCAGACTAAACACGACCCACAAGTGATCGGTTTGCAGCAGAAACTGAGTGATCGCGTAAAACGTGATCAGCGGCAATGCAAAGGACGCGGCAAAGATCGCCGACGACGGGTTTCGCCACCCAAGTGCGGCGAACAGAGCCAGCCCACCGCCCAGGATCATCACCAAGAACGGTGCCAACTGAAGCTGGAACGCGCCACGGAAGCTGACCATGATCGTCATGCAAATCGCGATGCCAACGCAAAGGAAGAACACGGTTCCCAGGCTGGCCAGTGTCGCCGTTCGGCCTGAAACATAGTTCAGCCCGGAGTGAATTCCCAACATGGAAACAAAGACGACCAAGGCGAATCCGCCTAACAGCGTGTAAACCATGTTTTCGATGGTCATCACGCCAGACAGCCCTAAATAGATCGTGAGCAACATCGGCAGAATGATCATCTCTTTCGCCGCGTACATCACGCCCCAAAGTTTGCCGAATACAAACTCGCTGGGTCGAAGGTCCGTGACCAACAACAAGTCCAACGCCAACCCATCTCGCTCACCGGTGACCGCGTTCACGGCCAATGCATTGACCAAGACCAAACTGATCACGCCCAGCACCGCGACCGGAATCGTTACCGCGGGCAAGGCTCGTCCAATGCGGCCTGCTGGTTCCATCGCGACGCCGCTTTCCACCTGCAGGTAAACCGC
The DNA here is from genome assembly GCF_000338295.1 of Rhodopirellula europaea 6C. Classification (GTDB taxonomy): domain Bacteria; phylum Planctomycetota; class Planctomycetia; order Pirellulales; family Pirellulaceae; genus Rhodopirellula; species Rhodopirellula europaea. The sequence continues at coordinate 24,735 of NZ_ANMO01000025.1, forward strand.
CGTGGCAATGATTGCGAAGATCAAAACAAAGACCGCTCGAATGAGAATGATCTTTCGTCCGTAAGCCCAAGTTCGAATCTCACGCCAAAGGATTGGGTTGTCCCAAACCGGCCGAGGCTGCCGGACTTTCCAGGACTCAGGATCTTTCTCGCGATCGCGTTGGAACGCTTCGCTTTCAAACTCTTCGCTGGTTTCGGCCTCGGGTGCTTTCATGCGAACTTCACGCGATGGGTTCCACACACGAACCTTGGCGATTCCGATTCCCAAAATCACGGCTGACAAAACGCTGCCAACGAGCACAAATAATCCGCCGCCGTCACTCAGAAACGCTGCCCAACCCGCATCCGCATTGGTCGCCGCCAACAAAGCTCGTGGAGCACTGATCGCCATCGCCCACTTGGAGTCGTCCCCAAACATCGACGCCGCGATCTCGCCCGCGGCAACCAACAGCAACAACACCAATACCGTCAGAGCGATCGACTGAAATGTTTTTTCTCGCCACAACGCGACCACGGTACCAACCGCGGCGGAGACGACGACGCTGACCAACGTGACCGCGAAAACGGCCAAGACTTGTCCCGGTGCGACTCCGCCCAACAAGGGCAACGTCAGAAACAGCGGCAAAGAAATGACGCAAAGTGCAAACGGTGACAACAGGGTCGCTGCCGCTTTGCCGCCAACGATCTCGAAGCCCGACAAACGGGTCATCAGCATCAAAATCAGGGTCCGGCGGTCCTTTTCCTGAGCCACGCTGCTAGCCGCTCCCACCGCCGCCAACGCTGACAAAATCACCAACTGAAGCGGAGCGAGCAAACGGAACATCCAGCCACCAAATTTGGCCGCGTCCGCGTTGGCCGCCAAAGAACGCGAACCGTCCAGCACCAAATATCCGGTGCATAGCAACAGAAACAGTGCCATCAAATAGACACCGCGTGTGACATAGGTCGCCGGCCGCTTGGGGACGACGGATGCTTCGCGTTGAAAAACGGGGCCGAGCATGACTGGGATCAAACCGTGGGGCAATTGCCGAAGGAGGTCGCCGAGAGGATTCACGTGCGGTCGCAGTCTAATGCATCACCGCCCAATCGAGAATCAAGTCGTTAAGCATTGACTCCAAGAATGGTTCGATTTGGCGAGTATTTTCACCCCTTTGCAGGCCCGAGAACGCCTCGTTTCTCCATTTCGCGGATGATTTCCGTCGCCTGATCATGAGGCGTCTGGCCCTTCCGCCACTTCAAATGAATTTCAGGCGAGGGCGGTGCGTCGTAGGGGTCGCTGATTCCGGTGAAGTTTTTGATTTCGCCCGCGATCGCCTTTTGATACAGCCCCTTCGGATCTCGCTGCTTGCAAATTTCCAGAGGCGTGTCGACAAAAACCTCCAGGAAATCACCTGCTCGGCCACTGCTCTCGATCGTTTTTCGCACCCGATCTCGGTCGCGCTGATAGGGACTCACAAACGCAGCCAAAACGATCACGCCAGCCGATGCGAACAACTCGGTGACCGCACCAATCCGGCGAATGTTTTCTTCACGATCGATGGGACCAAACCCCAATCCAAACCGCCCGGCGAACTCCTCGCCATGCTCTTCTTGCAACACGGACGGAGGAGCACACAAACCATGACGCACATTGTCGCCATCCAGCAACGTGCACGTTGCTCCACGATCAATCAGCAACCGATCCAACTCATTCGCGATCGTGCTCTTGCCGCACCCGCTCAGCCCAGTGAACCAAACCACAACACCGCGTTGCCCCAATTTGCTTTCGCGGTCTTCACGAGAAACTGTGTGGGCGTGCCAAACAATGTTCTTTTGCACATCGTCTTGGCCGTCGCCGGCTTTTGGTGCGCTGCTGGCGGCGGAGTCGTCAGAGTTGGGCTGGCTCATGTTTTCGATTGATTGGGAATGACAGGGTGAATGTTCATCGGCCACGTCAGCATTGACGTCGTCCATCCTAATTGCACAATCCGGCAATCGACGCCGGTGGAAGACTCAAATGCCGTATCGTTTTCGGAAGCAATCTCGGTGCATCCGAGCGAGATTTTCGTGTGATGTCCACCCGGCGATTTGCGTCGCATCGACCAATCGCCCGAGCAGGTCCGCATACAACGTCATCGGCTCGGTGCCCAAATCCCATCCAGCGGCATAGAGACAGCGAACCGCTTCGGCCGTTTCGCCATTGTTGGCGTTCTGTTCGGCGCGGTCCAAGAAAAACGACGTCAATCGACTGCGTACCGAACCACCTTCTCGGTTCTGCAAACAGTCCAGGTACTCAGTCATCAAAATGGAATTGGGCACCGCATTGGCTACCGCAAAAGCATTCTCGCCATTTTCGCCCGAAGCGTGATCCCACGATGCCGACGAAGACTCATTTTCGCGGCACAACCAATAGGCACCGAACTTGGCCATTCCATCCGATCCGGATGTCGCCCAATGAGTCCGTAGTCGAACGCTTTGGTCAGTGAAAACACTGCACCGCAATGAATTCAAAAACGCGACCTTAGCTCCGGCTGAATCACCGCGTTGCAAACGGCAGTACCCCAGCAACTCAGCCGCCCAAGCCAACTCGGGAACCAAAGCATGAGCCCGCTCACACAGGTCCTCGATTCGCTGCCAATCCTGTTGAGCAGGATCTATGGCATCCGCTTGTGCAACTCCTTCGTCCCGCAATCGCTGAGCAACCTCGTTGGGCAGCGATCGCAAATCAAATCCCCATCGCATGATGTCGTTCCATGCGATTCCCATCCGATTCGCATCGGCCGGCTTCAAACGATGTGTCAGCTCGTTGCTCAACGCGTCAATCACCAATTGGCAAGCAATCGCGACGTTGCAAACACCCGCCTCAATCAACGCGTCAATCCAATCGGTGTCTCCGGCTCGCCAACGTTGCTCTTCTGCAATCGGACGAATGGCATCGGGCAATGATCGTGTCATCCAATCTTGCCAAGCGTTCGCGCCAGGCTGCGACGGACGCCCACTGTCCATCGGCGAGGGAATCGCGTGACGCTGATCGCTGGCCGGAAGGTACGGCAAAATTTGATCAAACAACAATGCTTCGGCGAGAGAGCTTCCCCATGGCAGCCAGTCGCCTCCGCCGTGATACCAATGGCACAGATCGTACGTGATTTCAGACGATGAGTTCTCGCCATCTACCAATCGCAGGCACAGCCAATCACCAGCGTGGCTGCCCACCAGCGGAAGGAAATTGGGCGGCATCAACGGCGGCCAAACCGGATCTGGGATCGGCTTGAGCAATGTTTCCGGCGACACAGCAACGATGAACTCACCATTCCCGGGTGTTCGCCAAACCTCGTCGTCAAACCACGAAACCAAATCGGGTTGCAGAGTCAATCCAAACCGTCGCTCGAGTTGTTCAGACCACTTGGGCGCAGCATCCAACGCCCGACCTGATTGAACGGAAGCGTTCGGGCCGGTGGGTGTCTCGGCATCGTCCAGAGGATCAGACACAGATTGCGGTGTGCGACAGCAGAAAAGAGGAGAAAAGCAAAGCAACACAGATTGTAGAGCATCTGGCGTTGGCCCAAACACTAACCCTGGATAGGAAGTTACCGCAAGAGCGTCAGGGCTGCTTCGCCCCACCTTCGCGTCGGGTGAACAACAATCACCGTACTGGGTAGTGGACGAGGCTATGAATCCCGCGCAATCGATGAAGTGGACGAGGCAACGAATCGAATGCTCAAGGACCCGTTGCCTCGTCCACTACCGAAATCCCATCCACTACCACATTTCAGCACTGATTATTCAGGCGATTCTTAGCCCTGAATGACCGCGTCCATCACGTGTCCCTTCACATCGGTCAACCGCATATCACGCCCACCGAACCGGAACGTTGACCGCGTGTGGTCCACGCCCATCAGGTGCAGCATCGTCGCGTGCAAATCGTGAATCTCGGTGCGGTTTTCGACCGCTTTGTAGCCAAATTCGTCCGTTGCACCGTAAGTGATGCCCGGCCGAATCCCTCCGCCAGCCATCCAAATCGAGAAACCAAACGGATTGTGGTCACGCCCATTGGCTCCTTGAGCAAACGGCGTTCGGCCGAATTCGCCCGCCCAAACGACCAACGTCTCATCGAGCAACCCGCGTTGACGCAAATCCTTCAGCAATCCGGCGATCGGTTGATCGACCGCACGGGCGTTGTTTTCATGCCCGGCCTTCAGATTGTTGTGCTGGTCCCAACGGTCCCCGCCAACTTGCGGGCAAGTCAACTCGATAAAGCGCACGCCGCGTTCGATCAGCCGGCGGGCGATCAAGCATTCAGCCGCATAGATTTGGGTCGGCTTGTACTTCGCGTCCAATCCATACAGTTTGCGAATGTGCTCCGGTTCGTCTTTAATCGACATCAATTCCGGAACCGCCGCTTGCATCTGAAACGCCAGTTCATAATTCGCGATTGCCGATTCAACTGCATCGTGCCGCAGTCCATGACGCATCGCTTCGGAATCCAACTTGCCGATCAGATCGAGATGTGCCCGTTGGCGTCCGATGTCCGGTTCAGGTGACTTGATGTTCGCAACCGCGGTTCCGTGGGGCTGAAAGACAGACCCTTGGTAGGTCGCCGGCAGAAAGCCGTTGCCAAAACAATCCAGCCCACCGGGAGGAATCAGACCTCCGTTCAAGACAACAAATCCGGGAAGGTTGTTGCACTCCGAACCCAAGCCGTAGTTCACCCAAGCGCCCATGCTTGGACGCCCCTGCAATCCACTGCCGGTGTGCAAAAAATAGTTTGCAAACGTGTGCTCGGAAAACTCAGAAACCATCGAGCGAACCACTGCCAGCTCGTCCACACATCCGGCAACGTGCGGGAACAAACTGCTGACCGGAATACCGCTCTCACCGTGTTGTTTGAACTTCCACGGGCTGCCGAGAACTTTGCCGTTGTTGTTGAACTGAGTCGGCTCGACGCGGAACAAATCTCCCGGTTCGCGACCATCCATCTTGGTCAACAAAGGCTTTGGATCAAACGTGTCGATCTGTGACGGTCCACCATCCATGTAAAGGAAGATGACATTCTTCGCCTTCGCCGGATGATGAACGCCATGTCCCGCATGATCAGCGGATGCCTCGTTCATGAGCGCAGCCAACGCCACGCCACCAAACCCCATGGAAGTTTGAGCCAACATCTGACGCCGACTGATGGACGGATGCCCGAAAGTTGAAAGACCGGTCATGGCACAAATATAAATTCTTTGGTGTTGACGATGGCATGAGCCACGTTGGCCCACAACGAGACATCATCCACGGTCGCTCCCGTAGCCTCACTGGATGCCTGAATGTACTCCCGAATGGAATTCAACTCGGCCTCTTCCGCCGGACGTCCGAGCGCGGTCCAGAACATCCAGTCGATTCGCTGCTCAACGGTGATCGTCTCAGCCGAACGCGAAGACTCGCCGGAGCCCGAGGAATGATTGGGCGGCACTTCTCGCATCGCTCGCTCGGCAAACAATTGCGATTGTTTTTTCACCAATGGATCGTTGAGCATCACCAATGCTTGAGCCGGAACGTTGGACGCATTGCGACGCCCCATCGTGCTGAAAGGATTGGGCGTATCAAACACGCTCATCATCGGCGACAGAAAATTACGTCGGACGGCCAAGTAAATCGATCGTCGTCGAGCCCCATCCAGCGGACCACTCTTCGCGGGACGCCCTCGACCGTTCATGAACGATGTCAAGTGAATCGGTACCGAATCACCCTCCAACGATCGATCGAGCTGACCAGAGATCGCCAACAAACTATCGCGAATGACCTCTCCCTCCAGCCGATGCAGATTGCTGTGGTGCAGCAACTCGTTCTTGGGATCAACCGACTCGGCATGCGAGGCCATCTCTTCGGAGACACTTTGTATCGACATCTGATAGGTGTTTGTCAGAGCAATTCGCCGAATCATCCATTTCAGATGACGACCATGACGATCAAAGTCCGTGGCGAGGTGATCGAGCAATTCCGGGTGCGTCGGACGCATCCCCAACACACCAAAGTCGTCCGTGGTCGGCACAATGCCTCGTCCCAAAAGATGATGCCATAGACGATTGGTGATCACCCGAGAGGTCAGCGGATTGTTTGGATCGTTGATTTGATCAGCAAGTTCCAAGCGACCACTTCCGGTCGCGTCGCCGATGCGTTCACCGCCCGTGATGGCGGTCAAAAAATGCCGAGGTTCAATGTCGCCTTCGCTGGATGAATTGCCGCGAATCAAGATTGCCGCGTCCTCACCGCTACCGTCGATCATGCCAATCGCTAATCGCGATCGCTTTCGAATCTGCGACGCCAATTCCTGACGTTGGGTCGACCACTCGGATTGCCATTGTGCAACTTCCGATCGAATGGATTCGTCCGAGGCAACTCGCTCTCGGATCTTTTCTTCCAACGAAGCAATTCGTTCCGCTTCCGCATCGAGCCGACTTTGAATTTCCTTCCGGGTTTCTCCCAAATCCTCCTTGGATGACTGAGCCACACAAAGAATTTCGATGCTTTGATTTTCAGCCGGTGTGAATTCCAAGTGCAATCGATGGCCGATGTATCGGCCAAGATTCATTTGGACCCAGCCGTCAACTTCTTTGAACTTGACGATTGTTTCGCCATGCAACGGACCGTCCACTAGTCGGTGTGAATCAACACATGCGAATACGTTGCCCGTTCCACGAAGCCGAATCGAAACGACGGGCTCGGTCAATTCAAACGTCGGTAAACGCAGCGTTCGGCCTGGACGTGGGTAAGCCTTCAACTTGCCCCGCGCGTTGGTACTCTTGGATCGAATGGACTTCAATCCGTTCCAAGCTTCATCGTTTTTTGCAACCGCGTTCTTGGTCAGCGTGACCAATTGCTGAGCGATCACGTCTGCATCCGCAGCATCCGCCTCGTTCGACGGGATCAGTTGTGGATCGCCCGCGATGAGAGGCCCGGCACCAAAAATGAAACCGTTCTGCCGGAAGTCTTCCGCGTTCAGTTCATCAAACGAATTCACAACCGCTTCGGGCCAGTCAACATTTAACTCATCGAGCTCAGCAGCCCGATACAGATCCGCAAAAGTCGTCACAAACTTTTCGCGATAGGTTTCATCCAGTTTCTGAAGTTCATTCGCTACGCGGCCATTGTGCTCGATCGTGTCAAAACGAACTTCGGCGTAGTCGCTGCTCTGCAGAAAGCCTGACAGCGAGTAGTAATCAGCCGTCGAGATGGCATCAAATTTGTGGTCGTGACATCGAGCACACGCGACCGTGACGCCTTGAAACGTTTTCGACATCACATCGATCATGTTGTCGATGCGATCGGATTCATCTTTTCGAATATCGACTGGCGAGTGAACCCATTCGCCCAGATGCCAAAAACCTGTTCCCAAGATCGACTCATTGAACGGGGCTCCACCCTCCGGTCCCTGATAACTCATTCGTGGCTGAGTCATCAGGTCGCCAGCGATGTGCTCTCTCACCCATTGGTCATACGGCACATCCGAATTAAGCCCTCGCACGACATAGTCGCGGTACTGCGACGCGTTCGGAATGTCGGCATCAAATTCGTGCCCGCGCGACTCGGCATAGCGAACCAAATCCAACCAATGCCGGCCCCAACGGTTGCCAAACTCGGGCGAAGCGATCAGCCGATCCAGCAAACGGTGCATCGCATCCGGACGTGAATCACTCTCAAACTTTGCAACCTCTTCTGGTGTCGGTGGCAAGCCTGTCAATGCAAAAGTCAACCGGCGTACCAGCGTCTTTCGGTCGGCTGGGTTTGCTGGCGAAAGCCCCGCGTCTTCTAAACCAGCCAATATGAATCGGTCGATTGAATCACGAGTCCACTCCGGATTGCTGACCGCCGGAGGTGTGCTGTCACGGACCGGCTGCCACGCCCAGTGGTTTTCGCGACGGTCGTCCAAGTCAAACGAATCGACTTCGCCTTCGGCTCCTTCGGGCAACGGTTCCTCGGGCCAGTAGGCTCCGTCAGCAACCCACTTTTCCAACGCCCCGATATCTTCATCGGAAAGCTTGCCCGATGGCGGCATTTCGTAAGATTCAAAACGAACCGCCTCGATCAACAAACTGTCGTCAACCTCGCCCGCGATGAGGGCGGGTCCCGAATCGCCACCGCTCAGCAAAAACGATCCGTGGTCGACTCTCAAGCTGCCTTGCCGCTCATCGACATCTGATCCGTGGCACTCGTAGCAATGTTCGCTCAACAACGGTCGAATGCGATTCTCAAAAAACTCCCGCTGATCCGATTCATCGTCCGCCCAACAGGTCACCGCCAACAACATCAAGAAAGGTGTCAGGTACCTTTTCGGCAAACCGGGTACATCTCTCATCGCCCCCCGAAGATAACTGACACTTTTCTCACGGACGCTTGCTTGGAACGATCGCGCACGGCGGCATTTCGATTGGTATTGCGAGCGATACGACATAGCAGAAATTTGTCGGGTGGGCATCAGGCGGGAATGACTCGGATTGGGGGCACAACTCGATTGCCGCGTCAACGCTCACGCCGCAACGAATCCTGGCACTCAAAAACCCTCGTCATTTGGAGCGTTCCATTTTAGCTGGTTCCGGAATTGGGATGTCGCTTAATAGCCGCTGAATCACAGAATCCGTATTCATCCCCTCGGCTTGGGCTTGGAAGTTGGTCGCGATCCGGTGCCGCAACACGGGCAAAGCAATTTTCTGAATGTCGCCAGGCTCCACGCTGAACCGGCCATTCATCGCCGCGATGGCCTTGCCACCGGCGATTAAGTTTTGCCCGGCGCGAGGCCCCGCCCCCCAATCGACGAGTTCTTGAACATACTTCGGTGCAGACTCATCCGAAGGTCGCGTCGCCCGGACGAGCTGGGCCGCGTATCGGATCACAAGCGGTCCGGCCGCAATGCTGCTGACCAATTTCTGACAATTCAAAATCGCTCGTGCGGAGAGAATTTTGTTCACTGTCGCCGACTCACCTCGCGTCGTCGCCATCAGAATCTTTTCTTCTTCCTCAGCCGAGGGATAATCGATTTTGATGTTGAACATGAATCGGTCGAGTTGGGCTTCCGGCAACGGGTACGTGCCTTCCTGCTCGACCGGGTTCTGCGTCGCGATTGTAAAAAACGGCTCAGGAAGAGCGTGCGTCTCCCGTCCCACCGAGACCTGACGTTCCTGCATCGCCTCCAACAGAGCCGCTTGGGTTTTCGGTGGCGTCCGGTTGATCTCGTCGGCCAGCAGAATGTTGGCAAAGATCGGCCCCTCAACAAACCGGAAACTTCGCCGTCCCGATTCCTCTTCTTCCATCACCTGAGTCCCGGTGATGTCCGACGGCATCAAGTCGGGCGTGAACTGCACCCGTTTAAACGACACATCCAAAATATTCGCGAGCGTGCTGACCATCAAAGTCTTGGCCAGCCCCGGTACACCCTCGAGTAAACAGTGGCCTCGAGTAAAGATGGCCGCTAGCAACTGTTCGATCGTGTCTGTTTGGCCCACAATGACCTTTGCCAACTCATCCCGCATCTTCTGTTGATGTTCCGAGAACTCTCGCAACACGTCTGCCAAATTGCGGGGCTTGGACGCATCACCCGAACTCGCATTTGACGCTGCATTTCCTGCGGCGGGGTTCATTGGTGGAGGGGTCGGAACCGAAGGATCAGCCATGAATCACAGTCCAAATCACAATGTATCGAGTCACACGGGTTGTCACCGCACGGCTCAAATCGATGGCGTCATGGATCCAAACCATTCCGGCCAAACGCTCGCATGCGGGAGTCTTCGCAGTTTACGCCTTGCGGCAACCAAGCGATATCGGTGTGCAATCATCGTTGTGCTTTGCATCGCCACCACGCTCACGACCACCGCTCCACACTGCGCAGCTCAAAACAATCGCGGTCGCATCGATGCTCCCACGGTACAGCGAGCGATTGATCGAGGAGTCGAATACCTTCGCAAGTCGCAAACCGACCGGGGAGGATGGGATGAGTTTACCGGCCAATCCTGCGGCTTGTCGGCACTTTGCACCCTCGCGTGGCTCAACGCGGGAGTGTCCCGCAACGATCCTGACATGGTCCGCGCGCTGAACTACCTTCGCCGCTACGAGCCCACACAAACCTACGCCGTCAGTCTGCAAACGCTGGTCTTCTGCCATGTCGGTGCTCTCGGCGACCTGCCGCGAATTCGTCGCAACGTCGCTTGGTTGACCGAAAATCAAAAAGCCGCCAATTCGAGAAACCCGGGAGCGTGGGACTACGGCGACCGCAGAGGCGATGGCGATCCATCGAACAGTCAATTCGCATTGCTAGCTCTCGGAGAAGCCGTCAACCGAGGCGTGGAAGTCGACCCCGCCGTGTTCCAACGAGCCCAAGCCTATTGGCGGAACTTGCAATTGCAGCGAGGAGGCTGGCCGTACCGATCCAACGATCCAACCGGCAGCATGACTTGTGCAGGAATCGGTTCGTTGCTGATCGCGCAAGACGCTTTGAGCACGCTCGACAGCGACCAAAAAACGCTTCAGTGCTGCAACGAACAAACCGGTGATCCCGCAATTGAAGATGGATTTCAGTTTCTGAGCAAAATCTTCACGGTCGATACCAACCCCGGCAGCACTTTATCGAGCGACTTCTATTACCTGTACGCCATCGAACGAGTCGGGCGATTGTCGGGTCGTCGCTTGATCGGTGGACATGATTGGTACCGCGAAGGCGCCGAACACTTGGTAGGCCTCCAAGACGCTTTTCGCGGATTCTGGATCGGTTCGGGGCCCGCGGAAAGCAAACGGGAAGTCGCCACTTCGTTTGCGTTGCTGTTCCTTTCCAAAGGCAAACGGCAAGTGGTCGTGGGGCAACTCGACCATCCATCGCTTCGAACACTCGATGCAAACAACACCGCTTCCATTCCGTTTTCAACTTCGCTCAAGCAACTGGTGCGACACGTCGAACGCGACTGGTCGCAGGAACTGACTTGGCAGACGATCCAAGCCGAAGGTGCCTCGGTCGCCGATCTCTTGCGAGTTCCCGTGATCGTGATTCGTGGGTCGCAAAGAATTCAATTCAGCAATGAACTGGTCGACACACTGAAGCAATACATCGATCAAGGTGGAACGATTTTGTTCGATGCGATCGGTGGAGACGGATGCGGCGATGCGTCTGGCTTCCAAGCAAGCGTGATCGACCTCAGTCAACGATGGTTTCCCGGCAACCAACTTGAACGCTTGCCACCGTCCCATCCGGTTTGGTTCGCCGAGCGTCCCGTTGATCCAACAGCCATCGGCACGGACTACTGGGTCTACGGCATCGGTGCCTGCTGCCGAACACCGGTGTTCTATTCGCCGCGAAGTTTGTCGTGTCGATGGCAACACAGCGGACCACTTCTTCGCAACGGCGACATGCCAACCGCCCTGCGACCTCAAATCGAAGCGGGCATTTCGATCGGCGAAAACATCATCGCTTATGCGACCGGACGAGAACTCAAGAACAAGCTCGATGCAACATCAATCGTCGATGGATCAACCGCACCTCCACCCACACGCGGAGCCATCCCAATCGCCGTCGGTGCACTTGGTGCGGGCGAAAAACAAGTCCTGCGGGCTCTCCCAAATGCCGCCACGCTGATTCGCGAAAAGCTGGCGATCGAAGTCATCGCGGTGAACGATCCGATTGAGCTGACCGAGGAATCACTGGCCCGCGTGGGGGTGCTGTATCTGCACGGACAAACCGCGGTGAATCTCAAACCATCTGAGAAAGATGCGTTGCGAGCATTTGCATCCCGAGGTGGCATCATCATCGCCAGCCCCATCTGCGGCAGCGAAGCATTCGGGACATCCATCCGCTCACAACTTGGCGACCTGTTCTCCGGCGAGTCATTCGAGCCGATGGAAAAAGAACATCCCGCCTGGACAACTCGATACGGCGGCTACGATTTAAGTGACGTCACCATCCGGCGAACAAACCAATCTGGCGAACGTCAGAAAAACCAAACGCTCAAGATCAGTCGCGTACGATCCACACCGATCGTCGATCTACTGCAGGTCGACGACCAAGCGGCGGTGTACTACTCGCCGCTCGATCTTAGTTGTGCACTGGAGTCACAAAACTCGGTGCAATGCCCGGGCTACAACACCACCGACGCCGCCCGAATCTTGGCCGGCTTGATTCTCTATTCGCTCAACCGCTGAGACGACTCAACGAGTCTCAAGAGTTCAACGAGTCTCAAGAGTTCAACGCGTCTCAGGAGTGCAGGCGAGCGAAGTCACGGACGTCTTCCTCGATCGCACGCAAGCGATCGGACAGCTTGATGTCCGCTGCACTCGCGTCTTGCGACTCGGCGGCTTCCAAACGAGTGAACACGTAGAACTTCACTTTGGGCTCCGTGCCACTGGGACGAACCGCGACGTAGTTGCCGTCCATCTCCAAATCCATGATGACCAAGTTGCCACTTGGTCCTTCCAGCGGCGAAGTGGAACCATCGGCGACGTTCAAAATCGTCGCACTACCGTAGTCTCGTACTTGAGCGACCGCGATTCCGCCCAGCGATTTTGGTGGCTCGGCGCGGAAAGCTTTCATCAAGCCTTGCATCGCAGCCATCCCTTCGCTGCCTTCCATGAACACGTTGATCAAGTTCTCGCGATGCAAACCGTGTTTGCTATACAAGCCAGCCATGTACTCATGCATGGACTTGCCTTCGGCTTTCAACTTCGCCGCCAACTCGCCCATCAACATGCAAGCGACCGCGCCGTCCTTGTCCCGAGCGTAAGTGCCGACAAGATAACCGTGCGATTCCTCGCATCCGTAGACAAAGTCTTCGGGGCCTTCGCGATCCATCGCCTCAGCAATGTATTTGTATCCGACCAACAAATCGCCAACGCAGCGTGCACCGTGCGACTCGGCGATCCGTCGAACCAATTCGGTGGTGACCAAAGTCTTGATCACGTAGGAACGATCGGTCAGCTTGCCCGACTTCACTGTTTGCTCCAGCACATAGTCCGCCAGCAAAGCAGCGATCTGGTTGCCGGTGAATGTTCCCCATTCGCCACTGGGATCGGTCGTCAATGGAGCGGCCACGCCCAACCGATCGCAGTCGGGATCGGTTGCCAAAATCAGGTCATATCCGCCCGCACGCGCCGTTTCGATGGGAGCTTCGAAAACAGCCGCGTTCTCGGGGTTGGAAACGTGCCCGGGAACATTCGGGAAGTCCCCACTTTTTTCGCGGTGCCCTTCGTAGACGTCAAGTTGTGTGAAACCGTCTCGCTTCATCAACGGAACAACGGCTTCTTCGCCGACACCGTGCAGTGGCGAGTAGAGAACTTTGACATCACGCGAACCTTCGAATGCACACTGCGACGCGGCGTCAATGAAAGCCGTATCAATTTGCTCGGTAACCACTTCGATGCGCCCGTCGGCCATCGCTTCCGCGAATGGAGTGACGCGAATTTCTTGACAGCTCATCACTCCATCGATGATCGCTTTGTCGTGTGGAGGCAAAACTTGACCGCCCGTGGACCAATAAACCTTCACCGCATTGTCGCTCGGTGGGTTGTGACTGGCCGTCACCATGATGCCGCAATCGCAGTTCAAGTGACGCACGGCGAAAGACAACTGTGGCGTCGCCCGGTAATCATCCAGCAAATAAACCTTGAACCCGGCAGCAACCATGATGCCGGCGCACAACTCGGTGAAGTGACGAGACTTGTGACGCGTGTCGTAAGCGATCGCACACGACAGTTGCTTGGCACCGCCGTGGTATTGAACCACGTAATCCGCCAACCCTTGGGCGCTCTCACCGATCGTTCGGTCGTTGATTGCGTTCGATCCAATTTCGTACATCCGACCGCGACGTCCGCCGGTACCGAATGGAATGATCGTCCAAAAAACGTCATCCAGTTTTTGCCACATGCCATCGGCGATGTGCTGAATCGTTTGGCCGCGATATTCGCGATATCGATCTTCGGTCAACCAAGATCGAATGTTTTCAACGGCTCCAGCGGTCAGCTTCTTTTCTTGGCAAGCTTGATCGATTGCGGCCAAGGCTTCGTCGACGGTCATGGAAGGAGACGAAACGGGGTTGGAACCAGAAGTCATGATGAGATCGCACCGGGGATAACGGGGAGACAGGTCGAATCAGTGGGCCCAGATTCTACGCCCCGACGGACTGTCTCACCACCTAACGTCCGCGCGATCCGGTGGTCCATTCATCGGGCGAAATCGCCTGCATTTGGCCTCAAAAACCGGCCGATTCAGACCAAACCTGCTACCCCAACCATCCTTTGCGGTACAAGAAGTACAGCAGGCTCAATGCCAAAACCATCATCACTGAAAGAGCGAACGGGTAACCAAAACTCCATTCCAGTTCGGGCATGTTCAGCGGTGACGCCTTCTGGTCGAAGTTCATCCCGTAGATCCCAGCGACAAAACTCATCGGGATGAAAATCGTTGCGATGATCGTGAGCACTTTCATCACGTCATTATTTTTTTGCCCCAACAACGCGAAATACAGCTCTCGCAATTCGCCGCAGGTCTCGCGGTCGGTGTCCGCGGCTTCCATCAATTGCCCGATGTGGTCCTGGCAATCTCGGAGATACAAACGCGTGTCATTGGCCAAAATGCCATCGCCTTCCCGCAACAACAACCGCAACGCGTCGCGATGTTGCTGGACCGTTTTCCGAATCGCTAACAAGTCCGCTCGGATGTGGTGCAGGTGCATCGGAAGATTGTCGTTGTCCGCATCCTGCAGCAATTCGGCCATCTCGGACAAGTGACTTTCGTAGCGATCAATGATTGGAAAGTAGCCATCGATGATCGCATCAATGACGGCGTAAACCAGGTAATCGGCGCCGCGATCTCGAATGCGTCCCCGTGCGTGGGAGATCCGATCGCGAACGGGATCCAGACAATCCCCGACCTTCTCTTGAATCGTGATGACGGTGTTGCCGACCAAGAAAATGCTGACTTGTTCGGTGTGAAAGCCGTTGTCACCAACCGGCATCCGGGCGATAAAAAACAACGTCTCGCCGTAGCGTTCCATCTTTGCGTGTTGATCCATCTGCACCACGTCTTCCAGGGCCAGCGGGTGCAAACCAAATCGTCGCCCAAGTGAACGCAGTGCGTCCATGTCCCGGATGCCATGCAAATCGATCCAGGTCACAACGTCCGGATTGGCCGAGTCATCAAACTCGATGGATTCAACGACTTCGTTGGTATGCGTCCGTCCGTCGTACTGGATGACACGAATGTGACTGGGGACGGTGTCCTTCTTCTTCGACGAGACATCGCCCGACAGATCACCAGGAACGTTTCCAATTTTGGAACGCGAACGAGCCCAGCGTGGACGATGCACACGAAGACGCAGTGGCAACTTCCCCGGAATCGATCCCATCGCGAGCAAGAAATCGCGTTTACGCGGCGTTGATTTGTCCGTCTTCGCTGACATCTTCGAACCGAATCGAGACTTGTTTGCTGACCCCGGACTCTTGCATCGTGACACCGTACAACGTTGTCGCCGCGGTCATCGTTTTCTTACTGTGCGTCACAACGATGAACTTGGACTGATCCAAAAACTCCGTCAACACGGTCACGAATCGGCCGATATTGGCTTCATCGAACGGCGCGTCCACTTCGTCCAGCACGCAGAACGGGCTGGGCCGATACTGGAAGATTGACATCAACAAAGCCACGGCCGTCAATGCCTTTTCACCACCGGACAACAACGAGTTGCTGAAACTCGGTTTCCCAGGAGGCGTGGCAACGATCTCGACACCGGCTTCCAAGGGGTCGTCCGACTCTTCCAAAATCAGATCGGCATGACCACCACCAAATGATTTGCGATACAGCTTTTGAAAGTTGATTCGGATGGCTTCGAGCGTGTCCAAGAACAACCGCCGAGAATCGGCGTTGATCCGAGCGATCACGCGTTGAAGCGAATCTTTCGCAGCAGTCAAATCCTGATACTGACCATGCAGCTCGTCATAGCGAACCTGCAACTCGTTGAGTTCTTCCAAGGCTTCCATGTTGACCGAGCCAACGTTTTGCACCTGGCCTCGAAGACGACTGATCTCTTCATCGACCGATGATCGATCCTCGATTTCAGCGAGTTCTTCTGGCGGCTCATCATTCCGCAGGTCGATCTGATAATCCTCGGCGATTCGATCGGCCAACGTCGCTTGTTTCAGCGCCGCGGCATCGCGAGCGGAACTGATTGTCGCGACGGATTCGGTTGCTTTCGCGACGGCCTTGATCGCCGCTTGCGATTCGGTTTGGACTCGGCGAGTGGCTTCGCGTTCTTGATTGGCTTCCGCGGCCAAGACTTGCAGTTTGGCGTCGGCCGACTCCATTGCGATCATCAATTCCGCCAAGCGATTGTCGGCTTCCAAGATTCGCGTTTCGATCTCAGTGATCCGCTCTCGCGTTCGATTCATCGCGTCGCGAACTTCTTGGTTCGCCGCTTCGCGTTGGCCTTGATCGCGACGAGCCACATCGGCAGCGATGGTCAACGATTCAACGCGTTGTTCGCTACGTGCGGCCTCGACCGAAATGCTCATCGCCTCGGATTGCACTTCGCGAAGTTGCTCCGACGCCGCGGTCAGTTGAACATCGACTTCGGTCCGCTGAGCTTCCAGCGTCTCGATCTCTTGCTTTCCCTGTTGAATCGAAACAGCCAGCTCGCCGTCTTGTTGTTTGGCCGTTGCGAGCAATTCGTTGTGTGACGCCGACGATCGTTTGAGTTCGTCCACGGTCGCCTGACGAGCCGACAATCGCTCGGCAACGTGATGCAGTTTGGCTTCTGCCGCCGCGTGTTCAGTGATCCATTTCCGCATCGCCTGCTCGTGACGACCAAGCTCGGCCGCTTCGCTATCGACAACACCGGTCAAGCGACCGACTTCTTTTTCAGCTTCGGCAATCTGATAGCTGTAGTGCTGCATCTCGGACTTCGCCGCCGCCAACTCGCTGCGCCGGCTGACCAATCCGGTTTCGCCGCCGGGAGGCCCAACGACACTGGATCCATCATTGTCCAACAAGTCGCCCGATGCGGTCACGAATCGCAAACCCGCCGACGAAAGTTTTCGCAAACCAATTGCCGTGCCCAACGTGTCGACCAACCATGTGTTGCCAAGGAGATGGCGAACTAATGGTTCCAGTTCGACTTCGCAATCGATCATTTTGTCGGCGCGACCGATCACACCAGCCAACCCGTCCAAGCGAATTTTGTCGCCGGGACGCCGATTGGGAAGTTCATCCAAACGGATGATCCCGACGCGAGTGCCAATCTTGATATCGCCACGGCTAATCGCATCGCTCACCGAGCCACCGCGAACGATGACGTACTGGCTGCGTGGTCCAAGAGCGGCATCAATCAATGGAGCGACTTGCCGATCGACGGAAAAACAATCCGCGACGATACCGACCAGATCTTTTTTCAGCTCAGCATTGTTCATCCGCAGCACTTCGCGAACGCCGCCGCTGACGCCTTCCTGTTTCTGCTGCAGCTCTTCGAGCACGCGAGCACGCTCGGTGATCCCTTGCAGCCGAATCTTCAGCGATCCAATTTCTTCGCGGCGTCGTTCCAAGACTCGTCGCGTCTCACACACTTTCGCGTCGGCGATTTCGACTTCGCGTTGTGCGTCGGTGATTCGTTTCTCAAGCTCAGAAACGTTACGAGCAACTTCGTCGTGATCTCGTTGAGCCGTCTTCAGCCCGTCTTCGGCTGTCACCGAATTTCGAGCGATCTCTTCGAGAGCACGCGCGGCTTCACGCATTTGCTGAGCCACCCGGCCTCGATTCGCCTCGTGCTCTGCGACGCGACGAACCGCAGCCAAATGATCGCGTTGCAAATCATCGCGCGTGGTCTCGATGCGGTGAACGGTCGCTTGTTCCGCATCACGCTTGGCGGCGATTGATTCCTTCTTCTGTTGGACGTCGGCCAGCTCAGCCTCAGCGACTTCTAACGCAGCGATTGTCTTTCGCAAATCTGCGATCGCCGATCCCGCTTCGGTTCGCATCGCACGCAAACGACGGTAATGTCCGATCAACGTGCGTCGTTGTTCGACCAACGTCGTCTGATCCGATTCGTGGCGACCACCAATGCGGGCAATTTCGCCTGACAACTCGCTGCGGCTTTGCTCCGCTTCGCGAGCCGCTTCGGCAATTGTCTGCAATTGCATCTCGGCGGCTTGCCGTTGCTCTTCCAACGACTCCCGCAACGCGTCGGCTTCACGATGCTGTCGTTGAGCAGCTTCCAGTTGAGTGGTTGCTTCGTTCAGGTCCGTTGACAACGTCAACCAATCGTTCCAAGCGACAACCGTTCGAAGCTCCTTCAATCGGTCGCTGGCTTGGCGATAGCGTTCTGCTTTGCCGGCTTGGCTCTTCAGCGTTTTCAGCCGAGTCGCCACTTCGTCAACGATGTCGCCCAACCGTGTCAGGTTCGTCTGCACACGTTCGAGCCGCCGCTCCGCTTCCACCTTCTTGGCTTTGAAACGACTGATCCCGGCGGCCTCTTCGAAGATCGCTCGCCGATCTTTCGCGTTGGCTTGCAGCATCCGATCGACTTTGCCCTGTTCGATCAAACTGTAGGCATCGATCCCGATACCGGTTCCGCGAATCAGAGCCTTGACGTCCTTCAGCCGGACCGCCTGTTGGTTGATCAGGTATTCGCCTTCGCCGCTGCGATAGACTCGCCGAGTCACGTGGACCTCGGGAGCGTCGACCGGCATCTGGCCGCCACTGTTGTCGAAAATGATCGTCGCTTCGGCGGCACCGGCGGGCCCGCGAGTTTGTGACCCTTTGAAGATCACATCGGACATGTCCTTCCCGCGCAGACTCTTGGCACTTTGACTGCCCAAGACCCATTTCATCGCATCGACAATGTTCGACTTTCCGGAACCGTTTGGTCCCACGACGACCGTGATGCCGTCGGGAAAATCAAACCGCGTGCGATCAGCGAAGCTCTTGAAACCGGCCAGCTCGAGTGCTTTGAGCATGAATGATTGTGTTGCCGGGAGCGAAAGAAGAAGTAAACGACGGACGGGTGAAACGTGGTTTCGATGGATCAAGACTAGCCAAAACGCTGGCAAAATCCTAGTTCGATCACGTGAAACGGACCACAATCCTGGCGATCCAAAAACTGACTATCGAAATCGCCTGGTGATCAGAAAAGCACCCCAAATACGCAGACAACCAAAACCAACAGCCCAGCGACCATTTTCCCAACCGTTCCGGTCGTTCGGCCCCAAAACGCGGCCTGGCCAATCCGCCAACTGTCTCGCCAATTCTTCCCGTCGTTCCATTCCGCGAACATGGCTCCCGCGGTCGCCCCCAACCCTCCGAACAAAATCGCCGCCAAAACCGGACCAACGACGGGAATCGGTAGCCCCACGATTCCTCCCACAATGGCCCCGATGATCGAACCCACAATCGCCATCATCGTGGCTCGGCGACTCGCCCCCGCTCGGCTGGCCCCCATCGCACCCGCCAAAAACTCAACCAATTCGCCGACCAAACCCAGCACAAACGCGATCGCCAACGAAACCAACCCGAGCTGCCATCGCCCGGTTTCCGGTCCCAACCATGCGTACAACGCCATCAGGGCAATCGCCAGCCAATTGCCCGGCAGAGCGACCAAATTCAGCAACCACGCCAACGTGCAGGCGAGAATCAGCCCGATTCCCAGCGCGACCACACCGATCGGCATCATCACATCTCGAATCGTGTCCCGCGTCCAAACCAACCCATCACTGACTCTCGCCCAAAAGCCGCCGGCTTCTTCCGTCGCGACCGGATCCGCTTGTGCCAACCAATGTCCGGCTGGAAGGCTCGCAAGCTCCATCGTTTCCGCATCGACGACCGCTACCACGCGATTTTCGGCGAGCGATCCAGCGTCGGTCTCCGCCACCATTCCAAACGCCGTTGGCGACAGGACCGCGAGAAGCAACCATGCAATTTGCAGTTCGATCATGCTGTGAATTCTGTCAGAAGAATTGAAGTGGAAAGGCAAAATGGACACACGAGGGTGAACCAGACCCTGTAATTTCCCGTCTCATTGGCGCCTTGGGAACCAGCCCGTCACGTTGCAGGAACGACGGAGCGAAGGTGGAAGAGACGACGAAAACTGTGGTTTCTTCTTTTCCCAAACGCTACGATGGAGCAACTTCGAAGCCAACTTTCTGATCGAGGAAAGGACTGACGCAACAATGAGCGGACGGGTTTTAGAAACCAACGTGTTGGTGCTGAATCGCTTTTACATGGCGATTCGCGTGGTCAATGTTCGTCGAGCGTTGACGCTTTTGTATCGCGATTGTGCGGAAGTCATTGACAACGACGATGGACAATTCATCGGATACGACTTCGATAGCTGGTGTGAACTGAGCCAATTGGCATCAGCTCAAAAGCAACCGGAGGACGAATACATTCAAGCCGTCGGGTTTGAAATGAAGGTCCCCCGGATCACTCGGTTGACGCGGTTCGATCGCATGCCGGCCCAAACGGTTCGATTCAATCGAAAGAACCTGTTCGCCCGCGACGATCACACTTGCCAGTATTGCGGCAAAGCGGAACCGACGCACAAGCTCAGCCTGGATCACGTCGTCCCCCGCTCTCATGGCGGTGGAACGACCTGGGAAAACATCGTGTGTTGCTGCTTGCGTTGCAACAGCCGCAAAGGCGGACGCACGCCGCAACAAGCACGAATGAAGCTGCTGTCTCGTCCGATCAAGCCCCGGTTCAATCTATTGATGACTCATTCAATAGATGACCCACGCTACGCTTCGTGGAAGACGTTCCTGCAAGCGGCTAAATAACCTGTCTGGGCAGAACAATTCCAACGATTTGAAAACGGCTTCGCTCGTCATCCCGAAGGGTCGTCAGACTCGCCGGGATCGGCGTGATCGTGTTTAAACGTTGCGTTCCGGTGTCTCTGGGTCCGAAAATGAGGATTTGCTCGACAAACAATTTTCGGCGTGGTTATACTCGGGACATCATCGGACACGACCCCATCGGACCCGAATCGGAATCATTGCTTATGTCCTACGACGACAACCCCACATCGCCCGTTTTCCGCATCGATGTTTCAGCGGAATCAGACGCTGGCGTGCCAGTTTCGAACGAGGAACTGACGGTTGGGTTGCTGCGTCAATTGGTCGTCAGCCAGCAGCAACAGACCAAATTGTTGACCGAATTGGTTCAACAAAATGCAGCAATGCACAAGCAACGTGCGGGTGAATTGCAGCAATGGAAAGACGCCAACCCGCAACTTTCTCGGGCCTGCCGACGCGCCGCGGAAACGCTCAGCGAAGTGCAAACTGAATTTTTGCAAACGTTGACCGAAGAGATCGACGATTCGGGCGATCATTTGGTCGAAGGGGAATACATGCTGAACGAATTCATCGATCGGTTTGGCCCCCGAATGGCCCATCTGAACGGAATTTTGCAGGTTCTCGCTCAACTCGGGACCGGCGAACCTATCGCGCAGCAACAACAACACTGAATGCGAGCGAGGGATTTCGGTCACTGAAAAAATTCTGTGGCCAGGAACTCCCAAGTGGACTTTCGAGAAACGGAAACGTTCGCTAATCTCTCGCCTTCTCGGACGCGAACGTCTTCCACAGACGTTCCAAGATCGTCCGAAAACTGCCTTATCGGGGCGTAGCTCAGCCTGGCAGAGCGTCTGGTTTGGGACCAGAAGGTCGCACGTTCGAATCGTGTCGCCCCGATTTTCTTTTGCCGTGTTTTACGGTATTTCTGGTTTTGGTTGACGCCCTGAAGTGGACTATTTTTAGGTCCCAGGGTGTCAGGACGAGCGTCAAAGCACCAACCAGGAAGATGGCTACCAAGTACAAACTATCTTGGCGGGCGAAAGAGCATCGCTGGCAGAAGAAACATCGCGGGAAAACCTACTACTTCCCTGCGCCGGAAGGCAAGCTAGCCAGCTACCAGCGATGCCTTCGTGCGTGGAAGGCAAAGAAGGCTGAGATTGAGTCACAGGACGCTGAAGCGAGCGCCGAATCAATCAAGCGGTCTTGGGATCCGGTTGTGCATCTCGTTTGCGAGATCCAACAGCAAGTTCTCGAAGAGCACGGCGACACCGTAGAAACTCGCGAAGTTTTCGAGGCCCTGCAGCGCCGTTACATCGACCGGCTCGTCAACGCTTCAATCGCGAGGTCGGTTGGTGCAACTGACGCAGAAATCGAATTCTTCACCAGTGAAGTGAAAGAGACCGCCGAGCTACTCTCGCAGACGTACTGGCAGCTTCCGAGAAAATTCTTCGACAACACCAAGACAACCCCGCCAGAGATTCCGCTTCGCGTCCCGCCGTGGGAGTCGGAGGGCGTCTTCGAGGTGCCTAGCGAGCTTCCCTCGCTCGCAGCCCGGTTTGTTGATTCGGTCCGCGCAGACGCAAGCATTCGCCGCGCGGAGAACGTAAAGCGAGAAATCGACCGCTTCATCAAATGGTTGCCGGACGATAGCTCGCTTGCCGACGCGGTCAGTCCGGTCACGCTCGACCAGTACCTAGTTCACATCAAGGGGCAGCCGGTCGCTTCAAAGACGAAGGCTGATCGCGTTGCCGCTGTGAAGCAGTTTGTCCTTTGGCTTTACCATCGCGAGCTGATTGACGAAATCCCAAGACTGATCACAGCGAGGAAGTTCTCGATTGAAGTCGGCAACTCAAAAATCGAGATCTTCGAAGACTCGGACATCGAGGCGATGCTCAAGGCCGCGAGAGAGCGGGAGCAGCTTTACATTCTCCTCGCTCTCAATGCAGGCATGACGCAGGTGGACATATCCGACCTTCGCCGCGAAGAGCTGAACCTTGAAGCAGGAACGATCACCCGCAAGCGATCGAAGACGCGAGACCACAAAACGGTCCCGACCGTGACCTACAAGCTTTGGCCCGAGACTCTTTCCCTGCTGAAAAAGCATGTTAGCAAGGAAGCCGAAAGGGTCTTGGTAAACATCAACGGCGATCCGCTGGTTGATATCCGCGAAGCTGGTGAAAAAACGAATCGCACTGACGCAGTCGCGAAGTCAATGCAGCGCCTTCGCAATCGAATGAAGCGGTCAAAGCCAATCAGCTTCAAGATTTTCCGCAAGACTGCCGCGAGCAAGATCGGTTCAAACGATCGCTTCTCTCGCTGGGCTGGCTACTTTCTCGGGCACGCGCCCGCGAGCACAGCCGACCGCCACTACGTCCGGCCCAATCAACATAGTTTCGATGAAGCGATCGACTGGCTACGCGATCAGTTCATTCATGAAGAAGGCGTGAAGGCAGAACCTTAGTACTATTACTAGTACAAAACGGATGGACAATTCCCCTCAGTTCCGGTAGGTTTAAATTAGAAATTCACGTTTTTCCTTCTTGCAAAAAGGTCGAAATGAAGCTTCTGAAACAGTCGGAAGTTGCCGAGCGTCTCGGTTTCACTGAACGCTACGTACGCTCGCTGGCCCGACAAAACAAAATTCCCCAGCCGATCCGAATTGGAAGCCGATCGATCAGGTACCGGGAAAAAGAGATCAACGAGTTCATCGCGAATGACTGCCGGATGAACAAGTCCTGAAAAGGACAAGACTCGCGAAGAAGGTGCCCCCTTCGCCGCGAAAAGGGCTCAGAGATTTGAGCACCATCTGCAAGAAAAGAGTTTTTTGCAAAGACCTCGCCTATGACAGGCTGAGTCTCAAAACGTCGCTTGATGCGAACCTTCACCCACAGCAGCGGCAATCGCTGCGCCCTCAGCCGCGTGTTATCCACGCCGCGCGGCTGGGGATTCTTTCACGCACAAGGAATAATTTAAGTGTTTGCATTGCCATCAATCACGAAGAGCAAGAACGACAAGAAGCGACAGAGCTTCAAGCAACAGCAAAAGGATATCGCTTCACGTCACGCGGCGTTCATGGATGAAGCGGTATCGACCCCGAAAAGCTGCGTATTCGATTTGCTTCGAAGACAGGGAAAGCGTCACAATGTTTGACAACTGCCCCTTGACCAAGCTTGTTAATCGCGAAGCTGATCAGCCACCTATATTTCGTCGCACCATCCACGAAACACTCTTAAACCTTATTTATGAAGCGGTTTTCTCGAAGCGGGCAGAGAAACGCTGAAGAGCAAATAGAGGGCGAATGGAGCTATAGAATCCCAAGTTCTTTGATGCATCGCCAATCGAACTTGCAGCGGCTTGTTACCGACGAACTCAGCGCGGCCGGAGCCATATGTAACAAGCCTGATCAAGCATCTTCCGGGCTACTCCAGGTAGGTTAGGACTGCCCTGTTCCGATCGTGTTAATATCAGGAATTTCAGGTGGAATCAATCGGCGAATCAGTCGCGAGGATGTCGACCAGATGCAAGTCTTCGCGGCTAATTTTTTTGTTTCACTCTACAAGGAAGCTTTGGATGATTACTGCGCCAGCATACGGAACAGACGTGATTGAATTCGGAACGATCGAACTTGACGGTTCGGAGCTGATTCAGACTTTGACGCTGAGCCTTTTTGACAGCGAGCCTGTCCCCGTCGACACTCACGGAACATTCAATGAAGCGATGAAGCGAATCAAGTTTGACGACTTCGACAGCGAAGCGGTTTCCATCGCGGTGACGCCGGTTGAATCTCCAATCACAATTGAAGCGACTCGGTTCCATCCCCGCGAGTGGACCGTTTACCGGCTCTCTGGCAGCTCTGCTGAGCTGGTTGGTCACTTCACGGGTGAACAGGCGAAGGCGGAAGCCGAGAAGCTCCAGCGAGCCGGTGAGGGCCTGTTGATCGGTACGCCTTACTTGGCGAGCTATCCCGAGGGGTGATTTAGAATCGCTTCACGAATGAACGCCAGCCCTTGCCGCGTGCGGTGGGGCAGGGCCCCTGATCACTGGCTTTCAAATGCTGACATCATCTTAGCTATAGCCTCTTTCAGTCTTCGGTCACTTTCACGGCATCGCTCTTCTTGCCATCGCCAGATTGGTGCCTGAAACTGTCTCTGGGACCACCGATACGCGAGGTACTTCTCCCGGTCCCATTTACCATCGGTTGTGAACAACGAATAGTGAGGCCGCATCGCGGCAACGACCTGACTGGTCTTCAATGCTATCCTGAACGCGTGATCGTCAACTTCAACCTGACTGAGCTGGGGGCTGAACAAGACCGCCAGGACTACTGCGCTTAGTTTCATCTTTGAATCCTTTCTAAGAAGCACGGGTGAACACCGCTATCGTCCCAGTGACTCCAGCGAACAGTTTCCAGTCAAACGTATCGGGCAAGGAGTTGCTTCGTCGACCAGAGCAATTCAGAGAAGCCTTTGTTCTTTCCGTTCGCGAATCAATCGTTGTTCCTCAAGCATCTTCTCACGCTCCTCTGTCCTCTTCTCACGCTCTTCTCACGCTCTTCTTGCTGCCGAAGGGATCGCTCTCTACTTTCGAGTAGCCTCTGCCGCATCTCACGAAGTTTCGCTCGCGTCTGCTTACGGCTCATTTCAAGATCATTCTTCGACTTGTCTCTCAAGTACGTCGGAAGTGTCACCGACTTCTCGACTCCAAACAAGTCTTGGACGAGCGAATCGACATCTAACGGCTTTTGTCGCATGGACCTGTAGCCCTGTTCGGTGGACAGCGAGAGAACTGAAGCCAGCAGGGCACACTTGAACAGCATGACGATTTCCGTTTAGCCGAGGCGAAGCGTAAGGGTCCGTTGACAAAGTAGCCGAGTCGCTTCAGCAAAACGATGGGGTGTTTTTGGTCGGCGGTCCTTGCTTGGCGAGCCACTGGGTTTGCAGGTGTCAGCAATGGCTTCAAAACCCAAAAGGTGTCAAGGCAGAAACTCGTTTCACGCCGCAAAACACGCTATATCGACGTTAAAAAACGTGCCAAAAACGGGCGGTCTACGACGTTCGAATCGTGTCGCCCCGATTTTCTTTCGCCGTGTTCTACGGCATCTCTGGTTTTGGTTGACGCCCTGAAGCGGACTATTTTTGGGTCCTCAGGGTGCTAGTGAATCAACCAGAATAATGGCAACAAAATACCGGTTGATGTGGCCTGCCACCGATCGGCGATGGCAGAAGAAGCACATCGCCAATCGACGCCAAAGTGCTTGCAGTACCCTCGCAGCACATTCTTCCCCGTGTATTCGGGCAACCAGGACTGCGCCGATGCTAGCCTTGTAGCACGCTTCATCCGTTTCACTCTCGGAGGCAACGATTTCTTTTTTCTTCTTATGGTTCATTCCGCCCCATCACTGGACGGCACAACGCCCAGCGTGATTCGATATCCAATGGACGTCGTCGTGGTTCGCGGGAGCACTGAAACCAATCGGGGAGGACAGCTTGAAGCAAGCCAAGCGTGTCTGCGGTCATTCGTCATCCAAATCCCAACGATCAAGTATGTACGCTTCAGCATCCGGTGGAACGGTCAGGTCCGTGAAAGGATCTCTCGGATCGTCAGCGGTCGTGTAGTCATTTCTGAGCATGTTGGGGCGAAACAGCACGTCATGCCCCGCCACAATACGAAAGCCAAGCTCGGCCAACT
>NZ_ANMO01000026.1 GCF_000338295.1 Rhodopirellula europaea 6C
TCTCGCGTCTCCATCGCGACGCAATTAATACCTTTGAGCACATCCAATCCCTATCGCCCTACCAATGAACCTGAGACGCTAGCCGGCTCGCTAAGCCGGTGGCGGTTTTTCCCGGTCGCCCTATCCGCGATCATTGGGATCGGGTGCAGTGCATTTCTGCCTTTGATGATCTACTTCATCTTTCGCGACCCCGCAGTCAGAAATGACTTTTTGAGCGGTTACTGGCCGGATGACTTTCTGAGCACTATCGCCTTCGTTGTCAGCTACTTTATCCTCGGCATTTCCTGCCTATTCGCCGCTCGAGCATATTTATATGGGCGATATCGCGTTGGCATGGTGCTGAACCTTATTTTCTTTGCCGTGTTTCTCTTTGGTGTCATCCTTGGCTGATTCTTCCTGCGTCACAGTTTCAATCCGAACAATGCAGTTGGCTTTGAATTCACAAGAGCGGGGAACCATCGCGTGAACCGGAGAACGCGAGCTAAGCGATTTGGCCGTTAGAAACTTTCTCGCGCGTTCCCGGTTACGCGTGA
>NZ_ANMO01000027.1 GCF_000338295.1 Rhodopirellula europaea 6C
CGCCCCGGACGGGGCCGACGTCCTTAGCTCGGGGCGGAAGCCCCGAGACCGATCGCGGAAAACGAAAGGTCGCCCCGGACGGGGCCGGCGTGGGAGAGGCCTCGTTGTTGCGTCGTGTGACGCGGACGGTTGGAAGTGGACTGGGTTGCGATGAGACTTGGAAGTTGATCGCTGCCCGACGGAACAGTTGGGGACAACTGTTCTACTCTGGTGCTGCGTTTGTGCTCAATGACCTTCAAGAGCTTCCCAACGTTCATACGCCTGAGCGAGTTCCTCTTCCTTCGCCTTCAACTCTTCGCTCTTTTGGGCGATCACATCGCCACCGGATTGATAGAACTCCGGAGCCGCCATCTCTTTGTGAATTTCGGCGATCTCGGACTCGAGTTTCTCGATCTTCCCTGGCAACAACTTCAATTCGCGTTGATCGTTGTACGAAAGCGCGACCGCCTTGGCGACAGGCTTCGCAGCGGCACTTTTCTTGGCGTCCGGATTTGAAGTCGCCTTCTTGCCGCTCGCTTTTCCCGCACCCGATTCAGCGCGTCGTCGCTTGGCAACCGCTTCCCATTCGTCGTAACCGCCAACGTATTCGTTGACGATTCCCGGATCGGAATCGTCATCGAACACCAACGTGCTGGTCACGACATTGTTCAAAAACGTCCGGTCGTGGCTGACCATCAACAACGTGCCATCGAATCCAACCAGTTGCTCTTCGAGCAACTCCAGCGTTTCGGCATCCAAGTCGTTCGTCGGTTCGTCCAGCACGATAACATTAGCAGGCTGAGTCATCAGCTTGGCCAATAAGGCACGGTTGCGTTCTCCACCGGACAAAAACTTGACCTGAGTCCGAGCTCGCTCGGGCGTGAACAGGTAATCCTGCAAGTAGCCCATGATGTGCTTGGTCGCATTGCCAACCTGGATTTTGTCGCTGCCCTCGCCGACGTTCTCTTGAACGGTGAGCTCTGGATCCAGCGTGTCGCGCAATTGATCGAAGTAGGCGATCTTCAGATTGGTTCCCAATCGCACTGAACCCGACGTTGGTTCCAGCTTGCCCAAGATCAACTTCAACAACGTCGACTTACCAGCTCCGTTGGGCCCGATGATTCCGATCTTGTCTCCACGCATGATCAACGATGTGAAGTCGCGAATGATCACTCGGTCGGTTCCGGGGTAAGTGAACGAGACATCGTCGAGCTTGGTGACCAACGCACCGCCGCGCTCAGCGACTTGCAGATTGAGTTTGGCTTTGCCCTCGACGCTGCGCCGTTGATTGGCCTCGTTCCGCATCGCCTTCAGCGCCCGCACACGGCCTTCGTTGCGTGTCCGGCGAGCCTTGATGCCCTGCCGAATCCAGACTTCTTCTTCAGCGAGACGTTTGTCGAACAGAGCGTTTTGTTTCTCTTCCGCATCCAAGGCGGCAGCCTTGCGTTGCAGAAACGTTTGGTAGTCGCATGTCCAATCGAACAAACGACCGCGATCGATTTCCCAAATTCGGTTGGCGAGCGATTGCAGAAACGACCGGTCGTGAGTGATGAACATCAGCGTGCCCGACCATCGACTCAGGAAGTCTTCGAGCCAAATGATGGACTGGATGTCCAAGTGGTTCGTCGGCTCGTCGAGCAACAGCATGTCAGGTTCGCTGGCGATGGCACGCGCCAACAACACTCGTCGCCGCATACCGCTGGACAAACTTTCGAACGCCGTCGACGGATTCAGATTCATCCGCGAAAGCGTTTCCTCGATCTTTTGCTCGATCTCCCATGGTTCCCAGGTGCCATGGTCGGTCGGTCCGAGCGCCGTTCCCAACCCGGCGGTCGTTCCCATTTTCGAGAACTCTTCCGCTGGCAACGTCATGATGTCTTGGACGGTCCCTTTGACGTTTTGCGGAACGTCCTGAGTCAGCCGAGCCAAGCGAACATTCGGGTCCAAAATCACTTGCCCGTTGTCCGGCGTGACGTCGCCCGACAACATCTTCAGCAGCGTCGTCTTGCCCGCTCCATTGCGACCGAGCAAACCAATTCGTTGCCCTCGTTCGATACGTGCGGAAACCCCGTCCAGCAAAGCCGGGCCGCGAAAACCGATGGTCAAATCATCCAGTGAAATCATACTGTCGCGGTGCTTTCGGTAGCGTCGTTGGTGGAATCGTCCATGGATTCACGGAAGAGGTCTGCGATCACGTCTTCGAGTGGCGGGTCTTCGACGACCACGTCCTCGATTGCATGATCTCGCAATGTTTCAGCCAGCAGCTTGGGCACGTCGGCCCGCGGAACGCGATAGGTCAACTTCGGCCAATTTTCGTCGACCACTTCGCCGAGACGTTCCGGCCGGGTCAGGTTCTCCGACGCCGCGAATTGCAGCGTGACCAGTTTGTAACCACTGAATTTGTCGACGATGCCTGACAGCGAACCGTCGTACTGAATGGTGCCTTGAGCGATCACGACGACACGACGGCACAGTGCCGCGACGTCCTTCATGTAGTGGCTGGTGAGCAAGATCGTGATCTTGCGTTTTTCTTGGTAGTAACGAAGAAACTTTTGAATGTTGTGTTGGGCGATCACATCCAGGCCGATCGTCGGCTCGTCCAGGAACAACACCTCGGGACTGTGCAGCAACGCCGCGATCAGTTCCATCTTCATGCGTTCCCCGAGCGACAATTCTCGAACGGGTTGATCCAGCAAACGAGTCACGTCGAGCAGATCGCTGATCTCATCCAAACGCGTTTTGAATTCGCCTTCGGGAATCCCATAAATATGCTGATGCAACCGATAAGATTCGCGGGCCGGCAAATCCCACCACAGTTGATTTTTTTGGCCCATCACCAAAGCAAACCGGCGGCGGTATCCATCCTTGCGTTCCCACGGGACATAGCCCATGACGCTGGCGGTGCCCGAGGTCGGTTGAATGACTCCGCTCAACAATTTCAGCGTCGTTGTTTTGCCGGCACCGTTGGGTCCCAAGAAAGCGACAAACTCGCCTTGCTCGACCTGTAGATCGATCCCACGAACAGCGGTGACTTCTCGGAATTCTCGCTTTAACAATCCGCGAATGCTGCCGCCGATTCCTTCGCGTTTTTGGTAAACGCGATACTTCTTTGTCAAATCGCGGACTTCAATGATCGACATGAGTTGGACTTGCAGGAAGAGGTGCGATTGCGGTCGCAAAAACCGGCTATTGTAAGGACAGTTTGCAATCCCGCGAGGCGGCACCCACCCTCAGCGAACACGCTTTTGCGATTCCCCCGCAAATTGGGTGAATCAGTCCCAAACCATCTCGATTCGCGACGTTTTGCTCGACAAGCGATCAAACAATTCGCTGGCGATTGGACGCGGCAACATGGGCAGTCTGTAAACGTGGTCCGCTGGACCAGCCGCCGCGGTGTCGATTCGAAGCGTTTGCATGTCCCAGCGGCGATCAAATGGCGTTTCCGAACAACTGACGGATTGGATTCGATCGTAGAACGTGCAGCTCACCTTTCGATCCCAAAATCCTTCGCGAATGACGACGCCTTCTCCCGATGGCAATTCAGCGAATCCAAAGTGACGATGTCGACGCTGAGCAACCCAAATGTTCAGCGGAATCAGAACCACGGCGACCAGCACCCCCAGCGTCCACGCATACGGAAAATCAAACAATAGAAACGCCAGACCACCGGCGAGGATGCTGATGCCCTGAGCCCGTAGACTGGATTTCCGCCGCATCCGTTTGAGTGCCCGTCGGTCGAGCGATTGCCACTCCAGCGAACTCTCCGACCATTCCAGTCCCGGTCGCAGTTGTTCCACCAATTCATCCAGAAGTGACTCGGGAATGACTGGTACGAACCAGCGACGAGTGACCGTCGTCGCCGCGTCTTCGTTTTGCTTGCCGGCACCTCCCGCGGTTTCAATTCGGATCGATGCGAGTTTCATCCATCGCAGCAACGGCGAGCGATAGATGCTGATCCACTGAATGCGACGTCGCGGAACCGTGGCTGAAACTTTCGTCAGCAATCCACATGACAGATGCAAGTTTTCGTCTCGCAGTTCTAAACGGTACCCATGGAACCGAAGCACATACCAGGCGATCCCCAGCAAACGGATCAACACGAGGACGAGAACCAACGCTCCAACCCAAACCAGCCAAGATTCCCACCAGTTGGCCTGTGATCGAGCGATCTCCATTTCGCGACTGGACGGTATGTTTCTCACGATCCGGAGAACAAACTGGTTGTCATTGCCCATTTGCTGCGAAAGGATCCCGATGACGATCCCGACCATCACGAAACCACGGTTGCTGGCCAATCCCGCTTGAACCAACCACTTCAGCGGAATCTGCAGCAAGGTTGTCGATGCGGAGACGGGCGCCGTGATCGCTGCCGGCTGTCCGTTTGTCAAAGTCGCTGATTCGGGGATGGCCCACGTTCCCATCGCAGCTTGGCTTGCCGCCTCAGAAGACACGCCTTTGCGAGCCGATTCGATTTGCTCTCGCAGCAATTCGACTTCGTTTCGAGAAAGAACTTTCAAAATCGCTTCGGGTTCTGTTCCGCTGGCCGTTTCAACTCGAACCTCCGCCACGCCAAAGATGCGATGAAATAGGTTTTGAACGAGATCGACATTCTGAATGCGAGCGACCGGAACGTTGCGTTTAGATTTGAAGAACACGCCCGACGTCACCACCAACTCTGCATCCGCCAACTGGTAACGATAGAACCAGTACCGAACGAATCCGATCACGGCGAACACCGCCATCGTCATGCCGAGAAAGCCCCAGGCACCAATGAACCCCAACCAATTCGATTGAGATCCATTCCAGGCGACAAGTGCGAGCGGGATGATGGTGTGCTTTGAGATTGCGACGGTTTGAAAAACAATCGAAATCGGATGCAGCGGTTTCGGTTCTGGACTCATGGTGTCACCGGTGATTCAGGCGGTGTGTGCATGTCCCAGCGACCACCAGTCAAAGCGTCTCGCAATTGCTCGGCGGTTTCCGATTTCAAGTTTTCAAGTTGGACCGATGAGTTCTTTGTTCCCGCTGTGTGAATGACCAGGGTTGCGAGTGAGTACATCCGCTGCAGCGGACCTTGTTCGATGTCACTGTGCTGCATTCGCGAATGCGGAATCACGATTCGGTGACGCCACCAGACGCCTCGCCGGATTTCCAAGCCGTGTTCGCTGATTCTCCACGACGCACACCGGTGCGCGGCCTTTGGATAGAACCACGCCGCGTAAACGACAAGGCCGAGAAGCAGCAGGCAACCAGCCACAGCCCACGCCCATACGTCGAGCGTCGCTGACGCAAAGAACATGGGAACGATCAAGCCAACAAGACAACCCACCAGCACGACGGCAATCAAAATCCCGCCCTGGAACCGGTCCAACTTGAGTGCCTCGATCGGCAACGATTGATAAGACGTCGAATCAGTCGGCAACGGAGCTTGGGTGGCTGCTTCGTTGGTCGAGAGGACTTCTGTGGCGTTCGTTTCGGTCGAGCCAGACGTCTCACTGAGAACAACTGGTTCGCCCTCAGTGATCGTTTCCTCGTTGGCGTTTGGAGCGGGCTCGGTGTTCATCGGGTGATGTCGCTTTCGGTGGGCGAGTCGCCTTCATGGCAACTCCGTGCGTTGATCATCGTAGCAGTGTGGATGAGAAAAAATCTTCGGGTGTTTGTCGAATCGACGGGCTCATTCAAGTTGGACGTTGAGACCGGATTGGCTAGACTGAGGTTCCCGCCCGCGGACAATTCTACCAGTGCCGCGATTTGCCCCACCTCCAGCCGACTGAGCATCCCCCGATGTTCCCCGCGATGCCACTCGCCTGTTTTCTGTTCCGCTGCGTCGTTTTTGCCGCCTGTGTTGCTGCGCCCATTTTGTCGATCGCGGATGACGATCCATTCGCAGCCTGGCGAAAAGAATACGAAACCGCAATCTATCCGATTTTGGATCAGGCCTGTTCGGAGTGCCATCGGGGCGCGGATGCCGAAGGTTTTGACCTGGAACAATTCGGTGCGAGCGAAAAGCTGCAGAAAAATGCCACCGTTTGGGAAGAAGTCGCCAAACGCGTGCGACTGAACGAGATGCCACCTGAAGGCAGCCCGCAACTCAACGATGAACAAAAGGCACTCGTTCATCGATGGTTCGATTCACGACCGGATGACAACGAGTGCGAACGACTGGCCAACGAAGAAACCCAGGCTTGGTACCGAGGCGTCGTGATGAGCCGCCGGCTGACTCGAACGGAATATCTCAACGCCATTCGAGACCTGGTGGGAATGCCCGTTGATGAATCGTTACAAGTTCCTTCGGACGGGTCCGGCGGCGAAGGGTTCGATACCGCTGGCGACGCACTCTTCACATCGGCGTTGCACATCGAACAGTACTTGGCGGTGTCCAACCAAGTCATCACAGATGCTTTGAATGCGGGCGGACAGTCTTCTTTGGCTGGCGGTTTGCTGACGAACATCACCAGCGAGGCCGATGCACGCGAGGCGATCAACCAATTCGCCCGCCGCGCGTGGCGACGCCCCGTCGATGGTTCTGAAGTCGACCGATTGATGACGTTGATGAACGCCTCCCAGCAATCGGGAATGCCAATCCGCGAAGCGACCGCTTATGCATTCAAAGCGATCTTGGTGTCACCCAATTTCTTGTTTGTCGTCGAAACGGAATCCGAAGCCGGTGGCGTTCAACCACTGACGCCGCATCAGATGGCAACTCGGTTGGCCCTGTTCCTGTGGTCATCCATCCCAGACGAAACATTGATGTTGGCTGCGGACGCAAACGAACTGGCAACCGACGAACAGATCATCTCGCAAATGCACCGCATGCTCGCCGATGACCGTTCGCGGGCGTTGGGAGAGAACTTCGGTTTGCAATGGTTGGGGCTCTCGCAATTCGAAGGTGAGTCCAAACCCGATACGACACTCTTCCCAGACTTTGACGAACGCTTGGCCGAGGACATGCGTGAAGAAGCCGTGCGAACGGTCTGGAACGTGTTTCGAGACGATCGCCCGATGATGGAATTGATCGATGCGGACTCCATCCATGCCAACTCGACCCTTGCTTCGTACTACGGCCTGGATGCTTCCGAACAAGGCCTGACGCAAACCGATGACTCGGAAACGTGGAAACGCATCCCACTCTCGGATCGTCGTCGCGGTGGTGTGATCACACTCGCCGCCGTCCTGACAAGGTCATCGTATGGACACCGAACCAGCCCCGTGTTGCGCGGCCGTTGGGTTTTGGAAGAAGTACTCGGCGGGCGAGTGCCACCGCCACCACCAGGGGTTCCCGCTTTGGAAGAGGCCGAAGCCGACCACGCGGCAACGCTTCGCGAACAACTGGAAATCCACCGCAAGGATCCTCAATGTGCCGCGTGCCACAACCGCATGGATCCAATCGGTTTTGGACTCGAAAACTTTGACGCGATCGGTCGCTGGCGAACCGAACAAGACGGCCAATCGATCGACTCCAGCGGCAAGCTTCCTTCAGGGGAAACGTTCTCCGGTCCCGAAGAACTCAAACAATTGTTGTTGCGTCGCAGTGGTGAATTCAAAAAGCACTTCGTCAAGAAGTTGTACGGATTCGCTCTTGGCCGATCGCTCAATAAGTTCGACAAGTGTGTCGTCGATGAATCGTTGGAAGCATTGGATGCCAACGACCAGCGTGCCACAGTGATCCTGGAAACAATCGTGACCAGTTATCCGTTTCGCAATCGTTATTTCAAACCTGCCAACCCATAGACCGTTAGGTTGATCATGCAAAAGCCCATTCCTCGTCGTCGCTTCCTGCGTGGCAGCGGAGTCTTGCTGGGGCTGCCGTGGATGGCATCCATGGCAGAAACCATGGCCGCTGCCAAACCGGACGCATCGGGTTCGCAAAATGGCGATCCGCAACCGCCGCTTCGCACCGCGTTCCTCTATTTCCCCAATGGCGTCTGGGAGAAAGATTGGGTTCCTGAGTCCGAAGGAACCGACTACGAACTGTCACCTTCGCTCGAACCGCTCGCGGATCTAAAGGATGATTTCCTTGTACTCTCTGGGCTCGACAAGAAACACTCCCACGGTGGCGACGGACACTACGCCAAAACAGCCAACTACCTAACGGGCATGCCGGTCGCAAAAACCACCGGCAAGGATATCAGTAGTGGCGGAATTTCCATTGACCAATTGATCGCGGCAAAAGTCGGCGATCAGACACCGCTGCCATCATTGGAATTGGGCATCGATCCGGTGATCAGCGGCATCGACAGCAACGTCGGATACACGCGTTTGTATGGATCGCATATCTCGTGGCAATCACCAACGCGGCCAATCGCGAAAGCCATCAACCCTCGCGTGGTCTACGAGCGTCTGTTTGGCAAACGGATGAAGACCAGCACTCCGGAAGCAAAGTCCTACCAGAACTTGCTGGACTACGTTTTGGAAGACGCTCGTTTGGTTCGCGGCAAACTCAGCCGCGACGATCAGTTCAAAATGGACGAGTACCTGGATTCAGTCCGCGAAGTCGAGAAGCGAATCGAGTTTGCCACACGCGACCAAAGCCACCGAGAACGCTACGAAGCGGAACGCGATCGCATTGTCAGCGGTCACGCACTTGAGATTCCCGAGACCGGAACTCCGGGCGACTTTCGCCAGCACATCGATCTGATGCTAGACATGATGGTGCTCGCGTTCCAAACCGATTCGACTCGCGTCGCATCGTTCATGTTTGCCAATGATGTGTCCGGTCGCTCGTTCAGCTTCCTCGACGGCGTTCATGGCGGGCACCATGAGCTTTCGCACCACGAGAACAAAGAAGAAAAAATCTCGCAGTACCAACTCATCAACCGTTGGCACACCGAACAATTCGCTCGGATGCTGCGGAAGATGAAAGCGGTCAAGGAAGGCGAGTCAACGCTGCTCGACAACAGCATGATCATGTTCGGGAGCAGCTTCTCCGACGGCAACCGTCACGACCCAGACAACCTGCCGTTGTTGCTGGCCGGTCGCGGCGGCGGCACGATCCAGCCCGGTCGTCACATCGCTGCCAAAGGCCAAGTCCCCGTCTGCAACTTGTATTTGTCGATGGCCAAACGCTACGGATTGGATCTCGAACGATTCGGCGACAGCGAAGCAGAACTCACCGAATTGGCGGATGCCTGATTCAGTGATATCAACGCTTCTACCTATAGCCACGTAGGCTAGGTTGTACCTGGCATCCTGCCGATGCTTTGGAACAAAGCGAGGCGGTTTAACCAGCGTTCTCGAATTCGCGGCGTACCGGCCAATCACCTCGCCAGGTGGAACCTGGCCTTCGTCGATGTCGACTGAACGCCGCCACGCGCCGTCGCCGGATTCGCCAAGAATTCGGTCGAGAAGCAACTGAAACGTCTGAATTCTGGTGAGTCCTGCTACATGCACTGGACACCAAGCGACTTCAGTCCGTGGTCGTTTGCTTGACGTGCAATCGCAGCGTTGGCGGGCTGGCGGTTGGGTGGGTTCGGCTGGCGAATCCATGCACGTAGCTTTGGGTCTGATTCACGGAAGTCAGCCGGGTGA
Organism: Rhodopirellula europaea 6C; assembly: GCF_000338295.1. GTDB lineage: Bacteria > Planctomycetota > Planctomycetia > Pirellulales > Pirellulaceae > Rhodopirellula > Rhodopirellula europaea. Next base: position 9,508 of record NZ_ANMO01000027.1, read on the forward strand.
TCACCAGCGTCGGTGTGGATCCTAAGTTGTCTTGCACAAACTGCAGCAACCGCGGGTCGGCGATCACAAATTGTCCTTGCGGTTTCGATTGTGGAATCACGAACTCACCAAGCAGCTCGACTTTGTCCGGATCAAGTTGATGAGTCTCTGGTTTCCTGCCGGGAAAGTTGTTGCGATCGAGAGTCTTGGAATTCCAATCCGTGTTGTATTCCGGCTTCACACCGTGAACGCGAAAGGTGGAATCAGGCAACAAGGACGTGTACCCCATCCCCGTGTGGACACCCTCCAGCCGAAGCTCCACGCTCGACAGCTCCGATATGTCAAAGCCCGTCAGATCAAATCGAATGAACGCCTTTCGATTCCAATGAGGTTCGCTATCAGCACGCTTGACCAACAGCACATGATCGGGTGTGGGAAAGGAGTCGCCTTCTCGCCGTTCGCCTGAAGTGACATCGCCCTCGTCACCATCGCCGTAAGCAGAGCTGATGTGAATGACTTTGTCGGAAGAGGCAGGCAACACGCCGTTCTGCTCGCCCCCACTTTTCTGCTTCGGCGCAAACGTTTCCAACGCATGAACGGAAGCGAACGCTCGACTGGTTCCTTCCAGAGTCAATTGACGTCCCGTTCCCAAATGTTTGACATCGACCTTTCCTTCCATCACATCCAAACGAGCGTCACCGACGTTGTCGACAAAGACACCAAATTTGGTTCCACGATCGGTGATCTCCGCCCGAGGTGTTTCGACCACGAATCCTTCACCGCCTTCGCTGACCGACCCGACAATGCTGCCCGAATGCAGACGACAACGTTCCGCTGAGATCAGTTCGATATCGACTGGTCCTTCCATCGAAACTGTCGCACGAGGGAACTGCAATTCCGCGATCCCTGAAATCAAACGCAAGCGTCCTGATGTGAGTTCTTGTCCCACCGTTGTCGGCAAAGTCCCGGTGCCCCAATGGCAGTCGGTTGACGAAAGGATCGTCGCAACGGATCGCGGCTGCATCGTCATCCATTCCCAGCCCGCCGCCGCAACGAACAAGAGACTGGCGGCAATCAAAGGCAGGTAGCGGGTTAGCCGAGACAAACCAGCGGCTGGTTCGGCGGGGCAAACAGGGGGCAACGGGTGCTCCGGAATGCCATTCCAAATCAACGCTGCGTCTTGGTTGGCGTGTTCGATGTAGTCATCGAGCAAATCATCCGAGGCGTGCAGCATTGTTTGCAGCTCCTCCGTTTCCGCTTGAGTCGCCACACCATCCAAAAACGCGTCTCGCAACTGATCAAATCGTTCACGCTGGGTCATTGGAGCGAATTCCTTCAAGGGAAAGAGTGCGGTCAACACATGCGTGAAGTGCCTCACGTATACGGCTTAACATTTTGTAAACGGCATCCACGCTGGAGCCCATCTCCTCTGCGATATTTTCCACTGGCACACCCTGCCGGTAACGTTGTTCCACAAACACTCGTTTGCGTTCGGGTAGCTTCTGAACACAACCTTCCAACGCATCCAACCGACGCTGCAAATAGGCCGACCGTTTCTCTTGCCGCTCGGAAATCAACATCACGGTCTCGGTATCGAAGTGGGGTCGTTTGGCCCGCCGCTTCGACGTGAAAGCTCGGACTTGATTGAGCGCCACCGTGCACGCCCACGCCCGAAAATTAGTCCCTGGTTCGAATCGTTCGAACTCTCGCCAAAGTACGAGGTTGGTTTCCTGCAGCACTTCATCCGCGTCCGTTCGATTGGGGATGAGCGAATGGATGTAGTAAAACAGCGAGCGTTGAGACTCGGTCAGTAGCTGAATGAATTCGGTCGTTGCCTGGTCGTTGTTACTCATCAGTTGTTGCGTTGATTCCTTCACAGCGTCGTTTGCTTGGAAGCTCATTCCTTTGTTTCGGTTGCCATTGAGTGTGGCAGATCCAGTTTCGCTAGAAACAGGTCTGCAATCTTGCGAGCGGTGGTGATGCTTTCCAAGTCATAGCGAATATTGCCGTCGCCTTCGGATGCCCCGCCGTGCCCGGTCAATTCCAAGATCGCATGAGGACTCTCGCGATCGACGTCAATCAGCGCCGTGTACAGCAACGATGGTTGCCCCCACTCGCGTTCTTGCCACTCATCGTTTGAATCGCCCGGCAGATTGAATTCCACACAAACGACAAACCGATTGCCTTTCCCCGGCTGAAGAGATTGATCCAATTCGAAACTGTGATTCTTGGTGGCCCCCGTCAATCCATCGACTTCCCCATTGGGATCGACCCCGGAGACCATTGTGTAGGCGTGCCGCCAAATCGGAAGCACATCGCTTCGGCGAAGCACGGATCCATCGCTGGAAGAAGTGCTGCGTGGAACGACTTCGCTGTAGGCAAGCCCTTCGTCCAAGTACAACGTCTCAATCATGGTGCCGGTTGTGGATTCCACCCAAACCGCCGTCGCTGGCAGGCGATCCAGCGACGTTGAATAACCAAGATGAATCGAAAGCATCGCGTCCGATTCTCGTTTGGGTTTTCTCACGACAATCCGCTGATGCGGCGACAATTCGCCAAAGCCCACCAGCGAAGACCCCCGCACAATCTGGCTTCGCTGGCGAGTCTCATAGCTTTGATCCATCAACCAATTGGTAGGCGGGACCGCGGCAACCGAGGCCACCAGAACCACCGCCCAAAATCCAAGCACGCTAGCCTTGCGCATCAGCCCCATCGCTTTTGACTGCCTCGATGCAATGGATCGAAAGTAGGTGAGTCGGCTCAACACGTGCTTTGCCACCAAGGCGACACACACGACCCCGGAGACCACATGCAATCGCGTGTTGGTCTGCGAAAACGGCAGCGTGAACGCCAGCACCCCGGTGACCATCAGGGTGCCGAAAGAAAAGAGCAAGGCAAGATTGACCCAGTGTCTCATCAGGACGAGCGATCCTCAAAGCCGATCAGACTGCGGAGTTCTCGGACATGTTTCTGCCCGACTTCTCGAGGCGTTGTTTGGTAGGCCTTGCACAACGAAGCGGCGTACCCGGTCGCAACTCCCATTTGCCCGCAAGTGTTCATGACGCGAGGTCCAGCCAATCCAATGTGGGAACAACTGAAACAGCGTCCGGCCATCATCAGATTGTCGATGTCCTTCGAATACAGACTTCGGAACGGAACGAAGTATTCACCACCGGTTTTGTAGAACAACGCCTTGGACAAGAAGTCGACCGGATTGCCCTGCAAGACTTGTTGGTAGTGTGAGTCAATCTCGCGCGTTTCCACCACCACCGCATCCTCAAATTCGCGTCGTTCAGCGGCATCTTTCATCGTGTAGATATGATCGCCCATCAAACGCCGTGATTCGCGTTTGCCACCAACGAACGAAACCCATTCCAAGGTCCAGGGTGCGTTCTTGGGATGGCGTTTGGCATTTGCAAACGATCCGTAGATCGCACGCAACATGTGGTCACGGATGGTTTCCGAATCGTCGATTTGGTCTAAATCGTTGTTGGAGTATTCCCAGTACCATTCCCCTGCAGTCGCTTCGTGATCCTTTGCCACCGGCATGGCCCAAGGCACATCGGGAAAAGTGCTGCGTTGGTTTGTTTTCTCGGCATTCCACAGCACCGATGTTCCCATCACACGTTTATCGGGAATCTCAGGACTCCAAAGATCGCCGTGTTTGTCCCATGCTTCACCGAACTCCGTGTGCGATTCGCGGCCAATTCGGTATTCGGCTCCTGCCCAATATCCCAGCCAACCGTCACCGGTCGCATCGACAAAGACGGGAGCATAAAAACGTTGTAAACGACCGGAGGACGCCTCTCTGGCTTCCACGCTTTCAATGCGGCCATCGTTCTTTGACAGTCCACACGCGATGTGTCCCGCGAAAAGTTCGACGCCCGATGCGGCCATGGCGGCTTCTCGCTTCTTTTGGTCCTTGCGAGCCAGTGCGCTGCCATTGGGATAGTGTTCCGTATCGATCTTTTTCAGGATCCCAGCGGCACGACCGTGGATTCCCAACGTATGGACACGAACTTCCTCGGACGCATTGCCACCAAAGATCGGCCGGTCCTGGATCAACGCCACTTTCAATCCTTGCGAACGAGCCGCGAGGGCCGCACCACAACCTGAAATGCCGCCGCCGACAACGACCAAGTCGAACTCGAGTTCATTGACTTCCAATTCGGCACGACCGGTGAGTTGATCTTTCCAAGCCACCACTTCCGCGGCGTCGTTGGGCAGCGTTGGCGAGGACGACTTGGAGAAATAGACCGCATCACAGCGACCATCAAAACCGGTGAGGTCAGCGAGCTTGATCTTCACTTTGGCCGGGTCATCGATCTGGATGGCACCACCTTTTTGCCAATGCCATTTCGTGTCTTCCGTCCCAAACTCCGGCGTCAGCTTTTTATCGTTGACCGATACATTGAACCGCCCCGGAGATTTCCATTCGCCCTGGCACCAATCTCGAGTTCTCACCCAAACGTGCCAAGTTCCAGCGGCAGGAAGAGCCACATGAGTGCTCGCGTTGGCAACCGGCTTTCCCATGCCATGGGCCAGCAGATAACAGCCGCCCATTTGCTGGTAGTGCTGAGTATCCAGTTTCCAGCCACCCAAATCGTCGAATTGGCTGGCCTCGACCAAGACGCCTTCGGCCGCTGAACTCGCCTCCGAAGACAAACGTTCACTTCCCATGATGTAGCCGGGAGCCGTGGCGGAAAGCACGCCCGCTCCTCCGACCACTCGCAAGAAGCCACGCCGTCCAATTTGGTTGTTTTTCATCGTTTCTCTGGTGTCGCAAGATGGAAATCAATGGATCGAATCAGCGACGTTGTTCGTCGGATTCATGCAACCACAGAGTCCAAGCCGGCTCCTTTTGGACAACTAAAACAACCTATTCGGTCTTTTATGCGAAAATTGTGTCCAAAACGAAGATTCCCCCCCTCTATCTGAGCAAAAGCACGAGTTTCGTCGTGTATCTGGTGCCGCGTTCCAGGTGGCACGGTCATTGTTCGTTTATTGAAAGGAAGCGTATTGTGAAAACAGACATGAAGCGTCATGCGTTTACGCTCGTCGAGCTGTTGGTTGTCATTGCGATCATCGGTGTTTTGGTTGGGCTGTTGCTGCCCGCCGTTCAATCGGCTCGAGAAGCTGCTCGGCGGATGTCTTGCAGCAACAATTTCAAACAGATCGGGTTGTCTCTGCACAACTACCACGCAGCTTTCAATCGGTTGCCACCCAACGGCACCGGCCCTCAGCAAGCAGCTCTGAAACAGCTCAGTGCCAACATTGGTCTGCTGCCGTTCCTGGAGCAGCAGGGTTTGTGGGAAATGATGTCCAATCCGTTGATGCCCGAACCCGGCGAAACTGCAACGGATGCCACTTCCGCTGGTTTGTGGCCGCCTTTCGGTCCACGTCCTTGGGTCGACTTGAACGAGTACGATCCGTACCAAATGCAAACCCCGGCGTTTCGATGCCCATCGGATCCAGGCATGTCACCACTGGGGACCGGAATGTCGAACTACGCGTTCTGCCATGGCGACGCCACCCTGCGGATCGGCTATCCACCGTCGAACCAGTACGCTGACCGGGGAGTGTTTCGCGGGATGTTCATGCGAGACACTCCACGCAAGTTCCGTGATGTACTTGATGGACTATCGAACACCATCGCGATGGCTGAAATCATGACCGATCTTGGCGACCGCAGCGTGGGTGGATCCGTCGTCAATCGCACGTACTTTCCGAACGATGACTCGATGGGATCCGACTTGACCATCTGCACCGCAGTGGTTGATCCACAACGCCCTCAATTCATCGAGAGCAGCGTCACGCTGTGGAACAGCGGCGGCACTTCTCGCGGCGGACGTTGGTGGAATTACCACTTGATGATCACGGGCATGAACACCGTCCTGCCACCCAATTCCCCAACCTGTGCGATGCAATGGGGAACATCGTGGCAATCAGGCGTCTTCAGTTCCGCCAGTCACCATCAAGGCGGCGTGCATGTCTTGTTGGCGGACGGTGCGGTCAAGTTCGTCACCGATTCCATCGAAGCGGGCAACCAACAGGCGCAGAGCATCTCAAAGAACTATGGCACCGTTGGACAAAAGAGCCCCTACGGATTGTGGGGAGCTTTGGGATCCATTTCCTCGAAAGAAACGATTGAAGGATTCGAATGATGAAGTTCACACGAACGATCGCAATGTTGTGTTTCGCTTTGGGCATGTTGAGTTTGCCCGCATGCTCACCCGAGAGCGGTGAAGCACAGAAGTTGACGGCCCCCGATGACATCGACTGGGCCGCAATTGAAGCGCAAGACGAAGCCATTGCTGAAGCGCAAAGCAAAGGCGAATAGAAACGTCTGCTTCGAACCGGCGATCATCTCGGTGCTTTGTGAACGAGATGACCGCTGGTTCGAAGGAGAAGCAATCTTGCCGTAGCCGGATTCGCCAAGAATTCGGATGCGACGCAACTGGAACATCGGAATTCTGGCGAAACCAGCCACATGCATTCGCGTAGGCCAGGTCACACCTGGCAACCAACCCGATGCTTTGGAACAAAGCGAAGCGATTAGTCATTCATCCGCGAGTCCGCGTGGCTCCGTCCGGTCACCTCGCCAGGTGGAACCTGGCCTACGTCGACAAAGAACCACCACGCAACAGGCCCAGACGCCCCAACCGGAACATCTGAATTCTGGCAAATCCAGCCACGTGCATTCGCGTAGGCCAGGTCACACCTGGCAACCAAGCCGATGCTTTGGAACAAAGCGAGGCAATTAGTCATTCATCCGCGAGTTCGCGGAACTCCGGCCAGTCACCCAGCCAGGTGGAACCTAGCCTACGTCGACAGAGAA